>NZ_FRCO01000010.1:0-73110 GCF_900142945.1 Fibrobacter sp. UWB7
TTGTTAATGAAAAGCGGGATGAGCTTTTCGGGGAACTGGTACGGGCCGTAGTTGTTGGAGCAGTTCGTGACGATCGTCGGCATGCCGTAAGTGTCATGGAATGCGCGCACGAAGTGGTCGGAGCCAGCCTTACTGGCGGAATACGGGCTGTGCGGTGTGTACTTCGTCGTTTCGTAGAAGAAGTCGTCACCGTATGCCAAATGGTGTTCCGAACTAGAAGCCGTAGTCGTGAACGGAGGCGTGATGCCTTCCGGGTGGTTCATCTTGAGGGCGCCGTAAACTTCGTCGGTCGAAATGTGGTAGAAACGCTTGCCCTCGTACTTTTCCGGGAGGCTTTCCCAGTAGAGCTTTGCAGCCTGGAGGAGGGAGAGAGTACCCATGACGTTCGTGCGGGCGAATGTGAACGGGTCCTTGATGGAGCGGTCCACATGGCTTTCGGCAGCGAGATGGATGATGCCGTCGACCTTTTCGTCCTGCATAAGCTTGTAGAACGCGTCAAAGTCGCAGATGTCCATCTTCACGAACTTGTAGTTCGGCTTGCCTTCGACATCCTTCAGGTTTGCGAGGTTGCCCGCATACGTGAGCTTGTCGAGGTTGATGATATTGTATTCAGGGTACTTGTTGACAAAGAGGCGAACAACATGGCTCCCAATAAAACCTGCCCCGCCAGTAATTACGATGGATCGTTTCATGAATTTCTCCAATTTACGAGGGAAATATAGTAAAGGGCAACTTTTTCTGCGGACAACAAACAAAAAAGAACCCGGCAAGGAATGCCGGGCATAAAGAGTCAAAATACAAAATCCGAATTCTAGTAATGGATCTTGCCTTCGGCAACCTTTTTGAGGTGCTGACCATAAGGAGACTTGCCATACTTAGCTGCGGATTCCAAAAGTTTTTCCTTGTTAATCCAGCCGTTCTTATAAGCAATTTCTTCGATGGCAGAAATCTGGATACCCTGGCGGTTTTCGACCATTTTCACGAATTCGCCCGCTTCGATAAGGCTATCCATCGTGCCAGTGTCAAGCCAAGCAAAACCACGACCGAGGAGTTTCACGTCGAGTTCACCCTTGTCGAGGTAAGTCTTGTTGAGGTCGGTAATTTCAAGTTCGCCGCGAGCGCTCGGTTTTTGCACCTTGGCAAATCCAGCCACGCGGTTGTCATAGAAATAAAGACCCGTAATAGCGTAATTGCTCTTCGGTTCCTTCGGCTTTTCTTCAACAGAAATCACCTTGCCATTATCGTCAAATTCCACAACGCCAAAACGTTCCGGGTCTTCGACGTAGTAGCCAAATACGCTCGCACGGCCATTTTCTTCGGCGTTCTTGACGGCAGCCTTCAAAAGCTGACTGAAACCGTTTCCGTAGAAGATGTTATCGCCAAGCACCATGGCGCAGCAATCGTTACCGATAAATTCTTCGCCCAAAATGAAAGCCTGGGCAAGTCCATCCGGGCTCGGCTGTACCTTATAGCTCAAGTTGAGACCCATAGCAGAGCCGTCACCGAGCAAACGTTCAAAGTTCGGCAAATCTGTCGGTGTAGAGATAATGAGAATGTCACGAATGCCCGCCAACATCAAAGTCGAAAGCGGGTAATAAATCATCGGCTTATCATAGACCGGCAAAAGTTGCTTCGATGTGACCATCGTAAGCGGATACAGACGTGTGCCGGAGCCCCCAGCGAGTACAATTCCTTTCATAACAATTCTCCTATGATTTCGAAAATAGAAAACTTCTTACGAAAGATTTTTCAAAAAGTTATTTTTAGCACATTATGGCAGAGCAAAACAAGCGAATTCTCAAAGATTTTTTGAACGAACTGATTGAAAAGTTCAACGGACACCGTTCCGATATTTCGTCCGAAGACGTTTTAGAACAATTTATGGCGTGGGCAGAGAGCCGCGGTACAACGTTGTACCCAGCGCAAGAAGAAGCGATTTTGGAACTTTTGGACGGCAAGAACGTTATCCTCAACACGCCGACCGGCAGTGGAAAATCCATGGTCGCGCTTGCTCTGCATTTTGACAGTCTTGTGCACAACCGCCGAAGCGTTTACACCTGCCCCATCAAGGCGCTCGTGAACGAAAAGTGGATGGCGCTCTGCAAGGAATTCGGCGCAGAAAACGTCGGGCTTTCGACTGGCGATGCAACCGTCAACCGCGACGCCCCCATCATCTGCTGCACGGCAGAAATTCTTTCGAACATGGCGCTCTGCGAAGGCGAAACGCTTACCATCACAGACATCGTGATGGACGAGTTCCATTATTACAGTGACAAGGAACGCGGTGTCGCTTGGCAAGTTCCGCTTTTGACACTTCCGCAATCAAGATTCCTCTTGATGAGTGCCACCGTTGGCGCTACGGAATTTTTCGAACGCGATATGACCAAGCACACAGGGCGCGAGTCCGTGACCGTCCGTTCCACACAACGCCCGGTGCCGCTCGACTTTAGCTACAGCACCACCGAAATTTCGACCGAAGTACAAAAGCTCGTGAACGAGGGCAAGGCTCCCGTTTACGTCGTCCACTTCACGCAGGCGGCAGCGGCAAGCAATGCGCAGAACTTCATGAGTCTTGACCTCTGCACCAAGGAAGAAAAAGTCAAGATTAACGAAGCGATAAAGGAAGTCCGATTCTCCAGCCCGTATGGCCCGGACGTCAAACGTTGGCTCAAGCAGGGCATTGGGCTCCACCACGCGGGACTTTTGCCGAAGTACCGCATTCTTTGCGAAAAACTCGCCCAACAAGGTTTGCTCAAGGTCATTTGCGGAACAGATACGCTCGGCGTGGGCGTGAACGTCCCCATCCGCACAGTACTTTTCACGCAGCTCTGCAAGTACAGCGGTGACAAGACCGCCATTTTGACCGCTCGAGATTTCCACCAGATTGCAGGCCGCGCAGGCCGTAAAGGGTTCGACAATGTCGGTTACGTGGTCGCACAAGCGCCTGAACACGTCATTGAAAATCTGAAACTCGAAGCAAAGTCGCGTACGACAGGCAAAAAATTCCAGAAGAGGAAACCGCCTGAACATGGTTACATTCCGTTTGACGAAAACACCTTCAAACGTTTGATTGAATCCGCACCGGAACCGCTGACATCAAGCTTCCAGGTAAACCACGGAATGCTTTTGAACATCTTGAGCCGCCCGACGGACGGTTGCCGCGCTATGCGAGCACTCCTCAAGGATTGCCACGAAAGTGCCGCAAGCAAGAAGCAGTTGCAGCACCGCGCATTTTTGCTGTTCAGGAGTCTCGTCGAGAAAAAGATTATCGAATTCGTGCCTGCAGTTGCCGAAGGTTACAGCCATTTGCGCGTGAACATGAACTTGCAAGATGACTTTTCGATGAACCAGCCGCTTTCGCTTTACTTGCTCGACACGCTCCCGAAGCTCGACAAGGATTCGCCGGAATACGCACTCGATGTGATTACCTTGTGCGAAAGCATCCTCGAGAATCCCGATGCAATTTTACGCATCCAGCAGAGCAAGGCTCGCGATGCCCGCATGAACGAACTCAAGGCGCAAGGCATGGAATACAACCAGCGCCTCGAAGAGATTGAAAAAGTCGAATACCCGAAACCGCTGCGTGATTTTATTTACGACACGTTCGATGCTTTTGCCGACATTCACCCGTGGGTGGACGAAAACATTGAGCCCAAGTCCATTGTGCGTGAAATGTTTGAGAACTTCACGACATTTAGCGGTTACGTGAAGCAGTACAACTTGCAGCGCATGGAAGCCATTTTGCTCCGCCATTTGAACGGGGTCTACAAGGTGCTTTCGCAGACCGTGCCTGACGGCTACAAGAATGAAGAGCTCTTGGAAATGCAGGACTACCTCGGTGAAATGATCCGCCGCGTGGACTCCAGTTTGCTCGAAGAATGGGAAAAGATGGCACACCCAGAAGATTACCAGAAGCGCTTGGACGAAGGCGCTTCCGAAGACGAAGTCGAAAAGGCTTTCGGTGCAGACAAGGCTGCCGCGGACATTACCTACGACAAGAAGCGATTCCTCAACATGGTTCGCCAGCGCATTTTCCAGATTATGATGAGTTTGCAAAAGCAGGACTTCTCGGATGTTCTGGATAGCCTCGCCGACGACCTTGCCGAGGGCGAACTTTTGGCGGACGCCGAAGGCACACCGTGGACAGAAAAACGGCTCATCGAAACGATGGCCGCCTACACTGCCGAGCATCACAAGTTCCGCATGGACGTGGAAGGTCGCGCTCTCAGCCATACCATCGTCACGTACGAAGGGAACATTATGCAGATACAGCAAATGCTCCAGGACGAAGAAGGATTCAACGACTGGAGCATTGATTTCACGGTCAATCTCGACGAAAGCCGAGAAGCCGGAATGCCATTGTTAAAGCTTGCTAGAATCGGCGAAGTTTAAAACACAGTCACGCCCGCGAAAGCGGGCATCTCCGTTTTAAGCGAAGTTTAAGTTTAAGCCTCGCCGGCGAACTCGAAACCAGCTTCTTCGACAGCGGTCTTTAAAGAGTCAATGTCGATATCATCATCGTCGTGCCATTCCACGTGCAACGATTTGCTCGCGACATCGGCTTCAGCAAATACGACTCCATCGAGCGGGCGAACCGCTTTTTCAACGCACGCCTTGCAGTGGCTGCAATTCATGCCGTTCACGCGATACGTTTTAGAGACTGGCTCGGAATGCGCCAAGGTCGCTGAGCCTGCCGAAGCGCCGTGATGATGGTCGTGTTCGCCGTGTTCATGGCATTCACAAGATTCGCCGCATTCGCAATGGTCATGATCGTGATCATCCTCGCAAGAGTCCGCGCACTTGCAAGAATCGCCACAACCGCAACCACAGCCGCAATGACCGTCACAGCCCTTGTGCGCAAACTTTGCATACAGCATGAATGCAGCCAAGAGCCCAGCGCAAACGTAATCGAACACGCCTAAAGCCTCGTGCCCATGACAATTCGCAGCACCTTGCGGGAGCATCGCCGAGAGGAACGTATCCATAAAGAACGTATCGACGATAAAGCCAAAGAACATCGCGCCAAACGCAATCGAGAACAAGTAAGCTGCGAGCGTACGCTTGCCAAAAGCCTTACCGACCACAAGCATCGAAGCGATACTCGTTGCAGGTCCAGCCATCAAAAGCACAAGGGCCGCACCTGGAGTAATTCCCTTCGCCACAAGTGCGAGCGCAAGCGGAATAGAACCCGTGGCGCACGTGTACATCGGCATTGCCAAAAGCAGCACGCAGACCATGCAAAGAATCGGGTATTCACGCAATGCAAGGAACAGTTCATTTGGGACAAATGCAGAAATCAACGCACCAAGCACAAGGCCAATCATGAGCCACTTGCTCACATCGCCCACCATGTTCACAAGGCCATAGCGGAACGTCTCTTTAATCTTTCCCGTGAAGGTCCCTGAGCCTGCCGAAGGGCCGCCGCATTCACAGTGTTCATGATCATCTTCACAGCAGCAACCACAATGTTCGTATTCGTGATGATGGTCGCCACATTCGCAATGATCGTCATCATCGTGGTCATGATGGTGTTCGTGGTCGTGGTAATGTTCATGATGATGTTCGTGTTTTGCCGAATCAGCATGAGCAACAGCATTCCCAGCAGATTCGTTACGATCCGTTTCTCCGCGAGTTGCAAAGTTCGTCAGCACACCGCCAAACAGCGCCGTTACAAACGCCGCCACCGGGCGCAAAATAGCGAACGGGAGTCCCAACAGCGAATACGTTGCCAAGATGGAATCCACTCCCGTCGCAGGAGTCGAAATCAAGAAGCTCACGCTAGCGCCCTTGCTTGCACCTTCTTTGCGAATTGCAATCGAAGTCGGAATCACGCCACAACTACAAATCGGAAGCGGGACGCCAAAGATTGCCGCCCAGAGCACCGATGCAAAATTCGACTTTGCAATTTTAGGCACGTACAAATGATTCGGCACCCAGACATGCAAAATTCCAGCGAGCAAAAAGCCAAGCAGCAAAAACGGAGCCATCTCCGAAAAAAGCGTGATAAACTCCCAGACAAAATCAGTAACCAAGTTCATTTTTAGACCTTCTTCTTATGCAAAATGTGAGCAAGCCCCGTATTGAAAATTTCGCCGATATGTTCGTCATCGAGTGAGTAATAAATCTTACGACCGTCACGAGTCGGCTTCACAAGATTCGCCGTGCGCAAAATTCGCAACTGGTGGCTCACCACGGACTGTTCAAGGTTCAACTTTTCGGCAATGGCACTCACAGACATCTCGCCCGAAAGCAACAAATGAATCACGCGAATGCGCGTCGTATCGCCAAAGAACTTGAAAAACTCCGACAGTTCGAATAGCGTATCGATCGAAATATTTTGCGTATTCGGTTCTTTATGCATATTTATACCCGTTTTAATAGTTTAAATATATGAACAACAATTCATATATACATATTTTCATTTAACATGGCAAGGTATCATTCCATAAAAAACGGCTCCTTAACGACGATTCCGCCCAATTTCGCAAAGCCTTCTTTATTATATTTTCATTACAAGTTAGGGGTTAATCACCAGGATTGCCTCAAAAAGGAGATTTTATGAAGAAATTTGCAACCGTCATTTTGACCGCACTTTGCGCAACAGCCATTGCAACCGCACAGCCGATTGACCAGCCCATTGAAAACGCACCGCAAGCAGTTTCAACGCAAGCAGCCCCGGCTCAAACAGCCGCCCCACAAGCTGTAGCTACAGAAGCTCAAGCTAACGAAGCAATGCCAATCGACGAACAACAACAAACATATTCCGTCCAGAAAAAAGCCCCCATCGGTTTTGGCGCACGAGTCGCCTTCATTTACGGTAATTTCTGGGGATTCGAAGACCTTTCCGACGGTCTCGAAGAACCTACCGGCTTTGGCGGTGAATTCGGCGTTGCCACCCGTTTCAACATCGTAAAAGGTCTCCAGTTCGCTCCTGAAATCTTGTTCCGCTTTTTCAACCTCAGCCATGACGACGACGATGTTGAAAGATGCTACAACCAGATGTTCCTCGACTTGTCTCTTTACATTCGCGGAATTATCGGCGGAGGTTTCTTCCTTGAAGTCGGTCCTCAGTTATCCATCAACACAAGCAGCGATTACTCCATTGACGGCGTAGACAACGAATTTGAAAAAATCACACAATCCACCGCTGAATTCGGTCTCAATTTCGGTTTAGGTTATTACGTCTTGGAAAACTTAAGCGTTAGCTTCCGTTGGTACATGGGATTTACCGAAGTATTCCCCGATGTAAAGTACTACTTTGACGACAACTTCAAGCCTGGTAAAGACCAAAACGGCAGCTGGTCCACGATCAACTTGAAGGGCGCCCACACGATGATGTTCAAGTTCGGCGCAACCTACTGGTTCATTTAATCTAAATGAGTTCGCTCCAGTCCTTAAATTTGCAACCGGTTCTTTCGACCGAAGGCATGCGTAATCTCGACGCAGCGTCAAAAGAATTTTTGGCAAAAAAGACTACGAGCGAACCTTCAGAAGAAGACGTTATCCAAAGCGGATACACGTTAATGCAAGAAGCAGGGCTTGCGCTATTCAAGTTTATTCAAGCAAAAGCGCTCGCCCCCATCGCAATTTTTATTGGAGGCGGAAACAACGGAGGCGACGGTCTCGTACTTGCCAAGCATCTTTTGCAGGCAGGGATTCATAGCCCAGTCTTTAGCCTCGCGCCCAAAAGTAAATTCAAAAACGAAGCCAAACTAGCGCTTGACGATTTTCTACAGGCAGGCGGTATTTTCGTCAGTTCCGCGTCACTTACCAAAAACGAAAGCTTCGCTATCCGCTTTTTGCGAGAAGATATTCAGCTTATCGTCGACTGCATGCTCGGAAACGGCGCCAAGGGAGAGCTTCGCCCCGATTTTGCAGAAACTGTACGAATCATAAACGAGAGCGGAACTCCCGTCATTGCCGCAGACGCACCCACAGGTTACGACTCCTCTATGCACATTTGCAACAACATTTGCATTCATGCAAGCGATACAATGTTGTTCGGATTTCCGCGTTTAGATGCTTACGTAAAAGAAGGTGGACCTGCATTTGGGAAAGCCGTAGTAGCCCAACTCAACTACCCCAGCGAAGTCGTCCAGCAATTTGACGAAAAGAATTACCTCGTCACAGAAGATTATATTCCGCAGCTTCTGCCCAAGCGAAACGAATGGGGCGACAAGCGAAATCAAGGAACAGCATTCATTATTGCAGGTTCCAAGGATATGCCTGGCGCAGCAGCGCTTTGCACAGAGGCAGCACTTCGCAGTGGAGCGGGACTTGTAACACTCGCAACGACCGAAGCTATTGCGCCGATTATCCAAACAAAACTTTCTGAACCCGTTTTTTGCAGTCTAGACGATTTCGGCAAAGACACAGTGCACCGCGGAACGCTACGGCACGAAAACATTACAACGTTATTGGATCGCGCAAAACACGCAAGCGCAATCGCCATTGGCCCCGGTCTTTCTACAAACTTCGGCACGGTTGAAGCAGTCCTCGCATTACTCCCGCAGTTCAAGGTTCCAACAGTCATTGACGCCGATGCTTTAAATGCAATCGCAATGATAGACGACGCAGAACCCAGATGTGGCATGGTATTTCATGACGAGAAAGCGACTATTCAGGCAGTCAACGAATACCTGCGCAATTTACAGCAGCCCGCCATTCTGACGCCCCACGTGCGAGAATTTGCAAGACTCTTCGGTGAACTTCCGAATAGCAGCTTCGCCATTCCGAGCCATTTAAGAGAAATCGCCACAAGCACAAACAAAGTCATTCTGCTAAAAGGTGCACCAACGTATATTGCCTCGCCCGATGGAAATGTTTACATCATTCCTGTCGCGAATTCTGGCATGGCAAAAGGCGGGAGCGGAGATGTGCTTTCGGGAATTATCGTAGCACTCCTCGCACAAGGTTTGGCGGCAACCGAAGCAGCCGTACTCGGCGCACTTTTGCACCAGAAAGCAGGTCGCATTACACGCGAAGAACTCGGCGCATTCAGCATGCTCCCAAGCGACATCATCAAGAACTTGCACAAAGCGTTTTAATTTCTTTTTCCTCGCCTCGGCTCTTTTTTGCAAATTGCTACATTCCCTAGCATGGCAGAAAAGACTTTACTACTTCTCGATTCTTTCGCTCTCGCGTTCCGCATGTTCTACGCTTACAGCCAGAACCCACTCGTCAACAGCAAGGGCGAAGAAGTTTCCATGATGCACGGCTACTGGGGTGCAGTCCTCCGCATTTTGGCTAAACACAAGCCCACGCATTTTGCGATTGCCCGCGATGTCGCGCACACAAAGACTTTCCGCCACGAACTTTACCCAGACTACAAGGCGAATCGCGGCCCCATGCCCGACGAAATGGCGGCACAGATGCCGCTTCTCTGCGAATCCTTGGAAGCAAGCGGCATCCCGCTTTTGTCAGAACCGGGCTACGAAGCCGACGACGTGATGGCAAGCGCCGCCGAAGCCGCCGTCAATGCAGGTTTTGACCACGTCGTGATTATCAGTAAAGACAAGGACATGTCGCAAATCGTAACCGACAAGATCCACCTTTTCCACTTGGAAAAAGGCGCAGACGGCATCGATTTTGGACCGCAGCAAGTCCTTGAGAAATACGGCATCCCGCCTGAAAAAATCCGCGACTATCTAGCCCTCATGGGCGACTCGAGCGATAACGTTCCGGGCGTCCCCAAAGTCGGTCCGAAAACAGCCATCCAATTGTTGACCGAATACGGCGACATGGACAACATTTATGCAAACCTCGACAACATCAAGAAGAAAGGTTTGCACGACAACCTCGCGAACAACAAGGAACAAGCGTTCCTCAGCCGCGAACTTGTGACGCTACAGACAAAGCGCGCCTACCATGGCAACCTCGACGCGCTCGAATTCTGCGGTATCCACAGCGATACGCTCGAAGGCATTTTCAAGGAACACGAAATCAACAGTCTCATTCGATTGCTCGAAAATGTTCCGAGCAAGACAGGATTTGTGCGCAAAGACGATTCCGACGACTCCGCGACGGGGGCCGAGAGCAACGGCACCTCCGATGATGCATCCGGCGACTCTAGCAACAGCAAAGTCGTAAAAGCAAGCTTCCCGGTAGACCTCCCGCCCACTTACATCTGCATTGATAACGAAGAAACATTCGAACAGATGAAGAAGGAATTCGACGAAGCGACAGAAATCGGTATAGACACCGAAACCGATGGACTCGATCCGATGCAATGCAGCATTGTCGGGCTTTGCCTTGCCGCCGCAGCAAAAGACGGTAGCGTCCCCAAGGGCTACTACATTCCGCTCGGACATACCGACGATATCGGATTCCCGTACCCCGCCGGCAAGGGTGGAAACTTTGACTTCAACGCCACAAAGAAGTGGTTCATCGATTTTTGGAACGATTCTTGTGACACTAAACGTTCACTCGTTTTCCACAATGCCAAATTCGACTTGCACGTTCTCGCCCGCACCTTCGGACTCACGCAAAAGCAAATCGACTCCGCAAACATTATCGACACGCTCATCGCCGCATGGATGCTATCGCCCGGCCAAACCGGACTCGGCCTCGATAATCAGGTCATGCAGCTTTTGCAGCACGAGATGATTCCGATCGAGAATCTCATCGGACGTGGCAAGAACCAAATCACGTTCAACCGCACGCCCATCAAGGACGCCACCGAATACGGCGCCGAAGACGCCGTCTACACGCTCCGCCTCTGGGCTCCGCTCCGCGCCAAGCTCCAGAAGTACGACTACGAAAAGTACTTCTTCAGCCAGGAAATGCCGCTTCTCAAGGTGCTTTACCAGATGGAAGGCGTTGGCGCATTCGTCGACACGAAGATTCTCAAGAAATTGCAAACCGATTTGGAACACCGCATCGAAAAGCTCGAAAAAGAAATCTGCGACATGGCAGGTTGCGAATTCAACATCGGCTCGCCCAAGCAGCTCGGCGAAGTGCTCTTTGATACGCTCGGACTCCCCGAAATCAAAAAGCGCAGCACCGATGCCGCTGTCCTCGAAGAACTCAGCTTCCGCAGCGCGCACCCGATTGTTTTCGCCGTCATCGAATACCGCGAACTCAAGAAGATGCAGAGCACCTATGTCTCCGTGCTCCCGACACTTGTGAATCCGGATACCAAGCGCATCCACACGAGCTTTATCCAGTGGGGTACCGCGACAGGCCGCCTTTCGAGCCGCGACCCGAACTTGCAAAACATCCCCGTCCGCAGCGATCTCGGCAAGCAAATCCGCGCCGCATTCGTTCCGCAGAACCCGAACAATGTGATTCTCGCAGTGGACTACTCGCAGATTGAGCTCCGCATGCTTGCCCACCTGAGCGGTGACGAAGCACTCATCGAAAGCTACAAGGAAGGCATCGACATCCACGCCCGCACGGCAGCCGCCATCAACCGCGTAAGCCTCGAAGACGTGACCGCCGACATGCGCCGCGACGCAAAGGTCGTGAATTTTGGAGTGCTCTACGGCATGACCGCCTTCCGCCTCTCCCGCGACCTGAAAATTCCGATGGCACAGGCAAAGAGCTTTATCGACGGCTACTTCGAAATGTACCAGGGCGTGCAAAAGTTCATCGACGACACCAAGGCCGCCGCCCACCGCGACGGCTATGTCGAAACGCTCTCCGGACGCCGCCGCTACATCGCAGGCATCGACAGTTCCGACCGCATGGAATCGCAAATGGCCGAACGCATGGCCGTGAACACCCCCGTGCAAGGCAGTGCCGCCGACCTCATCAAGATTGCCATGATACGCATCCAAAAGCGCATCAACGACGAGAACCTCCCGCTCCGCATGATGCTCCAGGTGCATGACGAACTCGTGTTCGAATGCCCGAAGGACCAAGTCGAAGAGCTTTCTGCCATGGTCAAGTCCGAAATGGAAGGTGCAATGGAACTTAAAGTTCCACTCGTCGCTAGCGTCGGATTCGGCAAAAATTGGCTCGAAGCACACTAGAGACCGCTCGGCTCAAATCCACTCGAAATACTCCTTCTTCGCCTCGCTCTCGTCAACACGACCCGTTTATACGGGTCGCTTTTGACTCACTATACCGCGCATTCCCCGCGCAGCCCCAAATGTTCTCAAAAAAAGTTCTCAAACGAATGTGATTTCAGCCACGTTTGTTCTTACAAACATGTTATTTATTTCTATGTAAATAATTTTTCAGTTGCGTTCGCAGCCTTTTTCATATATATTAAAAGCCATACAACGGGTGTATTCTTGAGTGTATGAGAAAAGGGATGTTTGAGATTGGGCAAAAACGCTCGAAAATGTTCTCAAAAAATTTCTAAAATCGCTAAAATTTCACAAAATAAGGCACCCAATCACAAGTCTCAACAAGGAGTCTTAGACATGAGATTGAATACCTTTGGCATCGCATGCAGCTCGCTTCTCATGGCAGCATCAGCATTCGCCGCCCTCCCCAAGGCAACCGCATTGGTCGAACCGATGGGCATGGGTTATAATATCGGCAACACCATGGAAGTGCCGGAAAATCCGACAGCATGGGGCAACCCGCTCCCGACCGCAGGCTACATCAAGGCCATCAAGGCAGCCGGTTTCAACACCGTGCGTATTCCTTGCGCTTGGTATTCTCATTCTGACGCTCTTACTAAAGACATCGCCGCAAACGGCGGCACCGCCGACAATTCCACCTACAAGCATGTAGGCAAGGCTGCCGATTTTACCACTCCGACCATTGATGCCGCATGGCTCAAGCAGGTGAAGGACGTCGTCGACATGATCATTGCCGAAGGCATGTACGTCGTCTTGAACTCTCACTGGGACGAAGGCTGGCTCGAAGACCGCGTTTATGAAGGCACGGCCAATCCGCGTAGCGGTTCCGGCGACATCGCTAACTCCTCTGCAACCGTCAAGGCCCGCCAGGCTGCATTCTGGGCTCAGATTGCATCTTATTTTAAAGACTATGACGAGCACCTTCTCTTCGCAGGCGCCAACGAACCGGGCGTGAACGACCCGTGGGGTTCCAGCGGCCAGTGGGCGTTCGACAACTCCCGTATGCAGATTTTGAAGGGCTACTACGACGCATTCATCACTTCTGTGCGTAGCGCAGGCGGCAACAACGACACCCGTACCTTGATTGTGCAGGCTCCGCGTACCGAAATGGACAATGCTCCGATGCTCAGCACAAGCTGGCCGACCGACCCGGCTGGCGAAGGTTACATGATGGCCGAAGTCCACTACTACCCGTATCAGTACTCTCTCATGACCGCTGACGAAGATTGGGGCAAGCAGTTCTATTATTATACCGGTCTTCACAGCACGACCGATACAGAACACAACATGGGTTGGAACGTTTACAGCAAGAGCATCGACAATTCCGCTCTCGGCACTCCGAACCAGATTGCAAAGGCTTTCGGCGAACTCAAGACGATGTTCTGCGACAAGGGCATTCCTGTGATTATCGGCGAACTCGGCGCCATCAAGCGCACCGGTCAGATTACCGATGCCGCCAACCTCAAGCTCCACTTACAGGGCCGCGCCCTCTTCTACGGCGAAGTTGCCAAGAACGCTAAGGCAAACGGCATTGTTCCTTACGTTTGGGACACCGGCGCAGAAAACGACGGTAACATGACCATCATCACCCGTCAGAAGGGCACCTACTCCATTCTCGACCCGGATGTTTTGAACGCTATGCAAAAGGCATACGGCATGGAAGGCAACAACAAGAGCAACCTCGACAGCTTGGTTAAGGAAAACGAAGTTCCGGAAACCGCTGGCGGCAAGGCTGCCGAAATCACTTACAAGAGCGTAACATCCGACTCTAGCGAAACCGGTACCCTCCGCATCAACCTCTCCGGCACCGCCAAGGATCTCTCCAAGTACGTCGGTCTCGAAATTCGCATGAAGGGCTCCGTCGTTTCTGCAGGTCCTTGCACCAACGCCGCCAAGGATTGCGGCGAATACGGCTGGACTTCTATGGACCTCTTCATGATGACCGGCGGTTCATGGGCATGGTTTGACGCATCTCTCATGGCTCAAGCCGACAAGGAACTCGAAGAAAACTTCACGACATTCCAAGTCAAGTGGACCGACTTCCGTACTGAACCCACGGATCTCAACTCAGCAAACGCCATCGGCCTCAACCTCTATGGCACGCAGGTTTCTGGCACCATCACGATTGACTACATCAAGGGCATCAAGGCTGACGGTACAACTGAAATCATCGAAGACTTCGACAAGAAGCCCTCTACCGAAGGCACAGCATCCGGCAAGGTTGTCGCCATCAGCGGTTCCACTGGAATTTGCATGCCGCGCACCGCAACAGCACCGAAGATGCTCGTCAACGTGCAGCCGGGTTCTGTTTACGCCACATTCAACGCAAGCAAGGCCACTCGCGCAACTGCTATGCTCATGAATTCCATGGGCCAGGTCATCGCTCAAAAGAGCTTCGACGCACACGCTGGTGCAAACGAAGTCCAGCTGAGCACAAGCGCACGCGGCGCTGCAGTCCTCATCGTCAAGATGGGCAGCCAGAAGAGCGTCAAGCAGATCAAGCTCCGCTAACTTAAAACCCCTTGCATGTTGGAGTGTTTACAGCAAGGGAATAACAGAGAGACCTATCTCCTGTTGTTTAGGGAAAGGGCCCGGCAATCGCCGAGCCCTTTTTTCTTTCCTCCTAACAAATTACCATTCAGTTTGCCAATCGCGTATGAACGCACCATTTTCATCAATAAACATCATGTGGATGGCGCCAATGCCAAACCTATAATCACCGTCTACTTCATCTTGAATCTTCAGCCTTACAGAAATCGTTTGCTTAGCAGCATTTTCCACTTTTTCTTCAATACGAGACGCTTCGTAACTTCCATGCATCATCATCTTGGTCACGTCACTCATGTCATTTATTTCACCTTCATAAGGAGCAATACTGTCCTTAGGCAACCTGAAATGGCCCCAATCTAAGCATCGTTTTACAGCCATTCGAGAGCTAGGCAATTTCGCCCACGGCATGCCATCCGACGTATCGCTCACAACCAGTTCAACCCTTATGGGTATTTCTGAATAATATTCAAAACAGACCGCATTCCAATTCGATATATCAACAGGCAACGGTTCTCCAGAAGCATCTTTAGCGATTCCAAAGCCGAGCGACACATACGGATCCGTCTGGCTAGAGCCCTTCTTCAGGGACGCAACGCCGCAGACGCCCTTGCACAATTCGACAACCGGAGTCAACGAATTTTCCGCACCTAGCGCCACCGGCCATTTTACAGACGACATCCCGCCTACATCTTCGTCCGCAGACCAATACCAACGGCCATCTGCCACGGCATTATCCGGCCAAACGTTTTCAGCATAAAATGATGTTTTAACTCGGTCCGGATTTTTAGTTGGAGTCCACAAAACGCCGTCATAGCCGTACAGCACAAACTCACCTGACGAATCGGCCACTCCCGCATCACCCGCAGTTTCCGGGTTTTCTACTTCCGGCACACCATCCGCCTTCGTTCCAAAATACTTGATATTGAACTTATAATCCCCAGGCTCATTTTGGATCCTGAACATCAACCCAACCAATTGCTTAGCGGCCCTCAAGCCAGTATTTTGTCCCCAGCCATCAGGATTTTCCTTTTTCCAGGAAGGTATTTTGAAATAGCTCCAGTTAAAGCATTTAGTAACAGGATTAACCGCTTTCGGCAATGACGCAGCTGGGAAGGCAAAGCCATCGTAGAATAACGCTCCAAGCGAATCTCCTAAATCAAGCACAAGCGAGGCATCCGAATCAGACGTATACGAGATGCAAACGCCGTTCCAATCAGAGACATCAACCGGAGTCGGGTTACCAGACGCATCCCTAGCCATGACAAAGCCTACACTTGCAAAAGGCTGCATGGTCATCGCGCCCTTTTTCAAGCTAGCAACACCGCAAATGCCCTGACACGACTCAATCACAGTAGACAGGGAGTCCGCATCGCTTCCGAGTTCTACAGGCCAGATTATGGAAGACTGACCGCCTTCGTTTTCATCTGCGCCACGAGCCTCCCAGAACCAATAGCCATCCGCCTGAACATTCGCGGGCAGCAACGACGCGTAAACCGCAGTATTAACACGGAAATCGCCCGCCAGCGGATTCCACAAATCATATTCATTCAGTCCAAAACCTCCCGAAGAAGATTCCTCCACTGAACTTGACGACCCTAACGCCATCGTATTCGGGTCCGTCGAAGTACCGCTGATGCTTCCGTTTTCACTAGAGCATGCGGCAAGACTCAGCGCCATCGCGCCACAAGCCGTATAAAGTTTCTTATTCATCTTTAGCCTCCTTACCTTTGGTAACCTCTTTCGAAAGAGGGAACAATTGTAAATTCAATCTGTAAACTTGAGTGATATCATTGCATTCGTCAGCAATCGCCGTGATTTTCTTGCGGCATTCCTCAAGCTCGAGCACGATGCGTTCATAAGCTTCACGGTTTATGCCCATCGTAATTCCCGTAACGTTTCGCACGTCCGGTGTAAAGCGATTCAGAGAATCCACCGCCAAGTTGCCCATCGCACGGTGCATCGAGCGGATTGCAAGTGGCAACCCTTCCTTGGAGCCTTCCACGGACTTTTCCGTTTGCACATAAACGTTTTCTTGAACCTGCTTAAGGAACCCAGCGCGTTCAAGAAATTGCAACGACCTGCGGACATCTAGCGCCGAAACATCTTGAGCACACGCTTTTGCAATATCGCCCGGCATGGCTCCCGGCATCAAAGGCGCCAATTCGCGCACCACCGGATTTTTCCAAGTATCGTAATACTCGAAAGCATCCTTATCAATAATGCGAACCTTATGATCGAGCGCAATCGAATGCATTTGTTCTAAGAACTTTTTCTTAGCCTCATCCGTTTTGGCGTTACCAAACTGGACCATCGCCTCGAAATAAGTGACCTCATGACCAACAAGACCTATAGCCTTAGCGACACGGCCCATGGTCACTTTGCTAAGGTTTGTCTTTCCACCGCAAACATCCTTGAGATACGATGGCGAAACGAAACCCGCAATTTTGGCAAACTCACGCCAAGAAAACGCCGAAGTGCGCTTGCGTTCCTCGTAGTAGTCGCTCAGAAAAGTGTGATAATCTTGGTATTCAATTATTGGTTTCATATAAAAAAATATAAGTTCACTTATTCACAAAGTCAATAATTTAGAGTACATTTTCTTTTATTTTTATAAAATTTTGGCATTTTTACAAAGACATAAAACAATATTTTAAGCCATATAGTACACCCCGTACTGTATATGAAAAAACGCCGCAGTTTTATCTACGGCGCTCTTAAAATTGACGATTTTTTCAGTTACTGATCGGCAGGACCCGCTGCATAACCGCTTCCCGAATTATAAGCAGATATTGTCGTTATATAAAACTTATAGCCGCCATCTTTGGGTTTATCCTGTAATCTAATCCTCACGCCAACAAGCTGTTTAGCCGCCTTAGCTCCCGTATCATCCTTCCAACCATGATCATCACCTTTAAACCAGGACGGAATTCTAAAGGAACTCCACGGAATGCATTTTGACGTTACCGAAGACACTTTCGTCAGCCCTGCTGACGGCACTGCATAATTCAGCACTTTCGTATTGACGGAATCTCCCAAATCCAATTCTAGCGAAGGCGAAACTTCAGACATATAAGAGATGCAAATACCACCCCAGTTCGAAACATCAACAGGAACCGGATTGCCAGAGCCATCCCTCGCAAGCGTAAAGCCAATCGATACAAAAGGATGATACGTCAATGATCCCTTATCCAAAGCCGCCGTTCCACAGATTCCATAACAGGAATCCTTA
Source organism: Fibrobacter sp. UWB7 (assembly GCF_900142945.1). NCBI lineage: Bacteria > Pseudomonadati > Fibrobacterota > Fibrobacteria > Fibrobacterales > Fibrobacteraceae > Fibrobacter > Fibrobacter sp. UWB7. The sequence continues at coordinate 17,812 of NZ_FRCO01000010.1, forward strand.
ACCGCAGCCATCGTATCAATGCCATCAACAAATTCCACCGGCCAAACGATAGACGACTTTCCACCGTCCTCGCCGTCCGTTTCCATAATGCGCCAAACACCATCGGCAACTACATTTTCCGGCCACGAAGATTCAGCACACGTTTCAACAGGAACGCGCACCCCCTCCTCCGGATCATTACCAAACCAGATTAAACCACGACACTCACTGACAGAAGATTTGGCAATTGAGCTAGACGAGGGATCGGACTGTAAACTAGACGAAGAATTATCCTGCGAACTAGAAGAAACTTCATCGCTAGAAGAAAGTTCAAATGACGAACTGGAGGATTCAGCAATGGCTGAGCTCGAAGTTCCCTCCGCAACAGAGCTTGATGATTCCTCTATTACTGAACTAGACGAATCAAGCGCAATAGGCTGCACCACAGCATTGGCAGTACTATCATCAGAACAGGCTGTAAAGGCTAACGCCGTAAAAGCAGCCAAGCCACAATAAAAGTTCTTTTTCAAACCACACCTCCTTTTTATGCATTTAATATACATAAAAAGAGTACAAACGAATTAAATAAAATAACCGTTCCCTGAATTAAATACATCCATAATAATCAGATATTGCTTTTATGTTAAACCCATAGCCCCCATCTTTGGACATTGCCTGTATTTTAAACCTCACACCAACAAGTTGCTTAGCCGCCTTAACCCCTGTATCTTCTTTCCAACCTTGAGCATCACCTTTAAGCCAAGACGGCAAATTAAAGGAACTCCACGGAAAGCATTTTCTCACAGCCGAAGCAGTAGCCTTCGACAAAAACACTGCCGGCACTGCATAATTCAGCACTTTCGTATTGACGGAATCTCCCAAATCCAATTCTAGCGAAGGCGCAGCCTCAGATGTATAAACGATACAAATACCGCCCCAGTCCGACACATCAACAGGAACCGGATTGCCAGAACTATCTCTCGCAAGCGTAAAGCCCACCGACACAAACGGATTATACGTCATTGAGCCTTTATCCAAAACAGCAGTGCCACAGATTCCATGGCAATATTCTTTAACCGCAGCCATCGAATCCACACCATCTGAAAAGTCCACCGGCCAAACGATAGAAGATTTTCCGCCATCCGCGCCATCCGTTTCCATAATGCGCCAAGCTCCATCGGCAACTACATTTTTCGGCCACGAAGAATCAACACATTCATCAATAGGAACGCGCACACCATCTTCCTCATCAAAACCATTCCAAGAGAGCAACCATCTGCACTCAAAAGCAGAAGGCTTCACATACGAGCTGGACGAAGAACTGGATAGCGAACTAGATGAAGAACTAGCTAGCGAACTTGAAGAAACACCATCGCTAGATGAAAGCCCAAACGACGAACTTGAAGATCCAGGAACAGCGGAACTCGATGATTCAACAACCGCTGAACTTGAGGACTCTACAATCGCAGAACTCGATAAACAATCAACAAAAGAGCTTGAAGACCCCTCTGACGCAGAACTAGATACAGAACTAGACGAATCAAGTGCAACGGGTTGCGCCACAGCATTGGCAGTACTATCATCAGAACAGGCTGTAAAAGCTAATGCCGTAAAAGCAGCCAAGCCACAATAAAAGTTCTTTTTCATCCTTCATCTCCTTTTATGCATAATATACACAAAAAGAGTACAAACGAATTAAACAAATTAAAAAATCGCCGCAGTTTTACCCACGGCGACTTTTAAAATGTTACGAGATGCGCCCGCGCAGTGGCGAGCGGGAATCGCGACTTACCAGATCTTGTCGAACTTCTTCTTGTTCTTTTCTTCGTCCTTCTTTTCCTGAACGATGGCGTCAATGACGGCGGCAACGGTCAAGTTAAAGATATCGTGGACAGAAGCGTCGGAGTCGGTGAAGTGAACCGGCTTGTTCAAGCCCATCTGAACAGGACCGATGGATTCGCCAACACCCATTTCCAAAAGCATCTTGCAAGTGGTATTTGCAGAAGAGAGGCACGGGAAGATGAGCGTGTTCACGGTCTGGCCCTTGATCTTGTTGAACGGGTACTTCGTATCGCGAAGATCCTTGTCGAGAGCCACGTTCACCTGCATTTCGCCATCGAGGACATAATCTGGATACTGTTCGTGAATCGTCTTCACGGCTTCGCGGACCTTGTTCACGGTGCCACGAGCAGCTTCCTTGTCAGAACCGAAGTTAGCGTAGCTAAGCATAGCCATCACCGGTTCGTGAGCGAAGAAGCGCACAGCGTCGTGCGTAAGCTTCACGATATCGACGAGCGTTTCGGCATCGGGGTCGCGGTTCACAAGCGTATCGGCGAGGAAGAACGTACCCTTCTTAGTGCTGAGGATATGCATAGCGCCAAAGTGCTTGTATTCCGGACGGATACCGATAATTTCCTTAGCAAGTTCGATCGTTTCGGAGTACTTGGAGTAGCCACCGGAAATGAGCGCATCGGCATCGCCGACCTTCACCATCATCATACCGAAGTGGTTCGGTTCAAACATGTCGTCGCGAGCTTCTTCGAAGGTCACGCCATTGCGGCCGTTTTCTTCGGCATAAATTGCAGCATAGTTGCGGCGGCGTTCGAATTCTTCCGGAGAACGCGGATTCACAATCTTGATGCCCGTGAGATCAAGCTGTTCGCGCTGGGCGATCATCTGGATGCGTTCCGGGTTGCCAAGCATAATCGGGTGTGCAATGCCTTCAGCCTGAGCCTGGACAGCGGCCTTGAGCATGTTGAGGTTGCTTTCGGCAAACACGACGCGCTTCGGGTTGCTGCGAGCGGTATCGCTGAACTGACGGATGAGCTTGTTGTCGTAACCCATCATGTCGCGGAGGCGATCGTAGTAAGCGTCCCAATCGGTAATCGGCTTGCGGGCCACGCCACTTTCAATAGCGGCCTTGGCAACTGCAATAGAAACTTCCGTGAGGAGGCGCGGGTCAAGCGGCTTCGGAATCAAGTATTCCTTGCCGAACGTGAAACGCTGTGAGTTGTATGCAATGTTCACCACATCCGGAACCGGCTTGTGAGCGAGAGCGGCAATTGCGCGGACAGCGGCATGCTTCATGTGTTCGTTAATCGTCGTTGCACGCACGTCGAGAGCGCCACGGAAGATGTACGGGAAACCGATAACGTTGTTCACCTGGTTCGGGTAGTCACTACGGCCTGTTGCAAAGATGAGGTCGCCACGGCTTGCCATAGCTTCTTCGTAGCTGATTTCCGGAGTCGGGTTTGCAAGAGCAAAGACAATCGGCTGGTCGGCCATGCTACGCACCATTTCGCGAGTGAGGATGTTGCCCTTGGAGAGACCGACGAACACGTCTGCGCCCTTCATGGCATCTTCGAGAGTTTCGATGTCGGTGCGTTCCGTTGCAAAGAAAGCCTTTGCTTCAGTGAGGCCCTTGCGGTCCTTGCGGATAACGCCCTTACTATCGCACATCACAAGATTTTCTTTCTTGAGACCGAGAGACAAGTAGAGGCGTGTGCAAGCACAAGCGGCAGCGCCAGCGCCGTTCACAACCATCTTCACGTTGCGAATGCTCTTGCCAGCAACTTCGATAGCGTTCAAGAGGCCTGCGGAAGAAATGATAGCCGTACCGTGCTGGTCATCGTGCATCACCGGAATATCGAGCTCAGCCTTGAGCGTGTCTTCAATTTCGAAGCATTCCGGAGCCTTGATATCTTCGAGGTTGATGCCGCCGAACGTCGGGGCAATGCCCTTCACAATTTCGATAAACTTCTTCGGATCCTTTTCGTTGATTTCGATGTCGAACACGTCAATGCCCGCATAAATCTTGAAAAGCAAGGCCTTACCTTCCATCACCGGCTTACCAGCGAGTGCGCCAATATCGCCGAGACCAAGCACAGCCGTACCGTTACTAATCACAGCGACGAGGTTGCCCTTGCCCGTGTATTCGTAAGCGAGGTTCTGGTCTTTTTCGATTTCAAGACACGGTGAAGCCACGCCCGGCGTGTATGCAAGGCCCAAGTCCGTCTGCGTGCTGTGCGGCTTGGTGGGCACGATTTCGATCTTGCCCGGCTTGCCCATGGAATGGTATTGGAGAGCCATTTCCTTTAAGTCTTTTCCCATTTCGTTCTCCTGTGAGTCATAACTTTTTTCAAAACGCAAATTTAGAAAAATTTACACAACAATAAAAGGGTGCCAAAAATGTGTTTTTTGTTACATTTTTACCCAAATTTGCTATAGTTAAGCCGCAAATAATACTTTTAGCTCCCATACGACGCGCGTATTACAAAAAATGAAACAAAACATCAAACAGACAGTCCTCGAAAACGGAATTACCATTCTAACGGATTACATGCCGCACGCCTATTCTGCAGCCGTCGGCGTTTGGGTCCCGCGCGGGAGTCGCCACGAAGCAAGCGATGAATTCGGGCTCAGCCATTTTTACGAGCACCTCGTCTTTAAGGGAACCGAGAACCGCACTGCACTTGAAATTGCGCACGCCATCGAAGACCGCGGCGGAAATCTCGAAGCATACACGACCCGCCAGGAAACGGGCTTTTACGCGCAAGTCGAAAGCAGCGATATGCCGCTTGCCATTGACGTGATTTCGGACATGCTCATGCACCCGCGCTTCGACAAGAAAGAAATGGAAAAGGAGCGCCACGTCATCATCGAGGAAGTCCATAGCTACGATGACATCCCCGAAGAACTCGTGGGCGACATTTTCAATGCCATTCACTTTAAAGGCTGCGGACTCGCACACTCCATCACCGGGAACGTGAAGCAAGTCCAATCCCTCACGCGCAAGCAAATGCTCAAGTACGGACATCAAGTCACCGATGAAATCCCGCTTTATGTTTGCGCCTCGGGCAAAGTCAAGCATGAAGAACTCGTAGAACTTTGTGCACAAAAATTCGAACAAAAAAAGATTAACGGAATCACACCCGAAGATATCTACACGCCGAATCAAGGCATCAAGATTGTACAGAAAAGCGACATTACGCAATCGAACCTTTTCTGGGGTTTAAGTTTTGACCGCTCGCAGATGAGCGACCGTGACCGCAGCGCATTCTCGCTTTTCAACGTGGCGATGGGTGCCGGCATGGCATCGCGCTTGTTCCAAAAAATTCGCGAAGACAAAGGGCTTGCCTACTCCGTGTACTCTACAGCCGACCTTTACAAGGACTGCGTGGACTGGGGCATTTCGCTTGCGACCGAGCCGCACCAGCTCAAGACCGCCCTTGCGCTTTCTATCGCCGAAGTCAAGAAGTTCCTGCGTCACGGGTTCATCAAAGATGAACTCGAACGCACCAAGACGAACATTCTCGGTGGACTCCACCTCGGTGCAGACAGTCCCGAAAAGCGCGTAATCCGCATGGCAGAACAGACGCTCCACCTCGGCGAGTTCCACACCATGGAATACGCCGAAAAGCAAATACGTTCCATTACCGAAGACGAAGTCCTCGCAACAGTCAACCGCCTGCTCAGCACGGCAAAATATTCCATCGCCGTCGTCGAGCCCAAGAGCAAAAAGAAGACCGTCCTCGACGTAGATTTGTTCTAAATTTATCATAGACTATACTTTATTTATACAAATAAGAGTTCTATGAAAAAATTCATTATAGCGATTGGTTTGGCGGCATTTACAGTAATCGGATGCGATAGTGGTTCATCATCTACAGAGCCAAATACTGACGACCCAGTTGTGGAATCTTCTTCTGCTAAGAGAAGTTCGTCGAGTTCGGTAAAATCGAATAAATCAAGTAGCAGTAGCGAAAAGAAGGAATCTTCGAGTAGTTCTTCCAATGGAAAGTCGAAATCTAGTTCCAGCAAGACTGTTGCAAAATCCAGCAGCAGTCAGCAAAATGGGTCCGGATTCACCGTAAATGAAACCTGTACTGAATCGGGGGCCTGCGACGCCATGGTCAAGTCAGACATAAGTACATGGCATTTTGTCCGCAAAGACGACTTCGGCGATGACGCCGAATACACCTACAAAGCCGATGGTCGAGATTTGATTGTGACCATTAAGAGCGCTGACGGTTCTACAAGTTCCAATACATATACAATGTACAATATGGAATCCGAAGTTGGTGTAGAAATGGCATTCAACGCCGCGAAATCTACCTGCAATAGCGGCGATGGAAACAACAATGTGGTAAAGACCTGTGTGATTGACACCGTTTACTTGTCTAGTTCGTCCAGCTCGGATGGCTGGAGCTGGGATGTGCCGAAGGAACAACGCCTAAATCCAGAAATCGCCTACGGAACTATGACCGATCCTCGAGATAACAAAGAATACAAAACAATAAAGATAGGCAACCAGACCTGGATGGCGGAGAACTTGAATTACTATGACAAAGAAAACCCTAGTCTGAAGTCCAAGAGTTGGTGTCAAGGCAAGCCAAATGGAGACCATGACGCCAATGGAGAAAATGCAGCTACCTGCGAAGTGACAGGTCGCCTTTACTCTTGGGCAGCAGCAATCGACTCGGCAAAACTTTATACTGACAAGTCGCTCGATTGTGGAGACGGCAAGGAATGCATCTTGCCTGTGACCGTACAGGGAATCTGTCCTGACGGTTGGCATTTGCCAGACACCTCAGAATGGAGAACTCTATTCAACGCAGTAGGAGGTCAATCGATAGCAGGCAAGTTTCTCAAGTCGCAAACAGGCTGGATTAACAAAGGTAATGGCACAGACGCATTCGGCTTTTCCGCATTGCCCGCAGGCAGAAGGTATCTCTTTAAAAGTTTCGATGGTGACGACTACAACACTTTCAATTATGTCGGCGAAATTGCATTTTTTTGGACTTCCTCCGAGATGCACAATAAAGGAGCCGCATACAGAATATATTTGAGCGATGATAGCGACTTTGCAAGCCGAGATTTCAGTGGTGCTAAAATAGGACATTCAGTTCGTTGTCTCAAGGACGATTCTTCGTCATTTATCCCTCATGTAGAGCCCTGTAAGACCGAAGACGCGGATAATTGCAAGCATGGAACATTGACTGACTCCCGCGACGGACAGACTTACAAAACAGTCGTTATCGGCACTCAGACTTGGATGGCGGAAAATCTCAACTATGCGGTCACAGGCAGTCCCTATAACTACCATTATGGAGATTACACCTCTGATTCCACTAGCTGGTGCTATAAAAATGACGAAACCAACTGCACCAAGTACGGTCGCCTTTACAGATGGACTTCTATAATGGATAGCGCAGGCACATGGTCTACGAGCAGTAAGGGTTGCGGATTCCAAACAGAATGCAAGCAGACTTATCCAGTGCAAGGAGTTTGTCCCACCGGCTGGCATATACCCACGCTGGAAGAGTGGAACATTTTATTCACTGCAATCGGCGGAGCACCTACGGCGGGCAAGAAACTGAAATCAACTAATGGTTGGTCGGAAAATGGCAACGGCACGGATGATTACGGTTTTTCAGCGTTGCCAGCCGGCCTCAGAACGCGCTTTGGGTATTTCGAAAGCGAAGGCCGTAACGAGTATTTCTGGAGTTCTACGGAGGACGGCAGAAACGACGCGTATTATATTTATTTGAAGTCAAACTCTGACGAAGTGTATTGGACAGTAAAGAAGTTCCAATCATTAGACACCAAAAACAACGGTTTTTCAGTTCGTTGCCTCAAAGACTGATAGGGTGAAAGCCATGTCAAAGCGGTCGCCAGGTTTGCCTGAGCGACTTTTTTTATATCAGGTTTTTAGGGAAACAAAGCAAAAAGTGCCCCGCCTTTTCGGGCGGGGCACAATTTCTCGCGTTTTCGCTAAGTCAGGACTTAAGCAGCCTTCACGATTTCGACGACCTTAGCAAATGCTGCCGGATCGGCGACGGCCAAGTCAGCGAGAACCTTGCGGTTCATGTTGATGTTAGCCTTGGAAAGCTTGTAAATGAACTGGCTATAGCTGATGCCGAATTCACGAACAGCAGCGTTCAAGCGAGTGATCCACAGAGAGCGGAAATCACCCTTCTTGTCGCGGCGGTGTGCATAGGCATACTGACCAGCGTGGGCAACGGCGTCAATAGCAAGGCGAAGGTTCGACTTGCGGCGGCCATAGTAACCCTTGGCGGCCTTGAGGATTTTTTTGCGGCGTTCGCGGGAAGGAACTCTAGTTTTTGCGCGTGGCATTCTTACTCTCCTTATGCTACGACAAGCAGACGCTTGACATGATAGGTATCGACTTTCTTAACGAGAGCGCCCTTACGAAGGTTGCGCTTACGCTTAGTGTTCATCTTAGCTTGAATGTGGCGCATACCAGCGCGCTTGAACTTGACATGGCCGGAACCAGTCACGCGGAAGCGCTTCTTAGCACCGCTGTGAGTTTTCATCTTAGGCATTTTTACCTCGTAGGTTAATAGTTAAGCCTCACCTGCTGCCTTTGGCTCGGTTACGGGCTTCGGTGCCTGGTCTTGTTTCTTACCGGCACCACGTTTTGGACCGTAGATAGAAAGCATTGTGTTGCCTTCCACCCGCGAATCCATTTCCAAATCGCCAAACGGAGCCAAGTCTTCCTTGGCGCGTTCCATAAGGCGCTTGCCGTAGTCCATGTGCGCCATTTCGCGTCCACGGAACTGCATGATAAGCTTCACCTTCATACCGTCCTGCAAGAACTCGCCAGCCTGCTTGATGCGGTACTGGTAGTCGTTCTCGGCAGTCTTCGGGTGCATCTTGATTTCCTTGAGCTTCACCACGTGCTGCTTGGCCTTTGCAGCCTTAGCCTTCTTCAGTTGTTCGAACTTGTACTTGCCGTAGTTGATGATGCGGCAAACAGGCGGCTTAGCGTTCGGGGAGACTTCCACAAGGTCCAGTCCGGCGTCTTTCGCCATCTGCAATGCCTTGCTCGTCTCGATAATGACAGCTTCGCCATCTTCTTTCACGAGACGAATCGGAGAGATATGGATATCTTCGTTGATACGGGTCCCATCGCTGGGACGGTTGGGCATGCGACGATCGCGCGGATTAGGGAACAAGTATGCTACCTCTGATATGATTGTTTGTTAATGCGAGCGTAAATTTAGAATTTTTTTCATATTTTTCCAACAACTTTTTTAAGAACCCCTTTAAAAAGCGCAATATTTTTGTATAATTGTCCATGCTCGCGGCGGTAGCTCAATGGTAGAGCCTTAGCCTTCCAAGCTAATGGTTGCCGGTTCGATCCCGGTCCGCCGCTCTTAGACCTCTCTCTGAGAGGTCTTTTTTTGTTCAAAATGTCATCCTGGAGGGAGTGCAACGACCGATAGGATCCATAATTTTAGAAGGGGCAAGTCTTCCCCTAATTACAGCCCCGGCGTTCCCTCAGCAACCTAAAGTACATCGACGGGCCCACCGGGTCTTCCATTACCCTTTCGCCTAGGGGCTCCGCCCCTAAAACCCCATGAAAAAATCGCCCCGTCCAATTTTAAGGAACGGGGCGTCTGCATTCAAATTTGAGGCAATCGAACTATTCGTCCTTGACACAACGGACACTCATCATGCTTTTTTTATAACCATTCGTAATCCATGCGTATGCACCACTCCCCACCACCAAATGACGCCCCGTAACCTCCCAAAAATAAGCATAAAAACCACTCGCATCAAATTTTAAATAACCTTCTTGAGCATCCCACCATCCCGCAGGCAACATAGAAAAGCCAAAAGCATCATCGAAATTTTGAGTCCCAGAATCCGACCAACCTGTTCGAGATTTGAGAAATTCAGCGCCACGCACATTCGCCCAAGTTCCACGACCACCTCCCACAGCAACCAAAAGATTTATCCATTCCGTCGTGTCAGGAAGATGCCAACCTTTAGGACACACTCCTTGAGTCTTGGCTGAAACATCGCAAACGGTAACGGTTCGTTCACAATAAGCCAATTTTTCCGCCAAATCAGGCCTAGCAACAGAATCAAATGCAGCAGCCCAAGTATAAAGTCGACCAGCCACTTCGCAATACTCATCTTTATTATCATAGCACGAGCTTCTACCCTTAAGGCTTGGCGTTTTTATACTGTCCGAATAATTCAAGTTTTCCGCCATCCACACTTGTTCGTCAATCTTCACTGTTCTATAAACACGCCCATCTCGATCGTCTATCATGGAGCCATACTTTACTTCAGGATTAAAACGAATTTCTTTCGAAACATTCCAATCCCAATTTGTAATATTTTTCCACTCCTGATTTGAACAATAATATTTATACATAGGCAACGGTGATGGACCAGAATAAGACACAGGACGCCCCTCAGCAATTTGCCCCTCGTTATTAGCCATACACGCCAAACCTACAGACCGTTCATCGTCAGCAGCCTCAACAAACTTTCCCGATTTACAAACATAATATCCAGAACTGAATTCAGAACCTTTAACAACAAGCCCTTCAACACACTCCAAACCATAAGTATGTATTTCGAATTCATTCGCTGTACGAAACCTTCCCGATTCGCATGTATACCTGTTATATTTATTTACATTACCTGCAACCGTTTGCCCCTCAACACATTCCAAACCATAAGTATCTATTTCAATTTTATTCGCCTCACGGAATTTTCCCAATTCGCATGTATACTTATTTTCTTCATTCACTCTACCCGCGACAGTTCGTCCTTCTACACACTCAAAACCATAAGTATCCCGTTCAAAGAAATTCGCCTCACGGAATTTTCCTGATTCACACACATACTTATTACTATCAATAACATTCCCACATACGGCTCGTCCATCGTCGAGACATTCCAAACCATAGGTATCATACTCTAATACAGTCGCTTTGGTCCAAGATTTCGACTTGCAAATTTTATAAACAGAACCTATTAACGCAAGGTAGCCTTCATGCTCCCGATCACACTCTGGCAAAACTTCCGTTGTATCCTTCACGCAAGTCTTTATTTTCTTGTCGTTTCCGCCACCGTCCTTGCAGGTGGACTTCGCAGCATTGAAAGCCATTTCAACGCCCACTTCAGACTCCATATTATACATGGAATAAGTCTTAGAATCTACCGAACCATCAGCACTCTTAATGGTTACAATCAAATCGCGACCGTCAGCCTTGTAAGTGTATTCAGCATCATCGCCAAAATCATCCTTGCGCACAAAATGCCATGAGCCGACATCATTCTTATCCATCGCATCGCAGGCTCCCGTTTCAGAACATTTTTCGTTCACTTTGATTTCGGGTTCAAGGATTTCTGTGGGGCGCGAGCTGCTAGACATTACACTGCTACTCGACTGTTCCACCGCACTACTCGATGACGAAGATACCTTCTCAGAAGAAGACGAGGAAGACTTACCAGAAGACGAGCTTTTTCCTTTACTAGACGAAGAACTCTTACCCTTCGCACTCGATTTCGGTTGGTCGTAAGATTCGAACCATTCTTCGCCATCGCATTCGTAATTTTTACCCAAGCTTTTCACGAATACTTTTCCGCCAATGACAGACATGTTGCATTCGTAAGTTTCGAGTTCAGCCTTATTAGCAACTTCATCGGGCAACAAACTTGCAGAAGACGACTTGTCGTCGCCGCATGCATAAAACGACATAATTGTCGAAACAACAGAAAAAATTCCTACAACACGCCTAAAATTCACAACTCACTCCTTTTTCATTTGTACAAATAATACAAAATAATTAAAGGAGGAACAAGGTAAAACACGCTCTAAAGCAATTCAATTTCGCCCTTAAGGGGTCCTCCCCCAAGAGCACAACTGTCACTGGATCCTTCGGCTACGTTGCACTCCGCTCAGGATGACTCGTTTACCTCATTGCTCATGCCTCAAAGGGGCGTAGCCCCGACCTCACGCCTCATACCTACTGTTTACTAACCACTAATCACTCCTACATAGCATAAAAATAGACTTTAAACTTTCCGGGAACTTTTTAAATTTGAGGGTAGAAAAAAGAGGATTTCATGTTTTTTGAACAAGCAATAGCCCATAACCTCCCGAATTATACGAAGGAATCGGATTCCGCTTACGGCGAGACCCTCGCTCCGCTCGATTACAAGGACGAACTCAAGGTCAAGAACGAAGCCATCCGCGAATTTTGGGAAGTCAACCGCCTTGCACGCGGTCCGCAGCCGATTGTGGCTAGCCCCATGCCGCGCAATTACCGCACGACGTCCAAGCGCCAAGTCGAAATGAAGCCGGGCGACCTCCGCTTTAACGAATACGACAGCATTTTGGAGCCCGAAGAACACAACGCCATTTACCGTCTGCTGTTCGACAAGCTCATCACGCCGGCATACAAGCCGCTCGCCTACGCGCTCAACTGGCTCATCATCCGCGGCACGTACAAGTACCGCATCGTGATTTTCAACGTAAAGAAGCTCGATGCAAGTATCGTGCGCAAGCTCAAGCAGATTTCCGAAGTCTTGCAGCAGAGCCCGTACCACGTGACCGCAGCACATGCCTACGTGGACCCGACAGGCTCCAACTACTATCTCGAAGCAAAGCGCCCGACAGACACGCTCAACTTCAAGCAGCTTTACGGTCCGCGCGAACTTTCGCTCGATCTCGGCCATTTCAGGCTCAAGTACCCAGTGACAGGATTCAGCCAGATTAACGAAAGCCAGATCCACAACCTCATCAAGTCCGCAAGCCGCCTGCTCGGTCTTGAAAAGGGCGACCACTTCTTGGATCTTTACTGCGGTTACGGTCTCTTCAGCTTTGCACTCGGTGAAGCCGCCAAGTCCGTACTCGGTGTAGAATGGGAAGGTCCGTCCATTGATTGCGCAAAGGCATCCGCAAGATTCTTGAAGAAGAACTACAAGTTCATCGCCGGCAAGATTGACGAGACATTTGTGCAAATGAGACTTCCGCGGCCGATCCCTGGCGAACCGGAACGTATTTTGTTGGACCCGCCGCGCAAGGGTACCGAACCGGGCGTCATCCGCGCTCTCGCGATGCGCAAGCCTGTGCGTGTGCTCCACATTTTCTGCGGCACCGACGAAATCCCAGGCGCTCTCGCCGAATGGGAACGTTACGGTTACCGTGTCAAGGAAGTGTTGCCGATGGACCTGTTCCCCGGCACGCCGCACCTCGAAACGCTCGTCGCACTAGAAAAGAAGTAATTGGTCATTGGTCGCGACTTACTTCAGCGTTTCCAAGAAGGCTTCTAGCCTTGCGCTGAACTGAGCAGCCCCCAAATAACTCACATGGTTGGGATTAAAAGCCATCGCGTCGGTATAGTCGTGATGGCCATCTTTATATTCATCGAAAATCACGATGCCCATCGCCTTAACCGCATCAATAATCTGGTGCGCCACCTCCCAACTCGGGCCATACGGGTCAAAAGCCCCCGTATCCTTATACCCCGGGTTGCGCGGCGGAATTGCAGCAATCAAAGTCACCCCACACGAATCCGCCAATCGCTTTAGAGATTCAAAAACCTTTAAGCTGTTCTGCACATTCGGAACACCAAACGGCATTGCCGAAATATCGACATTGACGACAGGAACGCCCCATTCACCAGACGGCAATAGGAAAGTTCCCTCAAGATACTGTTGCCCTAACAGAGCCATCGGATATTCCTGAGCCGCACTCAGTTCCGCAATTTCTTTCTGAGTCGCCTTAGACAAATGCAATTCATCATAAATCATCCCCGGAGAGCTATTGCGAAGTTGCCCCGTCATAGATTCATAATCTCGATACAAAAATCCCGGCGAAAGCTCCACGACAAGATATCTTATTTTAGGCGCATATGGTATAACATAATGATTTATCAGATATTCCGACAAATAAATATCAGTCATGCTCACGCCCATATTCAGCGCATTGAAAGGCTTTAAAGAATCTTCAATGACCGCATTCAAAAGCATTGAGCTTCCAAAAGTGATGACTTCGACATTTTCATTCTTTTTCCAGAACGACTGTAAACGCATCGCCAATTCAACAGAAGCAAACGGAAACGGTCCCTGGTCTTCGCTATTAAAATAAACACCGGCGCTATCCAGGTTTACAACAGGTTTAGCCACATTCGGATTATCCTGCCAGACCCACAAACATGGGTGCCACAGCTCCGCCCCCTCCACAAGAGGAACAATATTGCCGCTAACCAAGTCAATTAAAACAACCTTTTGATGATTTCCATTGTAATCCGTCAAAGTAGCCACCACCAAGTTGTTGGTGCCATCTTTCAAAATGCCGACAACCCATTCGGTATGGTCTAAAGTATATCCCGCAGGCGCAGGAATTGACTGCACCAACGTTCCCGTTCCATCCATAACAAGCATACGCTCATGGACTCCGTAATTAGCACCTACAAATTCACGACCCGCACTCCCTGCAAAATCGAGGAACAAGGTGCGATTGGTTCCGTCTTTCGCCAAAGACGCATTGCAAGCCTGCTCGCCATTGTACAAAATGGCTTCGCCACTTGTAATACCATCAGACAACCGAGCACGCAATAACGGAGCCGAAGAAATCGCAAACAAATTATCCTTAGAAACACCACCATGATAGGCTCCATCAAAAAGCTTTTCAGGAGTTCCAAACCGTCCATTAGAAAATTTGACTTGCCACGTACTTTCCTGGAGGAACTGATCACTCTTGTTGTTCCCCGCCGAAGTCACATAAACGATTACCGTATCGCCATTAGGGTTCACGCGCCAACGCGGAATCGCCGCATTTGCAACAGACAACATCACCAGATTGCTACCAGTTTCGTTCAAGTCTCGGACATAAACGGATGACTTTTTTGTAGACCCTTCCATGGACGTACTGAACGCCACATGATTACCATCTGGTGAAATCTCCGGATGGTACACTTCAATACCATCGTTAATTTGAACCACCTTTGGGGTCTTTGCAAAATTCACATAGACTAGCCCGCCCGTCATATCGTTTCTAAACACAAGCTTTGCCCTGTACGATTCCACAAGCTTCAGCATATCAGCAGTTTCTACCAATGGATTTATAGAAGCAGTCTCAGCCTCGCCATCTTCCGAGAACCACGTCACATCAGGAATTGCACCAAGCGCCAAACGGAAGCCAAGATAATCGCCCTTTGTCGAGCTCAAAATCGGGTAAGTATCGCCTCTGCTGTATAAATTCATTGATGTCGGTGACATATAAAAACAGCCGCCTTTGACCACACAGGAGCCAATGGCATCGCCGTCTACAGAACCCGCAAAATTGCTAACGACCGTATCCATAAAAGATGCAAAACGGTCATTGACCAGCTCAAGCATGTTCCCCGCCATGTCGCAGACACTCTTTTGCGCATCCATCGAAGAGCAGACTGGATGCACCACGGAACCCGAATTTTCACCATTCCAGGATTGCGCCGGATTCCAGATTTCAGAAGCGACCAACACCCATTCCGCCTCGGTCGGCAACCTAAAACCATTCGCCTTCGGCTGGAACTTGAAATTCTTCATTTTCACGCAATGTCTTTCGGCATCTAATTCCATCGATGAGTATTTATAGGCGGTATCCATGCCGTTCAATTTGCTTAAGGCATTGGCATACAAAATCGCATCATAGAAAGTCACATTGGCGGCAGGCAAAGAATCTTGCAAGCACATCACGTTCAAGCCCGTCGCACCCGCCATTACATTGTTAAAATCTTTACAGATAACTTCGTGACGACCGATATAAAAATCATAGGTAAACTCCACCCCCATCTGTGGGCGTTCAAGCATTTTCGCCGATTGTATGTTCGTCCCCAAAAAAGTTTTTTTACCAGTAGCGTGAACATAGACCAGCCCTCCAACGAGTCCCTCTTCCGGCTCAAGCATCGAAGTCGAAGTTTTCCCCAGACTATAAATACTAGGGTTTTCGTCAGCGCAAGAAACCGCCATAAACGTTGCCCAAAACGACAACAATAAAATTTGAATAATTTTCTCCATACCCTCAATATACTATTTTTTGCTTACATGGAAACAAAGTCCAACATTCCCGATAATACACTTTGGAGCCGCACGTTCATTACCGTTGCAGCGGCGAACTTTTTGCTGTTCTTTAGCTTTTACCAGCTATTGCCAATTTTGCCGTTGTACATCATCGACAAATTCCAGACAGACAACGCGACTGCCGGTTTTATCATTTCGCTCTACACGATTGGGGCGCTCGCTTGCAGACCATTTGCCGGATTTCTCGTCGATACATTCAGCCGAAAGCCGCTGTATTTTTGGACATTTTTTGCGTTTACACTCTGCTTTTTAGGCTACAAGACGGTCGGACTGTTGCCGATTCTAGCGGTCGTACGTTTTGCACACGGACTGTTCTTCGGCATCTCGAGTACCGCAAGTAATACGGTGGCTATTGATGCACTGCCCGCAAGTCGCCGAGGCGAAGGCATCGGGTATTTCGGGATTAGCGTGAACTTAGCCTTCGCCACCGGTCCCATGACCGGAATGTTTCTTTACGAAGCATTCGGCGACGGAATCGTTTTTGCCATTTCTACAATCCTTTGCGTGATTGGACTTGTGCTTGTGCAGACGCTCAAGGTGAAGCCCCGTGAAAAGAAGGTCTGCGCCCCACTTTCGCTCGACCGATTCTTCCTCACACGCGCGGTTCCGCAATTTGCAAACTTCATCTTCGTCGGATTCGCTTACGGTCCGGTCACAAACTACATCGCCATTTACGCCAATGAACTTGGCATTGGCGGCACGGGCTGGTTCTATGCTCTCATCGCCACAGGCCTCATCTTGAACCGCATCATGACAGGCCGCTTGATTGACCGCGGTTACCTGATTCATCTTGTGGGTTCCGGCATGACACTGATTGTCGTCGCCTACTTCATTCTTGCCTTTAGCCACGGACCCATTACGTTTTTCCTGTCGGCATTCCTTATCGGCACAAGCCTCGGGCTTATCTTCCCCGGCTACCAGACCATGTGCGTGAATCTCGCCCGCCACGACCAGCGCGGTACGGCAAACAGCACCTACCTCTCGGGGTGGGATATCGGCATTGGAACAGGAATCCTCGTTGGTGGAGCCATGGCAAATCACTTCGGAATGCACCAGCAAGTGTTCTTCGTCTGCGGCATCGCACTCGCCATCGCCGACGTCATGTTCCTCGCCTACACATCAAGGCATTATTTGAAGAATAAATTAGAAGGGTAAAGCTAGTTACTAGAAACTGCAGCGAGTGTGCGAGCAGCTAAGCTAGCCTTTTGTCTTCGTACATTTTTTTGTCGGCATTGATCATGCTTTCCTTGAAGCTTTCGGGATTTCCATCCCAGCGGGCAAAGCCCATGCTCGCCTCAATCTTATAGGAGCGTGACACGCTCTTCGCGACTTCTTCTTGCAAGCAATTGCGGACTTCCTTAACCACATCGTCCGGGACTTCAGTCTGCGCAATCATCAAGAACTCGTCGCCACCATAACGGCAGAGGAACATCGAAGACCCCAAGCGTTCACAAGCCTTCTTGAGCGCCTGCGAAACAATAATGAGCGCACGGTCACCTTCGGCATGGCCGTACGTATCATTAATTTGCTTGAAGTGATCCACGTCCACCATAATCACAAAAGAATCTTTTTCTTCGCGCGGCTGATGCAAATAGTCATGCAGACGATTGCGGTTATTGAGCATCGTCAATGAATCCGTCGAAATCAACTGGTTTTGCATATGCAAATACGCAAACAAAATAATAGCGGTACACCAGAAGCAGAAAATCGGAGTCGTCAATGCAAAGAGAACCTGAGCACCGCCCGCCACTAACACACCCGGCGTATAGCTAGCCACAATCAGATACGTTCCAAGATTAGCCCTATTCAGCATGGTTCGCGTACGGAGCAAACCACGGACAGTCCCCGCCATCCAATAAATCAACGGCAAGAATGATAAGATGAAATAATAAAAGCCAATGGGTTCTAGTCGGTCATCAAGCCAAAAGTCGGGAGCAATCCAAAAAGAAATGAGCAACACCACAAACTGCACGATAATCGGGATACGCAATTTGCACCGGAACCGTTCAATCTGCTTGCGAGTCATCTCCGGACGCGTGCTGATTTCAGCAAACATAAAACAGTTGTACGCGACAACCGGCATAATAATGGCATTGAAATAATTCACCGCCAAGACAGTAAACGTATTTTTCGGGATAGTAGCATCGTTCACAAGCGCCCAAACAGAGTCACTTATGAAATAGACAATATGCCAAAGCACAAGCGTCTGGAAAAGTTCATACTTAACCTGCGGAGTCGGGAGTCTCTTGATACTGTACAAAAGCAGCAGCAGTATCACGATGCATCCCGCATTGACTTCGACATAAAATCCAAAAACGCTCATACCTACAAAAATACTCTTTTTCTATTACATTAGGACAAAAATCCCTGTTTATTCTCAAAAACAATAGTAGGCATAACGGTGTATCGCTACGCTCGGCAAATGTTGCATATAGGGGTACACAAATGTAAATACTAAATAAAAATCGCTATTTTTGTGTATTTTTAATATAATCCGTTGCATAGAAACATTGCTTTTCCGTAAAATTCAATTTATATTTAGGAGTGATGAAAGCGATTATCGAATATTCCGACTTCCGACAGTACATGCGCGACTTTTACGAAGAGCGCAAGCTCCGCCATGTTTTCTCGTGGCGTGAATTTTCCAAAGCCGCAGGTTTTACCTCATCTTCGTACATGAAGGTCGTCTGCGACGGAAAAAGCAACTTGAGCCGAATCGGCGTCGAGCGCACTGGGCAAGCCATGGGGCTTGTCGGATTTGAGATGGACTACTTCAGGGCGATGGTGAACTTCGGCCAAGAAACAGACGAAGCAAAAAAGAAGGCCGCCTACGAAGAAATGCTCGAAATCGCAAGAGTCCACAAAGTCAGAGTCGTCGAAGGCGATCTGTTCGAATTTTACGAAAGCTGGAGAAACCCGGTTTTACGAGAACTCGCGCCGCTCATGCCAGGCGCCACCCCGGGTGAACTTGCCAAGATGTGCTACACGGACGTTTCCGCTGCCGACATCAAGCAGTCCCTCGATTTTTTGGTCAAGGCAGGGTTCCTCAACAAGACCGGAGAGAACACCTACACCCAGACCGAAACATCCATCAAGGGCTCCCCAGAGGCAACCAAGCTCGCCATCCGCGACATGCATCGTGAAATGGCAAAAATTGCGGCAAATTCGCTGGATCTTGCCCGTACCGAACGCAATTTTAGCGGAATCACCATGGGAATTTCCAAGGACTCCTACGAACAAATCGTCAAGGAACTCGACGAATGCCGCCGTAAAATCGTAAGCATTGCCGCAGGCGACAAGAACATCGATCAAGTTTATAGATTAAATTTACAGTTATTCCCTCTCACAAGAAAGGCGAAGGAGAATGGTAATGACTAAGTTGTTCAATAAACTCTTGACTGCAAGTGCAACGGTTTTAGCCGCATTCTGTTCGTTTGCCTGTTCAGACAAAATAGCAGGAACTGCCGAAGAACCAAACCAGTTCGCCTATGGGACGCAGTCTAGCAGTTCCATAGACCGCTCCATCGTATCGGATTCCGGCAAATCTCTAGAAACACCAAACGATTTTCCTATTATCACAAGCAGCGCCACAAGTCCAACGCCCTCGGTACAGATTTCTTCTTCATCACGCTCTGAAGAAGACGGCTATAACCCTATACACACAGATCCAGCACCGTCAAGCAGTTCAACAGGTGGCAGTGGAGGAGCAGGAAGTTCAGGTTTTGGCAATCCGGGAAACTGTTATTGCCCAATCGGATATACATGTCATTGTGGTCCAACAGTAGAGCCCGCAAGTACACTTGATGATTACCTCAAAAAATACAACATTACCGAAGTCACTTACGACGATAACGTTCTCGGCTACAACGTGACTTTAACATACTGCGACTCCACAAAGCAAAACTGTGCGGTACTTTCTAGCACAGCTAAGCTGAGAGAGCTCGGGCTACACAAGATTACGAACGATAATGTACGCGCACTCCCCTACCTTTTCAGGAAAACAATTGTTGCAATGCACGGCGATGTCTACGGAACAGCAAGCGGAGATATTTCAAGATTGCCAGACGGCTGCCCGCTCTATGTACTAAACATCTACGACTCATCGCCTGTCGTGCATGTGCTCACCAAGATTTCAAAGGACTCCATCGCCATCACAGAAATCCACGACAATTGCGATTACGAGCCGCGCCCGTTCGATATGCACGTCGGATTCCTGTTCGAGTACTGTGGTGAACTTTCCGAAAGCCCAGAAATTGTACAGACATTCACGTTAAAAGAAACATTAAAATGCGGCGAAATCGACTACGACGAGTACATCAATAAAAAGCTCAAATAAAACAGTGCGAAAACGCTAAACGCAAGAATAGCATTCGCAAATCGAGAATCGCCGAGAATTTATTTATACAAATCCACAAATTCCTTGTGGATTTTTTTGTCGCCGTATTTATCTTCGGAAGAATGGAGTTCTTCGGGCGTGTAACCGCTCGTAATGTGTTCTAGCACGACCTTACGAGCCACATCGTCATAGCCAAAATGGATGCGGAACGTGCGGTAAGCAAGCACACCCGTTTTGGAATTTTCATCAATCGTCAACCGACGTCGAGAGCTGTCAAAAACATCTTTGGAAAAATTCCCACGCGAAAGCTGCACCTGCGCAAAGCTTTCCAAATCAAAAGAACTGCGCTCAGCAATCCAGCGATTCTGTTCGGCGAACTTTTCAGACATTTCAACAGCCCAAAGGTCACCGACTTGCTCTTCAACCCACCCCGCCTTTGCATCGGGGAATGCGTCTGCCATCGGAATGTACGGTTTGATATCAAGCACAGGCGTTCCATTCAGCAAATCCGATTCATCTACATATAACGTAAGACCATCAACTTTTAAAAGACGCACACAGCTGAGCCCAATCGGATTCGGGCGATAAGGACTGCGACTTGCAAAAGTCCCTACACGATCTTTGCCCTTCGGCGGCACAGGCGGACGCGTTGTCGGACGCCAGCCACCATTTTCGTGGAACTGAAAAATCACCCAAATGCGCTCGAAGCCCTCCAAATCACGGAGAGCCATCTCGAAATTTCGCCCAGGATTCAACACAATCCGCCCCGGATGCCCTGCAAAAAGGCGCCCCTGCCTGGGAGCGTCGTACTTGTAAACTGCATCACCGTAAAATGTGCCGATGGGAGAGATTTCCATAAAAGGAAATATAGAATTTTATCGCTACGCCACTAGATTCATCAAGTCGTAATACATAAGGCGCGTATGCGGGTCATCGTCTTCGGCATTCATAAAACGGAATCCATTTTTCTCGTAAAACGGCACAGCATTTAAATACGCATCGACCGTCAAAAATCGGCAACCCGTCTTATTATCGAAAACGATTGAATTCTGTCTTATCCTTGAAATCTCCCATGGCAACCTTGTCATTGGCTAGGCTGCAATAGGCATAAACCTTACTCGCGTCGTCAACATCAACACAAGCATAGCTGACTGCCAAAGGCTTTTACGCCATTTGTTGGATCTAAACGAATGAATTTCAACGGATAATTACCATTTACACTTTTCGAAAGCACAGATCAACACCTCCATTGGCTTCTTCGCGGGCACGCTTTTCAGCCATACCCAACTCGTAAGCCTTTTTCATGTATTCATAATCCCGCAAAATGCGGGCACGAACTTCAGGAGGTTCCGGTTTCACGTTCTGCATCGCCTCTAAAAAACGACGAGCGTATTCGCCAAAGAGAATCGGAGTTTCACGAATAGGTCTAGCCATAGCCATGTCCTTTTATTTTTTTCATAAAAACAACGCATATACTAACCATGGAGCATCACTAGACAGGTGAAACCCGGCAACACACTACTAAGGTGGTTTCTATAATATAAAATGTTCAATTTTCAAAAACAAGGGGACTCGCTTCTCGCCGTTCATTTTGCAAACAGTTGGCGACAAAATATCATAAAAAAGTAATCCCGGCTAACGCCGGGATGAAAAAGAAGATTACACTAAAAACAGCAGCCAAACTAAAGAACTTTTATCTAGCCACAAGGCGAATCTCAACACGTCTATTTTCGGCGGCGTTGGGATCGGCTTCATTTTTCAATTGATCCGGACCATAGCCAACGACAGAAATTCTACGACTAATTGCAGCATCGCCTTGCACTGTACTTAATACCGCTTTTCGAGCTTCTCGTGCTCTTCCAGCAGATAGACTATAGTTGTCATCAAACACAGCGCATTTGGAAAGACTTGCGGAAACACCATGAACATCAACAGCGTCTGTATGTCCCTCAAATTGAACCCAAATATTATTATGTTCTCTAATCGCTTCAGAAATAATGGGCGCAATTTGCTGTTTCAAAACGGAATCAATTTTACCACTCAAGCAGGCACTACCACGTTCAAAAGCCTGATCGTTTAATGTTATCACACTATCTTTAACACTCACGCTTTCGATATTGTTTTCCCGCAATTTTTTGTCTATCATTTCAATTGTTTCACGAACACCTTTCCGTTTTTTTTCTTCTGCAGCAATCTCATTTTGACGTTTTTCCTCTTCAACAGCTTGTTTCATAACGGACATCTTGACAACCATAACGACAAGAAGTAGCATGACCACAGCTGTAATTCCCGACATCAAATCCGATATCGATACAAATGGATTCGGTTTCTCTTTCATTAGGCGTACAATCCGTTAACTTGCTCTTTGTTTTCTTTGCCGTTCTTTTTCTGAGCTGAAACGTTAAAACAATCTTGCAGGCATTTTGTTACTGACAGTGTTGACTTAGACACAGACGAATCAAAGCCATCCTGAACATCCTTCAACAAAGTGCTAAATGTTGATGAAAGCTGTTCTGGCAGTTTTCCCATTCCCGATTTAATCGTTAGGTTAGCCCTGCTAATGGACCCAAGTCTTTCACCAATCTGATCACTCAATTCATTCATAGTCTTAACATAAGCATTTCCCTGCGTTTCCATAGCAAGTGTCGTCTGCTTAATATCAGTAAGCGTACTATTGATTCGCTTGTTAAAATCAGTAAGAGTTTTATCAAGCTTGTCCTGCCCTTCCTTGGATTTTTCAGACATTTCAGTAACGGCTTTACGAATGGAAACCCCAGCGTTTTCCATGACCTTACTACCATCCGTAATAGATTTGACAAATTGCTCTCTGATTGTATCAAGGGTACTGGTAACAGCAGGCCTAAATTCATCAACCGATTTGGAAAGTTCTATTGCTGCATTGCCCATATTTTGCGCAGATTCAGAAACATAAGTAAACTGTTCTTTCATCGTGTCACTCAACGAAGTCATTGCATCCGTCAAGGTAGACAAGCTTTCAAGGCGTTGCACAACAGATTTGGTTTCCTTGACCTGATTTTTCATTTCCTTTTCAAGTGATTTGAATTTTTCCACAACTGTATTTTCAAGAGTCTGGCACAAAGCTGAATTCATTTCGCTGATATTTTTATTCACATTTTCAAAGCCATCAACAAGTGCTTTTTGAAGCGATTTTTGAATACAATCAGCAATACTTGCACCAATGCTTTCATTAACTTTATTCAGAGCATTGACAATCGCGGTTGTACTTTCTTTCTGAAATTTGTGGAATTTTTCGGATTCGCTTTCTTTATTTTTGAGATCTTGATTACAACGGACAACGCACCATTTAAAACGTTTTTCGTTAGATCCCCATTTGTTTCTCCAAAGAGTAAAAGCGAAAAATCCAATGATACCATAAATAGACGATTTGAACAATGCTCCCAGACCATCAAGCATGCTGACCATTTCTTGAAGCATTTCCATAGGCGGACGTTCCGAATTTTTTAGAACGTTGGCGGCATCATTTAAAGCAACACCAACACCAAGGAATGTTCCCATAAGACCGACAATGAGAAGCATGCTAGGAAGGACTTCTGCTAATTTTTCAGCAGGCATCGCAACAGCCTCGCTCAATTCTTGAATAGAGCCATGTTCCGCTTTTAAGTCATCAACGGTTTCAGGCGTGGCATTTGTCCAGCGTATTTCCCAACAACTTGGTTTTCCTTTACGTTCTCTAGTGCTGATTTTAACCCAAAGAGCTGTGCCGACACTTAATATAATGATTATTGCGAGGAATACACCCTGAATCCCGTCAGTCGGGAGCATATATGAAAAATAAGGAAGCAAACCATTCATATTTAACCTGCAACTCCTACTGCATCAACAACTTCTTTTGCACGCATCTTAGCGGACTTACGGAAAATATTGGAAAAGTCCATAATGAGACCTTTTTCCTCTTCTTCAAGTTCTTCCCATTGCTTTCCGCGATTCATGCAGTTAATAATAAGCATACCGACTTCATCAACATTATCTTTGATGATATCAATATCGTCACCAACAATTTCAGCTAGGGACTCGTCCCCCTCGTAGACTCTTAGCATGCCTTCTGCGGCTTCAATATAATCCTGACGATGACCGATAGCATTGACAAGGTCATTATAATTTTTCTCAAGTTTAGGAAGTTTAGCTTTAAGCATTTGCATTTCAGCAAGATCTTCAGATGTAGCATCACCACTTTTTTCAAGGCGCGCACAACGATAGTATGCGGTTTGTGCTTTATTGTGTTCATCGAAAGCATCTCTCTTCTTTGCACGATCAATTTCCAAGTCGGCAGCCCACTGCTTAATCATTTCGTCAAAGACAATCGCCATAACAGATTTGCCAAACATATTCTCAATCAAGTTAGTGAAACGATCGGCTTCAGCTTCCGTGACATCCTTTTCATTCGTAATCTTATCCGTAAAGTTAAGAATAAAAAGATCATCAGCAGATACATCGTCAATAGACTTGATGTTGTTTAACTTGTCCTTCATTCTTTCAAGGATTCTGGCATCAGCACGAATTCGAAGATAACTTTCGAGATCATTGACTTTGTCTTCTTCAATCAACTTCGTTATCGTCGAATTAACAATGACAAACTTGTTGATAAACTCGGTCAAGCGAAGAGCATTCCTCTGCTCGTCATTTTCCATCTCAGCTTCAGCGGCTTCAAGATCTTCTTGTTCTTGACGGGCTTTTTGGATATCAGCCCATTTTGTAAGAGCTTGTCCAAGGATCTTTGCCTTAGGAAGAACTTTTTCTGCAATGGTACCGATTTTTCTCAAGATCGGAGATTTATCAAGCGCCAAAAGAACTTTTGCCGCCTTAGCCAAAAAAGGACCCACATAAGGAATCCCGTTCAATAGTCCACTAAATTTGGCAACCCAGGGCTTAACTACAGGCCAAACAGTCTTGACCGTCTTGATAACCTTTTCACCTACAGATGCTACTGTGGTAAGGACTTTACCCGCAAATCCAGCAACCTTTGATGCAACTCGTCCTACTGCAGAAGCTGCCGAACTAACAAAAGAAGCCACACCGCTTGCAACACTACAGCAAAATGACCAGAATCCCATATTATATTTCCTTATTGTTTTCTTCGTTGTTAATTTTTACACCGAGAGCTTTAAGGGCTGCTCGACTCGATTCGTTTCGCTTGCTAACGTCTGTTCCCACTTTGTCATGATTGCGAACATCATCAACAGCGTTCATCAAATGTTCCAATTTCAAAACTGGATTTTCATTATTGGAATCCAGAATAGCCTTAGGCAGAGCTAGTCGCATACAGTTCCTAATATTACGACCTGAAAGCCCCAATGAAATATCAGCCAGCTTCATAATTATACTTTCTCGGTCGCCTTCAAGAGGTATTTGCGGGACAAGGAACTTATCCCAAATTTTACGAAGTCCCTCTTCATCAGGCAAATCAAACTGAACATGATGTGTAATTCGGCTGACAAAAGCCTTATCGTAGTTTTTTTCAAAATTTGTGGCGAAAATAACAATGCCCTCAAATTTCTCAAGTTCAATCAATAGCGTTGAACGAAGGGAATTGACTTCATTGTCTATACCTTGCGTCACATTAGAAAGTCTTGCTCCGAGTAACGTATCTGCTTCATCAAAGAAAAGAACAGCATCTACCTTTTTGGCACATTCAAAAGCAGCACGGATATTCTTGGCGGTTTCACCCATATATTTGCTTTCAACATCGGACATGCCAAGACTGATAAATTTCTTTCCAAGAGACCCAGCCAACGCTTCCGCTGTCAGCGTTTTTCCAGTTCCTGGCTTACCGTAAAAATTCAGGACAGTTCCAGCTCCACAAGGATCAACAGCTTTAAAACCCCATTCAATATAGATTTTATAGAAATTTTTGATTTTTGCTAGAGCTTCATCAATCTGAAGCTTCGATTTGGCGGGCAAGAAAACATCTTCAAGAGTGTATCTTGGTTCCTGTAAAATATAGGGTAAACTTTCTTCTTTCTTTTCTTCAACCATATTCTCTTTCATTTTTTGTTCCTTGCAGAAGGGACATTCTAGAGATTCTTTTGCTTCTTTATAGCAACGGATTGCTTCAAGAGAATCCATTTTCTTGGGGTTAAATCCACCCGTTACGCCCTCCCAGCTTTTTCCGCAAACATCGCAATGTCGTGTAATTTTCTTTTGACGCCAAAACAATTATTTATTCTCCAACACAGTGTTATTTTTTTTCACATTTCAATGTCAAAAATTCCAATTTTGGGCGTGTCAAAGTTAATAAAATATGTTTCATTATCGTATTTTGTCACAAAAAAGTAAGTTTTTGTGACGATTTGTAATAAAAAAAAATCGAATCATAAAAGCATCAACTTTACAAACGTATTCTGACTAACAGATTCAGGGTTGTTCAACGGGTAATATCTTTGCCGCATCGTTTTCAATTTTCTAAATTTGCGCACGATGAAAGATAAAGCTAAAAAACTCATTGAAAAGTACGAAGAACTGGAATCGGAACTCGGCAATCCGGATGTTCTCGGAGACCAGGCTCGTTACAACAAGATTCACAAGCAGTACAAGGGTATCGAAAAGGCTGTTTTGAAGGCCAAGGAATACCTGCAGATGATGGACGACCTTGACGAATACAAGGCCGCTCTCGGCGATTCCGACCCGGAAATGGTCGCAATGGCCAAGGCCGAAATTTCGGAGATCGAAAAGAAGCTCCCCGAAGTGACGGACGAACTCCAGATTTTGATGGTGCCGAAGGATCCGTGGGACTACCGTAACGCAACGCTTGAAATTCGCGGCGGTACGGGTGGCGACGAATCCGCACTTTTCGCAGGCGACCTGTTCCGCATGTATCGCGGTTACTGCGACAAGATGGGCTGGAAGATGACCATCCAGGACTTGAGCGAAGGCACGGTGGGCGGTTACAAGGAAATCCGCGTGTTCATTGAAGGCGACAGCGTTTATGGAACGCTCAAGTTCGAAAGTGGCGTTCACCGCGTGCAGCGCGTGCCGGAAACGGAAACGCAGGGCCGCGTGCATACGTCGGCAGCTACAGTCGCAATCCTCCCGGAAGCTGAAGAAGTCGACGTGGAAATCCGCGAAGCGGACATCCACATGGATACCTACCGTTCTTCGGGCGCTGGCGGTCAGTACATCAACAAGACGGACTCCGCAGTGCGTTTGACTCATATCCCGACGGGTGTGGTGGTGAGCTGCCAGACCGAACGTAGCCAGTTGCAGAACAGACTCCACGCTATGGAAATGTTGCGTTCCAAGATTCTTGACGCCGTCATCGCGAAGAAGGAAAAGGAAGAAGCGGCAAACCGCAAGGCCCTCGTGGGTACTGGTGACCGTTCTGCCAAGATCCGCACTTACAACTATCCGCAGAACCGCGTGACGGACCATCGCATTGGTCTCACCGTTTACAACTTGGACAAGGTTGTCACAGGCGATCTTGATGAAATCATCAATGGTCTCCAGATGGCAAACGCCCAGGAAAAGCTCGGAAAGTTCAACGCTTAAGGGGTCGTGAGGTAAGTCCAATGCCACAGCCGCAGATGACAGTTCTTGAAATTTTGAACCGCACCAAGGTCTTCTTCGAAAAGAAGGGCATTCCTGATGCACGTCTCGATGCCGAGTACATCATCAGCTACGGTCTCAAGATGAAGAACCGCATGGACTTGTACCTGAACTTCGAAAAGCCGCTCACGCCAGCAGAGCTGGACGTGCTTCGCACGATGGTTGCACGCCGTGCAACGCGTGAGCCGCTGCAGCACATCATCGGCGACACAAGCTTCCGCGGTTTCATTATCAAGTGCGACCGCCGCGCGCTTATCCCGCGTCCGGAAACGGAATCACTCGTGGACATGGCAACCGACTGCCTCAAGGGCGTTGAAAAGCCGTTCATTGTCGAAATCGGCACTGGCACAGGCGCCATTTCAATCGCTTGTGCTAAAGAAATTGCAGGCGCCAAAGTACTCGCTACAGACGTTTCTGAAGACGCTCTCGCCCTTGCACGTACAAATGCAGAAGTGAACGGACTCGCGGGTAATCCCGACGCAGAAAGCGCCGCATCTTCGACAGACTCTACCGCTTCGGCAAGTTCCGCAAACGCAGTTAGCACTTTGACCTTTGCACAGGGCGACCTGCTGAACGCCGTAACTCCAGAAGCCATCGCAAAAGCCACCGGCGACTCCTCCGCTAAAATCGATTGCCTTATCGCAAACCTCCCCTACATTCCGGACAGCGAAAAAGACAAGCTCCAGCCAGAAGTTGCGAAATACGACCCCGCACTCGCATTGTTTGGCGGTGCAGACGGCCTCGACCTTGTCCGCAAGCTTTTACAGCAGACCGAAAACAGCCTCAAGCCGGGCGCATCTATTTTACTCGAAATCGGTTCAGAACAAGGTGAAATGCTCAAAGCTGAAGCATCAAGATACACGTGGCTCGAATTTACAGGCATTCACAAAGATTTTTGCAACAACATTCGTTTCGTTAGCTATAAAAAAATATAAGTTATAGAGTAAAGTAACAACCTTTACCTTAACTCGTCTCCAGGGGGCGACATGAAACGTTTGATTTTCGCTCTATTTTTTGCTGTATTTTGTGAAACAGCTTTTGCACAAGATTATTTTGCCGACGAAAACGGCAACAACCAATCGCAGTGGGGAACGCAACAGTCACAGGCCAAACCTCAGGAATTTGGTGTTGTCAAAAAAGCCCCCAGAAGAAACAGTTTCTACGTGAACGCAGGAATTGGTTTCGACATGACCAACATCTACTACAACCATCGCTATTATGACGAAAGACTCAAATACGATGGCACAGGTTTTGGCTACACGGGCGAACTTACCCTTGGTATGCTCATCAAAGGGCTTATCGCCATCCATGGCTCTTTCGAATTCGTATCCGTTGACGGCAAATACGATTTAGATGACATCGACAGCAAATACATCGGCTTGAATGACATTGACGCTCTCGTCATTCTATTCGGTGGTGGCGTAACAGCATTCCCATTCTCTCGGACACAAAACACATTCTTGCAAGGGCTTTTCGTCAGCGCAAAAATGTCTATCGGGGCCATACTCATGAACGATCCGTTCGACAACAGTGGATTTTATTATGACAGAAACTTAAATTACTACCATGCAGGGAAAAGAACCCGAGACAGCCACACGGTTGTCGGAATCGACTTTGAAGTCGGAAAAGACTGGCAAATTTCCGAAAGAACATACATGGGTATCGGTGTAAGGTGGCAATTCTTGGAAATTGAATCCGGTTATGACACAGCCGGAGACGACAACCGCAAAGATTACTACCACCACACTCATTGCGGCAATTCCCTGCAAGTAATGTTACGCATCAACCGCAAGTAAGCTCCCTAACCAAAGCTTAGGAACCCACTAACCGCAAACGGCACATCCGAGGGCAGAAAGCACAAACGTTTCGCTTTCGCCCATGCGGTAATACGGAATCAAGTCGTCATCTTCGATAACAGAATCGTCATTACCGCTTAACTGCATCAATTCCCCAATACGGCGCTTGAAAATGGAAAAGCCGGAATCCCACGGAGACTGTTCCGGGATTTCGACTACATGCTTATTCACCTTAACTGCTTTGCGATTCATATTTTTACCTTTGGGTATTTAGTGTTCTTACGAGCACTAATATAGAATCGTCAAATGTCATAAGATGACATTTTGAGCAGTAGTCTCATTTTTTTTGAAATTTATTCTATCACGACGGCTTTGACCTGGGCATGTCCCGCTTTATCAAGTCCAAGCACCTTCCCGGCAGCTTCGCTCAAATCGAGTACGCGTTTCTTGGAGTACGGCCCACGGTCATTCACACGAACCTCAACAGAGGCGCCCGTCTTAATGCGAGTTACCTTGAGCTTCGTTCCAAACGGAAGGCTTCGGTGTGCGCAGGTAAATTTATCACGGTCAAAAATTTCACCACTCGCAGTCTTTTTGCCATCAAAGCCCTTGCCATAATAACTGGCATCGCCTGTAAATGTATAGCCGATTTCCGCTTTTTTCTGTACTCGCGATGACTTTGTCACGCGGGTATAACCCTTGCGGTGCGTTGCCCCCGAGCAGCCCGAAAACGCGACCAAAACACAAAGAACAACAGCAAAGAAAAGTCGAGAATGCATAAGCCTATTCAAAGTCGTACATACTGTTGTACGTATTTTCGAGAATTTCATCTTCCTTGCTGATAATATCAGCCTTCTTTTCTTCAGGCTTGGCGTTCAGCTCTTCGTAGTACTTCGCCGATTTTTTATCAAGGCTTTCTATCGTCTGAGCTGTACGCTTACGAAGTCTAGCAATGTCATCATCCGTTGTCGTGAGGCGGGTATTGAGCACGTAAGCGGCACGCTTACCCCACGCCGTTGTTCCATGCTTGTCACGAAGGTCGCGATAAATAGCGACAGCGCTATCCATGCGGTCCGGAGTCATCTGGAAGTAAATCGCCTTCATGTAAAGAGCCTGGATGCCCGACTGCGTCTGCGGGTATTCCTTGTAAACGCTATCAAAGGCGGCAAAGGCATTGGCATATGCGGAATCCACCAAGTCCATCTTGCTTGCAGGCATTTCAGACGCCACCGTCCACAAGCTTTCGGCGGCCATATAACGGTCACGGGCTTCGTCTTCTTGCGTTTTCATCGTGACATTCATGCCAAGGTTTACCTGAGCCTGCTTGGCGTAATCGGTATTCGGATACTTTTCGATGATTTCCTTGTAAAGTTCTTCAGCAGTATCTGGATCGTGCAGGAACTCGTCATAGATGAAAGCCCTTGCATACGCAGCACGCATAACGCTTGCGGTGTCGTCGGATTTTTCAATAACGTTCGTGAGCCTTGCTACGGCGCTATCCGCTTCAGAAAGCTTGAGCAAAAAGAGTTCCGCAATCATGAATTCATTCTTGAAGAACGACTTCATGTCGGGAATGGAATCCTTGCTCTGAAGAATATCTTCGTTCTTTTCGCGCATCGAGACTAGGCGCCTCAAAGCATTGCGACGGTCACGGGCTTTCTGGGCGTACTCGCTAATGGACCTTGCAATGTAACTGCTATCGTAATAGGACATTGCCAAATCGTAATTCAGCGTCTTGGTCTGCTCGTAATCGCCCATATTGAAATAGCAGCGGGAAGAGTGTTCCGTCTTTGCGTATTCCGAATTGACCTTATTGAAAATCACGTAGGCATCGGCATTGCGACCAGCCAAGAGAGTCGTTTCACCGATTCGCACCAAATAGTGCGGACGCTTTTTCTCGTACGCCTCAACCTTGTAGAGTTGTTTAAACTCGTCAGCCGCCTTGAGATAATCCTTCATGTTCACGAGGCATTCAGCCGACTGCTCGCCCGCCGTCTGGCGTTCGCGATCATTCAAATTCTCGATTTCCTTCGCATTGTAATGATGGTGCGCCTTTTCCCACTGTTCCATCTTATAATAGAGCCCAGCCAAACGGAAATGCGCCTTGCCCTTCATGTACGGCGTTCCGCTCGTGTCGGCAAGCACAGCCTCCAAAGCAGCAATTGCCTGTTCCGGAGCCTCGGACTTTTCGTCCAAGAGAGAGAGCAAGTTGAGCCCCTGGAAATAGTAAGGGTGGTTCTTGTTAGCCACTACAGGTTCCAACGCAAAGCGGCTGATATTGAATTCCTGGTTGCGGTAGAGGCAGTAAGCACGCTGGTATTCCACAGCTCGCATGGAATCGTTATCGGCAAAGTAGCGTTCGTATTCGTCATACTTGGTAATTGCCTTGGGCCAGTCGGACTTGTGCCTGTAAGATTCGGCAATGAGGAAAACAGCTTCGGCAGTACGCGTCTTGTTCTTAGGGAAACGTTCAAGAACACGAGAGCCTTTTTCGATGACTTTTTCGTATTTCTGAGATTCTTCGCCACTCGGGTAAGACATGGTTTCGTCGGGAACACTATCCAGACGAGCCTCACGGAGTTCGGTCGCTTCGTCATAGAGCCGTTCTGCATTGAACATATGGTTCAAGTAGGCGCAGCAAGTGCAGCCTTCAATCAAAGCGGCAAGCAAAAATAAAGCTAAAAAACGACCACGGAACATATAGCTATAAAATAGATATTTATGAGCTAAAATTCCATAAGAAGAGGCATATAATCGCAAAGTTTCATGCCTGTTGGGGGCAAAGTCGAGCGATCGAGGCGGACCATACGCACTTCGGCGGGTTTCCCGACAATGCGAGCCAGGATTTCGAAGTTATCGCGGGTTTCCCAGACAGCGGCATCCATGATAACGCCATTGCCACAATCCGTTTCGCCAGTGTTATTGCTGATGCCAGAAATGCGGGAATTCTGCTTGAGGAGGCGCGTAAAGATTTCTGGAGCCACACCAAGATGATTCGAGCTTGAAGCGGAATCGAACACGACCACATGAACTTCCCTGAATCGGTTCAGCGAATCAAAAACGACCGTGTACGTATGATGGTAAGGCGATTCAAAGAAAGTCTCTTGCCAAACGAAGCGCTTCACTTGTTTAAAATTAGAGGCGGAATACTTCTTAAAGAACTCCTGCGAAGAGGCTCCATAACGAACAAGATAATGTCCTAATTTCGTCGAGAAGTCGTGTTTTCTTTCGGGCATCATGGATTCGCGGAGGCTATCCACGGCGCGGTTCAAGTTTGCCGTAAGACCGTTATTGTACTCCTCAATCGCCGCCCTGCGCACTTGTTCAAGTTCATTCAGGCGAGACTTGATATCCGGGTAATCCGGATCGTTTTTGAGGATGTAGTTGAACTCGCGGCGAGCCATATCAAACATGTGGGCTTTGGTATAAGCGATGCCCATGGCTTCACGTAGCGGCAAGTTTTCAGGATAACGTTCCACCAGAGGAGCGAGAATGTCGCATGCCACCTGGGCACGATCGCGAGAGGAACCCGCATACATACCATTCTTGCCAGGAGCCGTCTTTTCGCCAATCGTCGCCATCGCGCGGCGAGCCTTTTCGTAATCGGGACGGAAGGCAAGAATGCGCTGGTACGTCTTTTCAGCAACGTCGAACTTGCCATTGTATTCGGCAAGGTAACCGCGCAAAAGCATCAATTCCGAAGAGAGCGGGAACTGCGTCAAAGCATAATCAACGACGAGTGCCGCACTGTCCAGATTTCCATCGTCATGGTAGACTTTAGCCAAAAGCTCAAACGCACGCTGTGAATCGCCCGAAGAAAGGCTGATAGCCGCACGGCATTCGTTGGCAGCATCTCGCAAATTCGAATTCTTGTGCAGGAGTTCCGCGTACCAAAGTCTAATCTCGTAAATGGCAGGAGCGCGCGAACTTGCCATCTTCGCCAGTTCGACAGCAACGGTCAAGTTCCCTGCAAGGAGCGACTTGCGGCTGTCCAAGTAAAAGCTGATACCCGTATTCGGATAACGAGCCATGAGGCGCCCCATCAAAAGTTCAGCGCGGTCACGCATTGTTTCCGTAACGGAATCCATATGGAACAACGTATTGACTTCGCCCCAGACCGCCGCATCCACATTCGGATACAGAAGCACAAGCGCATCGTAAATTTCGTAAGCAGCCTTGGTCGCCCCGCTACGCGAGAGTTCACCCGCACGGCGGAATTCAGCCTGCGCCTGCAACGGGAGACTTTCGACATCGGCCTTGAAATTCGGGGCATCGCCATTCATCACGGAAGTACCCGCTTCGAGCCCGAACGGAATTTCCCCTACGACCGTCTTGGATGGTCCGTATTTGTTATAAATCTTGAATCCGCCATACGCAAGCAGCGCCCCAAAGAAAAAAAACAGAAAGAGGTACGCGGCAGTACGAGGCGCAGATGAAGGATTCGACATTAGAGTTCCAATTAAATTTCCAGGAAGTCAGCCAATTTTTCTTTGTGTTCCTTGCTCTTCTGCAAGCGACGCAAAGTCTTGTTCTTGATCTGGCGGACGCGTTCACGGCTGAGCTTCAAGTCTTCGCCAATGTCCTTGAGCGTCGTGTCTTCGACCGTATCGAGACCGTAGAACATGCGGAGGATTTCTTCTTCGCGCTGCGGGAGTGAAGAAAGCGTTTCCTGGATGAGCTTCTTGCGCTCTTCGCGTTCCATGTCCTCGTCCTGGTTGCCGTCGCTGCCGAGCACGTCCATAAGCGTACTCACGGAATCGGCACTGGAGACACCGGCATCATCGCCAATCGGAGCGTCAAGGGAAATATCGACAATCTTTTCCATGACTTCGACGATGTCGCGTTCGTAAGGAGCAAATTCTTCCATCGAGATGGTCTTGTCGTAGTCACCGCCGTTCTGCATCAAGGCGCGTTTGAAGCGGTTTACCAGGGCAAGCTTGTTAGGCGGAATGCGGACTGCGCCCACCTGTTCGAACAAAGCCTTCTGGATGGACTGACGAATCCACCACACGGCGTAGCTGATGAACTTCACGTCCTTGTCCATGTCAAAGCGCTTAGCCGCCTTGAAAAGACCGAGGTTACCTTCGTTGATGAGGTCCAGAAGTGAAAGACCGCGACCCTGGTACTTACGGGCGACACTCACCACAAATCGCAAGTTACCACGGATAAGGCGCTGTAAGGCAGACTTTCGAATTTCTTCGGTTTCACCGTTCTTGATAATTTTCAACAGCGCCGATTCCTCCTGTGGAGTCAGCGTAGGATACCTATTCAAGTCACGAAAATAAAGAGCTTCGTTAAAATCACTCATAAAACAACACCTTCTTGTCTTGGACAAACCGTCTTCGACTCTTTCAAATATGGTTTATTATGCGGATTTCGTCAATTCCTTAAGTTTATCATACGGGTAAATTCCCGAACGATGGCCATCACTAAAAGAAAGACCCACGGCATAACGACCTATAGACTGGATATGTTCGAGCTTTACATCCAAGGGAACAGTCGAATCATCGAGGAGTTTTTCGCCTGTATGTTCGTCCACACAAAGTGCGCACGGACAAGCTAAGCGGAGCGTACGGGCATCGCAAGCGCCTCGGCTGCCGTCATTCCATTCAAAACCGAGCTTGCCCTCTTTTGTCCTGAATACTTTCTTTGGTTGGATCATACTTCCTCCACAGGCAGCTGTTCGAAATCGTAATTGAAGTTTTTAAGGACTCCATCGCCTTCGGATTCAAACACAGAAAGCGTGCGGACCATTTTTTCGGCAGCGTCCATAAAGACCTTCGCCGATTCGGAGTTCGGGTAGCGGAGCACGGCCGGAGTACCACTGTCACCGCAGTCGGCAACGGCTGGTTCCATCGGGACTTTACCGATAAGCGGTACACCCCACTTTTCGGCAATCTTCTGACCGCCACCGGCAGGGAAAATATTGTGGTGCTTGCCGCACTCATCACAAATGAAGTAGCTCATGTTCTCGACAATGCCAATCACCGGAACGCCCACGTTATCGAACATAGCAATTCCCTTCTGGCAGTCGGCGAGAGCCACCTGCTGCGGAGTCGTCACGACGACCGCACCTGCCATCGGGCAGTTCTGCGTAAGCGTGAGCTGGATGTCGCCCGTTCCAGGAGGAAAGTCTACGAGGAGGTAGTCGAGCTTGCCCCAGCGCACGTGGTGGATGAAGTGCTGGATCATCTGCGAAACCATCGGTCCGCGCCAGATGGTCGCCTTGTCGGAATCCGCGAACATGCACATCGAGACGATGCTGATGCCACCCTTAGCTTCGACAGGTGCAATCGTATTGTCTTCGAAAACTTCAGGAGCCTTGTCTATCCCGAACATAAGACCCATAGAAGGGCCGTAAATGTCAGCATCGAGAATACCCACGCGAGCGCCAGAAAGGCTAAGCGCCATGGCGAGGTTCGCCGTCACAGTCGATTTACCAACACCACCCTTGCCACTAGCCACAGCAACCACATGTGCCACTTCGCCAATGTGCGAATTTTGCGGAGCCTTAGCAGCAGAATTGTCGTCGCCCACGCGGCCCTGCGAAGAAGTAAGCGTCACTTCGACTTCGGAGGCACCAAGGCTTTTCACAATGGTAATGCACTGATCCTTGAAGCGGTCACGAATCGGGCATGCCGGAGTCGTGAGTTTCAAATCAAAGGAAACCTTCGTGCCTTCAATTTTCAGGTTTTGAACAAAGTTTAGTTCTACAATATTCTTGTGCAAGTCCGGATCCTGGACCGCACGCAAGGCGCTTAAAATATTTTGCTCATTCAATTGCATAGGCTAGGTATTAGGTTTATTAGTTCTTATAATTTATAAATTCCGAAGGCGCAGGCGGCAACGCCAAGTACAAAGCTTGCTAGCGCGTAAGCTATGAACATCCCGATTTTTCCGCTTTGCAAAAGCGCCAAGTTTTCATTGGCAAAAGTGCTGAACGTTGTAAAGCCACCGCAAAAGCCTGTCACCAAAAAGAGCTTGAGATTTGGCGAGAGGCTATCGCACTTGAGGAAGAGTCCCGAAAAAATCCCGATGCAAAGGCAGCCCAAAACGTTTGCGACAAAGGTCGGCCAGGGGAACCCAGCCACTTTAGGAATCACAAGCGAAAGGAAGTAGCGCAACACGCTACCGAGAGCACCGCCAAGAGCAACGAATAAGAAATTCATTTCGGGACCTTCTTGTGTACGTCTAATTCAAAGAGAATTTCGGCATTCTAAGGAGGTGCGTCATGCAAGGAGGCCATTCCTCTTCGTAATGGCTGACCATGATGATTGTCGTTTCCGTCGAAAGCAGTTGCAACAGGTGGAACAGCTTTTCGCGATACTCGCCCTTGAGGCCTTGCGTCGGTTCGTCAAGCAAAAGGACTTTCGGCGGACGGATTGCGGCACGGGCCATCAGCACCAGGCGCTTGTCAATCGGCGAAATCTTGCGGATAGAAATCGACGTATCTTCAAAGCCCAAGTACGTGAGCCATTCACGAGCCTTTGCCTTTTCTTCCCACGTGATGTTCTCAGCGCGGCAGAGGTTCGGCGTAAAGCCTGTGCAAAGCACGTCCAGGAGGCTCAAATCTTCGCGGTACTGGAGAGCCATTTCTGGCGAGAAGAATCCGAGTTTTGCCTTGTGGTCCCAGATGTTGAGGCCATGTCCCGGACGTTCACCGAGGAGCGTAATGTCGTTGTTGTAAATCTGCGGATGGTCAGCGGTAAGCATGCCGAGGAGCGTACTCTTGCCGGCACCGTTCTCGCCCATCACCGCCCAATGTTCACCCTTGCGAACCGTCCAGTTCAAATCCTTGAGCACATCCGTATCGCCAAAGCGAACATTCACGTGCTTAAGATCAAAAAGAATCTCGGCACTAGAATTCACTGGATCCTTCGACTGCGCACCTTGCGGTGCATCGCTCAGGATGACACCGTTATTATCCTTCGTGCTACGAAGATCCACAATCTCGTAGTCCTTAAGCTCGGCTTTCTTGAACTTCGGGGTAGCAGCGGCTTTCGGGAGTTCACCCGCATACTGCGTGAACGTCTTGTCTGCATAAACAAACGCCGGAATTTCCGGAAGCAGCTCATCTTCGCGAGCAAGGCGCACCACGACTTTCAATCCCGGGCGTTTTGCAAGGTCAGCCACGCAGCCGGCCAAATGCGCACGGTACTCCGGATCAAGCCCGCCAAACAAGTCATTAAAATAAACCCATTCCGGCTTTTCCATCCACATGCGGGCCAAGAGCACTCGGCGCAGTTCGCCGTTCGAAAGACTCAGCAATTTGCGGTCAAGAATTCCTTCGGCAAGGTCAGCGATGTTCAATGCCTCGCCAAGCTTTTCCGGATCGGTCAGCGGCCACGCCATATCGTCAATGTAGCGGTCCGTCTGCAAAAAGAACTTTTTGTCCAGAAGCAGGTTGCGCACCAGCGGAGCTTCCGCATCGTGCAAGCTGATAAAACGCTGCTGGAAGAATGGGGCCAAAGCCTGCTGGATTTTACGTTGCATAGCCTCCGACATCGTGGAGACATTTTCACGTTGATTCAAAAAATGAGTAATGACTCGGTCAAGATCTTCGCCCTCGGTGCTAAAAATCTGCACCTGCGGAAACATCTCGATCAGAGCTTCAAAGCGCTTGAATTCCATGCGCCCAAAGATAGAAAAAGGATTGCAGTTCGGCGAATTTTATTTCGGCATCTGCGGTTTCATTTGAATTAAATTTTCCATTCCTTCTTCGCACCTTTGCATTCTCCAAGATTGAATAATATCATCAGAACACCTTGGAAGGCTATCTTGCTTTTCTTTTGAAAAGAAAACTTTTTTCTCATGCAAAAAATCAACCATAGACATTAACGTTCCCATTTGATCATACTCAAATTTCAAGTTTTTGATTTCTTTGATTTGCCTTGATTTCATTGAAGAAAATATAAAAGACAACGGCCTTCTAAACATTTCCTCGTAGCGTTCGTCCTTTTTTATTTTTCCATTTTCATATTCACGTTTGACCACATACGAGCGAGCCCCAAATCTTGTTCCCGGCAAAAAAGTATGCTCATAAAAAGAGGAATCCAAAATTTCATTTCCCATAGAATCAAACAGCCGCACCCGGGATCGCAAGCTAAAATAAAAACGAT
Source organism: Fibrobacter sp. UWB7 (assembly GCF_900142945.1). NCBI lineage: Bacteria > Pseudomonadati > Fibrobacterota > Fibrobacteria > Fibrobacterales > Fibrobacteraceae > Fibrobacter > Fibrobacter sp. UWB7. The sequence continues at coordinate 56,517 of NZ_FRCO01000010.1, forward strand.
CTTCGTTCAATATTTCTTTGATTAACTTGCCTTTTTCATAATAGCTCTTTTCATTCACTTCATAAAAATTTGTTCCATACTGCACAGTTCGCAGACTTCCATTGTAATCAAAGAACCTCTTATAAAAACCGATATTTTTCCCAGACTCACTATAAATTTTCACATTAAGATTTGCGGAATCATTCGTCAAATGCTCATAACGAAAAACTTTTCCTTTCATATTTGATTCTATAAGGCGCCCCAAGCCATCAAAAACCATCTTAGTATCTACAAGCAAATCATCATACAAGAACGAATCGTAAGAGAACCAGTCGTAAACTTTCCTTATTTTATAAGAAACATGTTCTTTTTCTGAAATAAAATTGACTACTTTTCCAGAAACAGAATCTAGTTCCATCCGTTGCACACTCCTCACACGCCTCAGATTCATCGGTTTCCTAAAATCGGTCAAAAATCGATAATAATTTTCACATTCTGTTACAATACCATTACGACGTTTTCCAACATAAAAGTCCTGTCGCATATCTTTATCTAGAAAAAGACTGCAAGTCCCACCAAACAAGGAATCTGCATTTTCTTTTAGTATAACAGACTCCACTTTTTCATAACACCCAATCTTACGTTTTTTCTTATACATAGCAATTGTCGTTCTACCGAAATCATCACGTACCTTTTCGATACGGCTATCCAAAATAGTGTCCGACTTATATACATCTGCAATCATCCCTGCTTCCAAATAATCGTTCACATTTTCTTCAATTAATCCTGTAGGTTCGCATTTTATGCCCTTATCCAAACCCATTGAATAGATAAGTATACTTACGGCACGTTCCGCATCGACTGCAGAGACTTCCGCATCCGAATATCTCATTTTTTTCAACGATTTCGCACAATAAAAATGATACCCATAAAACGCGGCGACAAGCAAAAGCGGTATAGCAAAGACCAGCAGAATTTTCAAAAACTTTTTCATACTTCAAAAATTACAATTCAAACAAAAGAAAAACGACCTTATATTATCGGGAAAATGATTTTTCACTCTTTTTTACATGAAAAACTCCCGGCTGTTACACCGAGAGTTTAGTGAGGAGGAAAGAATTTTAAATATTAGAACTTATTGAAGAAGTCCCAAGTGGTCTTCGGTACCCAAGACTGGTTCGAACCCGGATCCTTGTGGTCCCAGATGTGGCCACCGTTCTGCGTACACCAGCGAACCGGGAAGCGTTCTTCGACAGTTGTGTAGTCATAGCAAACGTGCGGACCGTTGCCACCATATTCCTGAGCACGCTCGTTCTTGGCCTTGCCACCTTCGGAGTTGAGTTCCAAGATGATATCGCGAGCTGCGCGACCCATGACCGGAGTGCAGAGGTTATCCTGCAAACCGAGCACGCCCATCCAGCCAATGCCCATCTTCTTGCGCTGCGGGAGCCAAATGTTGCGTTCAGCAGTTTCGTACACGGCAACAGCGCGGAGCACGTCCTGATGGTTCCAAGAAAGTCCGTTAGAGAACATGGAGCCGTAGCTAAAGCCGGTCGAGAACACACGAGAAGAGTCAATGCAGAAGTTGCCTTCGAGGTAAGCAAGGAGTTCATCGAAGAGCGTGTAGTCATCCTGACCCCACGGGGCCTGGTTTCCATTGCCTTCCGGAGCGACGAAGATAGCGGAATTTTCCGTATCGAGCGGTTTCAGGCCATAGTAGCCTTCATCCTGCACGCCACCGGCCCAGCCGCCCATGCACTGCATGCCGAAAATAAGTTTGTACGGTTTATTCTTGTCATAGTTCTTCGGGATGTCGAGACGCACGGTACGCGAACCCTTGCTCCACTTGAATTCGATATACGGCTTGTCACCGCGATACTTGTAATCAAGCTTTGTATCCTTGCCGCAACCACGAGTCGGCACAGGATCGTTCTTGAGGCCCCAACCGTAAGCGTATTCCGGCTGCTTAACCGTCTTTTTGAGCTTGAGAGTAACGTTCGTGTCCAAGTTGCTGAGCGCAACCGTAAGCGTGTCATAATCCGTTGCAATCACGCGAAGTTCATCGCCAGCCTCTTCTTTCTTGAGGCCGCGGGCTACAGCTTCACCAAACGAAATCCCATAATTGCCATTGGAAGTAAAGCGGAAATTGCTTTTGGCGCTACCGACGCTCACGCGTGCAAAATAAGAGCCCTGAGATTTCACGATAGACTGCATGTCAAGCGTGCCCGTGCCATAAACGGTTTCGTTCAAGACGCGGGAACCCACAGCATCAAAAACCTGAATGCGCACCGGTTCATTTGTGCTCTGGGAATAAGACAGAACGCCATTCATTACGCTCACGTAGCCGAGCATCGGACGTACCGCATGGATGCCAATCGTCGAATCTTCCTTGAAGAGCTTGAATTCGCCCTTGGAATCGGTCGTTGTCTTGAGTGCGTTTTTAAGAAGTTCTACGGAGGCTTTTTCGATAGCCTTGCCGCTTTCGTCGCTAACCTTACCCGTAACGGTAAAGGCCTGTGCAGATGCCGCAAAAGCAAGCGCCATTGCAGCACACTTCAAACTGAGATGATTCATACCTGTTCTCCTTTAGTATCATTCCTAACTCTTTATCCCGAAGGGACAAGTCCTCCAAACTGATTTGATACACACAAGGAGATACGCCACACAACAGCGTGGCTTCACAAAACCAAGCATGAACACACCAGTGTTCTTCCTAACTTAACCCAACTATAATATAACCCCGAATGTGAACGTTATCACATAGCAAAGAAGCGGTTTCGTGGACAATTAGTCAACAGGGCATGGGGTGTGAGGTCGGCTCTTCGAGCCTTTGAGGTATGAGGTTTATTTTTTCTATTATTTAACCAATGAATTCCTTGTTAAATAAAGCAATCGCCCAAGAGCGTCTTACGCCAGCCGAAGGGCTCGAAATCCTGAAAAATGCGCCGTGGACAGATGTCGTCGAAGCAGCCGATACCGTACGTAAATCAAAACTCCCAGGTAACCGTGTCGGTTATACCGCATTCCGCATCGTGAACTACACGAATGTGTGCGAAGTGACTTGCAGCTTTTGCAGTTTTTGCCGCCCTGCAAAGCACCCCGAAGCGTACATTTTGAGTTTGGACGAAATCCGTCAAAAGACGCTTGAAGCCAAAGCCAAAGGCGCCGACCAGATTTTTCTGCAAGGTGGCGTCAACAAGGAAATTCCGCTCAGCTATTACACCGATGTCCTCAAGATGCTCACGCAAGAATTGGGCGTCAAGGTGCGCGGTTTTTCGCCAGTTGAACTTGTCCGCATTGCGGAATTCAACAACATAACGCTTGACGAACTGCTTGACATTTTCAAGGATGCAGGCCTCAGTTCCGTTCCAGGCGCAGGCGCCGAGATTCTCTCCGACCGCATGCGTCAAATTCTGAGCCCCAAGAAGCTCCCCGCGCAGCAATGGTGCGACGCGCTTGCCGCCTGCCACAAGAAAGGTCTCCCCGGCAGCGCAAACATCGTCATCGGCAGTGCCGAAACTGCCGAAGAAGTTATCGAACATCTCGAATACGTGCGAAAAACGCAAGACATTGCGGGCGGTTTCAAGAGCTTTGTCGTCTGGACGTTCCAGCCGCAGACCGACAAATTCCCCATTCGCCATGTGCGCGGCGACGAATACCTCAAGCTGCTCGCGCTCAGCCGCCTGTACCTCGACAACGTCCCGCATATCGAAGTTTCGCTGCTTGGCATGGGACTTTCGCTCGGTGAACTAGGGCTACACGCCGGCGCCGACGACATCAACAGCATCGTCATCGAAGAGAACGTGCTTAAGAACCACGGGCTCACGACCATCGAACAAGCCGAAACGTTCATCAAAAACGCCGGTTTCACCCCCTACCGCCGCTCCCTCAATTTTGACTAACGCAAGAATCGCGACTTTCCAAACGAAAGCCGCGATTTCGTTTTAAATAGACTATTTTCAGCTCAAAATTATAGGCTTATTTACCCCCTTTTTGATTAGATTAATAAAAGTGCCACAAGCACAACCACCTCTTTCAAGAAGGAGATTCTTATGAGCTGGGAATGTAAATACCTCAACGAAACGTTCTGCGAAAAACGCAAACAGGAATGCGACCCGGGGGCAAAAGGTTGCGTCCTTCAGGGAAAATTCAGCTTTCCGCTAAAGGAAAAGGCGAAAAGCGAAAAGAAAAGCAAATAAAAAAGACCCTCTTTCGAGAGTCTTTAAAAGCCGAGGCTTCGCGCAACTTACATTGCAAAATTTCGCAGCCCGCCAATGTCCTGCTTAAATGAGGCGCAGGATTTCTTGAGCGGTCTGTTCGGCAAACGTGTTGTCCTGGACAAAACGGCGCACTTCCGTCGGGTTGATGCGTGCATATTCAGAAAGAGCACGACCAATGCCATTGCGGATGTAATAGTCGTCGTCCTTCGCGCAAGTGAGGCAGAACTGACGCAAAAGCGGCCAGTCCGTGCGGTCCTTGTACTGCACCTGGAAGATGATTGCACTACGGCGCACCCAGATGTTCGGGTCGCGGATCCAGGAGGCGATCTTCGTACGCAACGCCGGCAGGCGGAGCGCCAAGTCACCCAAGACGCAAGAAGCGAGGGTATCGACCGTATCGCGCCAGGCTCTGGTCTTAATGAGCTTTTTCAGGAAATTTAGGTGCTGGCCACCGAGAAGCGCACGATGGCGGAACAGGTAGTCACAGGCCGCGTACTGGAATTCCCTATACGGCTGCGCCCACATGTCCTCGACTCTCGACACGAGTTCGTCCCCGTCCTTTGGCGGGTACTTGTCGAAAATCGGATATGTGACTTCACGACGGGGAACCAATCTGATTCCGAGGAATTCAAATTGCTCCCTAGCCTTCTTAGACATTTCATGCGCTTCTTCTTCATTAGCGATAGAGCGCAGAGCGAGAGATATTTCTTGTGTAAACCGAAGCATGTACACCAAAAATAGTCCATAAAGAATTTTTTTTCTAGACCTTGACAAACACTTTTTTCAAATTTTTTTAATTTTTTTCTGAATTTTTTGCAAAAAAAGTGCAAAAAAAACCTTGACAAAGCTAAAAACCGCTTAAAGACTCAGAAATCATGACTGATTCCACAAAAAAAGAGGCTCTTCAAATCACAGAAGTCCCGCCTGAACTGCGTGGTCTTTCCGACGAAGAAATCATCCGCAACTCGGAAAGCAAAGAAAAAAAATTTATCGGTAAAAAGCATAATGGCGCCAAGCGCCCGTCCAAGCGCGAGCGTCAAAAGCTCAAAGAGCAGAGCGAAAACGCCAAGTTCAATTCGCTCGTGGCCAAGTACAACAAGCCCGAAAACGCCAAGCAGCGTGAAGCCGAAAACGATGCCGAAATCAAGAGCATCTTAAAGAAAATCGCCACGAACGCCGCTCCAAAGGCCGATGACGCCGAAGTCAAGAAAATCATCGCTAAAGCAGCCCCCGCCGATGCTCCAAAGCGCGTGCTCACGAGCGTTCTCTCCGAACCGCCCAAGCCGCCTTCAGGCCGCGTCCTCAAGGGCTCGTTCGGTGCAAAGCCTGGCGACAAGCCAAAGACCGTGATTGTATCGGCAGCCGACCTCGCCCGCCAGCGCATCGAAGAACGTGCGAAAAAGATCCGCGAAGCGCTCATGGCAAAGAACAAGGCTTTACACCCAGAAGCCGCAGCAGAAATGCCGGTCAAGCGCCCCCGTGGTCGCCCCCGCAAGAACCCACTCCCACCGCCTCCAGCAGAATAAGTTTCCCAGCCCGCCACCACAAGTGCGCGGGCATTTTTTTGACCGAAAACGCAGTTCCGCGCAGCCCCGCGAAAAACAAAAAGACCTTCCGCTTTCACGAAAGGTCTTTTGAGAGGCAACGGGCGGACTCGAACCGCCGAATAAGAGTTTTGCAGACTCGCCCCTTACCAACTTGGGTACGTCGCCATAATTGCAGACGCAATATAAGTATTTTAAGCGGACCTTACAAGGGGTAAGATCAAAAAAAGTGAAATTTTTTAATTTTTAGCCGTGAATTTCACCCAAATGAAGACAAAATTGCTTGCAACGCTCGGCGCCCTCTGGATGAGGAGCCTCCGCATCCGCCTACGCGTGCCCGACGACTTCCGCCCGGGAATCCTTGGACTTTGGCACAAGGATCTGCTTGCAAGCACCGCCGCCTTCAAGGATAAGAACGTTCACATCCTCGTCTCGGAATCGAGCGATGGAGAATTTTTCGCCCAGGCGGCCAAACAGCTCCATTACGAAGTTACCCGTGGTTCCGACACGCACGGAGCCACAAACGTCCGCCATTTGCTCAAGTCACTCAAAAACGACCGTTTTGTTGGCATGGCACTCGACGGTCCGCACGGCCCCGCTCTCCAGGTAAAACCGGGTTCCCTGTGGCTTTCTAAGGCGAGCGGTCGCCCTCTTTGGCTTTTTTGCATCAAGTATAGCAGGCATTTTCGCTTAAATGGATGGGATAATTTCATAATTCCACTCCCATTGACAGCAATTGACATCGAAATTAAGTATCTTTTGCCCGAAAATAATTCAAAAAAGGAAACACAGCCGTGATAGCACTACCACCAAAATTTGTCGCATTCGACTTAGAAACGACTGGTCTTGTCAACCGTAAAGACGAAATCATTGAAATCGGCGCCGTAAAGTTCACCGTAGAAGTGAAAAACGGACGCGTCGTACCGAAACTCATCTCGGAATTTGACACGCTCGTAAAGCCCAATATGCTCATCCCCGCCGAAGCCACAAACGTGAACCACATTACCGACAAGATGGTCGAAAACGCACCGCCCGTCGGAGAAGCCCTCAAGCAGTTCACCGCATTCTGCGGCCCTGGCTCCATCTTGCTCGCTCACAACGCAAACTTCGACGCCAGCTTCTTGCGCACCGCCTACGAGCAGAACCCGCAGTTCACACCGGGCAACCCCGTCGTCGATAGCCTTGCTATTTCCAAGACCATCATGCCGGAACTTGCAAACCACAAGCTCGGTTTCATGGCAAACATGTTCATGAAGCGCGGTGAAATCTCGATGACCATCGATGAAGAAAAGATGCACCGTTCCGTGTACGACTGCGAAATGCTCATGGAAGTGTTCGTCGCCCTCCTCCGCCGCCGTCTCAAGGAGAAGGAATGGGAAATGGGTAGCATCATGCAGGCCATGGCGAAGTACAAAGGCGTCCCGCAGTTCATTAGAAAGTAGTCTTACAGTACTGTCATTCCCGGCGCCTGTCCTCACTTGACGGGGATGACCGGGAATCTCCTTTTACAAAACCAGCCCCGGTCTAAACGCCGGGGCATTTTTTTTAAACGACGACGCCGTATAAGGCGACCCCGTCCGAGGCGACAACGAGGAATAAATACACAAAAGACCGCCATGCGGAGCATAGCGGCTTTCGTTAAACTTTTAATTTAAGAAATTAGATGCCGAGTTCCTGAGCAACAGCCTGGATACCAAGCTTGTTGATCGTGCGGAGACCAGCAGCGCTAACGCGGAGCGTGACCCAACGATCTTCTTCAGGAATGTAGAAGCGCTTCTTCTGGAGGTTCGGAAGCTGCTTCATCAACTTCTTACGGTTAGAGTGGGAAACCATGTTACCCACGAGACCGGCCTTGCCGGTAACTTCACAAATGCGGCTCATATTAAACTCCGTTGTTTTTACAGGCAGCAATTTTAGCTAAAAATTCTGGAACTGTCAAGGCTAAAGTTAATCTTGCAATGCTTTTGGCAAGTTAAACTTCGTATTTTCCACTAATTTTACAAGATTTTGCACTTCAACCGGTCCAAATTTTTCTTTCAGCCAGTCGACGACACCCTGAACTAGCACTTCCGGTGCGCTCGCACCGCTCGAAATACCGACCGAACCAATTCCTTCAAACCATGCCGGATCAAGGTCATTCACGTCCGCAATCAAATGGCTCGGGAGTCCCTGTTCCAGTCCAAGCTCCATCAAACGCGAAGAATTAGAGGAATTCTTGGCGCCAACGACCAAGAGCATGTCGACCACAGAGCACAGTTCGAGAACCGCCGCCTGGCGATTGCCCGTCGCATAGCAGAGATCCCCCGCCTCCGGTCCGATGATTTCCGGGAAGCGGCGCTTAAGCGCCTCAATAATCTTGCGCGTTTCCGCCACAGAAAGCGTCGTCTGCGTGATATAGGCAAGTTCCTTGTCTGCAGGCACTTCTACTGTTTCCGCATCCTTTTCGTTCCTGATAAGCGTAATTGCGCCTTCTGGAAGCTGCCCCAGCGTACCTTCCACTTCAGCATGACCAGCATGGCCAATCAAGATGATATGGCGCCCCGCATTGTAATGGCGTTTCGCGCTGAAATGTACCTTGAGCACCAGCGGGCAACTCGCATCGAGTACCTGCAAATTACGGGCTTTAGCCTCTTCATAAATATGTTCAGCTACACCATGCGCCGAGAAAATCACCACGGACCCCTCCGGTACCTGGTCGAGTTCATCAACAAAGACAACCCCTTTACCCTTGAGAGTATCCACGACAAACTTGTTATGAACAATTTCATGGCGCACATATATCGGCGTACCAAATTTTTCAATAGCCTTTTCGACCACATGAATAGCACGATCCACACCGGCACAGAAACCACGAGGCGTAGCCAAAACGATTTTTTTCATAGTTTACCTAATTTACTTTAACAAATTTTTCAAGAACTCAAGCAATTGCTGGTACGAATCACTAATCTTCGCACTTTCATGAGCCAGGAACGTCTGCACCAAACGAATATCCGGCTTATTGCGCCTCGAATATTCCGCCGCCGATTGCAGCTGGGCGATAACGCCTTCACGTACAAGCGTTGCAACCGCCTCTTTTTGCCCCTCGGTGTACGGACCAACACACGTAGAAACACCACTCTGAAGCGGCTCCCAAAAATCGTGGACTCCAAGACCGCGTGCAAACGATCCTCCGACAACCGCCGTTTTAGAAACAGCAAGCACCTCTTTAGTCTTGCCAAACTCGTTAACAACCGAGACCGCACCATTCTGCACCAGCGGCCAGTCGACAAGAGGAATTCCCTGTTCACTAAGTTCCTGACGGAACTCTTCCACTTCGGGCAAACGACGCGGCATCAGCACCACAGATTCTCCACGCTTGATCGAAGAAAGAACCATGCGGCTAAGGCTCGACACCTCCTGAATGTGCATCGAGACAAACACCGTATCGACCGTCGGATTTTCAGGGGCAGAAACAGCCTTGTTCAAGCGCACCCACGGCAAAAGTTTCCAATCACCGCCAATCATCATCCGCGAATTACTCGCTCGCGCAGAAACGCTAAAGAAGCGCGACAAGTCCGAACCCGTTTGCATGCTCACAAAGCCAATGGCGGCATAGTCCATTCCCGGAACCGCGTGATGGAAGCGCCCAGAGACAAGGGCTACAGGCGGTCTCGTCGAAATACGCAACATCGAAGAGAGGTAGCCCGGCCAAAGCTCATTTTCGGCAAGAATCAACCCCATCGGCTTCACAGACGAAATAAAGGACTTCATCGTTGCAGGGGCATCCACAGGCGCAATGTGAGCGACCACATCCACCCCCGATTCCTTAATAAACGAAACGACCTCAACCTTCTGCGTCGTGAGCAAAAGACGCGGGCAATTCGGCAAGTCCTCCTTGAGGCACTTCGCCAAATTCAAGAGCATCTTGCATTCACCAAGACTCGCGCCGTGCATCCAAAGGAAAGGTCCCTTAGGCCACGGACCGCGCAAGCGCTCGTTCATATGGTACTTATTTTCTATAACAGGCACCTTGGCTGCAGCTTTGGCTACAGATCCGAGAGCCTCACGCGCAATGTCAAATACCTTAAACATAGAAAACCGCCACTTTCCTCAATATCAATAATAAATTACAAAAGAAAAGCCACAGCCATGTCGAAGAATCTGCAAAAAACGCCTGCCAAAAGGTTCTTTGCGCGGGAACGTGTTTAGAATCACAAGAAGAAGCGTCCAATGCGCTTAAACGCGGGACAAAAGCTGGAGTTTCGCGAGCCCACGCGCGCCACACATCGCCAAATTTCTGTTCCAAGAAGCGGTCTTCAATTCGCGAAAGCGCAACTTCAAACGCAACCACGACAAGCATAAACGCGACCACCCAAAGCGAAACGCCTAGATGGAAAAACGCGACCCCGAGCGCAAAGCCCGTATTGGAAATGTAAAGCGGATGACGAACACGAGCGTAAGGACCGCAAGTCACAAGCGCATCTGCAGCATGGACATGCCCACGAGTATGCTCACCAATAAAACGCCTTGACTGCACTCGTAAAAAAGCACTTACAACGTAAATCGGAATCGCAATTAGGGTACTAGGGGTTAAATCGCTCGGAGGCGCACAAACAAGAGCAACAGCAATGACGCCCAAGATGTATCCGCGATAGCGATACAAGAACGCAGAAATTTTATTTTCTGCATTAGGCATCGCCCATCTCCACAACATTAAAACGTTGTTCAAGTTCACGAGAAAGGACATCGTGGCTCACGAGCACCACCCACTTGTGCAAGAGTTCAGCCGTATCGAGGAACGCTGTCAAAAGCAATTCGCGGTCCGCAAGCGCCACAGATGCAAACGGTTCATCGAGCAAAATCATGGAACTGTCAGAGGCAAGCGCCCAAGCTAAGGCAACGCGAGCACGTTCTCCGCCCGACATCCCCTCCTTAGCCATTATTTTATCCACTCGCGCGGCATGCGCAAATTCGATGACTGCCGCAGAATTCGTTTGTGCAAGCAATTTTTGCAACAAGTGAATTGGAGGGAGTTCTAAATCTTGAGCGACAAAAAACACGTTGTTTTTTAAGGGGAGCGAACTTAAAATTTTTCCATAGTCCCATTCCTCAAGCCCAGCAATCAAGCGCAACAGCGTCGACTTGCCAACACCATTTCGTCCACGGACAAGCACCGGCTTTTTCGTATTCCAACAAAGCGAAAAATTGCTAAAGAGCGTTTCAAAAGCCCCTTCATACGCAAAGTCGCCATGCGTAATTTGCAAGTTGTCTGAATTTGGAGAATACGCCTTTTCTGCAGAACTGGAATCCGATTTTTTCGAAGGCAACGTTTCGAACTTTTCCAAAACGCTAAGTGCACTCATCGCAGACCTTGCCTGCGGCATCACGCGAGCACATTCCTTCACAGGCTTGTAACAAAGTAGAACCGCCGAGCAGTAAAGCACAAGTCCCGTTCCGTCCATCCAGCCCTCCGAAATCAGTAGCGCGCAAAACGCAAGCACAAAGACCATCGCCAAGACCGACACAGTTTCCGTAATCAGAGAAAGCACGCCCTTGCGGAGCGAAACATCAAGACCATCGTCCCTGAGATCGCGAACTCGAGCGATCAAGTCATTCGAAATTTCCTTACGTTCATAACGAGAACTCCAGCGACGGAAAAGTTTACGAGCAAGATAAAGCGAACCGCGAAAATCCGAGCGTTCCGTCAGGATGTGCTCTTCGGCAGGACCAATTTTGTGTAAACGGCGCTGCATCCAGCCCACCAGCGGAACAACCACAACAAAAAGGAATAACGTCAACGGCCAAGAAATGTAGAACAGCACCGGCAAAAAGACCAAAAGCTGGAGTACCGCCTGAACCGCCTGGAAAAACACGCCTCCATTCGATTGCAAAACAACCACCGATTCGTAAGCAGCCTCAACTTTGGATTCGCCCTCCGGCGTATGGAACACTCGCGGCGAGAGCGAACGGAGCGTATGTAGGAACCAGCCCATTACCAGGGAACCCGCGCCAAAAAGCCATTTTTCGGAAATGTTCATTTTCCAGGCAAAAAACGCAAAACGGAGCGCCGTAAGGACGACCATCAGCACAAGCCACCCGGAAAGCGAGAAAATCGGTCTTCCCTGGAGAATATCCATGAATGAGCGAATGCCCCAAAGCAAAGCCGCATCGGCAGCACTCGCAAGCAAAGCCACCGGCAAAAAGCGGAAAACGCCTCGCCAAAGTATCTTTTTTAGCCTTTTTTTCAGAATCACGAGAGAAAAAATAAAAAATTCAAACAAAAACCCTTGACAATTTCCTATAAACATCTATATTTGGCGCACACAAAACGCCCCTATCGTCTAGTGGCCCAGGACTCGGGATTTTCATTCCCGCAACAGCGGTTCGAAACCGCTTGGGGGTATAAAGGAACCAGCTGAAAAGCTGGTTCTTTTTTTATACCCACAAGCCAACCGCAACAAAGGGTATAAAAAGCCAGCTAAAAAAAAACGCACGCCCTCAAAAAAATTATCAATCCACCCTTGACAATATTTTATAAAATCCTATATTTGTCCTCACACAAAACGCCCCTATCGTCTAGTGGCCCAGGACTCGGGATTTTCATTCCCGCAACAGCGGTTCGAAACCGCTTGGGGGTATAAAAAAGTCAACCGCAAGGTTGGCTTTTTTTGTAACCGCCTCAAGCGGTATAAAAAGAGCTCAACGCAAGTTGGGCTCTTTTTTCAACCTTTTAAAGGGTATAAAGGAACCAGCTGAAAAGCTGGTTTTTTTTTATACCCTCGAGCAAACCGCGACACAGGGTATAAAAAGGCTCATCGAAAGATGAGTCTTTTTTTCAACCTTTTCAAAGGGTATAAAAAAGTCAACCGCAAGGTTGGCTTTTTTGTAACCGCGAAAAGCCGCGTCGCGCGCCCCATAAACGGGAAGTCGCCCTCGAATGGAGGGCGACAGTATTTTACGAGTTGGAATGAGAGACTTCTGAATAAACTCCTAATACACCAAAACCGTTCCTTACGGTTCCTATTGTCTCGTTTATTTCGTTAAATTCATAGAAGGGCGCTTGAAATTGCGCAAACAAATCAAAGCTCCCCTCTGATACGTTCACGTAAATAAATATAGCATAATTTTTTGAAAAGAATACATTTTTATTACAAAATTTCATTTTTTGACCACAGAAGTGCTAAAAATTACCATTTTGAGGAGATTTTATCGGGTTTTGAGGGGGGGAGAGAAAGTTTTTCGAACCCTCTGCGAGGGTTCTCATCCTCTATTATTTCACTTGAAACAAAAAGCGAAGCCTTGCGGCTTCGCTTTTCGTTTCAAAGGAGAGAGAGGGATTCGAACCCTCGGTCCTGTGACAGACTCCGGATTTCGAGACCGGCCCATTCGACCACTCTGGCATCTCTCCGAGGTTTGCATAATATAGTATAATTCATTTAAACTGTCTATGTTCATTAACTATTTCTGACAATCTTTTACTCCCTTTTATACAATTATTTTTTTTGCAATGAGTCCATCCCATAAATTACATTTCCAATAACACCATAAATTCTATTTTACTTATTTCAGAGAGCGACCTTTTAAAAACCTTTGATTTCAAACCTTTATTTTCTACATTTGGCGCAAAATTAAGGGGACCCAACAGACTTCAGGTTTATAAGTGCGAGTGCACTTCGGGGCTTATTGAATGCTCGATTCGAGCAAAGTGATGACGCGGCATGTGCTGCAGATGAAGTTTACGGATCCCGAAGGTGACTTATGGCAGAAGATATTTCTTGCGGCCCGGAAATCGACGTTCCGGAAAATAACGACAACTCTAAATTGCAGCTCGAAGCAGATGCGTTCTTGAACGCCATCGCAGGCGGTGCAGACGAAGACCAGGCTGACGAAGCCGCATTCTTTGCAGCAAATCCGGACGGCATTGTCGTTGATGATAACGGCGAAGTTCTGGAATCCGGCGCAGCCTCCAAAATCAAGAAAGGCGAAAAAGTCGAATTTATCGACGATGACGAAGCAACATGCGAGCAGGAAAAGCCCACTGAAGCAGAAGACGCAACAGTCGCGACTGATTCGGCAACCTTAAATGAAGACTCCGCAGACGAAGAAGATGTCGGTGACGAATCCTTGGTGACGTTCGACGATCTCGGTCTCTCTCCGGAAGTTCTTGAAGCGGTCAAGCTCGCAGGCTACGAAACGCCCTCGCCCATCCAAGCTAAGGCCATCCCGGCGCTTTTACAGGGCGCAAACCTTCTCGGAACAGCACAGACTGGTACCGGCAAGACGGCAGCATTCTCACTCCCGCTCCTTTCGCGCATCAACTTTAACGGACGCGAAACGTCCATGCTCGTGCTCACGCCGACACGCGAACTTGCGATCCAGGTTTCAGACGCCATCCAGCAATACGCCGTCAAGATGCAGAACGTGACGGTTGTTCCGGTCTATGGCGGTCAGGATATCGCCATCCAGTTGCGCGCCCTCAAGCGCAAGGCAAGCATCGTCGTTGCCACACCGGGCCGTTTGATAGACCATATCAAGCGCGGTTCTATTTCTCTCGGAGCGGTCAAGGCTATCGTCCTCGACGAAGCCGATGAAATGCTCGACATGGGCTTTATGGAAGACGTGGAAACCATCCTCAAGGAAATCCCCGCCGACGCCCAGCGCGCCCTCTTTAGCGCCACCATGCCGGACAGCGTCAAGAAGATTATCGACCAGCACTTGGGCGAATACGAAGAAGCTCGCATCGAAGGCAAGACGACCACAGTCGAAAACATTTGCCAGCGCTACTTGCTCGTGAAAAACGAACACAAGATCGAAGCGCTCGCCCGCGTGCTCGAAGGCGAAGAATTTGACGGTGTACTCATTTTCGTGCGCACCAAGCAGAACACCACCGAAGTGGCCGAAAAGCTCGAAAGCCGAGGCTTCAACGTGGCCCCGCTTAACGGCGACCTCGCCCAGTCCATGCGCGAACGCACCATCAACCGCCTCAAGATGGGCAAGCTCGATATCGTCGTCGCGACAGACGTTGCCGCCCGCGGTATTGACGTGGACCGTATTTCGCTCGTTGTGAACTACGACATTCCGTACGACACCGAATCCTACGTGCACCGCATTGGCCGTACAGGCCGTGCAGGCCGCAGCGGAAACGCCATCTTGTTCATCACGCCGCGTGAAAAGCGCATGCTCAAGACCATCGAAAAGGCAACTCGCCAGCCGATTGACGTGATGGAAATGCCGACCTCCGAACAAATTAGCAAAAAACGCGTCGAAGCATTCAAGGCTAAAGTCAAGAGCGTTGTAAGCTACGGTGAACTAGACCAGTTCAAGGAACTCGTCCGCGCACTCGCCGCAGAAGGCTGCAACATGAAGGATGGCGTAGCCCTCGAAGATGGCTCCGTCAACGAAATGACTGCCGAAGACATCGCAGCCGCCGTCATCAAGATGTACCAGAAAAAGCAGCCGCTCTTCCCGAACCTCCCGCCGCTCGAAGCCCCGAAGGAACGTCGCGAAAAGGTCCGCACGGGCAGAGACTTTCTCGGCAATGGCGAAGATTTCGGCCTCAATAGCGAAGAGCAGAAGCGCATGCGTAAGGAACGCAAGGAAGGCTTGAACGGCGTCGAAGAAGGCTTCTTGCGCTATTACCTAGGCGTTGGCCGCATCGACCATGTGACCCCGCGCGACATCGTGGGTGCAATCGCTGGCGAAGCAAACATCAACAGCAGCAACATCGGCCGCATCAAGCTCTTTGACAAGTTCAGCACCGTTGAACTCCCGAACACGCTCCCGCAAGACGTCCTCGATATCTTGTCCGAAATGACAATCCGCGGTAATGACGCCCGCTTCCGCGTGATGACCGACGAACCTCCCGAGGGTCCCGCACCGGGAACAAGACCGCACGCCAGCCGCGAAGAACGCCGCAGTTTCCATCGCGACCGCAAGGGAGGCTTCCACGACGAAGAACGTCGTGGCGGATTCCGCAAAAATCGCGAAGGCGGAGACCGCTTTGGAGACAAGCCTTTCGAGAACCGCAAGGCACGTCGCGAACGCCAATTCGCCGACCGCAAGCCAGGCAAGTTCGAAGATAAACCCTTCCGCAAAGACCGCGACGAGCGCAGCTTTGGAGACAAGCCATTCCGCAAGACACGCCGCTTCGGAAGAGTCTAATAGCTCTAAAAACAAATACACGGAGTCCTTCGGGGCTCCGTTTTTGTTTCATCTGGATGAAAATGGCACGCTAATTAAGGCTAAAAAAAGAGCCCGTTTCCAACAATAACGGACTCTCTTTATATCAACCGGTTAAAGAACATAGCTCAGCAACCGATTAAAAATAGTGTAACGCTAGATACCAGCAGGAGAATGCCCCAGGCAGTTTCCACGATGGGTCCAACCTTTTTGATTTCATTTTCGTTGTCTTTCATTGTCTTATCCTCACTAACCCCGAGGCCTGCGACATCGCCTGCCTACAATTCTAAACTACAATTACTGCGTGGGCGCGGAGTATACATTTTGGATATTTTTATGGACTTTTTGTCAATGTGCCAGGTTGGAATATTCAAGATGCAAATATTGCAAGTCCGCATAACGGCGCGGTTTTAGTCCAAAGTAAGTGACAATTAGTGTCTTAAGGACAAGGTAAAAAAAACAGGGCTAGAGCGTTGCAGAAAACGCACTTGCTTGGGAGCTGCATGCCTGGAGCGTGTATGCCGCCGCGGGAATGACAGCGCGAAATTGCGCGGACGGCACAAAAAGAAAGGACCCCTCAAGCGTTCGCTCAAGGGGTCCGTGAATCCAGCGGCGACCTACTCTCCCGGGCCCGGGGGCCAGGTACCATCGGCGATCTGAGGCTTAACTTCCGTGTTCGGGATGGGAACGGGT
>NZ_FRCO01000004.1:0-232852 GCF_900142945.1 Fibrobacter sp. UWB7
TTGAGTCCTTTAAGAAAAAGCGCAAATTCATCTCTTGTCATTTTAAATCCTCATATAACGGCAAGGATCATTCCCCACCTATTACATTAACACGCTATTTTGAGGAAAAAATTCCGGAAATTTTTCTTTTTTTGCGTAAAATGATTTAAACACAGAAAAAGGGGCATAACATTTTACAACCAACCTCATTTTCAAAATGTTCTCAAAATTTTTCTCAAATTAAGGTTTATATAAGAACCGCTTTTTCAAATATTTATATATATTAACTATAGTTTTAAGGGTTTTAATTGTTCTCAAAATTCCAACGGAGACGATATGTTTGGTAAAATTTCAATAATCGGCATCGCCGCACTCGCCCTCGCCACGAGCGCAAGCGCCGAAAAATACGAATGGGGCAACGTCCGCTTCGATGGTGGCGGATTCGTTTCTGCCGTGATGTTCCACCCCAAGGCCGAGAATTTGCTTTACGCCCGCACTGACGTGGGCGGTATCTATCGTTTCGATTTTCAAAATAAGACTTGGATTCCGCTAATGGACTTCATCTCGGAAAACGACAAGGGCCTTTACGGTACCGAAGCTTTTGCTCTCGACCCCAACGACCCCAAGCGCATTTACGTGCTGGCAGGAACCGGCTATTTCAGCAAGGGCCGCACGGCCGTGCTCCGCAGTGAAGACTTCGGCGCCACCTGGGACACTAGCTATGTGGAAATGCTCGCCCACGGTAACGGCATGGGCCGCCAGACCGGCGAAAAGCTCGCCGTGGACCCCAACAAGGGAAACATCATCTTCTGCGGTAGCCGCACCAAGGGACTTTACAAGAGTACCGACTACGGCAAGACCTGGACAAGCGCCTACAAGGTCGCCCTTTCTACCGCCACAGAATCCAGCCTGAACGGCGTGAACGGCATCAGCTTTGTGATGTTCGACGAATCGCAGGGCAAGAACGCCGACGGTTCCACCAAGACCATCTACATCGGCATTTCCGAAACCAAGGATAATTTGCAAGTAAGCCACGACGGCGGCGCTACCTGGGAAGCCATCAAGGGCGTTCCCACAGGACTCATGCCCCACCGCGCAAAGATTGTCGACGGAGACATGTACGTAACATTTGCTGACGGCCCCGGTCCGTATAACATCGCAAGTGGTGGTTTTTACAAGTACAATATCGCTGGAGGCACGTGGACCGACCTTACCCCGAGCGATTCCGTGGAACACGAAGGCAGCACCACCAAGAGCTACGAAAAGGACAAGAGCTCTTACGGCGGCGTCGCCATTGACCCCAAGGACAAGAACCACATTGTGATTTCGACGCTGGGCAAGTACACCGGCCGCCACGTGACCAAAGACGAAAAGGAAAACTACGGCGACCGCATCTATGCCACCACAGACGGCGGCAAGACATGGAATCACGGTCAGCATTACAATGACATTCCGAACATCGACGCCAACGGCACCGACTGGATCCCGGGCAACGCCATCCACTGGGCGGGTTCTCTTGAAATCAACCCGTTCAACAACAAGCAGGCCTGGGTCACTAGCGGTAACGGCATCTTTATGACCGAAGACGTTTCGGCAAAGGTTCCTCTCTGGAAGTTCATGTCCAAGGGTATCGAAGAGACTGTGCCGCTCGACATCGTGAGCATTCCGGGAGGCCCGCTGGTCACCGCCATCGGTGACTACGACGGCGCAGTCTATACGGACATCAAGCAGAGCGCCCAGCGCCACAAGCCGACCATCGGCACGACCGAAAGCATGGGTTACGCTCCGCTCACCGGAAGCTTGGTGCGCACAGGCGTGATTACCGTTTACGGCAAGTACGATTCGCAGAACTTCAACGTGATGTACCGCAGCGACGACATGGGCAAGACTTGGGACAGCGTGAAGACCACGCTCAAGGGCCCGAAGGGCTTGGTGGTACTTTCTGCTGACGGCAAAATCATGTTGCACCGTCCAGACCAGGGCGCCACCGTTTACCGATCCGACGACAATGGTGCCAGCTGGACCGCCGTTGAAACCGGAACGCAGACAAACTATTCCCGAATCGTCGCAGACCCGGTGGACCCCAAAACGTTCTACGTCATGGGCGGCATGGGCTCGCTTTACAGATCTACCGACGGAGGCAAGACTTTTGCTGAATCCGAAGCCCGTTTGCAGAACGAACAGGCCGGCGAATACTACAACGGCGGCGGACTCATCCGCACCGTTCCTAAGAGAGAAGGACATCTTTGGGTTCCGATGGACCAGGCTCAAGTCTGGCAGCCGAAGGGCTTCACGGAATACGGTCTTGCCTACACAGAAGACGGAGGCAAAAGCTGGAACCGCTGTGAAGGCGCTTCTACCGCAATCGCCGTGGGCATCGGCAAGGCCAAAGAAGGCAGCGACTACGAAACCATCTTCATCTGGGGCGCGGCAAAGTCCGGCGATCCGATTGGCATCTACCGCAGTACAGACAAGTGCAAGACCTTTGAACGCGTGAACGACGACTTGCACCAGTTCGGCGGTCCGGGTAACGGAAACTTCGTGCAGGGTGACATGAACACCTTCGGCGTTGTTTACATGAGCACCGTGGGCCGTGGCACCATCGTGGGCGCTCCGGAAGGCACTAAGTTCGTCGAAGTTCCGCCCACCGGCCTCAACAAGGTAGCACTCAACATTGGCAAGGCAACACTCACGCAGCAGAATAGAACTTTGCAGGTGAATGTTCCGAGCGAAAGCAAGCTTGAAGTTATCGCGCTGAACGGCAAGACGCTCCTCACTGCAGACGTGAACGGCAACAGAAGCGTAAGCCTCAAAAAGCTCCCGAACGGCAAGTACATCGCAAAGGTTGTCGGCGCTAACGGCAAGTTGCTCTTGAAAAAAGCGATTGCGATTAAATAAGTTTCAATAATCATCAATCCCACACTTAAAAAGGCTAGAGTCCAAAGCGAATGCTTGCAAACTCTGGCCTTTCTTTTTTGCTATGTTGTTAGGCGATGCAAGAACTGACGTTTAGAATTATTGCGCGAATTAAAAGCGATTTCCGTGAAAAGTTTGGCATTCCGCGACAGAGCGGGCTTGTGCAGAACTTGCGTTCCACAATACGCTTTGAACCGGAATATCGCAATGCCGATGCACTCCGCGGTCTTGAGGGCTTTAGCCACTTGTGGATTATGTGGATTTTTTCGGAAAACATCCGCAGCACATGGAGCCCAACCGTGCGCCCGCCTAGACTCGGCGGGAACAAGCGTCTCGGCGTTTTCGCCACACGTTCAAGCTTCCGCCCGAATCCGGTGGCACTTTCTTGCGTGAAGATTGAAAACATCAACCTCGACGGTCCTGAAGGTCCTGAAATCGTTGTGAGCGGCGCAGACCTCATGGACGGCACCCCGATTGTCGACATCAAGCCGTACCTCCCCTACACGGACGCGCATCCCGAAGCGGTCGGCGGTTTTGCAGACGCCGTGAAGCAGAACAAAGTACACGTCAAGAACCCCGAAGTACTTGCAAAGCTGAGTGAAGAAAAACGCACCGCTCTGATAGAAGTCTTGGAGCAGGACCCGCGCCCCGCTTACCAGAACGATCCCGAGCGTGTTTACGGATTCAACTTTGCCAAATTTGAAGTCAAGTTCAAAGTTTCAGGTGACGAGCTCGAAGTCGTGAGTATCGAATAAGTGTTTCCGCAACATTTCATTCTCAAAAAAGACTTTTTCCCAAAAACATGCTACTAAAACACGAAATTCAGCGATTTAGTAGCACAATTTTCGACTTTATATGTAGTAAAAAAGGCATAAACAACCCTGTTCGTGCTACTAATATTTCGTTTTTTGATATTTAGTAGCATATCCAACTCAAATTTCAGCGTTTACGCCCTAATTTTCAATTACTTTGTATCAAAATCATGCTACTAAAATTAAGTTTTCAATGATTTAGTAGCACATTTTAACACATTTCACTCTTTTTTCCATAAAAAAAACACAAAGAAAGAGCCCCGTGCGAACACGGAGCCCTTAGCGTGAGGAGAACTTATTATTGTAAATTCACGCGTTGTATAATGTATGACGACGATGTCATAACGCTCATCATATAAACGCCCGCAGGAACTTTTCGCTTAGAAACCAGAACGTTACTCGAACCCGAGCTCAACAAGCGACTCACACTAGCCACCTCTGTACCGAGCACAGAATAAAGGCGAATATTCACAAAGCCAGCATTCGATAGAGAAAGCGGAACTTGTACAAAATCACCTGCATACGCCACATGACCAATCGACACAGAACGCACGGCATCCGAGAAGATAATTCCGCCTACAGTCGAACTCGAAGAAACATCAACACTCGATGAACTTTCCGCTTCTGACGAACTCGACTGCGTTTCGCTACTGCTCGATTCAGCAACAGGATCCAACTTGCTTCCGAGAACCTCAATCATCTTTTCGGCATAGCGCTTGCCAAAGTCGCGGTATTCCTGCGAAGTAAAGTGGACATTCTGTCCATCGCCAAGAGCCTGATTAAATCCTTCGGATGAAACTACATAAAAGTTTTTTGACTGTTGCGGGAGTTTAGCGATATTGTTGTTCGCGCCCTTGCTAGAGCCGCTACGCAACACTTCGCCCGCAAGGAACGGCACATCATTGCCAAGACCCAAATCCTTAATAATGTTATCGTAAACCTTTTTGACCTTGGAGGGCCATTGACCGTCACCAGCATCCGTTTCACCCTGGTGGAAGATGATCCCCTTGATGACACCATCTTCTTGAGCCTTCTTAGCCATTTCAATCAAGCGACCGTAAGGATTTCCACCATATTCATTAATGCGCTGCGTCATCCAGCTCTGCTGGGACCTAGCATAATTGGCATAGCCATCCTTGTCGAACAGTTGGATACTGCACCCGGCAACAGCCACGACGATAACACCCACCTTAATTTTAGAATCCGTCTTTTCGACCATCGTGCGGCCAAAATAGTCCGTAGGTCCAAGTTTTGCGCCCTGACAATGCGCCAACGGAGGCACTGCCGTAGCCCATTTTCCCTTGGTTTTCCCTGAACAAGAACCATTATTTGCCGCCCAGAGCACCTGGAAACGTTCGTCAACGGTCTTATCCTGACTACCGACGTCGCCCTGGCCTTCCATATTGGATTGGCCAAAAGCAAGATAAATGTGGAAATTTGGGTCTGGGGCAGCATGAGCCGACACGGCAAGCCCCAAACCGAAAAACAAGCCCACGAAACGCGAGACTTTCATCTAACACTCCTTGGGGCACTGAAAATGCCCCCCAACAACTTTTCATAATATATTCTCTATTCACAAAGAATGTTAAATCTTTGGAAAATCGCGTTGTAGGGTTCTGCAACATTGAATTTTTTATATATATTCCCACTAAAAAGAGGATTTTATGACAATCAAAATTTTGGCAACCCTTGCTGCAGCCGCCATGCTCGTCGCTTGCGGTGATGATACATCGACCACCCCTCCGTCCAAAGCACAGCAGTGCTCCACCGGGCTTTCCGCAGATTGCCTTATGGGCACCTGGAGCATCAACGGACCGACCGTTACAAGAACCGTTGAAGGAGAAGTCGTATCCCTCATCGACCCGAGCCACGACTTAACCGCAAACCCGGCAACACTCAAGTTCTATGTCGATGCCAAAAACGTCAATAAATTTGAATTCGTCAACTCCAGCTTAAGCAAGGCAGATTGCATTACCGGCACAGGAAAGACCTATGGCGATTGGAGCATCGCAGGCACTTCGCTCACGCTCGTGGCCAAAATCGGCAACGAATGCATGGCAAAGAGCACCATCTCGGTCACCCCCACCATCGCTGTCAACGGCAACCAAGTCACTTTAACACTCCCCTCCATTTTCTTCATGGAACCGGAAATGAAGCAATCCGACGCTGTTGAAAAGCAGACTGCAAGCGAAGTCTACAAGTTCGAAACAGCCAATTAAGCACGCCAGCGGTTGCGTTCGTATTCACGCAACTGCTCTAATGCGGCAGACAAATTTTGTTCAAAGTGCGAGTCCTTGCGGCTCGCCTTTTTTGTTGTTCGCACAGTTGTCTGCACAGTATTTAACGACTGTTCCACACGTTTAGCAAAAACGGGAACAGTCTCGCCGGGAGCTCGATTGAAGCCCAAGCGAGCAAGTCTTTTTTCAGCATCATCAATGAGCGCAATCCATTGGGCAGCACTCTTCGAAACATTTTGTTGACTTATTTGGCGACGATGCCCACGGAACTTGAGCAAAGCAAAAACAAGGAGCAAGACAACAAGTACAACGTAAAGTACAGGGCTAGAAACGATACGTTCCGAAGCGGTTTGCCAGCTATCGACAATACGGCGCCACTCGCCATCCTTGAGTAAATGCATCACATAAGAGAATCGACCTTTCAAACCTTCAAGCTTTGTTGAAAGCCAGGAGGGTTTTGCAAAAGTCATTTCGGTCAATGGCGGTGTCGGATCAAAAATGTACCACTTATGGTCGATATAAACTTCGACCCAGGCATGGCTATGACGCCGGCGGAAAGTCGCATACGGACGCCCCGCAACGTGTTCAGGATGAGCAAAACCAGTCACGTAGCGCGCAGGGATTCCCTGATGACGCAAGAGGAGTGTCGCAAGCGTTGCGTAGTACTCGCAATAACCTTCCTTGGTTTTCCAGAAAAGAGCAATGGGGTCGGTTTTAGAATTTGGAGTTCGACCGGGAACGATGTACGAGTATTTGAAATTATGGATAAAATAGGATTCTATTGTTTTTAAAGTTTGGACCGGATGCGCGAGCGGGAGTGACATCGCTGCGGCGATCGTGTCCAAGAGCGATATTTCTTTACTCGGGATTTGCAAAAAAGCCGAAAATGTCGTTGAAGAGTCAACCGAAGAAAATGCCGAGGAATCCGCTGGTAAATGCGCTGTAATCGCAAGTGTTTCCGCAGAGTCCGGCACGTAATAATACCAGTCGCTACGAGTTCCATTCGCGCCCGCAAAAATATTCGTCGAATAGTAATCCAAGGAGTCTGCATTTTTGCTCGCCACGCCCACAACATTCGCAGGCGCAAACATAAAGCCAAAATTGTTGAGTGTCGCTTGCACCCAAACTGATTTGACGTTTGGAGCTACAGCCGCTGAATCTTCGGATTCAAAGACTGCATAATCTACGCGATAACGAGCCGGATAAAGTTTCTTTTCGGCCTTTGTTGGGAGTTTCCAGATGCCTGCCACATATTTTTCGTAGGCAGCAGCACGCAGATACGAGGGAGCAAGAGTGTCCCAAACGCGAAGGACAATTTCGCTATTGTACTTGGAATTGTAATTACTGGAGAAGGAGCCCAATGCAGCCACGGGATCAAATCCCATCACGCGATTTTTCACGTAATACTCTTCAGCCCAACGGCCACTATAATAGCGATTGCTCTTCCAATATTTAAATCCGAGATACGATGAGCCACACAAGCTCGCATAAAGTAATACAAAAAGCAGCCGCTTGTAAAGAGCAACGTGCGGACGACCGAACGCATATACAGCAAGCAATAGCGCCACAACAGCACTGATTACGCTTGCGCGAGGCGCTTGGAACAGTCCCATGAAAAGCGCAGCAATGCCATTAAACACGACAAAGACTTCGTAGCCGCCATTCCCGAGACTCCGCTTTTGCAACCATGCCAAGTAAAGTAAATACCATGCCGGGATAAAGACCAAGTACGGCGAGACGCCCATTTCAACGCTCGGCGTGAGTACCCACCACAATGCACACGGGACAATCGCACCGTATGCGAAAATTTTTCTGTAACGCGGGATTTTTCTCTGGTTCGTCGCAGACTTTGAAAGCAAATATTGTTTGACGTGAATCGCGATAAACAAGGCTGCAAAAACAAAGCCAAGAATTTCAAGTCCACTTGAAACGCCCAAATTGATGGAAACGATGCAGAAGAAAATCGTCTTGCAAATTTCACGGAAGTTCATCATAGACTGACCTCCGCTTCGCGGGAACTTTCAGGCGAACGCTCTAAATGCGCTCGTTCACGATGCAATCGTTCATTAAAAACGCGTTCGAGAAGCGCCGCGTTCACAGCCAAAACATCATCGGAAATTGCGATCTTAGATTCGTCCGTCAACTTGGAATGCGCATCCAAAATCACCTGCTTATGCACAAGCGGATCTTCAGTCGCGAAAAGCCCCATGCGGAGCACAGGGCCAAGCGGGCGTGCCGCCGGTGACCAAAGTTTTGGCGCACTTGTCGCACTTCGAGAATTTACAGTATTTCGAGATGCACGCGGACCTTTCGAAGTGCGCGCCTCTAGCCAAGACGCAGCCGGGATTCGCGCAAGCGCTTCCAAGAAGCTCACGCCACCATCCCCCTGCACAAGCGCAATTTCGTCATCACCAATGAAGAATCGCCCAAGCGCCTTGCGTTCCAAAAGCCACAAACCCACCCCAGCCGCCAAACGAATCAACATTTCAACAGCCGATTTTTCGCGCAAGTTACGAGCAGTTACATCTAGCACGAGAATCGCACCCGCGCCACGTTCCGTTTCAAATTCTTTCGTGAATGGCTTTCCGTAACGTGCAAAAGCCTTGTGATGCAAATCGCGCAAAGAATCGCCCTCGCGATATTCGCGCACGCCCACAAAATCCATCCCGCGTGTAAGACTCGGCATCAGCAGCGGAGCAAATACAACACCGCTCGCGCCCGATGTCAAAAACGGGAACGCTCCCACACGCAACGGTCGCGGGAACACAAGCAATTCCGCTTTCCCTGCATTCGCCGCATAACGCAAGGCACCATTGATTTCCGGAATAATCACCGCCACTTTTGGGATTTCAAATGCGCCGCGCTTTTTCGTCTGGATTTTGCAAGTGAGTTTCGCCGTCTCGCCCGCAGCAATCGCAACAAGTGCGGACTCTTCGCACTTGAGCGATGGATCCATGCGGAAACATCCAAGCGACACCGCATTTAGCTTGTCTTCAGCAGTAACATGCAAGTCAATGGTCGACGTTTCCCCCTCATAAACGTTCCGGACAGAAATGTCGCCCGCCTTGAACTTGCTCTTGCGTGCGGTCATAAAAAGGCATGGCACAAGTGCCAAAAAATACATGAAATCCAAGCCGCAAAACACCCACGCCGCCCAGAATCCAGGCACCGCTCCCGCAAACATCGAGAACAGCATCAGCGCTGCCGCCGCATGCCCCACCTGCGTAAAGCCTTCTTGCCAAATGTAGTACAAACGCATCAAGAGTCCCTTGCGCTTGGGACTTCTCGGAATGGCGTTTATAAACCAGCGGAAAAAATGCATCATAAAAACTTCACTGGATCCTTCCGCCTTTGGCGTCAGGATGACGAAACGTATTACTTCGGCACTCGCACCAGTTTCAAGATGCCTTCGAGAATTTGTCTAGAGGCACCGGGCGTGTTCGAATCTTTTGCAAACACACGATGTTCCATCACCGGGAAGAACACATGTTGGATGTCATCGGGATTCACGAAATCGCGACCCGCGACATACGCGCAAGCTTGTGCCATCTTGATGAGGTTGATTCCCGCACGCGGGCTTGCCGCCAAACGCACTGCCGGATTTACACGCGTTGCCTGCACCAGCGAAACCACGTACATTTCAAGAGATTCATCAATGTGAATCTTACGGACATCGTTCCGCACTGCAATAATTTCATCGGGAGTCGTCACCGCCTTGAGCGTGTCAAGCGGTCGTCCATCGCGATGCGCGCGCAAAATGCCAAGTTCCGTTTCCGCCGTCGGATACCCAAGGGAAAGGCGCACCAAGAATCTATCCATTTGCGCTTCAGGTAACGGAAACACGCCATGGAATTCCACAGGATTCTCGGTTGCAAGCACCATGAAAAGTTTCGGGAGCGCATGGCGTTCTCCTTCCAGCGAGACCTGGCGCTCTTCCATCGCCTCCAAAAGCGCACTCTGCGTTCTCGGAGATGCACGGTTGATTTCATCCGCCAAAAGTACCTGCGTAAAGACAGGTCCCTTGCGAATTTCAAACTCGCCCGTATTCGCCTTGAACACAGCGCCACCCGTCACATCGGCGGGAAGCAAATCCGGAGTAAACTGGATACGCGCAAAATCAGCGCCAATCGCTGCGGCAAGCGCCTTTGCAATCGTCGTCTTGCCCGTCCCCGGCACGTCCTCGATAAGCACGTGACCATCGGCAAGGAGCGCCATCACAAGCATTTCAACCTGATCCTGCTTGCCAAGCAGAACACCATTCAAAGCATGAATTAAATCTTTAACCATGCTTATAATATATGTTTTTTAGTAGGAAGTAGGCGGCAGGAAGTAGACAGTAACCAGTTATTCAATTTTTGTGAGTAGAACTTAAAGCTTCGAAGCTCGCATTCTTCGCCAGATTTGGCACAAAACGCGCAAGCCGTACGTGACCACATTGAGGTTCGATTTTTCATCAGCGTAACGCGTCGGGATTGGGAGTTCCGCAATCGCGAAACGGCGAGCATCGGCAATCGCAATCAGTTCCAAATCGATATCAAACGACATGCTCAAGCGATTCAGATCAACGGTTTTCAGGAATCGCGAAGAATAAACGATAAAGCCACTGTGACGGTCCGTAAGTTTCACACGGAAAGCCAAATTTTCAAGCGCCGTCAAAAACGCTCCGCCAACGCGCTTGTACAAAGGCATGCCACCGCGTTTTGCCTCCCCCGCAACCGCATGGCGCGAGCCCTGCAACAAGTCGAGATTGCAGTTTTCCATTTCGGCAAAGAACGCGCCCAACTTTTCAGCAGGGTATTGATCATCTCCGTGCAAGCATGCGACAAACGCCGCACCAGAAGCTATTCCTTCCGCAAGGCCCTTTTTGACAACGGCACCGTAGCCGCTATTTTGTTCAAACTTAAAATATTCAAAACGCGATTTGAGGTCGCATGCATTTCCCGCACTTTCCGCATTTTCCGCGCAATTCGACATAAAGTGTTCATACGCTTGAGCCGTTCCATCACGCGAGCCATCGTCAATCACAAGCACGTGTGCACGCGACAAAACAGATTCATCAATTTTGGAGAGGACATCACCAAGTGTATTCTCTACGTTGTACGCAGGAACAAAAATAAAGTAATCTATCGCAGAACAAGACATAACTGGATCCTTCGCGCAGCTCAGGATGACGATTCAGATCCATAGTGATTTACAAACCATTCGAGCGATTCGCGCAGAACGACGTCAATCGGAGTCTTTGCCTTAAAGCCCAGCAAGCGTTCCGCCTTCTCTACAGACGGCAAACGGCGCATGGAATCTTCGTAACCTTCGCCGTAATATCCTACGCCAGAAACTACTTCCGGTTCAGGAATTGTATCAACACTTACGCCCTTGATTTCGGCAAAGATCTTGCGCATTTTATTGGCGAGTTCCGCAATCGTAAGTTCGTTTTCCGGATTCCCGATGTTAAACGCCTGTGACAGCGGCGATTTTTCCGCGGCATTTCCTGTTGCACTTGTCGAGAGTTCCGCTTCAAACAGAGCGAACATAAAATCGACCGCATCAAATACACTCGTGAAACTGCGCTTTGCAACACCGCCATTCACAAGCTTCAGCGGCTCGCCACGCACAAGAGCCGAGGAGAAATTCGCGAGCACTCGCGGAATGCCCGAGCCATCGACGCCCGGCATAAAGTCCATGTACGGTCCGACAAAGTTGAACGGTCGAACCACCGTCCACTTCAAATTTTGGAGACCTGCAATATAGCGTTCCGTCAAAAGCTTTGCAGTCGCATAGCTCCAACGGCTCGCCGTCACCGGTCCAAAGGTCAGCTCGGATTCGTCTTCAACAAGCAAGTCCGAATCCGCCGACGTGCGCCCGTAAATCTCAGACGTCGAAAAATGAATCAACCAGGAACCCGACTTTGCGCAAGCATCAGCCAAAGCTGCCGGATGGTCGTAATTGCTGCGGATAACTTCAGGAGCCTCCGCCATGTAGCGACTCGGCGTGCAAATTGCCGCCAAATTCACAACAATCGGATATTTAGCAATACGTTCAACGACGCTCTTATCGGCGAGGTCTGCGACCATGAACTCGCAACGTTCGTCATTCAGTCGGTGCTGGATTCTATAAAAATCCAAATCAACGCCAAAAACGCGCCACTTAGTGCGCGTCAAAATGGCGTCGAGAAGGTGACAACCAATAAAACCACCGCAACCAACAACGGCTACGGTGATACTTTGATCATTGAATTGAGGAATCATTCCTTGACAATGAAGAGACCGGAGTTGTTGCCCTTATTCTGCTTGTTGTACGGAGCAACGCGGATAGCGCCAGTCATAGTAGCTTCAACAGATTCAGCATCGAGCTTGACCTTTGCCGTATAGCAGGTCTTGCCATCTGCAGATCCATTCAAGTCATAAGGTTCATCGAGCAAATCAATGCCCTGATCGCTAGCATTCTTCTTGAAGATGATGCGGTAGCCATTGTCTTCAACAGCAACACCGAAAATAACATCAATCGTTTCGCCAATCTTGAACGTTTCGCCACCAGCCGGATAAACAACCTTGATGCCAGTTGCTTCGCTTACAGAGCAATCGTAAGTCGGAGTGGACGGAGCTGCAGACGGAGAATCGTCATCGCCACCGCAAGCAAAGAAAGCAAGGGAGCTAGCCAAAATCAAAGCATGGGAAAACTTCATAAAATCCTCTTCTCAAGTTTTTGGGTTTAATGGTAACAATATACAAATTTAAAGTTTAAAAAGATTTAAGCGCCATCACAAGGCGGCAAAACCTGGCAAAAACTGCCCATTTGTGTAGTTTACGTATATTTATAAAATTTTTACAATTCATCAAATTCAAAAAATACCCCTACCAGGAACTTTTATGGGAAAAACAATTATTTCGCTCGCATTAGTCGCAGCTTTTGCCCTCCCCTCCTTCGCGCAAGACATCATCTCCATGAAAAACGGAACCCGCGAAGAAGCAAACGTCCTCGAAATTGACGAAACAACGGTTCGCTATAAGAAATTCAACAATCCCGAAGGCCCAACCTACACAGCAAAGAAAGAATCTATCAGCGAAATCACGTACAAGAACGGAACCAAAGAGAATTTTGACAACACCCCTCCAAAGCTTTCCCCAGAGAAAGATCCAAACTCCGTTTGGTGGACAAAAGCTAAAGAAACAAAACTCGGTTTTTGGATGGATCCGCTAGGTTTGGCTCAATGGGGACCGATGGTCGGCGTTTCAATCCGTGTCGGGAGTAATTTTGACGTTAAGGCTCATGTGAGATACTACAACCGCGACTTCCCTCTACGCGACGTTTTTAGCTCTTATTCTTATTCGTACGATCAGGGGTTCGGCTTTGGATTGGAATTCAGCAAGCTCATCGCTACAACCCATGGAAATTGGCATACAGGTCTTTTGTTTGAAATTGCAGCATTGAGTGCTTGGGGCACATATGATTTCTTATTCACAGATAGATACGACTCTTCCCACAATTCTGAATATAAATACATAAAACTCAATTTACCAGTCACTCAATACACATTCGCCTTAACAGGTGGTTACACGCTACGTTTTAACAGCGGATTTTTCATCGACGGTTCACTCCAATCAGGCGTAACAGTCCAAACAGTTGGTGATACCGAAGATTTTTTCTACGCCGATGCCAGTCTAAAACTCGGATACGAATTCTAAACAACATTATTCCCGCGAAAGCGGGATTTTTTTTGCTCTATAAAAAGGCGATCCCGGCACTAAGGCCGGGATGACAATGTGCGACGAGATGGCTCTGGATCCCGTCGCGACGCTCCAGGATGACAAGCCTAATCTTTCAGCAGTTCCGGGTGTTTTTCGGAGATGCGGCGGGCAAGGTACACAAACGGAGTATCCATAAGCGTCGTAATGACAAAGATGCCGTAGCCGAACACGAGAATTTCGCCAATGGTATTCCACGGGAAAACGCCCGCAAACGCAAGCAAATTGAACACGAACACATTCATGAGCTGGCTTACAAGAGTCGAACCATTGTTACGGACCCACAAGTACGCTTTTTTATCCTTAAACTTTTTTTCAGTCCACTTCCACCAAGCGTGATAAGCCCAGACATCGAACATTTCGCAAATTGCGTATGCAAACAAGCTCGCGAGCATCACGCGCGGCGTATTCGAGAACACCATACGGATCGGTTCCGCCATCGTATCGCCATCGGCGGGAATGTACAAGAACCAGCTCTGCGAAATGAGAATAAACGTCACATTCGCGAGAATGCCGATTTTCACGCAGCGGCTGGCCTCTTTTTTGCCAAAGACCTCGCTCATGATGTCCGTCGCGAGGAAGGAGGATGCGAAAATAACGTTGCCGAGCGTCGTGTCGAGGCCAAAGGCGTGCACAAGAATTAAGACTTCGATATTTGCGGCAATTGTCGCAATGACGGTCCAAGCGAAAATGCCCTGCTTACCGAAAAAACGGAAAAAAGCAACCAAGCCTCCAAAGAACACGAAAATGGAGGCTATCATAAGGAGTTCGTTTTGCACGATTACTTTCTCCTATCGATAGCGGCGAAGAGGCGCGTCTTGGCGATAGCTTCGAATTCAGTACCCGGCTTGCCATAGTTTGCAAACGGATAAAGAGAAATGCCACCGCGCGGCATAAAGATGCCTTCGACTTCGATGTACTTCGGATCCAAAAGCTTCACCAAGTCCTTCATGATGATGTTCACGCAGTCTTCGTGGAAATCCCCGTGATTGCGGAACGAGAACATGTAAAGCTTGAGCGACTTGGATTCCACCAAATACTGGTCCGGAATGTAGTTGATCTTGATTTCGGCAAAGTCCGGCTGACCGGTTTTCGGGCAAAGGCTCGTGAATTCCGGGCAGTTGAACGTGACCATATAATCGTTACCCGGATGCTTGTTCGGGAACTTTTCGAGCACTTCGGGGCTGTAAGTGGTCTTGTACTGGGTTTTGTTGTTGCCCAAGAGCGTAACACCTTCGAGTTCAGCTTCTGAACGCATAAAGTCTCCTAGTTTTGTTTTAAGTCAGGATGGGTTTCGAACTGACCGATCTGAGCGCAAAGATAGAAAAATTCGCACTTCAAAAAAAGGACTACTCTTCGGATTCATCCTCAGTCTTTACGCAGCGAACAGAAAATCCACGTTCCTTTTCGTTATAAACACTAGCAGTCATCGACATATAATCTCTTCTATAATCAAAGAAGACATAAACCGCTAAATTAAATTCTTTACCTTCCTCGGCAGACCAGAAGTTCGCAAACAAACCGTCATCATCAAATTCCGTTTGACTGAAATCCGCATGAGCATCGGCATATCTTCCATAATAGGCGCCCACCGGAATTACAGAAAATCCATAGGGATCTGTCGACGGCTTATAGCTTGAAGCTTTCCAACCCTTAGATGACATCAAAAGTCCCGAAGAACCGTCAACCTTTTTTACATAATCTGCTAAAGTACGCCATTCAGTAGAATCAGGGATATGCCAACCATCTGGGCAAATTCCCTGATGCGGATATTGAATATCTTTATCATACCAACTGAGTCTATACTTCGTAGAGATATTCATCGCAGCGGTCCACGAATAAAGCCTACCTCCAACATCGCAGTTTTTATCTTCTTCCTGATAGCACTTGGCATTACCGACCAAATTATAATTATCCTTATCGTAATAGTTCAGATTTTCAGCCATCCAAGTCTGAGTACCAATAACGACCGTCTTATATTCCTTACCATCACGGGTATCCTTTAACTTGCCGTAATCCACTTCATCATTCATGTAGTATTCTTTCGGATGGTCGTAAGTCGTTGCTGGGCGCCAATATCCATTGCCCCCATCGCAGATATAAATTTCATTGCGCGGGGTCGTCATAAACTCTCCAGCCCTCTTGGCAGTACAAGCTCTTTCATAAAGTTTTTCAGTGGAGAACATCATTCGCCATACATTATCTTCACAGACATAGTATTCACCGAGATTCTTGCTATTACCATTTTTCAGCTGAACATAATCACCATCATTTTCATCCGTGCACGCACCGAAGCCATATGCTTCACCAACAAACAAGCTTACATACTTTTCGAATGCCGGTACTTGAGGATTGATCTCTTCGAGCATCTGGCGAATGCCGACCATCCCATACGAATAGGACATAATCCAGTCTGCCATAGAAACTCGCATTTTTTCACTGTTGTCCCAAGTGCCATCTTCTTCAATATTATTAGCAATGCTCGTAAGACGACTCAACAAATCCGTTTCTTCCAAATCTCCCTGCAAAAGAATCGATACGGCAAGCAATTTGGCATCGTCCGATGTTTTACCAAAAATCGTCAAATCCTCAAAAGGATGGTTAGCACCACCAAAACCAAAAGCCTTCATGATTTCCTGTTCAGCGGCAGCCTTTGCCGCAGGAACATTTTTATACTCGCCACTCTTGGTAAAAAGATAGACCACACGCTTATAAGCCAAATGCATCAGCACATTGATGTTTACGCTTTCTCGATCTTTCAAGTCAACAATACCACGCAAAGTCACCGGCGATGTTGAATTTTTAAACAAGTTTTCATTATAGTAATTGCCATTGACTTGTAACTGAGCATATTGACTAGACAACGTAACCTTTGGAGAGGTATAGCCCCCCTGTTTACCAGTCACTTCCCATTCAAAGTTCGTTCCGGTTAAATCAAGCTCACCATCAAGTTCAGACAATTTAACGGTACTTCCCACCGCAAAAGGTCCCTTTTCAGCAACCCCCTTAAAGGATTTCTTATTAATTGCAATCGTCTTTACATTTTCTCCAGAACCAACAACACTAGAACTCGATTCAGGTGTGACACTAGAACTTGATTTT
This sequence comes from Fibrobacter sp. UWB7, assembly GCF_900142945.1. Lineage (NCBI taxonomy): Bacteria > Pseudomonadati > Fibrobacterota > Fibrobacteria > Fibrobacterales > Fibrobacteraceae > Fibrobacter > Fibrobacter sp. UWB7. The sequence continues at coordinate 16,789 of NZ_FRCO01000004.1, forward strand.
TGCGAACTACTAGACTTTTGAGAACTACTGGACTTATCGCGAGAATCAGAAGAAACTGCCTTAGACGACGAGGATTTTTTGTCGCCTGAATCAGACGAAGTTATCTTCGATGACGAAGAACTGTTCTTAGAAGAAGAGGATTTATCCTTAGACCCAGCCGATTCTTCCTTAGACGAAGAGGAGCTATTCTTCGAATCGGAGGATTTCTTTGAAGACGAAGAAGTCTTTTCATCACTGGAACTAGATAATTTCTCAACTTTTTCCCACTTTTTATCTAGGCAACGATAGTCTATTTCTTCATCCTCAACAAAAATGACAGAGCCATCCCTATCGGATGTACACTTACCTAAGTCAAAAATAGACTCCACGCTTGATCCGTCCGCAGGAACATTATTGGATACGGAAGAAGGTTCAGACGGGGATTCTTCACCGCAGCCCACTAAAAGTAATGCCGAGATAAACGGAAGCAATGCAAGTCTATTCTTTTTCATATTATCCCTAAATTGAGTATACAAAGCAATGTATATTTACGTGGATTTATGCAATAATAGATATTTTGTCAATGAAAGATTTCTAGATAAGAGTAATTTTCCTACGTTTTCGAGGTAGTTTTATTATTACATGCTGTAGCCATCAAAAATCTGGGGTTGTCATGAATAAAATTTCAACGATGTTTAAGGCATTTTCATTAGCCATTGCCGCATCAACATTTTCTTTTGCGGGTGTAGGCATGGCCGATGGTGCTGCAAAATTTCTTGGCAATACCACAACTTTTGGCGAAATCCCTGATGATTTTGGCACATACTGGAACCAGATTACTGCCGAGAACGAGTGCGTTTGGGGCCATGTCGAAAAAACGCGTGGTGAGTACGACTGGACGGGTTGCGACCTCGCCTATAACTGGGCAAGAAAGAACAAGGCTATTTTCTCGTTTCACACCCTGTTGTGGGGTTCGCAAAAGCCGCAGTGGTTGGGAAAGACTCTCGACGCTAGCGAAACAAAAAAGGCTTGGACTGATTGGATTGATGCGGTTAAAGAACGTTATCCCGACCTCGAAATGATTGAAGTGGTAAACGAAGCCGTCAAAATCAACAACAACAACTATCACTCTGGATATACCAACAGCAATCTGGTTGAAGCCCTTGGCGGCGATAGCGGAAACTACGAATTCGTGGTCACGGCTTTTAAAATGGCACGTGAACGCTGGCCCAAAGCCATCCTAATTTACAATGACTACAATACAATCCAATGGAATAAGGAGCTAGCCATAGACCTTGTTAAGAAAATCAAGGCCCAGGGTGCGCCGATTGATGCCTTTGGAATGCAGTTTCACGAAACAACCACACAAGGGAGCGGCAAACGCAAGTGCTTGCATTTCTCCGTCCTCAAACGCGCACTTAACGATGCACACGAACAAACGGGCCTTCCCATATACATTACACAATACGATGTCGGAGACAAGGACGATAATCTTCAGAAAAAGTGCTACATAGAGCATATTCCGCTCTTGATGGAAACAGAATACGTGAAGGGCATTACCCTTTGGGGCTACATTTACGGCAAAACTTGGTTGGAGGAGGGTAATTCCGGCCTTATTAAAAACGGTGTAGAGCGCCCGGCATTAACCTGGCTCAAGGAATATTTCAAGGATTCGAGAGTTCGTCGCTATATGCTAGGCCTTGCCAACGGTGCAGAAAAACGTCTAGGTAATGTCATTGTCGATGGTCAATCCATTCCCGAAGATTATGAGGACTACTGGAATGAAATTACTACGGATAACGCGTGCACATGGATTGCCGTCGAAAAGGAACGCGGCAATTACGATTTTTCAAAATGCGATGCCGTTCATCAATGGACTGTCTTAAATCGATGGGATACTCGCATGCCCTTCAAGTTCCGCAATCTGCTGAAAGGGACGCATTTGCCACATTGGCTGAATGGGCTCGACGTGAACGAAACCAAGGAAGCCATTACGGCTTGGTTTGACGCAGTTGCCAAGCATTATCCCGAAATTCACCAGATTGAAGTTGTCGATGGAGCGGTCCGTAATAGCACAGGTCACTATCATTCCGGATTTGATGCCTACAACAACGTAATTGAGGCTCTCGGCGGCGACGATGGCGACTACAAGTTTGTGACCACGGCCTTCAATATGGCTCGTAAACGCTGGCCTTATGCGACCCTGATTTACAACGATTATGACGAAATGCGTTGGGAAAACGATCCGACGGTTAATCTCATTCTGAAACTTCAAGAACAAAATGCGGCTATCGATGCATTTGGATTGCAGGCAGCAAACTGGATGATCCAAGGTTCTGGCCCTGAGATAAAGTGCATTGCCGGGAGTACAATACGGGACGGCATTCAAAAAATTTACGACAAGATAAAGATTCCCTTGCTCATTACAGAATACAGCATCGGTACGGATGATGACAACCTTCAGAAAGCTTGCTTTGCAGAACATATTCCCGTTTTCATGGAATCGGAATATGTTGCGGGAGTCACTCTCTGGGGCTACATTTACGGGGAAACGCCGCGGATGAGCCCCACAAATACAGGCCTCATCAAAGATGGAAAAAATCGCCCTGCTATGGACTGGCTTGAACAATATTTCATTAAGCACTGGGCAGACAGCAAGAACATGTGGTCCCGAGGCATCACGAGACATCCGCTGGATTCGCTTGATTCAATCGCTTTGGAACCGCCGATAGCCATTGACGATAACGGCGGCAAATTCGGCAACAAGATTCGCTTAGAGCAGAGCTCGCTGCAAAATTACGATGTATTTGATGTGCAAGGCGTACGCTTGGGCAAGCTCTCGGCCTACGGCTTTAGCGATGCATCAACAATGCTCAAGTCCGCCAGCACCGTAAAAACCTCGGGAATCTACTTCTTGCGCAACCGCACCACCGGCAAAATGCAAAGCGTTAGAGTCGCGAGATAAGGACAGTTGCACCGCAACATTTTGCCCTAATGAGCACTACAAAATTTTCTGACAGGAAATTTTTACTACATTTCGAGCCATGAATCAAGAAACACCCGATACTACTCTAGGTTTATCTAACGTCAATCACCTAGAACGACTTTATGACGGCTGGTTCCTCGATTACGCCAGCTATGTGATTTTGGACCGTGCGGTCCCATATTTTGAAGATGGCCTGAAGCCTGTTCAGCGCCGTATTTTGCATTCCATGTTCGAAAACCACGACGGACGCTACCAGAAGGTGGCAACAATCGTCGGTCGAACGATGGCTTACCACCCGCATGGTGACGCCTCCATTGGCGATGCACTTGTGGGCCTCGGTCAGAAGAATTTGCTCATCGACACCCAGGGTAACTGGGGTAACCCCTACACGGGCGACCGCGCTGCAGCCCCCCGTTATATCGAAGGCCGCCTCACGCCATTCGCTGTCGATGTCGTATTCAACCCCGAAACAACGGAATGGATCCCGAGTTATGACGGCCGTAGCGAAGAACCGGTCACGCTCCCGGTCAAGTTCCCGTTGCTTTTGGCTCAGGGCGTCGACGGTATCGCAGTCGGTCTTTCGACTTCCATCCTCCCCCACAACTTCCGCGAGCTCTGCGAAGCTAGCATCGCCTGCCTGCGCGGCAAGAAGTTTACGCTTTACCCGGACTTTTTCACGGGTGGCATTATCGACGTCACGGACTACAACGACGGTCAACGCGGGGGCAAGGTCAAGGTCCGCGCGAAGATTGAAAAGGTCGACAACAAGACGCTCGCCATCCGCGAAATTCCGTATGGCACCACGACCGTGAGCCTCATCGAAAGCATTGTCAAGGCAAACGACAAGGGCAAAATCAAGATCAAGCACGTGGATGACAACACGAGCCAGGGCGTCGAAATTCTCGTGCACTTGCAGCCGGGGACGGACCCGCAGGTCGCCATCGATGCGCTTTACGCCTTTACGGACTGCGAAAAGTCGCTCTCTCCTTGCACGTGCGTCATTATCGACAAGCACCCGAAATTTGTCGGTGTTTCTGACATCTTGAAGCTCAACACGGAACACACCGTGAAGCTTTTGGAATGGGAACTCGCCAACGAACTCAAGCACCTCGAAGACAAGTGGCACATGACCACGCTCGAAAAAATATTCATCGAGAAGGAAGTCTATGAGGTCATCAAGAAGGCGAAGGACCGTGAACAAATTATCCGCCTCGTTCGCGAAGGCCTCACGCCGTACCTCAAGCGTCTGCATCGTCAGACCGTTACGGACGAGGAAATCGGCAAGCTCATTGAAATTCCGATCCGCCGCATAAGCCATTACGACCGCGAAAAGGCCGACCAGCTCTTGAAGGAACTCGAAGAGAGCATCGCGACCTGCAAATACAACCAGGAACATATCATTGACTACGCCGTGAACCACTTCAAGAACATCTTGAAGAAGTACGGCGAAGGCAAGGAACGCCGCACGCAGATTGCCGAATTCGGTAAGGTAAATGCCGTACACGTGGCACTTGCAAACCAGAAGCTTTACGTGAACCGCAAGGAAGGCTTCGTGGGCACAGGCATGAAGAAGGAAGAATACCTCTTCGACGTGTCGGAATACGATGACTTGATCGTGTTCAAGGCCGACGGAAGCTTCAAGGTCGTGAAGGTCAGCGACAAGGACTTTGTCGGTAAGGACATCATTCTCGTTGAAAAGTTCAACAAGGACGACGAACGCCATATCTATAACGTCATCCACCAGGATGGCAAGGATGGCTACGCTTACATCAAGCGTTTCAACGTCGGCGGCGTGACTCGCGACAAGGATTACTACATGGGCAAGAACAAGCCCGGTAGCAAGATTCTTTACATGTCGAGCAACATGAACGGCGAAGCCGAAGTGGTCGAAGTCATCTTGAAGCCGCGTCCGCGCATCAAGCTGAACTTTGAAGTGGACTTCAGCGAAGTCGAAGTCAAGGGCCGTGGCGCTCTCGGCAATATCGTTTCGAAGTACCCGGTCAAAACGGTCAAGAGACTCCGCAAGGGCGTTTCGACACTTGGCGCAAGAGTGCTTTACTTCGACGCTCCGAGCGGTATCGTCTCGACGCAGAAGAAGGGCGATTGCCTCGGTGAGTTTGGCGAAAACGACAAGTTGCTCATCATCAAGCAAGATGGTAGCGCTCGCGTCCACAACATGGCAGACCCGATTCTCGTCGGTTCGAACATCAAGTACCTGCACAAGTACGACCCGGCACAGGTCTTTACGGTGCTCTACTTCGAAGGCTCGAATTTCAACTACATGGTCAAGCGCTTCAACCTTGAAGGCTGCCCCATGACGACGGAATTCAGCGTTGTTTCTGACCACAAGGACACGAAGTTCATCGAGCTCTTTGCAACTGATGACGCACGCGAACTGATGGAATACCAGGTCGGTCGTGAAGTCCAGAAGGAAGAACTCGACTTGACGGAAATTGCGGAAGTCAAGGGCTACAAGGCTCTCGGAAGCAAGTTCACCGCCAAAAAGATCAAGCGCGTGAGCCGCATTTCGCCGGCAGACCCGTTTAGCGACGGAAGCGGTGAAAGCGAAGGTTCTAGCGAAGATCCGAGCTTGTTCTAGGGAACGCTTATTCTAGGAAATGTGCCCCGCGGATGCGGGGCATTTCTTTTCTTAAAACATGATGGTAATCCCGGAACTGAGTCCGGGATGACAATGCAATTAAACAAAGTGTTTATGATGTCATGCCGCACTTGTTGCGGCATCGCCTTTTTTAATCGATGTTTTAAAGAATATCTCTGTTAAGCAATTCGCCGTGGCTGAGTTCAAGGCGACGGAACGGGCTGTTCAAATAAAAGTCCGGGTTATGCGTTGCCATGAGGATGGTTGTTCCGCGGGCGTTGATTTCCTTGAAAATGCAGAAGACTTCTTCAGCGTTTTTCGGGTCCAAGTTACCGGTCGGTTCGTCCGCCAAAAGCAAATACGGGTTGTGCACCATCGCACGGGCAATCGCCACGCGCTGCTGTTCACCGCCCGAGAGCGTGTAAGGCATTGCAAAGCGCTTTTGGCTAATGCCCACGAGCGCAAGCGCGTCAAAAACAGCCGCATTAATCTTGTTGCTCGGAGTACCCACAATGCGGAGCGCCAGAGCCACATTTTCAAAAACATTGCGGTCCGGCAACAGCTTAAAGTCCTGGAAAATAATTCCCATCTTGCGGCGGAGCGCCTGGATTCTATCGTCCGGCGTGTTCTTGCTATCGTACAAGACGTTGTCCGAGAACTTGACCATCACTTGGCCACCACGCTGTTCGTCCGGACGTTCGTCCATGTAGATGAGTTTCAGCACCGTCGACTTTCCGGCGCCGGAATGCCCCGTCAAGAAAACAAACTCGCCCTTGTTAATACGGAAAGTGACGTTGTTCAACGCCTTCCAGTTGGCTTCGTAAGATTTCGTGACGTGAGTAAAATGGATCATATTATTCCGTCATTCTGATTTCGACGAGAACTTCCTTGCGCCACTTCTGGATGAGCTTCTGGAGCTTTTCATTTTCCAAGTGAGTGGCAGCCATCATTTCAATCTTGCCGTAATCTTCTTCGAGCGTGAGTTCGCGCACCTGGCGGGAATCGTCGAGACGGAACAAGTGATAAGCGCCATCAATAATGACCGGTTCAGAAATTTCACCGACGTTCAAATTGGCAACCGGATCCACATAAGCGGGTTCCATTTCGTTACGCTGGAACCAGCCAAGCAAACCACCCTGGAAGTTGCTGGATTTGTCTTCACTGTACTTCTTTGCTGCCTTGGCAAATTCATCCTTCGTCTTAATATTCTTGCGGAGCGAATCGGCGAGAGCAACGACTGCAGCAGTATCCTTTGCGGTCGGAATCGTGCGCAAGAGAATTTGCGCAGAGCGAACGCCATCTTCCTTACGGCCAAGCACACGGGCAATGTGCCAACCCAGGTCCGTCTTGACCGGAGTCGAGGCATAGTGACCGTTCTTCAAATGTTCAATAGCCTTTTCGAAAGCAGGGTCCAAGAGACCACGCTTAAAGTAACCGAGATCGCCACCCTTTGCAGCAGAGCTGTCCTGCGAATGGCGCTGAGCCAAAAGTTCAAATTTGATACCGAAGTTGAGACTATCAATCAAAGATTCAGCCACATGCTTCACAGAATCCACAATCATGGAATCCGGTTTCACAGGAATCTGGATATGGCTTAGCAAAACGCAGTTGAACTGGCGCGGGAGCGAATCCTTGTAATCCTTATAGAACAAATCCACTTCTTTCTTGGTCGGGTGGATCGTGCCCACATGAAGCTGGCGCACACGGGAAATTTCCATGTGGTTGCGAATCTGCTTACCGAGCTGTTCGCGATACTGAATCATCGAAAGACCGAGCTGGGCACGTACAGCCTTTTCGAGCGTTGCCATATCAATTTTCTGGCTTGCGGCAATAGACTGAAGGTGCGAAGTCACACGCTGGTCCACTTCGTTTTCCGAAATCACAATCGAATCGCGGTCAATGCGGCTGAGCAAAACCTTTTCTTCAATCATGCGATCCAGCACTGCATCTTTCTGCTGCTGTTCAGTCATATTTGCAGCTTCGGGTGTTTCCTGGAACCTGTAAAGGTTGTTCATGAACTCCGAACGCATAATCGGCTTGCCATCGACAACAGCCGCAATCCCCTCCATCAACACAGGCTCAGCAAAGCAGCCAACAGAGAGGGCAAAAACTAAAGAGGCAATTCGATTACTGATCATTATCTTTCCTTTTCACTAAATACGTTCATCTTCGTAATTATGGGAATTCCCGTTTTCCATTCATCCTTGAGGCGTTTCACAACCGTATTCTGGTGTTCCACCCAAGCATGCATAGAGACATCTTCAATCACTTCGTCAAGCGGACGGGCATCAGCGGAGTCCAGGCGGTTTGTCACCACGGCAATCTTAGCGGCGCCATCGCAAACCTTCATCGGAGTAATGCGGCCCACCACAGCTCGACGAATAGACGGAATCATGCACGGGTCCGGAGTCACATCGACACCATCAAATTCTCTCATGCGCTTTACCAAGCGATGGTTAGGCGGAATCGATTCAAACTTGGTATTCTTGAACTCTTTATAATACAGCACCGCAGACTTCCAGTCGGCAAAGGTGAGAATTGCACCCGAGACCGAAGTTTTCCCATTCAAATACAAGTTCTGGTTCTTATGGTAAAAGTCAATCTTTTCGACATCGCTTACAATCATCGTATCGAGATAAGTCTGCATGAAATAATCAGCAACGATTTTGCGCTTTGTGCGTTCAATCATACGGATGAGCACAGAATCTTGCAATGCGCCATTTTTTACCGCCTGCTGATAAACGAGTTCTTCATCAATCCAACGCTGCAAAAAGAGAATGCGCTCGCGGTCGCCCCAGGAATCCCAATCGGGAGCGTACGTGTAAAGCTCCGACTGGTGCAACTTGGAATCGCCCACAGTAACAACGACAGGGTCTTTTGTCTTACAGCCAGCCATCATCGCCAAGCTGAGGACAAGCAATATGCGAATAAGAGATTTCATCGCGACAAATTTAGCAAATCTCGAGGTCGAGAGAGTACTTAAAGCCTTCCAAAACGACCTTTCAACCTTGCTAAAGCGTCTTCTTCTACGATATCTTCGGCGTCACCCCCCTTGCGCTTGTACTTGAGGATTTCAAAATCTTCGAGCAAAGCCTTCGCCTGCAAGTAAAGTTCGGCAAATTCCGGGTCATCTGTTGGCGTACGGTCGATTTTTCCGAGGAGTTCACGGGCATTTTTCAGTTCGTGATCCTTGAGGTAACGCGCCTTGAGGTACGAGCGGAAATACTCGCGGAGGGTATTGGCCGAAAGTTCCGTGTTTTCGCGGGACACGAATTCGCGAGATGCGCTAGAATTGTGAGATGCGCCAAACGGAAGTTCTATGTTGAAAAGTTCCGCAAGAACACGCAGGCGTTCAAACAAAGTAAGTTCTTTTTGGTACGCCGTATGGATCGCAATTATGGTTTTATTTTTTACGGTTGACTTACCGCACCCATTGCGCATTTCCACGCTGAAATCTTTAAGCAAATTCCAGTTCTTTACAAAAGCTTCGGCACTGATAAGGCCCGATTCATATGTCGCACGAACGAGCGAGAGGCGGATTTCTTCATCTTCGCTGCGAGTGTTTGCAGCAAGGCTCTTGAAGTCACGAATCTTTTTGCCGCGCGAAAATTCAAGCCCTGTAAAACGCACACAACGAGTCGCATCAAGACTATCGGCTGCAAGCGATTTAGCCACCCAAATTTTGAGAGCCGTTTCAAAGTTGTCCGCAAAGACACCACCCATTTCGAGCAAGTTCAAGCGGTCGGCAATGAGCTGTTTTTTCTCTTCCGTGAGTGAAGTCTTTTGCTGCGCGGGATGCGCCGCAGTTTCGGAACGCGCGCCTTCCACACGCTTGCGGAAAGCTTGCCAAAAGCGCGATTCATCGGACATCATCAACGCCGACTGCCCAAGACGCCAACCAAAACGCATCCCTTCAAGCGGGAAGTCAATGCCAAACGTCACCAACGCCGGGCGGACCGCCAAGAACATGCGGTAAGAGCCCCATTCAGGCGACACTTCGATTTTGTATGGCTCCGGGAAGCCCGGCTTCGAGACAACCAAATGCAAACGCAAATGATTTTCTTTGTCGGGATTCACCGTCGGAACGTCGATGCTAGCGCCGTTTGCACCCGAGCGGATTTCCTTTGTATTCGAAAGGACTTCGTAAAGCAACAAAAGCGGAGCTTTATGCGGGAAGTTGTCGAGCGCCGCAAAGAATTCATCGTCAATCGCGGTGCGTTTGGCTTCGAGCAATTTCTTGACGCTCTTGGGCATTTCGCGAATCACGGATTCAATCATCCATTCGCGCCATTGCTGGATGCTCATCGCAAATTTTGCCGGCGAAATTTCAGTCAGTAAGTCATAAGGCAACGAGAGCGTAATGCCATCGCAATCGCGAGTGGCATCAAAGACCATTTCGCCTGTGACAACGCGCTCACCAATGCGGAAATGTTCAATGGAACCGCCTAGAGTAGGTGCTGGAGCCGCATCCTTAGACTTGACTTGTGCAGGGCTCGGAATGACAATGCGATTGACACCTTTTTCATCACTTGTCCAAGAGGTTCCACTCGTGCCGCCATCCAACTGATCCAGCCAATACTTTTCATCAAATTTGAGGAACTGGTCGGTGTGCTCGTAGATGTAGCTTTTGAGCGTCTTGATGGAATTGACGTTCCCCGCAATTCGCGTGTAATATTCCACAAGCGCATCTTCGCTCGGAGCAAGCCCGAACTGGCGTTTACGAGCTTCGAGAGCATGGAGATTTTCGACGACGCGGTCGTTGTGCTTCATGAAATCGAAAGGCCTTGCCACCTCGCCCATCACCACGGCTTCGCGCCAGAAAATCTGGGCGCAGTCTTCGGGATTCACGCGGGCGTAATCTACGCGATGGCCACGGCTAATCACAAGCCCTCTAAAGCTTACTTCTTCGACAGCTTCCACAAAGCCGCGTTCCTTATTCCACGTGGGTTCAAACCAGCGACGAGTGCAGAACGGTTCTGCAACTTGCAAAATCCATTCCGGCTTGATTTCGGCAGCCTTCGTGAGGAACGTGCGGCTCGTTTCGCGCACTTCGGCACTGAAAAGCCATTCCACGCTCTTGGCGTACAAATCGCTGCCCGGGAACACATGCGTTTCACGACCGCTCACCAAGCGGTAACAGCCGTTTTCAATATCGCGATGCGCAATCCCGCCCAAGAATCCGGAAAGGAGCGCAATGTGCAAATTGTCGCGATGGAACGAATCGAACGGACAAACTTTATTTTCAAATTTCACTTCGAGAATGCGACTGAACTGTTCGTACAAATCCACCCATTCACGCAAGCGCAAAAAGTGCATGCTGTTCTTGTCGCAGAACTTGCGGAGTTTATTCCAAGTTTTTCCGTCCCAATCCATGCAGAACGCATTCCACATTGAAACATAAACGAGGAAATCGCTCTTGTGACCGCAGAATTTTCGATGCAGCTGACGGATGCGGGTGCGTTCCGGCTCATCGTTCGGCACCACACGCGGGTCCTGAATGCTAAGCGCCGAGCACACGATAAGCGCCGGCTGCAAAACGCCCAAATCACGAGCGCGCAAAAGCACTGCCGAAAGCGACACGTCCATCGGGAGGCGCGTCATATCGCGGCCAAGCTTGGTCACATGACCGCTAGAATTGTCAGCCGTGAGTGCGCCAAGTTCAAACAACGTCTTGTAAGCGCCACGGAATGCCGAATGCGGAGGCGACTGCAAGAACGGGAAGTTTTCGAGTTCCAGCCCGAGACTGCGCAACTGCAAAACGACATTTGCCAAATTGCTACGGCGAATTTCTGGCTCCGTGAATTCATCGCGCTTTTCGAAATTCTCGGGAGAGTAAAGGCGAATGCACACGCCGGGCTTCACGCGCCCCGCGCGTCCAGTGCGCTGCCGCGCGCTGGCCTTCGAAATTTCTTCGACGGGAAGCCCCTGGATTCTCGCCTGCGCATTGTAGCGCGAGATTCGAGCCATACCCGTATCGACAACGTAAGCAATTCCCGGAATCGTCAAGGAAGTTTCAGCAATGTTCGTCGCCAAGACCACTCGCGTCTTGCCCGTGTGCTTGAAAATGCGGCGCTGCTCATCAGGACTCATGCGTCCGTAAAGCGGGAGCACGTCAAAAGTTGCAGCATCTAGTTCGTGCGCAAGTTCGCCTGCTAAATCCTGAATGTCACGTTCCGTCGGCAAAAAGCAAAGCAAGTGATCGCGATGGCGAGTTTCCAAATCGAGAATCGCATCACGCGCTTCTTCAATCAGCCCTGAATCGCCCTTGCCCGAGATGTCACGGAGTGCGCTTGCCGAACCATAGTCCGAAAAATAATACTCCACATCAACAGGGTACGTGCGGCCTTCAGCCTCCATCACGCAACTGTTGTCATAAAATTCTTCAAAAAGTTTTGCGTCAAGCGTTGCCGATGCAACAATAAACTTGAAATCTGGACGACGAGAAAGTACCGTCTTGAAAATGCCAAGCAAGATATCGATGTTCAACGAGCGTTCATGCGCTTCGTCAATCATGATGGCATTGTATTGCCGGAACAAGCGATCCTTGCGAAACTCCTGCAACAAGATACCGTCCGTCATCACTTTGATGGGGGCTTCATTTGTACCTTGTTCCCAAAAACGAATTTTCGTCGAGACAAGTTCTTCGTCCTTGAGTTCTTCGCGCAAGCGGTCCGCAATGGAAATCGCCGCTAAACGGCGAGGTTCGGTAACGCCAATCTTAAACTTGACTGGATCCTTCGACTCCGGGCTGCGCCCAATAAACCACTCCAACAAAAACTTCGGTAATTGCGTGGATTTGCCGGAACCGGTATCAGCCTTGACGATGATAACTTGATGTTTTTCTAAAAGCTCAAAAAACTCCTCCCGATGTTCAACAACGGGAAGCTCCGGGTACTCAATTTTCAAGTCGGTTAATTGCATTACGAGATAACAATTACTCTTTAATATGCCCGCACTTATCGCAGGTGAGTTTATAGCTGTTATCGGGGTCTACGACCATCACGCCGTCACATTCCGGCACTTCGCACGGGAGTTCGCCCGGCATCACTTCTCTATAAGTCTTTTTTTCTTCCATAATAACCTGAATATAGAAATTCAAGACCCTGCTCGCCCACGACAATATTTATTTTTCGGATATGGAAAACGCAAAGACAGTCAAGCAATCTCAAGTCGAAACCCGCGACATCGTTCACCCCTCCGACGTCAACGCCTACAATTTTGTATTCGGCGGACACCTGACATCGCTTCTCGACAAGGCAGCCTGCATTGCCGCCTGCACTCATTCCAGACGCAAAGTCACAACGGTCTCGATCGACAACGTGCGCTTTTTCAAACCCGCTACTGTCGGAACCATTCTCACAATCAAGGCATCCGTAAACCGCGCCTTCAACACCTCCATGGAAATCGGAGTGAAGGTCTTGGGAATCGACCCACAAGTATCCTGGCAGCCCGAAGTCATCTGCCACGCTTATATGACATTTGTCGCCTTGGACGAAAACGGAAGACCGACCCCGATACCCTCGATTATTCCCGAAACTGAAGACGAAATCCGCCGCTACGAAGAAGCCGGCATCCGCCGCGAAGCCAAGAAAAAACTGGCAGCATCTCTAGAAAACAAATAAACTCTCTCTCGTTCCGGAACAAGTCCGGGATGACAAAAGAATTTTATTCTCTCGTCTAAAAAACACTGGATACACTTGAAAACATTTTCATCAAAAAGGCCCTTTGACGGGGCCTTTGTTGTTTCTAGATTTTTACACATGAAACAGATCGACGTCAAAGACCGTTCGCTCATCAGCCTTTCGTGGCCGCTAATCCTCACATTTGCCGTGAGCATGATCCAGCCCATGATGGACAGCTGGTTTTTGTCGCGCACTTCCGAAACCGCAGCCGCAGGTGTCGGCGCCATGCTCCCGATTCTCGGGGCGCTTTTCACCGCGCTCCACGCATTCTCGCAATCGGGCGCAAGCATCGTTTCGCAGTACATCGGCGCAAAGCAGAACAGCCACGCAAGCAGCACACAGACGATGGTCCTCTTCGGGAGCATTCTTCTCGGCATCGCACTCACGCTCATCATTTATCCGCTTTCCGGGAACATTCCGCATTGGATGGGGCTCACCGAAGAACCAGCTGTATTCGCCACGCAATTTTTAAGCGTTGTTTCGTTTGGGTTCGCCTTCCGCGCCTTGCAAACTATTTTGACCGCTCTCATCGCGACGCACGGCCTAACCATTTGGAACTTTGTCGGTAACACGCTCACGATTGCCACAAACGCAGCCTTGAATGTCGTATTCCTCGAAGGACTTTTCGGACTCCCGAAAATGGGCGTTCACGGAGTTGCCCTCGCTACCGCACTTTCCTGGCTCATTTCATCGGGCATTCTTTGGCTTGTGCTCAAATTCAAAGTGCACCACCACAGCAAAATTCGCGACTGGAAACGCACCCGCGTTCTTTTGCCCGACTGGATCCGCATCGGCCTCCCCGCCGCCGCAGAACCCATCAGCTTCCAGCTATTCCAAGTGTTCATTACCGCGATGGTCGTCTACATCGGCACAACAGCAATGACCGCCCGCGTGTTCGCCGGTAACTTTGCCGCGCTTTCCGTCATTCTCGGAGTCGGCCTTGGCAGCGGTAACCAAATTCTCGTGGCGCACCTCGTCGGTGCTCATGACTACACCAAAGCAAACCGCCGCGTTCACCAGACTCTCGCCGTGGGCATCACTAGCGGTTTCTTGCTATCTGTCGCAGTAGCCCTCCTCGGCGAACACCTGCTCAGGCTCTACACCGACAATCCCGAAGTTCTCCGTCTCGGCAAAATCTGCCTCTGGTGCGACGTCGCCGTGCAACCCTTCAAAGCCGTAAACTTTATCGTCACCACATCGCTCCGCGCCGCAGGCGATTCCAAATTTCCGGCACTCGTCGGTAGCGGCATGATGTGGACACTCGGCCTTGCCACCTCGCTTATCCTTGCATTTGTCGTTGGGCTTGGGCTCCCCGGCCTTTGGCTTGGCATGGCTGCAGACGAATTCTACCGTTCGTTCGCAAACATTTGGCGCTGGCGTAGCGGCCGCTGGAAAAGCAAAGCGGTGGTTTAGAAAGCAAAAAGTCCGGCATGAAAGCCGGACTTTTTAACTAAAGAGCTTTAGCAATTTACGATTGGCCGAGAGAAGCCTTAATGGCAAGAACATCTGCTTCAGAAAGCTCCGTGAATTCAGTAATTTCTTCGATGGGCTTCTTTTTCAACAGCATTTTCTTCGCAATTTCGCGATTTCTTTGATTGCGACCCTGTTCAAGACCCTGTTCAAGACCTTGTTCGAGACCTTGCTGCAAGCCGCTATCAATAGCCGCTTTATGGATTGCGTATTCATCCCACTTGGCTTTCTGAGCTTCGTCGATCATTTTCTGTTCCTCTTTCGATAATTTAGCCAATTTCGCTGTCGAAAACAAGAGCTCGAACACCGTATTCGCGTACTGCTTGGGCATCTGCGTCATATTTTTCATGTTCTTAAGAGCATAAAGCGCCTTGTCGAGCGTCGTTTCAAGTTCGTCCAAAGGCTTGTTGAACTTCGGAAGCTCCACAAACGCAAAATTGAGCGTATCACTAATGCAAGACCCATTGATTTCGCGAAGCTTTGCCCGACGAATGTAGCGGTCATCGGCAAACACATTAAATTCCATGAACACAACTGTAACAACAGGGTTCAATTCGTAATTGTACTTTTTGCCGCGTTGTCCCTGAGCAACGACCGTCTGCGAAGCATAATAAATCGAACGATTGACAATGTTTTTCTGAAAAAGGATCTGCACTTCGATGATGAATCTCCGCTGAGCCGAATCGATGCAGTGCAAGTCGAAGATGGAAGTCCGATTTTCATTCGAACCGTCGCTGTATTCCTTGTTACGAGACTGCACATCCACAATCGGCGATGCAATTTCACCTTCAAGTACGGCATTCAAAAGCGCAATCAGGCAAACCTTATTTTGCGAATCGGGATTAAAAGCCTTTTTGAAAGTTCTGTCGAGAAGAAGATCCGCGAAAACGCCCGCGCCTTTGTATTCTTCGAAAGTTTTAACTTCGCCAATCATTTCACCATGGCTATTTTTTGTTTCAGCCACATTACTATTGTTTTCCATATTTTTCCGGTGTTAAAACACCCGATAATGTCGGGGCCATAGACAGAAAATTGCTCCCTATCCATTATATTAACACGCTTTTTTGGGAAAAATGTTTCGCTATTTTTTGAAATGAAATGAAATTTTACAATTGCCACTGAGATAAGCAATAAGTCCAACAAGAATACCAAACAATTTTCCTATTAGCCAACAACAATCAACTAGAACCATTATTTAAGTACAAATTAAATTTGCTTAAATAAAATCTTAATAGACAAAAACTATAAATGGCAATATAATAAGAAAATTTCCACATCAGCAAGCGATTTCAAAAACCAAAGCAAAGCGCACCAAAGGCATGTAGCGACTTTTCCGCGCCCCAAAAATTTCTACATTTGGCGCATGCCGTTCTACTCCGACGAAATCATCCAAGAACTCAAGAACCAGGCGGATATCGCGCTGGTCATTCAGCAGTTCTTGCCGCTCAAAAAAAGCGGGGTCAACAAATACGTCGGCGTGTGCCCATTCCACGATGACCACTCCCCATCCATGTCGGTAAATTCCACGCTGGGCATTTACAAGTGCTTTGCATGCGGTGCGGGTGGCGATGTTTTCAAGTTCATCCAAGAACACGAGAAACTCGACTTCAAGGGCGCTGTAGAATGGGTCGCAAACTTTGTGGGTTTTGCACTTCCGAACCTCGGCAACAACGTCAATACCGAAGTGCTCGAAGAACGCACTATGGTCCGCAAGCTGAACGAGCTCGCCTGCGAATGGTTCGAACAGCAGCTCACGCTAAGCCCAAAGGCTTTGGAGTATTTGAACAAGCGACGAGTTTCGCCCGAAACTCGCAAGCAGTTCCACATCGGTTATGCACCAACGGGGCGCGAAGGGTTAATCGGCTACGCCGCACGCAACGGTTTTTCGCCACGCGATTGCGTCAAGGCAGGGCTAGCCGTTGAAAAAGAAAACGGCGGTATCGCAGACAAGTTCCGCGATCGCTTGATGATAGCCATCCAGAATCTCTCGGGAGTCGTTGTCGCCTTTGGCGGTCGAGACTTGAGCGACCCTGCATCGCACAACGGAATAAAGCTTGCCAAGTACATGAACAGCCCGGAAACCGCCCTTTACAGCAAGCGCGATATTCTATTCGGTTTAAACCACAGCCGAAACGCCATCATGAAGGAGAATGCGGTCATTATCGTCGAAGGATATTTTGACCTCATCAGCCTTTACCAAAGCGGAGTGCAGAACGTCGTAGCCGCATCGGGTACGGCACTCACCGAGAATCACGCAAGCATTCTCGCCCGCTACGCAAAGACCGCGTACCTTGTATTTGACGGAGACGCCGCCGGGCAAAATGCCACGCGCCGCAGTCTCGAAATCGTGCTGCCCAAGGGTCTTTCGCCAAAAGTCTTTGCGCTTTCGCGACCGGACGGCACCAAGATTGACCCGGACAACTTCGTGAACGAACAAGGCCCGGACGCTTTCAGGAGAGCGCTCCGCACCGCCGAAGACTGGCTCAGCTATCTTGGGCGTACAATGCCGAACAACAGCCCCGAAGACCGAGCCGCATTCATCACGCAAGCAAAGACGCTTATCAAGAGCATCGAGAATCCGGAACTCCGCAACCAGTATTTGAAGCTTGTTTCCGAGCGTTACAGCACCACGCGTTCGCTCGCAGGAATCAAGGTCGCACACCCGAAACGCGAAAAAGCGCCCACTGCCGAACAGCCCGCCGCACCGCAAGTAAGCGTTCCGTGGGAACTGCTCTCGCCGATTGAAGTACGATTTGCAAATTTGCTTTATCGCAACCCCACGCTTCTCGACCGCGCCGCAGAATATTTCGACATGGACTTTGCCGCAAGCGGAATCCAGATTTTTGATTCTCCGCTCATCGATGAATTTATCCAGTCCATTCTCGCGCAATATGCAGAAACGGGCACATTCTCGCCGAGAACCTTGTACGAATCGCTTTCGCCGCAGTTGCAGCTTTTCTTGGAGCAACTCCCCGACGAGACGTGGAAAACGCCGAACGAGATTCTGGAATTTTACGACACGCTTGCCGTGCTCACACTCAACCTGTGTGACCGCTACAAAAAGCTCATCCCGCTTGATTCCGAAGCAGGCATGCGTCTCCGTATGCAGTTGAACAAGTTCACGCAGGGCATTCAAATTGTCGCCAAGAAGCGCAAGATTTCGGCCATTACGCCGGATGTTTTTGCCGAGCAGATAATCCAGAGCAAAACACCGCTCATCGAGCTTTACACATCAATTAACGATTTGTCGTCGGGCGTTGCGCAATCCACTACCGCGCAGTTCTCGCAGCAGGTCCCCGCACCACCCCCGGTGCAACTAAATTCGCCGCAGTCCGCAATTCCGCAAGCAGAAATGCCCCCGGAGATGGAAGCCCCGCCTCCATTCGATAATGGCGAGCAATTCGCATCGAGCGAACCTCCCGAAGAAGCACCTTACGATCCGAACGAAGAGCCTTACGTCCCTGATGATGAGCCCTACGTTCCCGACGATGACTTTGGAGCCATGGACGATTTCGGCTAGGCCCACAAGATTTTAAAATTAAAGAGGAAATATGTTATCCATCAAGAACCTTAAAGCAAGTATCGAAGACGGCACCCAAATCCTGAAAGGGATCAATCTTGAGGTCAAGCCGGGAGAAGTCCACGCCATCATGGGCCCGAACGGCTCCGGCAAAAGTACGCTCTCCAAAGTGATTGCAGGCCACCCCGCCTACCATGTCGATGGCGGCTCCGTAGAACTCGACGGCAAGAACTTGCTCGAAATGGAAATCAACGAACGCGCCAACTCCGGCCTCTTTATCAGTACGCAGTACCCGACCGAAATCCCGGGCGTGAACAACGTCGAATTTTTGAAGATGGCGCTCAACAGCAAGCGCGCCTTCCTCGGCCAGCCCGAAATGAGCGATGAAGACTTCAAGAAACTCTGCGAAGAAAAGATGAACTTGCTCGAAATGGACGAACGCTATCGTGAACGCGGCGTGAACGACGGCATGAGCGGTGGCGAAAAGAAGCGTAACGAAATCCTCCAGATGGCGATTCTCGACCCGAAGGTAAGCTTCCTCGACGAAACAGACTCCGGCCTCGATATTGACGCACTCCGCATTGTTGCAAACGGCATCAATCACATCATGTCGCCCGAAAAGGCGGTGATTCTTGTGACGCATTACCAGCGCTTGCTGGACTACATCAAGCCCACTTACGTTCATGTGCTCCGTCACGGCAAAATCATCTTGAGCGGTGGCCCGGAACTGGCCCTCAAGCTCGAAGATCAAGGCTACGACTGGATTGAAGAAGCCAAGTAAAGTCGAGGACGCATAATGAACGCTGAATTTATACAGAACTTGCCCACCGCAGAACAAGCGATAGCGCGCCTGCGTGAGCTCGGCATGCCCAAGCGCAATAACGAACTTTGGTCGTTCTTCCCGGTTGCCAAAATCCCGACACCGGAATTCATGGGCACGGATTTTGCAGCAGCCCCAACGACTTCCCCGGCAGCAAACGAGACCGCCGCGCAGTCCCCAACCACCCAGGAATCCGACTTCGCCGCCCTCCTCCCGATTGCAAACAACGCCCGCCCCATGGTTCGCGAAATCGTGCCAGGCGCTGCCGAAATGGCGATGCTCAAGTGCAACAACGACTTTGGTCACACAGTTCTTGACATCGGCAAAGGCGCCAAGGTGAGCCTCGAAATTCTCGACAACAAGGTCACGCACGACATTGCCGCCGAACGTTTTGATATCAACGTTGGCGAAGATGCAGACGTCGAAATTTTCTTTGCCAACCCAGCTTGCGATTTGCCGCTCCGCTTTAGGCACTTCAACATCAACCAGGCCGCAGGCGCCAATGTCCGCTTTTCGAGCATCTGCAAGGACACTGCGATTGGCCGCGTGAGCGTCGAATGCCACCTCAAGGGCGAAGGCGCCAACTTTGATTACCGCAGCCTCCACGTTCTCGAAGGCGAAGCCTCGCAGCACAGCCGCCTCACGATTTACCACGAAGCACCGCGCACCACAAGCACTCAGCTTGCCCGCAACTTGCTTTCTGGTTCTGCACGCGTGAGCTACGACGGAAGTGTCATCGTCGGTTACGACTGCACAGGCGTCAACTCGAGCCAGCTCGTGAATACAATCCTCTTGAGCGAAGATGCTAGCGTCTCCGTGAAGCCCGTCCTCAAGATTTATCACGATGACGTGGAATGCACGCACGGCAACACCGTCGGCGAACTCGATGCAGAACAGATGTTCTACCTCGTGAGCCGCGGCATCCCTAAAAAGGCAGCCCAGGAAATGCTTATGCGTTCGTTCGCACAAGAGACATTCCTGCCGCTCCCCGACAGCCCCGCGAAAAAACGACTGATGGCGGAACTAGGGGTTAGGTAATAGGTTTCAGGGATTAGGAACACATTACATCACATTCAAAAGGCGGCTTCGGTCGCCTTATTTTATTTATGCAAATAAGATTTTTGTATATTCTTCTATATGAAAAAACTTATCCTTATAATTACTTTGGGAGCACTAAACGCATTCGCTATCGATTGCCTACGCTCCACCTTTGACATTTTCGCCAAAGAATATCCAGCATCTAGTGAGCCTACAACAGCGATTTACAAGAACTTTTTTGTAGATAGCATTTACCTCCATTATGCGGACACAAGCCATAGCACAGAGTTCGACAACAACAAGTATTACTACACAGGCACTCATGTTGACAGTGCCAAGACTTACACCAAAGAACACGGCTCCAACAATTGGGAAATCAAAGTCCGAAGTCCAGAAGAGTTAACTCTTGAAGCCTATGGAGTCAAAACCACCATTACACAAGAGGGCGATTTCAAAAAGGTCCACCAAGAAGGCAAGGGCAATCCTCCAATCATTGAATACCTGATTTACGAAACAAAAGACTCCGTTTACTACATCGTATCTTATCTTTATGCGAGCGGGAATAAAGATTCCTACGAACACAGAGTTTACATTCGCAACGATACTTTATACACAACAGAAGAAGGACTAGGAGCCTTTATCGTTCGTGACTCAGCAAACGAAAGCAAGTGTTACGAATACGACGATTACCCCCAAAAAGAAATTCGCGCCACTTACGAATACGAAATGAGAGGCGACACGCTTACCGCCACCGAAAAGATTCTCGGGGGTTACCGAAGCACGTTCACCATATTCTTCGTCCCCAGTGAAAAATACTCCACAGCCATTATATCTGGCAAACGTCGCCCAAGACTGAATCCGGCAAAATCAAAGGACTTCGACCTGCTCGGCCGCCCCGCCAAGAACAAGCACATTTTTATAATCAAGCGCTAAAGAAAAATAATGGATCCCCGACGCTTCGCTTCGAGGATGACAAATTGGGACAAAAAAAATCCGTCGGAGAAATCTCCGGCGGATTTTTACATTGCTGTGAGAACTCTCATTACCTTTCATTCCCGAATCGCAGCCTCAGCTGCGACAGAACTCACGAGCAATGTACCCACACACCCCAAACATCCCAAACCAAACACCCTAACGCTTCCCCTTCTTCCAGCGTTGTCAGTGGGCTACCACCGACATCAATAAATGTATCCGATAATTCTGGGTTGCGCTAAAAATATTTTCAAAAGCAAAGTCCAAACAAGAAAGTTCCAAGTCGGAATAATGTTTTTTCAAAAACAAGATTTAACTGGATTGGGCTAAAGCCCCAACTCTTTGGCTCGGTTATAAAAATGAGCAAGCTCATTTTTGCAACACTCGCCTTTCGAGGTTGTCTTCCGCCTTCGGCGTCAGGATGACGAGTTGTTCGCTCAGGACGACGTTTAACGCTCTGGAAGACAAGCGGCAGGATGATAAATACAAAAAAAATCCCGCGAAAAGCGGGAAATTTAAGGTTTTACATGATGTTCACAAGGAACAATAGAGCGGAGCCACTAAAGGCAACCACAAAATTTACGACGAATTCCTCAAAAGCAGTGCGCTTCGGGTCCTCATCCGTGTATTGATTTTCTTCCCAGTATCCCATTCTCATCTCGTAAACCGTAGGATTCTCCTACGAAGCTTAATTTAACTTTTTTTTTCAAAAATCAAAAGACTTTTTTAAAAAATTATTTACGATATTTCAGAAAATTTGAGCAAAGTCACCTGATAAATCCGTACAAAGTTTACGTATTTCGTACGGACTTATTACTTACGTTCTTCAATCTTCTTGATGGGTTCGTCCATCATGCGTTCGGCAATGACTTCCGGAGTTTCTTCAGCCACGGCGGCGTTCGATTCTTCCGGCATCCACGGCTTGTCGAGGCTCTTTTCCCAAGACACGGTCGGAGCCTTCTGTTCTTCCTGGGAGGCATCCACAATCGGGAGGCCAAGGAGTTCGCGGGCGCGGTTGAGGGCAGCATCAATGTTACCGAGAGCGTTTTCTTCGCCAAGCTGGGCAAGCACACCGGCACGGGTCAAAGCCACCACCGGCTGGGCATGCACACCACTCAAGAGGAGCTGCGTACCTTCGCTCTTGCAACGCTTGAGCAAGTCTTCAATCATGTTGATACCGGCGGCGTCAATACTAGAGACGCTACGCATGCGCAAAATCAAGATCTTCGGCTTTTCGGAAATGCGGTTCATCGTTTCCTTGAACTTGTCCACCGCACCAAAGAAGAGTGAACCGGCAAGTTCGTACACAAGCACGCCCTTCGGCACCTGGCGTCCGAGAGTATTGCGGGCAGCTTCGTCATCGTCATCCTTCAAGGCAGAAGAAACCGCTTCGACTTCGGCCACATCGCTCATACGCTTGATGAAGAGCACAGCAGCAAGGAGTACGCCCACTTCGATAGCGACCGTAAGGTCAATAATCACCGTGAGGAAGAAAGCCACAAGCATCACCGTCACATCGCTCTTCGGAGCCTTGAACATCTTGATAACGCTACGGTAACCGCACATATTGAAAGCGACCTGGAAAAGCACTGCAGCAAGGGCTGCCATCGGGATCATTTCGGCATACTTGCCAAGCACGAGCATGATGAGCAATAGAACGACAGCGTGAACAAGGCCAGAAATCGGGCTCACGGCACCGTTACGGATGTTCGTTGCGGTACGGGCAATTGCACCCGTTGCCGGAATACCGCCAAAAATCGGGCTCAAGATGTTAGCCACACCCTGGCCAAAAAGTTCCGTGTTGGAGCGGTGCTTTGTACTCGTCATACCGTCAGCCACCACAGCAGAAAGGAGCGATTCGATAGCGCCGAGCATAGCAATCGTAAGTGCCGGCTGGAACACCTTTTGCATCATTTCGAGGCTGATATTCGGGAGGTGCGGCACCGGGAATCCGCTCGGGATGTGGTTTTTCATGCCAATGGTCACCACGCCGTGACCGTTCACCGGATCATCCCAGCCAAGGACCTTCACCATCACCGTTGCAACGATAATCGCAATGAGGGAACCCGGAACCTTAGTAGTAATCTTCGGCCACAAGATGCAGACAGCGAGAGCGACAACACCCACAATCACAGAGTAGACGTTCATGGAACCGAAAGAAGAAACGTAAAGCTTGATTTTGCCCACGGCATCAGCCGGATCAGCGCCCGCAAACGTAAGTCCAAAGAAGTTCGGCACCTGACCAAGCGCAATGATAATAGCGATACCCGCCGTAAATCCGACCGTCACCGGATACGGGATGAACTTGATAATCGCACCGAACTTTGCAAGACCGAAAATAACGAGGAAAATACCCGCCAAAAGTGTCGCCGAGGCAAGTCCATCGTAACCGTACTGGCTTACAATGCCGTAGACAATCACGATGAATGCGCCCGTGGGGCCGCCAATCTGGAAGCGGGAACCGCCTAACAGCGAGATGATGAAGCCCGCGATAATGGCGGTGTAAAGGCCCTGTTCCGGACCCACGCCAGAAGCGATAGCAAACGCAATCGCCAACGGGAGAGCCAAAATGCCGACAATCAAGCCCGACATCAAGTCGCTAGTGAAATCCTTGCGAGTGTAGCCGCGCTTGAAGCTACGAACGATTTCCGGGGTGATTGTCGAAACGACGCCTGTCAAATACTGCTTGACGGATTCCTTGGCGTGAATATCAGACATTGAAGGTCTCCATATTAAATTCGAGACCCAAATTTAGGAATTTACCCCAATTTCGTTAAGGGGGGTAAGATTTTTTTATAAAATATATTTTACAGCGAGTCCTCGATTTTTTCCGTTTTTCCCTCTTTTTCGATAAAAAAACATCCGAGGTCTTTGATTGACCTCGGATTATTTTTACTGTCATTGGCTTTTTTAATGCCTAGAGCATTAATTACTTTTGATCGATTTCCGCTTTAATCGCTAAGACATCAGCTTCAGAAAGCTTTGAAACGCGTACGACCTTTTCTACAGAATCACCTTCAATAAGCAAATCTTTTGCCACTTCGCGAGCCTTTTGATTACGGCCTCGATCAAGGGCGGCCTTGTTGATTGCATATTCATCCCATTTGGCTTTCTGCGCTTCGTCAATCATTTTCTGTTCCTCTTTCGATAATTTAGCCAAAAACGCACTCGAAAACAAGAGCTCAAACGCCGTATTGGCATACAGCTTGGGCATCTGCGTCATGTTTTTCATGTTCTTAAGCGCGTAAAGCCCCCTGTCTAGCGTTGTTTCAAGCTGGTCCAGAGGTTTGTTGAACTTCGGGAGTTCCACAAATGCGAATGAAAGAACTTCGCTAACGCTAGCCCCATTGATTTCACGGAGCTTGGCTCGGCGGATGTAGCGGTCATCGACAAATACGTTGAATTCCATAAAAACTACTGTAACAACCGGCTTCAGCTCGTAATTGTACTTTTGTCCACGCTCGCCCTGCGCAATGACCGTCTGCGATGCGTAATAAATCGCTCGGTTGACAATGTTTTCTTGCATGAGGAGCTGCACTTCGATGATAAAGCGTCGTTGCGCCGAATCGATGCAGTACAAGTCAAAGACTGTTGTCCGGTTTTCGTTCGACCCGTCATTGAATTCCTTGTCACGGGACTGTACATCCACAATTGGCGATGATATTTCTCCTTCAAGCACAGCATTCAAGAGCGCAATCAGACAAACCTTATTCTTGGTATCAGGATTGAAGGCTTTCTTGAAAGTCCTGTCCGTAAGAAGGTCAGCAAAGACACCTGCTCCTTTGTATTCCTCATAAGTTCTAGCCTCGCTAATAGTTTTACCCCAATGGGCTACAGCAATGTTATTATTGTTTTCCATATTTTTCCGTTGTTAAATTCCCGATAATGTCGGGGCATAGACGAAAAATTGCTCCCCGTCCTTTATATTAACACGCTTTTGACGCCCGTTTGGCCCACATTTTTTGTGTAAAATTTTCGCAATTTATTATAATTTACCCAAAACACAAATTGAACATTTTGAACTTTATCTCAATTAAAAATACATTATATGTATGAAAAAAATTTCCTTTATACTCATTCTTATTGCTTTGGGCGAAGCTATGGCTCAGTCCTGCAAAATCAGCAGCACTCCCAAAGGAATGCAGATTCAGAATGAATTGCCTACCGAAAACACAGACATGCCCTCATTCCCTAATTTGGGCAACACCGTAGATATTTCAGGCATTGTCGCTGAAACGAATATTGACCTCAGTACGGATCCAATTTGCATGAAAGCAATTCCCGGTTGCAACGTTACCGTAAAAAACTCTCAAAGTGAATCCGCAAAAACAAGTCGCGGAGCTCGAGCAGTACTACACAATTTTAAAATTCATTCCGAAAAAGAAACCCTTATGTCAAAGGTCGCAGACTCAACATGGATTCTCTACCCAAGCGATCTTGAGTTAAATATCGGTGATACGCTTTACGTCAAAAACTACTCTGCATTATATTACAACGTATGGGACGAAAATACACATTGCGATTACGTACCCAAGCTTTCTGCAGTAGGCGAATACACCGTTATTCAGGGGAATCAGACGCAAACAATTCACCGATTGCGCACCGCAAAAGATTCAAAGTCAAAGACGTTCAATCGAGACGCTAGCGGGCGATTTTCGACAAGCAACAATTGTCATATAATCAAATATTAATGGATACGCCCGCCTTCGCGGACATATCCCTTTAAAGTTCAAAGCTCTAATTTCAGCTTGTTTTTACTACAGCAAACCCTTCTTTGCAGAGCGCATCAGGTTCTTGACTTGCTTTTTGTCCATCGCAGGCACGTTTGCGTCCTCGAAGCGCTTGGAACGCGGAGCACAATCTTCGCAGAGGTGCTTGACCACCGTCCCAAAACTTGCGGCTCCGTCGGACATGGACATTTCACGGGTGCGGTAAGAGCGCAGCAAGGCTTCCTTGTGGCACTTGTCGCAGATGCCCATCTTGGGGGCGGCAGGCTCGCGGGCGGTATTGCGCTTCTGCTTGTCCTTTTCGGAATCAATGGAGAACGCACGGCTCATGGCCGCATTTTTACTAGCAAAACGATTGTCAAAAAGACCCATAATTACATCTCCTTTAAATCTTCTACAAGTTTATCCTGCAAATATAGCGCTAAAAGCATGCAGCAAAGCGACGTGGCAGAGCCGTCTTCCATAAAGAGGGAGCGCCCGAATTTGCCGCGTTCCATCTGTTTTTCCTTGAACGTCTCGGCAAATTCAGCAAAATCGAGGAGTGTTACGCGCGGGGCGTTCGCCGCACAGACTTCGCGAATCATAGTATTTAAATATTCCACCTCGCTTACCGCAATCGGGAACATTTCCGGGGGAATCGTGAGCAAAAAAAGTCGCGACTGCGTCTTGTTCACGAGTTCATTCACGAGCGTTTCGTAAAGCGAGGCAATCGAGGCGCCATCGGTACCGCCGTGGTTCAGTTCACGCAACCCAAGCCCCATGATAATGCGGCCGGCATTTTTGCCTATGACATCGGAAGAAAGGCGCGCTTTGATTTGCGATAACGAGACCGCAACAGGCACATTTACGGAAAACTGTATAGGTCGGCTAGGTTCCCGGCACAGCACGGCTTCCACAAAACGGTTCGCCGCTTCGCCCTTTGGCCCAAATAATTCATCGCCTATAACTAATACTCTGTTTTCCACATAAACAATCTATACTTTAGAATCCGATTTGACCACCGAGATTTCCCAATAATTGCCTTTTTTTTCGCGTGAAAGCACTTTATGGCCGTCAGCAATGAGCGATCCGGGCACATTTTCGATCGGGGAACCCTCATCGAGCCAGATTTTGAGCGTTCGGCCTGCCGGATACCCGGACATGACGATTCGCGAACGGACGGAATTAAGGGGGCATTTTACGCCACGGAGGTCCAAAAGGGAGGGAATTTCGCCCTGGAGGGCGGCTGGCAACGGCAAAATTTTCGCTTTTTCACAGAAATCGGCAATTTCGTCGGTGTATTTTTCGGGATTTTCAGCCCATTCCCCCACCGGAAACTCCGGAAGACCGCAACATACTATTTTAGATAGAGCCTCTTCGGGGGTAAGGAGTGCCGATGTACCGCGACGGATCCATTCCACGCACGCATACATTAATAATTTACGTAAAGATTCTGTAAAACCTGCGGTTTCGCGGTTCGCATCTATCCAGCGAGCGATTGGAGATGTTAAATTTTTCTTGCGTTCATCTGCCATTTTTTGCATATTTCGCCATTGTAAAAAAGTCTAATCAAACCTATGTAAAAATACACTTTCCAAAGCAAAAAATGGGCCAAAATTCCTGAAAAATGTAGCAAAGGTCACATTGCGTTTCTATATTTGGCCCCAAGCATTCAATAAATGCAAAGGTTACAGTAGAATGAGTACTATACTACTATACGCAATGTTCGTCGTCTACGTTATCGCAGGCGTGGGATTGGTGATTTACGGGTTCAGTTGCTACTATAGCATCTACCTGTTCCTCAAGAACAGCCGCAAGACGCGACTTTCAGACCGCAAAGCGATCTTGAAGTACTACCGCGAACATTCGCTCGCAGACCTCCCGCAGGTCACGACCCAGCTCCCGGTTTTTAACGAAGCCAACTGCGTTGAACGTCTCCTCGAAGCCGTCTGCGCCATCGACTACCCCAAGGACAAGCACGAAATCCAGGTCTTGGACGACTCCACGGACGAGTGCTACGAAGTTACCAAGAAGAAAGTTGCTGAACTCGCCGCCCGCGGTTATGACATCAAGCTCATCCACCGCACGAACCGCAAGGACTTCAAGGCAGGCGCTCTCAAGGAAGGCATGGCAGTTGCAAAGGGTGAATTCCTCGCCATCTTCGATGCCGACTTCGTTCCTGAAAAAGACTTCCTCCTGAAGACCGTTCCGTACTTGGTCATGGATCCGCAGGTCGGCCTTGTCCAAGGTCGCTGGGGTCACTTGAACCGCACCGAATCCGGTCTTACGCTCGCCCAGTCTATCGGTATCGACGGCCACTTCGTGGTGGAACAGTCCGCACGTAGCTGGGGCAAGCTCTTTATGAACTTCAACGGTACCGCTGGTGTCTGGCGCAAGGACGCTATTTACGGTGGTGGCGGCTGGGAAGGCGATACGCTCACCGAAGACATGGACCTTTCTTACCGTTCCCAGCTTGCTGGTTGGAAGATGAAGTTTGTGTTCGACGTGATTGTTCCGGCTGAACTCCCGAACGACATCAACGCTTTCAAGGCTCAGCAGTTCCGTTGGGCAAAGGGTTCCATCCAGACCGCTATCAAGATTTTGCCGAAGGTTTTGCGCTCCAAGGTTCCGCTCCGCGTGAAGATTGGCGCCATCCTCCACACGACGCACTATTCGATCCACCCCTGCATGTTGTTCACAGCACTCTGCGCTTGGCCGTTGCTCGCGTTCTTTGAACCGGTCGGACACCTCCCCACTTGGGCATACACGGTTGGTTTCGCATTCATCTTCCTCGCCGCAATCGCGCCTTCTGTTCTTTACTTTGTCGCCCAGCGTTGCTCCGGCTACACCGGTTGGAAGATTCGCCTGCTTTCGCTCCCCATCTTGATGGCCCTCGGCGTTGGCATCGCAGTCAGCAACTCCCGCGCAGTGTTTGCCGCAGTTCTCGGCACAAAGGGCAGCTTCGTTCGTACTCCGAAGAACGGTGGCGCCAAGAAGAAGGCCAAGAGCCATTACGCACAGAAGTTCCCGTGGATGGCACTTATCGAACTCCTCGTCGGCGTCTACTGCATTTTCGGTTTGCTCGAATACATCAACGCCAGCAAGTACATCATCGGACCGTTCCTTGCCCTTTATGCAATCGGATTCCTCTCGGTGAGCGTGCTTAGCTTTATGCATTACATCAGCAACATCTTCGAAGTTCGCAAGGCCATTAAGTGCTCCGAATGCGTCGAAGAACAGGCTACGAACTAAACTATAGTTTACTACAGACGCGGCGAGATTCGCCAAACGCAATTCAAGAAGCTCTGCAAACGCAGGGCTTTTTTTTTGTTGCTTTAGTTGTTGGTCATTAGTCACTGTTATTTCTAGAATCGCGCGCGAATGGCACCACGGAATGCTCGAGATTCGTCCGAGGGGGTATCGCAAGGCGGGAGGCCACGCACAAAGCGGGTGCGGCAACGGAGTTCTTGAGCTTTCCCGGTCGCAAAGTGGACATAGTTGTCCGAAATTGCAACAACGCCATGATGGAACATCGAATAGACGTTCAACGAGACGGTTGTAAGGATCGCGGCCACAGTCATGGCGATAAGCATTTCCAAGAGAGTAAAGCCGTGACGAGAAGTTTTAGGCTCAGCTAGATTCATTCGCAAAGAAAAACGCCTCCGATTCTCATCGACAACGCACGAGGCGTTTGAGAGAATAATGTTCACTCGCAACAACAGCCCACGCCAAATGCGGACTGCCAGGAACACGAGTGAGGCGGACCGACAGAGAGTCCGCGCAATCCGGACGCGCCGCAACCAACGATTCCATTGTTTCTAGCACATCATAGAACTCATCCAAGCGCATCCGCTCGTCAGCCACTTCGCGATTGAAGAAGTTCCAACCGCCAAGGAGCGCCGTTGTTCCAACAAGAAAAACGGCCAACGCCACGCAAACTTCGGGCAAAGTAAAGCCATGACGAGAGTGCATCACAAGCGCCTCCGGGAAAATACGAGATTGCGAGAGTCCATACAAAATGGCAAAAGCGCCTGAGTTGAATCGAGAAGCTTTGCCGAAGAATCTCGCTCAACAGTTCCGGACGGAGCCACCGCCAAGCCCTCGAATGCAGACTTTTCAAGGAGCGACAATCGATTATTGCGGTAACCTACCGCAAGCGCCACACTCGGAAATTTCATTTGTGCACGGTCAGAAATTTCAACATTCTGTTTTGAGAGGAGCGCCCCCGCAAGCGAAACATTCCCTGAAACAGTCACGCCAGCAATCCCAAAGATTTCAGCAAAGTCAGCGGCTACATTTCCTTGAACGCTCACAGAACCGGTTGCATAAATTCGAAGTGTATCAAAGTGAACATTCCCGCGAATCTTGACATCGCCCTCGACATTTGCCATAAAAGAACGAACTGAAAAATCACCGAGGTCGAGCGTCAAATCGCCAGCGCTCACGTTTATCGCCATCGAGCGTTCCGCAGAAAGCCCATCCGAAGAATCCAGCTTAAAAAAGCGACGATTCCCCGACAAGTTTTTCAAGCCATCCGAATGCAAAATGCGTTCATGCAAATTCTGCTCCAGCACCACGGCGCAACGCACCCATTCCGAAGTCGAGAATCGCCCGTATTCACTCCCCAGCATGAACTGGAATTTATCGCGAACACTCCATTCGGTCCATGGCCCAAGAATCCGAGATCCGACAATCGGAAGCTCCGCAAAATAGCCGTCCGGAAAGCCATTCAGTTTCGCGAGCACCGCAGATTCCGCGAAATACATTTCCTGAGTTTCTTTTGCAACAAGCGATACGCTTCGGCGAAGCGCCCCCGGCATGCGAAGCATGGCTGTCACGAGAATAGAAAGCACAAGCAGCAGTCCCAACACAAGCGGAAGAACGTTACCGCGTTTTGACCGCATAACGAACCTCCTTGCGACCACAACGCATCACAACATCGTTCATTCCAATTCGCTTCACGCGGTATCGAGAAAGCGAATCACCGACTGAGAGCGTTTTCGTTTCACCTGCGGATGTTTTCACAAGCGCCACTCGCCCGCCCACAATTCCAAGCAAACTGAATTCCGACGAATCACAGGTTCCTCGTGAAGTTCGCCAACTTCTAGATGCGACACCGTCCACAAAACCCGCACGTCCGAGAGTCCATTTTGCAGGGAGCAAATCGCGATGCCCTTCCGCCCACGCAAGCATTTCCAAATCGCGAGCGGCAGGCTGACTTAATTCAACTGGCGCAGCATCAACAATTAAATCAAACAGTTCATTGTCAAAAAACTTTGCATATAACAAATTCAAAGAACCGCCGCACATTGCAAAAACACACGCACAACAAACAAACAAAGCTACGGCACTCATTATCCAACGCCTACGTTCGCAAGGTTTCATTGAATCGCACTCGTCTAAATCCTTGCCACACCAAAATGGATCGCGTGCAGCCACTTGAAAGAGATCTTTCACATGCAGCGATTCCTCGACAGTCCCAACTTTCACACAGCAAACAACAAACTCCCCCACGTCATTCATTTTCGCAAACAGTTCATCGGCTTTCAAGAATTCCTTAAAGTGCGCCACCCGCTCACGGCAAGCATCATCAAACGTTTCTCCGTAGCCGTATTCTTCTGACCAATGGCATAAACGGCCTTCCATAAAAACGAGAATGTACAGGCTATGTTCCCAAAGCGCGACAAACAACAAATTTCCATTATCCGCAACCTCCGCGCAGTCATTATTGAGTTCAGCACATTCACCGTCACACTCCGCGCACACTTCATCACACTTCAAGCAATTCTCACCATCCCATTCGCCTCGCAATATTTTGTCAGCAATTGCATACAACGCAATTTGTTTTGGCAAGCAACGGTCAAACGTTTTTCGGTAATTTTCCAACGGTTCATCCGCCACCGCCACAAGATAGCGATGTTTGCGTCCATCCGACGCATTGAACGAAACTAGCGGCCAAAAGAAAACCGCGCACTCGCCATCTGCAAAACCGGCATTAAATACATCTCTAAAATCTTCGTCAAATCGCTTGCGCAATTCCGTTTCCGTGAGAGTCCCGTCAAAAGACGTCGTTACCTCCCACGTCATCATCCGAGCCGCGACAGGCGCGACTTTTTTCGCCCACCCAATCATTCCTTCGTCTCCACACTCGGCGTGATAAAAATCGCGAGTTCACTTTCGTCCTCTTCTTCGGAGGTGTAACTGAATAACCGCCCAAGAATCGGAATACTCCCCAAGAACGGCACCGCCTGCCGCACCTCCGTCTTGTTCTTGCGAATGAGCCCGCCCAAGCACAAAGTTTCACCATCACGCAACACCACCGTCGTCTTCATGTTTCGGGAACTGATGTCCCGCGGCCCATCGCCAGTGCTCCTGCCCGCCGTCTTGATTTCTGGCGACACAGACAACGTTATCAAACCATCTTGCGTCATCGTGGGCGTGAGTTCCAGCGAAATACCATCGTTAAACGAGCGGTAATCCGTAATCGGATACCCATCCGCAGAAACTTGACTGACAAGATAATAGACCGTATTCGTCACGTTGAGTTCCGCCTTATTGCCGTTCAGTGTTGTCACACGCGGGCGCGCAAGCACCTTTGCCTCGTTGTTCTCCTCCATCGACGAAAGCTCCAGCTCAAAGCGATCCGGCAAGATTCCAATTTTTCCGAACGCCCCCGATTTGGAAATATCCTTGCCCAAGAAATCAAAGAATCCGCGCGCCTGAATCTCGCGCTCGCCCACATTCCGAGTTGCCCCACTCCGCACACCAATCGCAAAACCACGTCCCTTGCGAAACTCCACAATCACACACGCAAGCGTCACCTGCATTTGGGGCACATCGACCATTTTCAAGAGCTCCGCAGCACGCGCAATCGCTCGCGGCGAACCTCCAAGCACCAGTGAATTCTGCTCGCGATATTCCGAAACATTCAGTTCCGATCCTTTCATAAACTTCGAAAGCTGCGCCATAGCCTTCTCAGGCGACACATGCTTTAGCGGGAATACCTGTACATCGACAAGCGCTTTCGCCCCTTCTTCCGAGACCCAAAGCGACGACGAATCTAGCCGAAACGTGAACGCACTTCCGCGAAAAAGTGACGCTAAAAGTTCCGGCAACGAAACATCCTTGAACGACATCTGCACAGTTTCATTCAAGTCGCCATAAACCGCCAAATTGAGCCCCGCATCTTCAGCAATTGCCTTAAGCACCGATTTGAGCGAAGCCGACTGCAAATCCACCGAATAAAGGTCTCCCGCACGTTCCACAGAAACTTCCGCGCCATCCGGCGAACCGTTCAGAGCTTTCCCGCCGTTCCCCGCTTTTGCACGAGAAACCCGCAAACACCCGCGCTCCCCGCGTACCTTAAACCCGTTAGATTCCATCAGCACGCGAAACGCCATTTCCGGAACCATTCCCCTCAGATTCCCACTCACCACACCATCCACGTCGTAATCCGCAAGCACATTCACGCCCGTGTTCAGCCCAAATTCCTTCACGAACTCGCGCACGTTCATGTTTTTGACATCAACGACTACGCCTGAATCCGAGAGCGCAATCGAACCATTTTGCACACGCGATCGTCGAATATGGTACACACGCCCCTCCAGCACCACATCTAGCCCATGCGCAGCGCAAAGCGAAGTCAGCCCTTCGAAAAGGCTAACCCCCTCCAGGTGAAACGTCACGCGCACATCGCCCGCATCATCCGTCAAAATGGAAGTCCCATACGCAAGCGAAAGCGTCCGCGCCACCTCCGAGAGCGCGACATCTGCAAAATCAAGCGTAACCGCCCCCGGCGAAGTCCGAACAGACTTCGAGAACGTTTTCGGCGTACTAACAGAACGCGCAACCGAAGACGAAGCGCCCGCCAGCGACGAAGACAACAACAATATCAAAAGGGAAATTCCCAAGATCCTTAGAAGCATACGATTCTCCTAAAATGCGCATGCCCGCTTTTTCAATGCGAACGCTCTTTGGCGCTACAATTGCGGCCCCTGCCCGGGATAATAATTAAGGATCTAAGAAACGATATAATAAGTTGCGAACTCAATGTACAAAATTGCGAACGCAAAAGCAAGGCGGAGGCCTTTAGTCATTGGTCATTAGTTATTGGTTTATAATCTAAGAACCATTGACCAAAAACCAACAACCAAATAAATTTTCGGAACTTTTATCCCCACTGAGGCGAATTACCTCGTTTTTTCATGGGTTTTAAGACCAGCAAAAAGGACTTTTCGAATAAAAACATCGAAATTTACGCAATTTCGCCACATTTCCAAAATTGGCACGGTTCTTGCTAAATACAGGGTGGAAACAAAAAATCCACCCACAACCATAGGAAGAATCATGAAATCAAAATTCATCGCAATCCTCACAATTTCTACACTCGCCTTTTTTGCCACAGCATCTGCCAAAAGCAATGCTTCTGACATGAAGAGCGTCAAGGCCGAAATTACCGCTGAAATTTCAGCAGAAGTCGAATCCGAAGTTGTCGACAAGGCAGACTTCAAGAAGATGCGCGAAGAAAGCAAGGAAGCTCGCAAGGGTCTCCTTGACAAGATCAAGCTCGACAAGGACGAAGCCAAGGTAGAAGCTCCGAAGCCGCCGAAGCCGGAAATCGAACCGCCGACCC
Organism: Fibrobacter sp. UWB7; assembly: GCF_900142945.1. Classification (NCBI taxonomy): domain Bacteria; kingdom Pseudomonadati; phylum Fibrobacterota; class Fibrobacteria; order Fibrobacterales; family Fibrobacteraceae; genus Fibrobacter; species Fibrobacter sp. UWB7. The sequence continues at coordinate 51,193 of NZ_FRCO01000004.1, forward strand.
CGAAGACGGAAGAAGAACTCCAGGCCGAACGCGAAGCTCACAAGGCTGAACTCGAAGCCAAGAAGGCCGAACGTGAAGCTAAGAAGGCTGAAGAAGAAGCAAAGCGTGCTGAACGTGAAGAAGCTTTGAAAGCTGAACGCGAAGCTCGCAAGGCTGAACTCGAAGCCAAGCGCGCCGAAGAAGAAGCTAAGCGTGCTGAACGCGAAGAAGCCCGCAAGGCCGAACGCGAAGCCAAGAAGGCCGAAATGGAAGCAAAGCGCGCTGAACTCGAAGCACAGCGCGCAGAACGCGAAGAAGCTTTGAAGGCTGAACGCGAAGCTCGCAAGGCTGAAATGGAAGCTAAGAAGGCTGAACTCGAAGCACAGCGCGCAGAACGCGAAGAAGCTTTGAAGGCTGAACGCGAAGCTAAGAAGGCCGAAATGGAAGCTAAGAAGGCTGAGCTCGAAGCACAGCGCGCAGAACGCGAAGAAGCTTTGAAGGCCGAACGCGAAGCTCGCAAGGCTGAAATGGAAGCTAAAAAGGCTGAACGCGAAGCACAGAAAGCAGAACGCGAAGCCCAGAAGGCAGAAAAAGAAACTGTAAAAGAAGAAAAGACCGTAGCACAGGTTGAATAAGGACTTTCCTCCTAAAAATCTGGGCGACGGGAGCATCCGTCGCCCTCTTTTTTCCGAGTCTTTTCAAGGTTAACGCTATGAGAAACGCAAACAAACTTATTGCACTTTTGACTAGCTCGATATTCGTGGCGGTTCCGTTTGCTCAACCGGAATCCGATATCGCGACGCCTGCAGAAAGGTCTGAAATTTCGCAAGACGTTCCTGATCTTGGACAGAAACAGAAAGAAGACTGGCAACGCTTACGTGAAGAACGCAAGCAAGCACGGCAACAAATTCTCTTGGACATCAAGGCAAATGCCCATGCCGAAATCAAAGATATCCAGCAAGACATCAACTTGCAAAAAACGAGCAACAACGCGCTAAACGAAAACAAGAATATCACGAAAGAAAATATTATCAACAAAGAAAAAGGGCAAATCGAAAAGAATCGCGATGAATGGGAAAAACAGCACCCAGAAAACCCGCCGTTCGATGTTCCACGTCCAAACGAACACGTCCCTTTCCCTAAAGGTCCTAAATTTTAAGACCAAAGATTTGAATTTTACCAACCCACACAAAAGCGACGCCGAATGGCGCCGCTTTTTTTGATCAATTTTTAGCTTATCACCACGTTGGCGGCGGAGCGTAGATGAATTGACCCGCGCTGCAAAGGAACACGCAGCCATCGATATCGCTAGACTCGCCTTCGTTTTCGCAAGCGGTTCCGATTACAGGGCTTGCCTGGCAACGCAGAGACGGGCGGTCGCAATCGACTTCTTCACCGCATTCGTAATACTTGAAGCGTTCCACCCACTTGTTATTGACGCAGATGTAGTTTTCAAATCTGAAACTATTATTGGATTCCACGATGCGGAGGTCTCTGCTAGATTCGGAGCCATCGCAAGGTTCGCTCAGCCACTTGTCATTGCAGTATCTATCGATGCCATACTTATTGCAAAGTTCGTATTCGCTATAGCCGCATTCAGGAGCAAGTGCGTTGCATACAGGAACCGCGCATCCATCCATTCCCGGTTCGCAATCCTTGACATTCAGAGACCAGTATCCCTGATCACACACAAATTCCTCACCTGTTTCGCAATCAAATGCAAATCTTTTTTCTACACCGCAAAAACCGCAACCAGGCCTATTATCATCGCATTTAACATCGGTGATGTGTTCGCAGATTTCATCGCCCATGCCGTACTCTCTCCACTTGCCGCCTTCGCACTTGTAATGGCCATTGAAGACGCCTTCTTTAAAGCAAGCTTCGCAGTATTCGAGTTTGCCTTGGGCGCAGAGTTTATTGTTATCCGTTGCCTTGACTTCCCACGTTTCACCGTTGCAAACGTAAATGGCACCACTTCCACAATCGGCAATTTCCTTAATGCCATCCGGTTGGCAAAGGCGGTATCCACAGCCACCCATCCCCGGCTTGCATTCATCCGGTTTGACATTCAAGCAAGTCACCGGCTGCCAATTGTTGTTTTGGCATTCATAGTTTGCACCTGTCACGCAGTCAACAGCGGTGCGACCATTCTGATCCACGCAGTTACCCTTTTCGGTCATGCCATCGTAATCCGTGATGTGCCTGCAAGTTTCCACGTTTTTTTCTTCGCAGCAAACCGGTTCCTGAGTCCAAATTCCATTACAGTGGGTAGTCCAATGACCGTTCGGACACGTTTCAACGGAGCTCGAGCTCAACGGCTTTTGAGAAAACGAAGAACTGCTGTTTTTCACAGAAAAAGAACTTGCAACAACAGAACTGGAGCTGTTCAATTTAGCGGACGAAGAACTGCTCACACAGAAGTAGGTCTGGCCCATTTCACAAAGTTGTTCGACGGTGTAACCACACTCAGGAAGCAGTGCAGCACACTGCGAGCTGAGCGGGATATCGGATGAAGAGCTTACAGCAACCTCTGAGCTAGAGGACTGCGGAGCAGGCTGTTCAACTGCCGAGGAAGTCCCACCGTTTCCAGCGTTGAAATCAGGACCGCTGAGAGTATCGTTATCGCATGCAACGACTGCGAAAGAGATAGCCGCCACAACGGCAAGGCTCATCGCCTTGACATAATGATTCTTTTTCATGATGTTTTCTCCTTAATTTATAATTTCACCCATTCATTACCCGTTTTAATAATCGGGCAATTACCAGACAAATCCGCATCAACTTTTATATGTTCCGCTTCGGCATGGCTATTGATTTCGCCACAATAGTAGAACAGGAACCTGGACATTTGAGTCAAAGACAGCGCCTTACATTCTCCCGCCGGAATATCAATCACCTTGATGGTATTCTCGGTAATTTCAGCAACGATATAGGCTGCAGTCAATCCATCGCTATACACGTTGAACGTATAAAGTCCACAATTTTCGTCCAAAGTTTCGTTCTTTATCGCACTGATGATTTGAGGATACATCGAGAACGCCATTGGGAAGTATTCTTGCAACGCATCGACATTCTGCTTTACAATCTTGTGCGGCCAAGGCGTATCAAATTCAGCCGTCATCGGCGGATTCGGATTTTGCGGATTGCCATCTGTATTTAGGTCAATCGCTGTTGACATAACGCCACTGTCAAACGAGTCCGATTCTTGATTGAGCAATTTCAAGTAATACTCCAACGAAATATCTGGCTTTGCAGTACCTTCATTTGGTTTTTCAGAACTACTGGAATTATTATTCACATCAACACCAGTAGAAGAACTTGTGGTTCCAGGAGGCGTACTATTCGAGGACTCCACATAAGAGCTGCTCGATTTTGCAGAACTACTAGATTTTTCGGCATCCTTAGATTCAACAGAAGAACTAGACGATTCCTCTTCGGAGCTCGACGAAACTTTATAGGCAAATTCATTTGTTTCTTCGGACGTACCTGCAATTTTATCCGAAGAACACCCCACAAAGAAGCCCAGCGAAAAGATTACCGTGAGCGTTATAAGTTCATACAAACTACACTTCTTCATTTTCGTTCTCCTTCACGTTTTTCGTCAGGGGGAATAACTGCAAATTCAAGCGATAAACTTGTTCAATATTCTTTTCTTCGGCGGCGATGGCAATAATCTGGCGACGGCATTCATTCAGCACACATTCAATCTTGTGGAACGACTCGCGCGAAAGCCCCATGGTCACTCCACTAAAATTACGAATTTCCTTGGGGAGTTCAAGTGCCGAAGTCGCAAGCCTGGACATTTGGCGGTGCATATTCCTCATGGCAAGTCGCGTTGCATCCGTTGTGCCCTTGATCGAAGTTTCGGACTGGACAAAATTTTCATCTTCTTTTTTCAGGAGTCCTGATTTCGTGAGGAAATCGAGGGAATCGCGAACTTCCGCAGCAGAAATCTGCGGATAGCACATTTTTGCCATTTCACCCGGAGTGGCGCCCGGCATAATCGGGGCAAGTTCCCTGACAACCGAGTTGTGCCAAGTATCGTAATACTTGAAGAACTCGCCTTCAATCGTACGGACTTTGTACGTCTTTGCGATGGAAAGCATTTCTTCGTAGGCGGCTTTTTTACTTTCTTCCGTCTCGGCCTGGCCGAACTTGACCATCGCCCTGAAATAATCCATCTCGAAACCGGCAAGCCCCATGGCGGCACCCGTGCGTTCTACACCGATACGGCTCAACTTGCTTTTACCGTCGCAAACGACCTTCATGTACGAGGGTGAACTGAATCCTGCGTTCTTGGAGAATTCTCTCCAAGAGAACGCGGAACAGCGCTTGCGTTCCTCGTAGTAATCACGCATGAACATGCGGAAATCGGTATATTCGACAATCGGTTTCATATTAAAAAATATAAAACCGTATTTTTCAAAAATCAAGTCTTTCTATGCTACAAAATTAAGGATTTTTGCAAAATTTAAGCATTTTTCTAAAAATTTCGCACAAAAATTTTGCATATACTACATCTTGTAGCATATAGAACAATCAACCCAGCGCTTGGCGGGCAGCTTCTTTGGCATGGATGATGGTCGTATCGTACACAGGGAGCTCACTATCCTTTTCAGAGATGAGCATGCCGATTTCCGTGCAGCCGAGAATCACACATTCAGCACCACGTTCTTTCAAACTCGCAATGATGCGCTGGTATTCAGCACGCGAAGCATCAAGAACCTTACCCAAGCAGAGTTCATTAAAAATCACGTTGTTCACAATTTCAATATCCGGAGCGTCCGGCACAATCACTTCGAGGCCAGCGCTCTTAAGGCGGTCCTTGATAAAGTCCTGTGTCATCGTGAATTTAGTGCCGAGCAGCGCGACTTTCGTAAAGCCATCGCGAATAACGCTTGAAGCAGCCGCATCGGCAATGTGCAGAATCGGAATATGAATCTCACGTTCGATTTGCGGGACTAGCTTATGCATCGTATTCGTTGCAATCACGATAAAGTCCGCCCCCGCACATTCGAGACGCTTTGCCGCATCTGCGAGAATTGCCGCATTGCCATCCCAATTGCTATTGGACATGTTCGCCTCGAGTTCTGCAAAATCAACACTATACATCAAGATTTTTGCACTGTGAAAACCGCCCAACGCGCTGACAATTTCTTTATTCAAAATTTCATAGTACGTGATTGTACTTTCCCAGCTCATGCCGCCAATCAAACCAATCGTCTTCATAAATTTCTCCGTTAACATCCGTCAAAGGCTAATATTCATTAGCCGAACACAACGCAATAATAGATAATAATTATTAGCTCGTCAAATGGAATTAATAAAAATCCCAGCCTTCATACGAAGGCTCGGACAACATATAAGCAAGGCCTTCCCAAAAGCCTCTTCAATAATCTATAAGCAATAAAATTACGAAATAGCTGTAATGCCGCGATCTAACGACTGAAACAAGTCCTTCTTAGAAGCAGCATTGTTGGAATTCACATTCCTCCCACTTTGCGCAAGCTGCTTCAAAAGTTTCAATCGTTCACGTGCTGTCTGGATTGCGTCCATATTCCATCTCCTTCAAAACACAACTCCCAACACACGTACAAAGATAAAATAATTTAACAAACTTGTCAATTAAACGAATATCGCCCATTTTTTACCATTCTACAAGATGCGCTGCACCTCCACCCTTTAAAATTAAGGATAAGTAGAACTTTTTTGTTGTTAATGGAATGTTGACAAGAACCGTGCTTTTAAGTGTCATTGAATCCTGTCGAATCACCAAAAGCCCTTTTAAAGTCCTTTTTGTTTAAAATTTTAAACATCAGACGGTGCTTCAACATTAAAGTTCTACATAGCCCATTTCCCTATTAATATAACCAAATAACAAAGAAACTCTCGATTTTATTTACAATTTGTCCAAAGTTTTGATTTGGGACATTTGTAAAAGAATCCTTTTAAAGGTATATTAAAGAAAAAAAGGAGAACAATATGTCTATCACAAAGTACAGGCGTAAAATCGCTTTATGTGTTGCAGCACTTTTTTGGGCAGGTTGCGACAGCGATTCCAACAGCGCCGCACCCGAAGTCGTTTCAGACAATCCTGGCGAAATCACCTCCAGCAGTTCCGAAGCAACAGCCCCCACCAGTTCTTCCGAAGAAGAAGTGATTCCCTCGAGCGAATCTTTTGACGAAGTTTCCAGCAGCTCCGAAGCCACACCCGAATCATCTAGCGAAGCGGAATCGTCATCTAGCGTGAATAGCGAATACCCCTACACGCTGAGCACTTTCCCGAATGTTCACTGCAAGGATTCAAGTTACTTTCATAAATCGTGGTGCCCTTCAAGCAAGCCCTCTTTAAAACAAACCGTTGCCGAAATGGCTGAAAATGAGCCTTTATACGGTATTATCCAACCTGTCTGCCAAGATTACGACAGAACGGTCAACGTGTATACTTGCGATAACGGATGTACATATTCACCAGGAGCATTTAACAAGCTGGAAGGTGACACGATCTTTCAGCAGGAATATTCTACCATAGACAACAAGTATATTCCCATCCAGAAAAAGATCGCGCAAGACAGCGCGCAAGCTGAAGCAAGCACATCTTATCCGTATATGCTCGCCAGCGATACCACCGTCCACTGCAAAACAATGTACAAGACCAAAATTGCGAAATCGACTCCTTCGAGTTTGTGCGAAACTTACTCCGAAGGATTCTATTTCAAATGCAAAGACGGCAACAACTACGAATGGGAAGAAATGCTCCGAGGCGAGAACGGACTTATTGAACGTGAAAACCCGGATGAATAATCGGCCATAAATCAAATTACTTATAAGAAAAACCGCTGGTTTAATGACCAGCGGTTTTCTTTTACACTTGTATTGGAATTAACCGAGACGGTTGTTGATGACGTTCCAATCCACAATCTGCCAGAGTCCCTTGAGGTAATCGGGGCGGCGGTTGCGGTAGTCAATGTAGTAGGCATGTTCCCACACATCGAACGTGAGGAGCGGCTTGAGACCCTTGGTGAGCGGGTTCTGAGCGTTGCCTTCTTGCGTGATGATGAGCTTGCCCAAAGCATCGGCAGAGAGCCATACCCAGCCAGAACCGAAGAGGCCTGCGCCCTTCGCCTGGAATTCTTCCTGGAACTTTTCGAAGGAGCCGAAATCGCGAGCGATGGCGTCGGCAATTTTACCCGTCGGAACGTTGCCGGCTGACGGAGCCTTGAACTGCATGAAATACATGTAGTGGTTCAAGAACTGACCTGCGTTATTGAACACGCCGCCTTCGGCCGTTTTGACGATTTCTTCGACAGTCTTGCCTTCGAAAGCGCTACCCGGAAGGGCTGCGTTCAAGTTATTGAGGTAAGTCTGCAGGTGCTTACCGTAGTGGAATTCGATGGTTTCCTGGCTGAGAACCGGAGCCAGGTCGCCTGCGGCATACGGGAGTGCCGGCATTTCAAATTTTCCGTTAGATTGTTGAATCATACTTTCCTCTTCTTTGATGGTTAAATGCTACTTTCGATAAATTCTTTGCGGAATGTGCCGTTGCCAAGCAGAATGTCGATAGGCAATTTCTTGAATTCATATTCGTAAGGCGGCTGTTTCCAGGCAAAATCCTTCGGATATTCGTTAAAGATGTACTGCAACAGCTTTACGGCCATATCAAAGCTGCGGAACTTGTCGCGGTCGAGCACATGAATCTGCGCACCGCCACAGATTTGGCCAGCACCCTTGTGGAATGTGGGCTGGAAGTAATTTTCACGGAAATACACGCCCGGAAACTTGAGGTCGTTCATGTACTTGCAAAGTTTGACAGCATCGATAAACGGAGCGCCAAAAATTTCGAAGGGACGCGTCGTGCCGCGGCCTTCGCTCACGTTGGTCGCTTCGAAAAGGCACATGCCCGGATAAACGATGGCGGTATCGAGAGTCGGCATGTTCGGGCTCGGCAAAATCCACGGAAGTCCCGTCTGATCGTACCACATCTTTTTATCGTAACCTTCCATGCCGAGCACGTAGAGTTCGCACTTGGGGAAGCGTTCTTCCTTGAACTGGACAGCAAGTTCGCCAATAGTCTTTGCATGGCGCGTACGGATGCTGTGCAGACCCACGAAACTCGTGTAGTTCAAATCCAGCACCGGGCCTTCCTCGTCTACGCAGTTGATGGGGTTCGGGCGGTCCACCACAATCACGGGGATGCCCGCCTTCTCGCAGGCTTTCATACAAAGGAACAGCGTCCAGATAAACGTGTAGTAGCGGGCGCCCACATCCTGCAAGTCCACAAGCATCATGTCTACGTGACTGAGCATTTCGGCAGTGGGTTCGCGGTGTTCGCCATAAAGGCTATAAACGGGAATGCCCAGTTCGGGGTCTGTGTAACCTTCCCATTCGATCATGTTATCCTGGGTGTGTCCCTTAATGCCGTGTTGCGGTACCGCCTGAACGAGAGCAGTGCCCCGCCCAGGTAAATCCAGACAGGCATCATGTGTAGCATCATGAACGGGATGATAAATACAGCCGCCTTGTCCGCCTGATCAGACGAAAACGCTGCCCCGATGAAAAACATATCAAAAAGGCCCCAAACAATCGCAAACGGAAGCAGCGGATTGAAGATACATTCAAAGATAAAGCACCTTTTGTCCGGCTTACCGGCATAAAGGATCTTTTCCCCCTTCCCTATCAAAAGTGTCAATTCGTTGTCCATAAGTCACACCTCTTGAAAAATGGATAAACATTTCCCGGATAAGTAGAACTTTTTTGTTGTTAATGGAATGTTGACAAGAACCGTGCTTTTAAGTGTCATTGAATCCTGTCGAATCACCAAAAGCCCTTTTAAAGTCCTTTTTGTTTAAAATTTTAAACATCAGACGGTGCTTCAACATTAAAGTTCTACATAGCCAAAATTAATTTGCCCTAATGTGCAGTATCAAGAATTTTTATATATTTGATCTGGCTTTATGGTTATAGTGAACCCAAAAGTCGTTTGCTATATATGGAATTGAATTTTAAAGAGATTGATTAATGGCAGCTACGAAATATACAGAAGACAGCATCAAATCCCTAGAGTGGCATGAACACATCCGTCTGCGCCCCGGTATGTACATCGGCAAGCTTGGCGACGGACAGAGCCCGGACGACGGCATTTACGTGCTCGTCAAGGAAATTATCGACAACTCCATCGACGAATTCGTGATGGGTGCCGGCAAGAAGATTGAAATCAACATTGACGACCATGCGGCTCGCGTGCGCGACTACGGGCGCGGCATTCCTCTCGGCAAGGTCATCGACTGCGTGTCGAAGATCAACACGGGTGGTAAGTACGATTCCGAAGCGTTCCAGAAGTCCGTCGGTTTGAACGGTGTGGGTACAAAGGCTGTGAACGCCCTTTCTACCAGATTCATCGTCAAGAGCTACCGCGACGGCCGCATGAAGCAGGCAGAATTCAGCCGCGGCGTGCTTGTGCAGGATTACAAGGAATGTGCAACAAACGAAAAGAACGGTACCGAAATTTACTTTGAACCGGATGCCGACATTTTCAAAAACTACCGCTTCCTCCCAGCCTACATGGAAGAGAAGGTCTGGAACTACGCCTACTTGAACAACGGTCTCCAGCTCGTGATGAACGACAAGGTCTATACAAGCCCGAACGGTCTTTTGGATCTTTTGAACAAGCACGTGGACGATTCCATCCGCTACCCGGTAATACACTTCAAGGGCAAGGATATCGAATGCGCCTTCACGCACGGCAACCAGTACGGCGAACATTACTACAGCTTTGTAAACGGTCAGCACACCACTCAGGGTGGTACGCACCAGCAGGCATTCCGCGAAGGCCTTGTGAAAGGCGCCCGTGACCACTTCAAAAAAGACCTGGACCCGCAAGACGTGCGCAACTGCGTCATTGGCGCCATCTCCGTACGCATCCAGGAACCGGTTTTCGAATCCCAGACAAAGACAAAGCTCGGCTCGACAACGGTCGCTCCGGGTGGCGCCCAGCTGCGCTCCTGGGTCGTGGATTACGTGGCAAGTGAATTCGACAACTTCTTGCACAAGAATCCCGAAACCGAAAAAGCGCTCCTCAACCGCATCACGCAAAACGAACGTGAACGCAAGGAAATTGCAGGCATCAAGAAGCTTGCAAACGAACGCGCCAAGAAGGCAAACTTGCACAACCGCAAGCTGCGCGACTGCAAGATCCACCTCACCGACGTGAAAAACGCGCTCAACCGCGAATCGATGATTTTCATTACAGAAGGTGACTCCGCATCCGGCTCTATCACCAAGGCCCGTAACGTGCAGACGCAGGCTGTGTTTAGCCTCCGCGGTAAGCCGCTCAACAGCTTTGGCATGACGAAGAAGGTCGTGTACGAAAACGAAGAATTCAACTTGTTGCAGCACGCGCTCGACATCGAAAACGGTCTCGAGAACTTGCGTTACGACAAAGTGATTATCGCGACCGATGCTGATGTGGACGGTATGCACATTCGCCTTTTGCTCATGACGTTCTTCTTGCAGTTCTTCCCGGAACTCGTGGAACAGAAGCACCTGTACATCTTGCAGACGCCGCTTTTCCGCGTGCGTAACAAGCAAGTGACCAAGTACTGCTACGACGAAGCGGAACGCGACAAGGCAGCCAAGGAAATCGGCAAGACCGGTCTCGAGATTACTCGATTCAAAGGTCTTGGTGAAATCAGCCCGGAAGAATTCGGACAGTTCATCAACGAGGACATGCGCCTTGAAACGGTGAGCATTCCGCCCGACGCTTCGCTCGGCAAGATGCTGGAATACTACATGGGCAACAACACGCCTATGCGCCAGGAACACATCGTGCTGAACCTGAGAGCAGAAGCCGTGGAAGAATTGTAGTTGATTCAGTAGACAGTAGGAGAAAGAAGCCCGCGAACACAAAAATCGCGAGCTTCTTCTTTTTTTAGGTCCAAAAATTAAAAAGGCAAATCTGCATCCTTATCCATCTCATCAATGTCATCGTTGAAATCGGGACAAGAATCCGGATCCATTGAGGCGAGTTCCACAAACCATTGAGGGAGACGATCTTCCAATTCCAAAACGGAATTATCAAACATATCCCTTACCTGCTTGGGATCCGTGATATTCCATTGTTCGAGATTTCCCTTAAACTGCGATTCGCAAAACATACAGTTCAAATCCGTTTTTTCAGAAACATTCCATGATGAAATATCCCCATTGAATTCGGATCGATAAAACATGTTCGACATATCCCTTGCATGCGAAACATCCCAGCCGCTAATATCGCCATTGAACTTGGAAGATGCAAACATTCCGTTAAAGTCTTCGACCTTAGAAACATCCCAACCGCTAATATTGCCATTAAACACAGAAAGATTGAACATGTAGGACATGCAAAGGACATGAGAGGTATCCCACAAACTGATATCGCCGTTAAATTGGGAACGTTCAAACATAAAGCCCATATCACTCACGTTAGAAACATCCCAATGTCCTATATCGCCATTAAATTCCGAATCACAAAACATCAAACTCATACACTGCACTTTAGATACATTCCACTGGCTGATATCGCCATTGAATTTTGTGGCAGAAAACATCATATCCATATCTACCACATTGGAAACATCCCACTGGCTAATGTCACCCATAAATTTTGAGCAATGGAATGTACCTTTCATGTACTTTACGTTGGAAACATCCCAGCCGCTAATATCGCCATTGAACTCAGAATCGCTAAACATAAATTCCATAGTTTCCACATGAGACACATCCCACTTACTAATATCACCATTGAACTTGGAATTAGAAAAAACACCGTTCATATTCCTTACGTTGGACACATCCCATTGACTGATGTCGCCATTGAAATTTTGGTTGGGATAAGAGAACAGGTCATCCAGTTCATACAAATCCGAGACATCGATAAAATTCAAATCGCAATTAGGACCAAGCTTTTCCATGTATTCATGGACGAGCTTTTTCAGATGTCCCAAATTTCTCGCTACAACTTTTTCCACTTTATAATCTCCTTTATATCCTTATTATCGTATGAACGTCTCGTATTGTAAAATCTGCGGAATTTTCGGCAAAAGAAAAAGCCCCGATTAGGGGCTTTCCTCACTTTTTTGAGATGCAACTTCGAGCTCTACACTTTGTGGAGTGTCTGCGTCTTGGGGCCTTTCACGCCGGCAGGGAGAATCATCATGACCTTTTCCATGCGGGTGCCGTCCATGCGCAGAACGCGGAACGTGTAACCCTGAATCTTGACTTCGGCGCCTGGCGACGGGATGATGCCAAGCGTTGCCTGGATGAGTCCGGAGAGCGTTTCCACGTGGGAATTCTCAGGCGGCTTGAGTTCCACATCGAGCTCGTATTCCAAATCCGAAAGCGTCATTAACGGGTCGAGAATGTAGCGTCCGTCCTTCAACTTCTGCACGTCCTCGTCTTCGTCCATGTCGTCTTCATCGCGAATTTCACCGACGATTTCTTCGAGAATATCTTCAAGCGTCACAAGTCCAGCCGTACCGCCGTATTCGTCCACGACAATCGCGAGCTGGTTACCCGTCTTGCGGAGTTCCGTCAAAAGATCATCAATCTTCTTGTGGTACGGCACATAAACCGGCGGCATCACGAGCTTCATCAAGTCAAACGGCTCGTCATGATGTTCCGTGTACCATTCCAAGAAATCGCGGTTCGAAAGGATACCGACAATGTTGTCGACCGTTTCCTTGTAAACCGGCAAACGGGAATGGCGTTCGTTGTTCAACACCTTCACCAAGTCCTCAAGCGACGTGTCCACATCAATCGCGCACATGTCCACACGCGGAGTCATGATTTCGCGCACCGGAGTTTCCACGAAGTCGAAGATGTTGAGGATCATCTGGCGTTCTTCTTTTTCGAGGCCTTCGCCTTCAGAGAGCGAAGCATCCGAGAGGTCCGCCTGCACAGCGTCACGGCGTTCTTCGGGCAAGAAGCTGAGCTTAGCGTCGTAACCCAAGGCGTTCAGCAACTTGAGGTAAATGGTATGGCAAACGCGTCCCACCGGCACAAACGGCATACGGATGAGCCTGTACAGCGGCACAAGCACCACAGACAAAGTATCCGGTTTCAAGTTGCCAATCAGGTTCGGGCAGAAGATGGTCACTATATAAATCACGGCACAGGCGCAAAGCATGTACGCCATGATTCCGAGCAGCCAGAAGTCGTGCGTCCACTGCCACGGCGCATTCGAGAACAAATAAAATCCGAACACGCCAATGCCCACGTCCGAAAAGATTCGGCCGATGGAAACGGTTTCGTTGTAGCCTCGGTTTTCGACAATCTTTGCAATCTTCGATTCGCGGTCCGTGCGGTCGTGGTCTTCACGCTTGGCATAGATGGCGGCAAAGACTGCCTTGATTAAAGTAAACGATGCCGAAACTAAAAGAAAGAAAACGAGAAGAACAATCGCAATGGTGTTCGTATCACCCATTTTCCATGCTCTCCTTGTCCTTGTACGGATCCAGTCCCAAGAACTCGCATTCGCGGGCGCGCATCACCTTGCGGTCGGCAGCCTTGATATGGTCGTACCCCGACAGGTGGAGTAGTCCGTGAACAATCACGCGCTTCATCTCGGCAAAAAAGCTATTGCCGTACTGCGGGGCCTGGCGCTTGACCTGATCCCTTGCGATGTAGATTTCGCCGAGCATCTCTTCTTCGCCCGGGATTTCTTCGTGCCATTCGAACGAAAGCACGTCCGTCACCTTGTCGAGCCCGCGGTAGTTCTTGTTCATCTCGCGAACGAACTCGTCGGTGCAGAGCACGATGTTGACGTTGTTCTCCGTGCCTTCTTCGGCAAGGAGCTTGCGGGCCATAGCTTCGAACTTATCCTTCCACGGGAAGGACTCGATATTCCCCTCGCACAGGAAATCGATAGTGTAGTCTTTCTTTTTACTAGCAGGGTCTGGCATTAAATGTTATACCACTTTTTTAAGACGTTGATAATGGCTTCGGCTTGCGCCTTGCCTGTAATCTTGAACTTGCCTTGGGGCTTGAACGTGCCTTGCATCTTGCGGTAACGGCGCAGAGAGACCTTCGGTTCGCTGAACTCGCCCGTTTTCGGGTCACGGTCCTGGTAGAAGAACATCACGGTCGGCCAGGCGCCCTTCGAAAGGACTTCCTTGCTCAATTCCTTGATGACGACTTCGCCGGTTTCTTCGTCAGTGTATTCGACGGTCAAATCTTCAACTTCTGCACTCATCTTTACCTCCAATGAAACACAAGTACTATACAATTATAACATTATTCTTTGAGGTGATATGGGCAGGAGTTAGGATTTTAAGGTTATTAGTCACTAGTCAATAGTTATTAGAAACGCCCCCATCATCCAGAACGAGAAGCGACCCCAAAGACGCAAAGCGCCGAGCCCATTCCCCATCGTTACAGTCATAAACAGATCCAAAGCCAAAAACTAATGACTAAAGACCAATGACTAATGACCAGTATGATGATGCTCGCAGCAGCCACCGTGGGTATGGTCGTGGCTCCCGAGAACACGATGCGGCACCCCGTGAGCAATCAAATCGACCTCGCAGCCATAAGTGCTATGCAACATTTCTTCGGTCAGGTTCGCCCCTTCATGGTAATGCACAGAATGGTTCACGCAAACGACGCTTTTCACCTTATGCGAAAGAGCCATCAAGTCATGCGTCACGATCACAATCGTCATCGTCTCGCTGAATTCCGCAAGCATGTTGTAAAGCGCTTCAATCCCAGCGACGTCAATATTATTGGATGGTTCATCCAAAAAGAGAATCTTCGGATTGCAGACAAGAGAACGTGCAATGAGTACGCGTTGGCGTTCACCGCCACTCAATTCGCCCAGACGACGGTCCAAATAACCACCAATATGCACGCGTTCAAGCGCTGCCTTCACTTCGTCCGACTTGGGAGAAAGCCCGGTCTTGCCAGTGGCAACGCACTCGCCCACCGTAATCGGGAAGTCGATATTCTTGTTCGTGTTCTGCGGCACATAGCCAATAGCCACCTTCTTCGTCGGGACCTTTTCGCCAAAAACGCGCACCGTCCCAGACGTCGGTTTCAAGAGCCCGACCATCAGTCTCATCAGTGTAGACTTGCCACCGCCATTCGGTCCGATAATAGCAACAAAGTCATTTTCGTCAATGGACAAGTTCACGTCCGTAAGCACGGGCGACTTTCCATAGCCAAAACTGAGATTGCTTATATCGATAGCAGACATTACTTCTTGCTAGCCTCTTTAAGAGCTTCGATGAACTTACGGGTATTGCCAATGAAATCAGCATCGAGCGGATCCGTTTCAACAACGACGGCATTCAAGTCCTTAGCAATAGTTGCAGCGGCGCGCTTGCTAAACTGCGGTTGCACAAATACTGTCTTCACGCCATTCTTGCGTCCCATCTTGATAAGTTCAGCCAAATCCTTCGGCTTGGGTTCCTTGCCATTGACCTCGATAGCGTACTGCTTGAGCTTGCAATCCTTGGCGAGATAACCGTATGACGGATGGAACACAATAAACGAACGACGGGCAATAGGCATATTGATAACGGTTTCGTTCAGCTCGCGTTCAAGCTTGCTCAAAGTTTTCTGGGTTTCCTGGATTCGGGAAATGTAGTACGTTTCATGTTCAGAATCTATCTTTTTGAGTTCCTGATAAACATTCTGCGCTAAGATTTTCACGCGATACGGAGAGGTCCAAATATGCGGATCGAGTTCTTCTTCATGATGATGACCATGAGCTTCGTGTTCATGTTCTTCCATCTTCATCCATTCCATATTTTTTGCAATATTAATGACCTGAACCTTTTTGTTGGCGCCCAGGAATCGAGGCAGCCAAGCCTTGTCCAAGCCGGAACCATCCGTGAAATAAATCTGAGCGAGCGAGAAAGCCTTGATAATCGCAGGCTTCGGTTCGTAATTGTGCGGATCAGCACCCGGAGGCAAAAGCGTCACCACATTCACGCGAGAACCACCGACCATCTTTACGAGAGTTGCATACGGCTGCAACGAAACCGCAACCGTAATGTGTTCATCGCCGGCAAATACAACGGCGGGAATCACGACGAGCAGGAACAAAAGACGTGCAATATGACGCATTATTTTTTTCCTTCTAAAAAGGCGTTGAAATCAATTTCACTAACGTTATTGACAATAAATTCGGGTTTCACATCGAGATGATCGACATCCGACATTTTCGATTCGCCACACAAGGGCAACACAAAACGGCAGCCGGAACGCTTTGCCAGTTCAAAATCCGTATAGAGGCGGTCACCCACAAACAGGATTTCTTCGGGGCGGTAAAGCTTCAAAAGTCCAGAGAGCATCGCCGGATTCGGCTTGCCAAAACTCATCTCGGGTTCGACACCGTAAGCGGTCTTGAGGAGAGCCATGAAGCTTCCGATATCGGGCACCGGACCGCGTTCGTCAGGGCAGACAAAATCCGTATGCGTGACCCAGAACGGGATACCGCGCTGCACTCGGAAAGAGAGTTCGCAAAGTTCTCGGTAATCAAAGCTGTTGTGGTAAGCGACAAGCACCAGCTCGGTTTCTTCGACCGAAGGGCGCAAATTAAGGCTCGGGTCCTGAGCCGCAAACCATTCGTACACTTCCGGGTTCGCAAAGAAAAAGACGTTCTTGATCTTGCGTTCGTGAATCGCATCGAGCGAGAGGTACAACGCCGAGATGATGGAATCATCAGCAAGCGGAAGCCCCATGACCTTGAGGCGGTTCTCGTAAAAGACCGGAGACTTGCTCGTGTTGTTGCTCAAATAATAGACCGGCACGCGCTTAGAGACGCGATTGACCGTTTCGACCGCACCCGGGTATGGGCGGCCACTCAAATAGAGAGTTCCGTCTAAATCGAAGACAACAGCTTTTACTTTTTTCACGGGATGTAATATAGAAAATTAGTTACTAGTTACTAGTTATTAGTTACTAGTCTATACAGTCTTAGAGAGTGCATAACAAACAACCAATGACTATTGACCAACAACTCACTCTTATGTTTGCTATTTTTACTGTTATGAAAACTCCTGATAGTCGTTTCTATTGCCCGCTCATTAGCGTTGGCACCATTATCTTGGACGAAAATGAAAGCAGCCATGCCGTGCGCGTTTGCCGCGCCGCAAATGGCGATACGCTACAACTCTGCGACGGCCTCGGGCATTACGCCGATGCAACAATCACCAAGGCAGACTCCAAAGCCTGCGAAGTCCGTGTAGACACAGTCGAAGACGCTCCGTTCAAGCGCCCGCGCCTGAATCTCGGTATCGCCTGCCTCAAGGATGACGCCCTCGAAGAAGTCGTTTTCCATGCGGCACAGACCGAAACGGATAGCATCATCTTTTTGCGTACGGACTATTCACAAGAGCCCAAGAACTCCGACTTGAAAAAGACGGTTCGACGCGCCGAGCTCAAATCGCTCGTGAGCCTCAAGCAATCCAAGAAGCCCTGGATGACGCGCATCGAAGGCCCGATTGAATTCGACAAGTGGCTCAAGGATTATCAGGGAGACTTGATTCTCTGCGATATCGATGGAGAACGTAAGTTGGATTTGGAAGACGGCTCCGAGAACACCGCAGACGGAACGCCAGTCAAGCCAGTTACTTTACTTGTAGGACCGGAAGGCGGATTTTCACCTCGCGAAATCGAAGCGATAAAAGCGTTCAAGAACGGGAAAGTCCATTTGCTGAACTTAGGCAACACGCGCCTTCGCGCCCGCACCGCCGCCATAATCGCATTAGGAAAAGTGCTATAACGAAAAGAGCCGCGCAACCGCGCGACTCTTTTAACATTTATCGAACATTCACGATTCTATTTCGTCCGGCAACCCGCAGGAGGTAACGACCGGACTTTGCCACTTGCAACATGACCGTAGAACCGTTTGCATAGCCGCGCTGTAACAGTCTGCCCTGCAAGTCCATGAGCGCATAAGATTCGCCCATTCGCAAACCGCTAATTTCAACCATGCGGCCCTGCGTACGGATCGCTATTGGCGATGCAACAAAAGCAGACGCAATTGAGACCTTGCCGGAACTGCTTGATTTCACAGAACTACTACTGGATTTCGGCTTGTTCGACGAGCTCGAAGATTTCACTGAACTGCTACTGGATTTCACCTTTTCGCTAGAAGACGACGACTTCACAGAACTACTACTAGACTTCGGTACGCTTGACGAGCTAGACGACTTCACAGAACTGCTGCTAGATTTCACCATTTCGCTATAAGATGACGAGGACTTCGGCTCACTCGACGAAGACACTTCCGTCGCACTTGAAGAGCTTGAAGAACTCGAAACACTCGAAGAGCTAGAACTTCTCGGAGCAGTCACGACAGCGAGCAGGCTATCGATAAACTTATCCGAAACTTTATTATTCAACACCGGATACTTATCGCTATCCGACTGCGTCCAAGCAGAACCATCCAAGCCATGATCCCTGTAAGACTGCAAACGCTTCAGAAGATTCTTGTTGGCGAAATCTTCGGCAGCAACAGCTGTACCGCCAAGTCCCTCCGGCAAACCTTCCAAATAGTAGGCAGCATCCAAATGAAGATCTACATAATTTTTCTTGAATCCGCAAATACCGCCAATAGAATCCGAGCCCGAAACATTACCCATGTTGTACGAATTGTATACAAGCGTCGAATCATTCTTAAGGTATCCGACAAGTCCACCAATTCCACCCTTTTTAGAAGACGAAACTGTAGCCACATTATAGGAATTACTCAAATGCAAGAAATCCGTTATTTCGCCTCCAATTAGCCCACCAACCGCTTGAGTTGCACTGACAGAGCCTTCATTGTAAGAATACATCATCGTAAGAGAACCTTTGGTTTCATACGAAAGTCCAATAAGTCCACCCACATCAGCAGCACCTTCAACGGGACCTCGGTGGAAACAAGAAAGTACCAAGGTCTGTGTACGATCCGTGTAGCCAATCAAGCCACCAACATCTTCGTAACCTTTTACAACACCTTCAAAATAAGAATTGGCAATAACTAAAGACTTCCCATACATCGCTCCGACAAAACCGCCAACACTGTTTCCGCCAAAGACATACGAATCAACAATTCCCAAATTCTTGATAACCAGATTTCCCGATTCAATCCTGCCAAAGAAACCACACGCAGCATGCGAAGAACTATGGCAATACAGCTCCGACAAGATCAATCCAGAAATCGTATGACCATTTCCGTCAAACACACCTTGATAGTTATTCAACGGGAACCACGGCTCAAACGAAGATATTTTCGACGAATCCAGCTTTCCATCGACAAGGACATTTTCGTTCAGAACAATATCATCAGTCAACTTTGCACAAAGAGGAGTCTTCAAACTATCCACAATGTCCCTGAACAGATTCAATTCACTTACATTTGCAATTTCATAGCAACCATCTTTCTGCAACGGGTAATGGATCCACTTTGCGTAGAAAGTCTGTGGGCCCTTCGCCTCGGCAGGAATAGCCTTCATGGCTTCGCCCGAGAAATTCGCACTAGCATACCAACCGCCAAAGACATCACCATCCTTTACAGGAATCGGAAGCGTCGTGGCAATACCCTCTTTATACTTGTTGTAATATTTTACCGTATCTTCCGGGAAGGTCACCAGTTTCAAGTCCGACAAGGCAACGCTCGCCGAAACAGAGCCACTAAAAATCGGATAACTATCGGAGCCAACTTTCTGTCCCCAAACGAGTCCGTCGCGCCCGGCAGTCCGGTAATTGTGGAGCAAAGTTGCAACAGTTCCATCAGAAAAAAGTTCAGAATCAACATTGGAAACCACAACAGAATCTACAGTACGATAAGTTTTTTCTATTTGCTTTTTAGTTGTTTCCGTGAACGTATTCTCAAATTCAGGAGCTAAACGCGTTTCAAACGAATAAATAGCAGGCCTCACCTCTAAAGACTTTTCTCTTGCATAGGGGTCTACTCCATACGAATTAACAACAAAAAGTCTATAATCCTGAGTATAACTATAACCAACGCGCCCCACCAAAAGCCCGACATAATTAGAAGAAATCAGCTTTGCAGCACTATAAGAATTTGCAATCAGAGTTTTCCCATAAGTTTGACCAATCAAGCCACCGGATAAAGAACCATTAACAATACCATCATTGTACGAAAGCTCTAGCGTCAAAGAATCTCCATGATGATGCCCCACAAGACCCAAACCGCTTCCACCAACATACGACGACGAATAGCAGTTCCTTATGTGGACTGCCTTACTTGAATCACGAACAAGCCCCACAATCGCGCCTACGCCACTAGCGCCATGGAAATACGAATCCATAACGCCTACATTTTCGATTTTCACTTCGCGTTCGGGATCCGGATTCATGACAGACCCAAACAAACCGATATAATAATATCCGTCATTGAAATAGAGACCCGATAAAACATGACCCGCACCGTCAAAATCTCCGGCAAAATTCCAGATAGGAATCCAAGGGAGGAAGTTTTTTCCATCCCCATTAAGGGTATCATTCAACAACACATTTTTATTGACAACAATATCCTTTGTCAATTTTCCACAAACGTAATTACCATTATAAGAAACTGCATTTGTAATCAAGGCAAAGCCATAAAGTTCCTCGGCAGAGCCAATCTGATAACATCCATCGGCTTTTTTAGGATACTTGACATCGAGTTTTTTCGCAGGATTTTCATACGTTCCCACGGAGCTTACCAAGACGCTACCCGTCAGATTCGGGTACAAGTCAGCCCCCAACGTCTGTCCCCACATAGAGCCTTCAAC
This sequence comes from Fibrobacter sp. UWB7, assembly GCF_900142945.1. Lineage (NCBI taxonomy): Bacteria > Pseudomonadati > Fibrobacterota > Fibrobacteria > Fibrobacterales > Fibrobacteraceae > Fibrobacter > Fibrobacter sp. UWB7. The sequence goes on from NZ_FRCO01000004.1 coordinate 71,934, forward strand.
ACCATTTTTATTATAGTTGCGCAACCATTCGAGGATTAGGCCAAATCTAAAGTCATCCTTTTGCAAAGCCATTCCCAACTCGATGGGTTCTCCAAATTCCGGCAACAAATAAAAGATATTATCGGCAACCAAATCATCACTCTTATACGAGCCCACAAGAGGAAGCGGGTTGTCCGTGAATCCCCGTTCAATATAACTGAATGAATTGTAAATGCTCAATTTTCCAAGTGAAGTTCCAACAAGGCCACCAGCAACATCACCAGAAGCCGAGCCTACATTATACGAATTCACTATAGTCAGATCACCGTCGTTACGACCTACAAAACCTCCACAACCTGTAGAGTCTCCTTCATAATATCGGGAAACATACCCCTTATTATAGGATTCGCTAATTTTAAGAGAACTGGCACAGCCTACCAAACCGCCTGAAACCCAACGCGATTCAACGTTGCCACTTTGGTAGCTATTCGTTATTTCTGCTGCATGAGCTTTTCCTGCAATGGCGCCGTTACAACCCGCACCAGAAAAATAGTTGCCAGCGATACCTAGGTTCTTGACAATCGCAAGTTTTTCAACGCTACCATCGGCGTTCGTAAAGCCACGGAGTTCACCAAACAACCCTACACTTGATGTAGAATCCTTTGAAAACTGGTATGCACTGTAATAAAGATTTTCAATGGTATGGTTTTGCCCATCGAAAACACCCCGGAAAAGCTCTATGGGAACCCAGTAATTCGTGTAATTCCAACTCTCCCAATCCACGTAAATATCAGCCGTCAGCTTACCACATTCGTCGTGCGTTTTGGAAGCATTTACAATATCGGCAAAGCCATAAAGCTCTTCAGCGGTCGAAATGGCGTAGCAGCCATCGGAATCAAGCTTAGGCGCCGAGGGGACAATCGGATCAGCAGCAAAAGCTACAGCCGCCAAAGCAAGAATTAAAAATCGTTCCATAAATTTCCTCCTTCTTTTCAACAAGAAAAGCACCCCGACTTAAAAGCCAGGATGCTGTATAAAATACAAATTTTTCGAAAAAATTCAGTAATTAGTCATCAGTCATTAGTCAATAGTTACTGTTAGGCACCAAAGGTGCGACTATTCAACCAAAAACTAAAGACTAGCAACTACAAACTAATTTTCACTTTTTCGCGCATAGCCATGACAGTTGCCTTGGCTTCTTCGACAGTATCGCGGCGAGCAAGGAGAACGCCCATACGGCGGTGGCCCTTGAGTTCCGGCTTTCCGAACAAGCGAAGGCCCGTATCCGGTTCTGCAAGAACTTCTTCCAAGCCGCTGAACTTCACATGGTCAGAATTGCCATCGACAACGATTGCCTTCGAGGCGCTCGGACCGTGGAATGCGATGTTCGGAATCGGGAGACCGAGAATAGCGCGTGCGTGCAATGCAAATTCGGAGAGATCCTGAGAAATGAGCGTCACCATGCCCGTATCGTGCGGACGCGGAGAGACTTCGCTGAACAAGACTTCGTCCTTGCAAACGAAAAGTTCCACACCAAAGATGCCGCGACCGCCAAGAGCGTCCGTGACCTTCTTTGCAATCACCTTTGCCTGTTCCAAGAGTTCCGGCTTCATCGGCTGCGGTTGCCAAGATTCCTGATAGTCACCGCCCACCTGGTGGTGGCCAATCGGTTCCAGGAAGCTGGTGCCGCCCACATGGCGGACCGTGAGCAAAGTAATTTCGTAATCGAATGGCACAAAGCCTTCGACAATCACGCGGCTGGCAGCACCAGTGCGACCACCCGTCTGGGAAATGTTCCAGGAATTTTCAATGTCGGCTTCGGTCTTGATGACGCTCTGACCGTGACCGGAAGAACTCATCACCGGCTTTACAACGCACGGGATGCCGATTTCCTTGACCGCAGCCTTGAAATCTTCGTAGTTATCCGCAAAGCGGTACGGGCTCGTCTTGAGTCCGAGCTCTTCGGCTGCCAAGCGGCGGATGCCTTCGCGGTTCATCGTGAGCTTCGTGGCCTTAGCGGTCGGGATGACGTTGTAGCCTTCCTTTTCAAGTTCCACGAGCGTATCCGTTGCAATCGCTTCGACTTCCGGCACGATGTAGTCCGGCTTTTCCTTTTCAATGACAGCGCGGAGTTCCTTGCCATCGAGCATGTTGATCACGTAGCTGCGATGAGCCACCTGCATGCCCGGAGCGTTAGCGTAACGGTCCACAGCAATCACTTCGACGCCAAGTCGCATCATCTCAATGATGACTTCCTTGCCCAATTCTCCAGAACCGCAAAAGAGAACCTTCGTTGCGGTAGAACTAAGAGGTGTACCGATCTCTGCCATAAAAACTCCTTGTTGTGACTACAAATATATAATTATTAGGCAACCATTAACAGAGACGCCCACGCGGTGGCGGGCATGAATTAGAACTTCAAATCAACCGGATTGAAATTGAATTTCACGCCTGAGCGGATCCAGGCGTCAGAGCCATCTTCACGCTTGTCATGAGCAAGATTGCGATACACGCGAAAGCCTCCGCCAAAGTAGAATCTAAACCAGTCTTGCACTTTTCTTTCATAAAGAACATCAACGACAAACTGTTTTTCCACAACGCCCGAAAGCGCACTTTCCGGTTTCAAAGCAACATCGTAGTCCGTATAAAGCTCCTTATCGCCTTGACGCAGCCAAGCAAGCGTAAGCGTTGCCGAATGAACGCTCCATTTCCAGTTCATGTCAAACCAGAGATCAAGTGCATCGCAGCCTCTGCGGTAACCAATGGGATAATCGACAAAGTAAGCATCGGCGTAATCAGGTTCTCCCTGCTCGCGATAATTACTGCGATAATTGCGACGACCCGTGTATTTCAAAAGCGGAAGTCGGCTGTTGTTTGCCGCCGGGTCTGTTTTCACGACATCCAAGCGCCAAGAGAACTTGCCGTAGTTGCGGGTTTCAAGTTCATGATAGTATCCGACCATGTAATTAATGATGGAGCGGTTCGTACCCTTCTTTTTATCTTCACCCACTGGGCTTGCAATATCTTCCATATTAATTTGGCTATAGAACTTAGCACCATTGGAAGTCTTGTAACCAAATTCTACAGAAGTCGCGGCAGACGTATATCCCGTAGCGTAGTTATCATGCCAATACATAAACGGATTGAAAGAGCGGAATTCTAGAGACTTGCCGCCAATGACACTTTGTTCCACAAGGTAAATCCAGAATTTCTTTGTATCGACACCGAGCCTATGGAATACCATGTTTTTCACATTTTCGGTATAAGTACGATTGCGCTGGTTACTAACCTGACGACCGAGCTGCGTACATTTTTGGACATACGCTTCGCTACCCTCCGGCGGGCAGCCTGTTTCGTGATCAATCACATCATTAAAAAGCCAGGCGTTCAACGAACTCAGCAAAAAGTCATAGCGGAAAATGCCAATATTCAATTTCCAGTGAATACCATCATGGTACGGCAAACCACCCAGAAAAACATCATTCTTGGAAACTTTCAAATCTTCGGGATTAAAACGACCAAACTGCACAAAGCCAACTTCATTATCCCACTTGGCATAGGCATTGATCGGCACATTGATATCAAGTTCACTCGGCTTGTAGGTAAAGTTCGTCTTGAGTTCGCTATTGTACCAAGCTTCCAAATCCTTGCGCAAAGGAGCTTCTATCAAGAAGTGGAAATCCTTGTAGCCCGCGCGGAAACTCAGCGTAAAGAAAGGATTGATGCGTTCCTCGTAACTACGAGCCGTTTCTAGTGGAATCCTGATACCATACCAGTTATCACCAATTTTGCTGGTTTTATAGTTTTCGAGTTTTTCAACAGAAAACATCGGGTCGGTCGGACCGCCGTTAAAGCCGAAATTGAAATCCGTCCCAATCTGGAAATAGCCAACCTTTTCCGCAGGCTTTTCAGAAACATTTTCAGTCGAGGCAAGCGCCGCCCCCGCCATCAAACAAGCAAACAATAAAGCACGAGATAACATAACATAAATGTATTAAAAAAGGTGATTCCGGCACGGAGGCCGGAATGACAAATCAGGCATGAAGCAAGCACGCCGTGAGCCCCAAGCGCCTCGTATCAACGAGGCATGGTGGCGAGAGCGTATCGCCGACGGAGCTTTTCTATTGATTCAGAGCGGAGCGGACACGATAAGGACCACCCAGGCAGGGAGACCCGGGTGATCCCTTGTGTTGTGGTGGGTGCGCACTCACGCACCCGTGTGTGTGTATTCGTTCTCGGAGGCGCACTCGAAAACATTCGAACGCACCAGGTCGAATTTCGTTATTGCAATGTAGAGCTAATCGTTATGCACGATTAGAACAAGTCTGTCATACGCATAAAGGCCGGCAATTCGTAATCGACATCGCGGTCCTTGAGAGCGTCTTCAGAAGCCTTCTGGCTACGCATGTAAGCCGGAGTAGCATAATCAACAGTGTTCACCTGTTCGGTCTGAGCCGGACGGGATTCCTGCTTGAAAGTGCTAGTGTAGTTGCCGTTAGAAAGCGGATCTGCTTCGGCGGCACCCGGAAGTTCTTCGGATTCACGAGCGTTCTTGGACGGAGCAACAGTTTCTTCCGTGTAGCTAGCCTTAGCATCGAAGCTCGGGGAAGCGAAAGAAGAAGCCGGAGCAAACATGGCAGCAGCAGCGTTCACCGGAGCAGCCTGGCGGGCTGCAGCGGGCTGAGCATAAGTGTTCTGCGGAGCCGTGTAAGACTGAGCAGAGTAAGACGGAGCAGCCGGAGCTGTTGCCGGAACAACGCGCTGAGTAACAGCCGGAGTAGCAACCGTCGGAGCGGCAGGCATAGCTGCGGTCGGCATAGCAGCAGTCGGCATGGCAGCCGTGTTACGGCCAGCAAGAGCGAGGAAGTTCGTGGTCGGACGCGGAGTAGCAGCCTGCACCGGAGCAGCCGGGGCCTGATACTGAGCCTGTGCCTGATTCATCTGGTAAGCAGCAGTACCGATACCAGCGTAATTCACTGCAGCGGCATTGTTAGAGCCACCGCAACCCGTTGCGATGATGGTGATGCAAACCTTGTCGCCAAGTTCCGGAAGAGTGATATCACCGACGATGATGTTCGGGTTGCCTTCTTCGCCCACGGCGTCGTAAATGTGTTCCATAGCTTCGTTGTGTTCGAGCAAGGAGTAGTTTTCGCCGTGAGAAACGTTGATGAGCACGCCAGAAGCACCCTGGATGTCGATATCTTCGAGAAGCGGAGAAGAGAGAGCGGCATCGGCAGCGGCAACACCGCGGCCTTCGCCTTCTGCAGTACCCGTACCCATAAGAGCGGAACCACCCTTGAGCATAACCTTGCGGATATCAGCAAAGTCAACGTGCACAAGACCGTGACGGAACATGATGCTGCAGATGCTCTGCACTGCGTTACCGAGGATTTCGTCAGCCATCTTGAAGGCTTCGTCAACAGTAGCGCTCTTGTTCGTGTTCTGGATGAGGTTCAAAAGCTTCTTGTTTTCGATAACAATGATCGTATCGGCAGCTTCGCGGAGAGCGCGAACGCCATTCTGAGCCAAGGAATTACGGACGTTACCTTCAAAGCGGAACGGCTTTGTAACAACGGCAACCGTAAGGATTCCAAGTTCACGTGCAACAGTAGCAACGATCGGAGCAGCACCCGTACCGGTACCACCGCCCATGCCTGCGGTCACGAACACGAGGTCCGCACCCATCATGGCCTTCTTCAAGTCGTCGATGTTTTCTTCGACAGCCTTGCGACCCATTTCCGGATCCATGCCAGCACCGAGATTTCTCGTGCTCTTTTCACCGATAAGGATCTTGTGGTCGGCGAGACTCTGGTCCAGAGCCATAGCATCGGTATTGATGGCATAGTATTCTACACCTTCAATATTCATCTGCTTCATACGGTTCACAGTATTGCCGCCAGCACCGCCGACGCCAAAAACTTTCACCTTGGCATTTCTGGTTGGAGTGTCATCACCCGTGATACGAGACATAGCCTCGAAATTGATATTTGCAAAGTCACTCATAGTTTATCTCCCTGATTTGAGTGGTTTATGGTTAGAAGTAAGTCTTGATGATGTCGCGAAGGCGCTGCATACCCTTCTTCACAGTTACAAGCAACTGGGTATCCGTGTCACGCTGTTTTCTTTCGCGATGTTTCTTGTTCGCGTAATACAAGAGGCCAATGCCGGTTGCATAAGACGGATTCTGGTATGCATCCTGAATGCCACTCATGCCCTTCGGCTTTCCGATATGGACTGGCTTCTTGAATATTTTAGTCGCAATTTCTTCAATGCCGGCAAGGTTGCAGCAGCCACCCGTAAGGACGATACCGCCATCGATGACCGTATCGAGGTGGTGCTTTTCCAAATCCTTAGCCAAAAGCTTGAAGATTTCTGCAACGCGAGCAGTAATAATTTGAGCCAAAAGCTTACGAGAACAAAGAACTTCTCCACGGTCGCCCACACCAGGGACCGGGAAGGTTTCATCTTCAATCAAATTGTTGAGCGAGCAGGTGCCGTACTTTTTCTTGAGTTCTTCAGCCTTCGAAAGCGAGACCGGAACCTTGAGGCACTTGCTAATGTCACTAGTAATAATGTTGCCTGCAATGTCGAGCGAAGCCGTGTAACGCACGGAATCCTTGACAAAGACAGCGACGTCGGCAGAACCGGCACCGATATCGATCAGCGCCACACCGAGTTCACGTTCGTCATTAGACAAGACTGCAGATGCAGCGGCAAGCGGTTCAAGCACAAAGCCTGCCACATTGAGGCCAGCGCGATTCACGCACTTGGCAATATCCTGGAGAGCGTTCGGGCGTGAGGTAACCACCTGAACTTCAACTCCGAGGCGACGGCCAGAATAGCCTTTCGGATTGCGAATACCCGTTTCGTCATCCAGCGTATATTCACCCGGGAAAATATGGATGATTTCGCCCGCCTTGTCCGGCAGCGTACTTGCCTGTCTCTGGACGTTGATGATATCTTCTTCACGGACTTCGTTCGTCGGAAGCGTCACAAGACCTTTGTAGCTGAACGAAGACACATGCTTACCCGCAATGCCCACATAGACATCGCGCACATCGACTCCAGCAATCGATTCCAGCGTATGAACGGCCTTCTGCAATGTTTCCACAACGGAATCGTATTCATCAGACGATTCAAGCGGAAAGTCACCGCATTCTACCACTCGGACGGAATCCCCTTCCGAGATGCCAACGAACAAATTCACTTTCGAGGCGCCAATATCAAGCCCGAAAATGTAGTCCTCTTTTTTGACTATTTGCTTATTGTCATCCATTGATACACCTCTTATCAAAGTTTTTTATATACGCAAATCCATGAAATCTCATATCTACCTCGCCAGCGCAAAGGAGGTCTCTCCGAAAGCCCTTTCCGACAGCATTGTACAAAGTAAACAAATCCTTATCCCAGTTCGATTCCGGGAACATCACACGGAACCCGGCATCCTTAAAGAACACTTCATAAGCCCTATCTTGCTCGGACCAGCCCACCTGCGATACACGATCGTAAAGGGACTTATCTTCCTTGCGCATCGCCGACAAGAACTGAGCCACCTGTTTCAACTTCCCTACAGATTCGTTTTCAAGAATCGGCAAGTGTAGTGCCGTCATCATCGACATGGGAAGCGAAAGACCTCTTTCGGAATACACAGTTCCTTTGCCATCTTCAAGCACAGAAAGAATCGGAGACGCTTCCTGGAGCTTGATGTAAAGCGACGACGGGAACTTGCTTTCCACTTCTGCCGAATGGATCAGCGGAATCTGCAAGAGAGACTTCTTTACAGAGTCAGCATCCAGTTCCGACATAAGCATGCCCGTTTCCACCTGAGCGCTCTGCACTACGTCCTCCCACGAAAGCATACGATTGCCTTCGATTTCGATGTACTGCAAGTGCCTGAGTTCAAGCGGATTGATTTGATGCAGATAGAAACGACTTTGCCACAGCGCGACAGTAGCAACGACAACGAGCAAAGCAAAAAACCAGCCCTTGCGTTTGTACCAACGAACAGTTTTAGCAACACGCATGCGCCTCATACGGGAGCGCTTGCGTCTACGCTTGCGTTCGTTGTATCCGATCCGTCGACCGAACATTGTTGTTTCTTCTAAAGTCAAATGCTCTTCTCCAAAATCGTCTGGCCAAGCTTCCAAATGTTACCGGCACCCATCAGAACAATCACGTCGTTCGGCTGGAGCAAATCCTTGCAAACCGGAATCAAGTTGTTCACATCGCCAATGAAGCGAGCATCGCGGTGACCACGGTCAGCGGCGCTGTTGGCTACCATCGCCCCGGTCACACCTTCAATCGGCTTTTCGCGGGACGGATAGATGTCGGTCACCAAGAGCACATCGCAGTTCGAGAAAGCGCTACCAAATGCTTCGTGTTGGTCGCGGGTACGCGTAAACAAGTGCGGTTGGAAAGCGACAATGATGCGCTTGTCCGGGAACGCTTCGCGGAAACCGAGGAGTGTTGCAGTCGCTTCAGTCGGGTGGTGGGCATAGTCATCAAAGACCATGACGCCATTCTTTTCGCCGATGAATTCAAAGCGGCGCTTGACGCCTTCGAACGCAGCCACAGCCTTGCGGGCAACTTCAATCGAAATACCTTCTTCGACAGCGAGGGCTACAGCAGCCGTCGCATTCAGCACGTTGTGGCGGCCAGGAATCTGAAGTTTGAACTGTCCGAGGCTCTTACCATCGCAAACAATTTCAAACTGCGGGTAACCCTTCACGAACGTGAGATTTTCAACGCGGTACTTAGCCTGGCGAGTAAAGCCGTATGTAATCACCGGCTTCTTGAGGTGCGACAGAATCTGCTGCACGTTCGGGTCGTCGAGGCATACAATTACCTGACCGTAGAACGGAATCTTGTTTGCAAACTGAGTGAATGCATCCTTGATGGCATCGATGTTCTCGTACGTATCGAGATGGTCGGCATCGATGTTCGTGATGATAGCCGAAGAAGGCATCATCGAAAGGAAGCTGCGGTCAAATTCGTCACTTTCGGCAATGAGGTAGTCGCCATGGCCCACCTTGGCACCACTGCACTTACCCTTCACAATGCCACCCACGATAATCGTCGGGTCAAGTCCGGCTTCTTCCCAAATGGCGCCAACGATAGACGTCGTCGTGGTCTTGCCATGTGTACCGGCAATGGAAAGCGTGTACTTGAGGCGCATCAGTTCACCGAGCATTTCGGCACGGCGGATCACCGGAATGCGGCGGGCACGAGCCTCAACAAGTTCCGGATTGTCAAACGGAATGGCAGAAGAATAAACGACCAAGTCCGCATCAGCAACATTCTTTGCTTCGTGCTTCGGGTCAATGCGGATGCCAAGACCTTTCAAATAGTCAATGACAGTACCCTCGCCCATATCGGAACCCGTCACCACAAATCCGTTTTCATGGAGCACTTCTGCAATACCGGACATACCGGCGCCACCGATGCCCACAAAATGAAGGCGACGAACACGTTTACAATCATTAATCTGCATTACGTTCTCTCCATATCCAGGATAATTTTTGCAATCTGGTCAGCGGCATCGGGCATGCCAAGCGATTTAGCGGCTTCGCCCATCTTCTCCAGACGTTCAGAATCGTACAGGAGAGATTCCACCTTGTTCCAAAGATCATTCGGTTCATCATCAAGTTCCACGAGGGCTGCGCCAGCCTTTTCGACTACGCGGGCATTGTGTTCCTGATGGTTTGCAGTCGCATGCGGGTACGGGAGCAAAATAGACGGCTTGCCAAAAGCAAGGATTTCTGCAAGTCCCGATGCGCCGGCGCGGCTAATAATCAAGTCGGCATGCTTCATGTAAGCATAGATGTTGTCCAAGAAGCCACGGACAGCGACATTCGGCAAAATGCCAAGGCGGTTGTTGATGTCATCGACATTCTTTACGCCCACCTGCCAAACCACGCTAATATCTTCGTGGGCGGCAATGCGGTCAATGCTTTCTTCAATCTTGTTGTTGATGCCAGAAGCGCCCTGAGAGCCACCGACAATAAACACAGCCTTACGGCCTTCACGGAATTCCACCGGACGTGCCAAGGAATCCGCAGCAGGCAAGTCACGAATCGGGTTGCCGAGAATGCGAGTTTTTTCGATCGGGAATCCCTTCATTGCTTCTTCGGAGGTCACAAAGACCGTCTTTGCATAACGGGCACCGACCTTGTTGGCAATACCAGCCACAGCGTTCTGTTCCTGCAAATAGACCGGAATACCCATAGAACCTGCAGCAAGCACAATCGGAAGCGAAACATAGCCACCCGTTGCAATCACGACATCCGGTGCAACCTTCTTTACAACGCTCTTTGCACGGATCAAGGACTTCGTCAAGTTAAACGGCAAAGCCAAATTCTTGAGGAACGGTCCACGATGCAGAGGAACTGCCGAAATGTATTCGTACGGCCAGTTCTTTGCCACAAGGCGTTCTTCCATAGAATCCTTACGACCAGCAAAAGTAATCTGGGTAACACCCATCTTCTTCAAACTCTCGGCAATAGCCACTGCCGGGAAAATATGGCCACCAGTGCCACCGCAAACAAAGAGGAACTTTTTCATATAGAACTCCTTCTTGTCCTAAAACTCATAAAGGAACTCGCATCAAACGAAACCGTGTTGTTCATATAAGGTTCACGAATGCTCCGGCCACTCGTCGGGCGAGAAATATTCAACATAATTCCAATAAAAGCAGACGACATCAACAGATTCGTACCACCAAAACTCAAGAACGGAAGCGGCTGACCCGTCGTAGGGAAAAGCCCTACACACACGCAAACGTGAATGGCAAAATTCAAGAAAAGCGAAGTCGTGAGCGCCACTGCCATGTACCTGCCAAATCGGGTCGTCGAAGCTTTTGCAATATTGTAGCCCTGCGAGAAAAGTATTGCAAAAGCGACAAGCACGAGGAACGTTACCACAAATCCAAATTCTTCACCAATGGCGGCATAAACCACGTCCTTGTGGGCTTCGGGCAAATAGCCGAGTTTCTGTTCACCCATGCCTGCACCCGTTCCAAAAAGACCGCCATTGCCAAGCGCTTCAAGAGAATGTTCCAACTGGCGCTTCGATTCCTTCATAGTTCCATCATCGCCCGAGAAGAACGCCTTAATGCGCGTGCTTGTATGCGCCTTGCAAAGCAATACGATAAGTCCCAGCGGAATAGAAGCACCCAAACCCGAAAACAAATATTTATAGTTTGCCCCTGCAATAAAGAGCAAGGTGAAAAGCAAAGCTGCAAACATAATAAGCATCGAGAAATTCGGTTGGAGCGCAAGCAAAAGTGCAGAAATCGCAAACGGAACTGCGGGCTGGACAATCGTACACTTGATGGACTTGATTTCGTCCCCTGCATTCGAAAGCTTCGCACAGACCCAGCAGATAAAGCCAAACTTCATAATCTCAGACGGCTGGATGCCGAAAATCCAGCGGGATGCACCCTTCACCTCACCACCCGAAACAATAGCAGCTAGCGTAAGGACTGCACCAACACCAAAGACAACGCGGGACATATCTTTCCAAAGCGCATAATCAATCTTGTAGAACACGCCCATGATAATGACCGATGCCACGACCTTGTAAAGGTGCTTCATGAGGAAGTATTCAGGCGGCAGGTTTTTCGCCAAAGCCACAGGCGTAGACGTCGAATAAACGACTACGATGCCAAAGCACATTAATGCTAATGCGACAAATAGCAAAAGTTTGTTCATTCCTGTGGACTGAGTGTTCGACATCTTAAATTCTAAAAACCAACCTTAAACCTTGAATACCGGCACCATGTGGAGGAGCGCTTCCACCACCTGTTCCATGTGCATACCGCGACTGCCCTTCACCAAAAGGATATCCCCTTCGGCGACAATTTCGCTCAATTCGCTGATGACTTCCGGAACCGTTTCAAAATACTGCACGTTCTTCATGCCGCGAGACTTGGCACCTTCCACGTACTTCTTTGCTTCCTTGCCGACAGCGAGGAGCATATCAAAATTCATTTCAGGCACGAGAGCTCCAATCTGCTTGTGCAAATTGCCACTTTCCTTGCCAAGTTCGAGCATGTCGCCAAGAACTGCAATGCGCTTGCCTTCAACACGCATGTTGCCAAGCGTCTGGAGAGCCATCTTCGTCGAAGACGGGTTAGCATTGTAGCAGTCCGAAATCACCTTGAAGCCGTTAGCGTTCTTGATTTCCATGCGCATGCTTGTGGAGGTAAAGCTAGCCAAAGCCTTAGCGATATCGCCCTTCGGGATGCGGAGAGCCTGACCCACAGCAATTGCTGCGAGAGCATCATAAAGGTTATGGTCACCAGGGACGTTCAACACAAAATGCGTACGACCGATGTAGAAATCAGCGCAGAGGTTTTCGGTCCACTTGAGCTTTTCAGGCTTCACGACACCACGACGCACACCGAAAGTCACGACCTTGTAATGCTTGGTCGCCTTTACCTTGCAAAGGCGTTCGTCATCGGCATTCACAATCAGCGTGCCGTTTTCCTTGAGACCTGCGACAATGTTAATTTTTTCATTGAACACGCCGTCCAAATCGCCGAGGCGTTCCAAGTGGCTTGCGCCAATGTTCGTAATCACGGCAATATCCGGTTCCGTAGCCAAGGAAAGCGGGCGGATTTCATCCGGACCACTCGTACCCATTTCGACAACGGCAGCTTCGTGGCTGTGCTTCAGCTGGAACAGTGTCATCGGGACACCGATATGGTTGTTGAAGTTACCCTTAGTCGCATGGGTGTTGTACTTCATCGAAAGTACAGCCTTCGTCATTTCCTTCGTCGTCGTCTTGCCGTTACTACCGGTAATAGCGACCTTCTTCAACTTGAAAAATTTCTGATAGCCCTTGGCAAGCTTCAAGAGAGCCTTCGTCGTATCATCGACCGGAGCGTACATCTTGAAATTCGGATCGATAGCGGTTTGGTTTACTACGCTCATCAGAGCTCCATCCTTTTCCATTTGAGGTACAAACTGGTGGGCGTCAAAACGTGCGCCCTTAATCGGCCAAAAGACAACACCTTTGGCACTTTCACGAGAATCCATGCAGAGATTCACCTTGCGTTTCAAGGTACGGGCAGGAACGCCGACAGCTTCGGTTTCCAGAATCTCAAGCATTTGTCCAATAGTCAAATCAAGCTTCAGCATCAGTCATCGCCTTCACCGCGATTTCGCGATCGTCAAAATGATGTTTGGTCTTACCAATGATCTGGTAATCCTCATGACCCTTGCCCGCAATCACAAGCCAGTCACCGCTCTTGAGTTCTGCACAAGCGCGGTTGATAGCTTCTTCGCGGTTTTCGACCACTTCAAACTTGTCCGTCGTCATGCCGGCGCGAACGTCAGCGATGATGTCAGCAGGCTTTTCGGTGCGCGGATTGTCCGATGTGAGCCAAGCCTTGTCCGCAATGCGTTCGGCAATGCCACCCATAATCGGGCGCTTCGTCTTGTCACGGTCACCACCGCAGCCAAACACGGTCGAAAGCTTGCCGCGGCAGAGGCTACGGGCCACATTCAACACGCGTTCAAGAGCATCCGGCGTGTGGGCATAGTCCACAATCACATGCTTACCGTTCTTGCTCCAGACCTTTTCAAAGCGACCCGGAACACGCACAGTTGCAATCGCCTTGCGCATGGCATCTTCAGGCACGCAGAGAGCATGAGCCCAGGCAAGCACCAGGAGCAAATTGTCCACGTTAAAGTCGCCGCAGAGCGGAGTTTCAAACTTTTCCGTCGCAATCATCGGGAGCGCAAATTCGAGACCGTCTTCGGTGCTCTTGATTTCGCCAAACGGCTTCACATCAGCCTTAGCCTTGCCAAGTCTCGATACAGCCACCTTGCGGCAGTCCAGCACGTTAAAGAGCTTTTCGCCATGAGCATCGTCAATGTTGATGACAGCCACGCCATTTTCTGCGAGGTACTTCGTAAAGAGCAACTTCTTTGCTTCGAAATAGGCGTCCATCGTCTTGTGGTAATCGAGATGGTCCTGCGTCAAGTTGCTAAAAAGACCGCTTCTGAACTTGATACCAGCAACACGACCTTGGTGGAGAGAATGCGAAGACGCTTCCATCACGAGGTCGGTGCAGCCTTCAGCCACAGCGCGAGATGCAAATTCATAAAGGTCCAAAAGACCCGGAGTCGTTAGCGAAGCCGGCACAGACTTGTCGCCAATCTTATTCTTGATGGTGCCGAGCAGAGCCGTCTTGCGGCCTTCCGCTTCGAGCATCGCATTCATAAGGAACGCACTTGTCGTCTTGCCGTTCGTGCCCGTAATGGCATGGCAAATAAGCTTGCTGAACGGATCCTTGTAGAAAATCTTAGCAGCTTCGAGGCGAGCCAGCTTCACATCTGGTACCTGGATCCACTTGGACGTCAGTCCTTCGGGAGCCATAGTCTCGCCAACAACAGCAACGGCACCCGCCGCAATGGCGCTGCGGGCAAAAGCCTCGTAGCCATCCGCCGGAATGGAGAAGAACAAATTCCCCGGTTTCACACGGCGGGAATCATCACAAAGCCCCGTCACGGACAACTTTTGCATCAGTCCTTCCGAAATCATCAGCTTTTCTCCTTTAAGGTCAGTTTGCAAATCGCACCTTTCTGCAAGGCTTCTTCTGCCTTGGGTTCCTGAGCGACAACGCGGCCTTTTCCTGTATATTCAACATTCATGCGGATGTTCCCCATCACTTCGAGAGCATCCTTCAACGATAAACCCTTCAAATCCGGCATTTTCTTTGCCACGGCATCGCCGAGCAAAAGCGTCTTGCCATTGACAAGTCCTCCGTCCATGCGTTCCGAAATCACGCGGAGTCCCTTGCCTTCAAAGCGAACCGGGCACTTATTCCTCTTTGCGAAATCCTTAGCCGCAGACACCATCATCCCGGAAAAGTCCTTATCGCACGGAGAACCAAGCTTGACCTGTTTCAAATTATGAGCGAGCGGCGAAATTGCCGGGTGGTAGTAAATCCCTTCCATGATGCGGCGGAAAATCGGACCTGCAGTAAGACCACCCACAGTCTTTCCATGCGGTTCATCCACAAGCACAAGGCATACATAACGCGTATCTTCGAACGGAGCAAGCCCGATAAACGAAGCCACCTGCAAATTGCGATCGTAAGAGCGAGTTTCCTTATTGTACTTTTCAGCCGTACCCGTCTTGCCGCCAAACAACACGTCGGTAAGTTTCTGCGAAGCCACCTTCTTTGCCGTACCGCTATTCACCACACGATAGAGCATTTTACGGATGGTTGCAGCCGTCTTTTCAGAAATCACACGGCGAAGTTCCATCGGTTCAATCTTTTTCACGACTTCACCCTTGGAGTTACGCCATTCCTTCACAATTTGCGGGCGCATGAGCTTGCCACCGTTTGCAATAGCCGAATAAGCCATCACCATCTGGATCGGCGTCACAGAAACAGCATGACCAAAGCCCATCGTCTTGAGCGTTCTATCGTCGCGAGTAAGTTCAGCCGGCTTCAAAAGTCTTCCACTTTCTTCGCCAATGTAGTTGTCAAAAGCCCTTTCGCCAATGCCAAAAGCACGAGCCATTCTGTACATACGCATAGCCCCCACTTCAGAGGCAATCTTTGCAAACACAATATTCGAGGACTGCACCATCGCTTCGCTCATGTCCATATCGCCATAGATATGGGTATCGCAAATTCTTTCGGACTTCGGGTTCCATTTCCAGCATTTGCCTTCGTTGGCATAAACCTTCTGCGGACTGACAACATGGTTTTCAAGAGCGGCCGCAGCCGTAATCACCTTGAACGTTGAACCCGGTTCATACGACAACGAAACAATTTCATTCTTTGCAGCGCGATCGACACCCTGATTCTTGGAATTCGGGTCAAATGTCGGGTAGCTCGCCATCGCAAGGATTTCGCCCGTATACGGATCCACGACAACAGCACTTGCGTTTTTCGCCGAGAATTCAGCGACACCGTCCTTCAAAGCCTTCTCTACAATTTCCTGCATGTTGCGGTCAATCGTCAGCACGAGATCCAATCCTGTCCTGGCTTCAATCACATTCTTAGAACGGTTGTAGACCTCTTTCTGGTGCGCATCCTGGACACTTACGCGAATGCCTTCGTCACCACGGAGACTATCGTTGTAAATCTGTTCCATGCCCATGCTACCCGAGCCATTATAGCCCACCTTGCCCACAATCTGCGATGCAAGGGTCCCCTGCAAGAACAAACGGCTATAGCCCAGATTATCACTCGTATCGCGCATGCTTTCGGCAAACACGACTCCGTTTCTATCCATAATAGAGCCACGTTCCGCATACAAGTTCTTTGTACGCGTCACAATCGACCTCGTAGTCGCCTGGTAAACACCACGGTTCATCACCTGGATGTCAAACGTCTGCAAAATCAGCCCGCCCACAACGCAAAGCACAAAAACCTTCAAGAAAAGCAGAGGATCCCAATTTCGCTTATTCATGCGAACCCTCCGTTATCATGATTTTTACCGGAACTTCATTCAATCCAAGTCCCGTCTTTTCTGCAAACTTTGCAAGATGGTTAATCGAAGTGAGCTTGTTGATTTCGAAATCCTTCAAAAGGATTTCACGCTTGAGCAAGCTAGACTTCTCCCTCAAGCCGTAATAATTACCATAAAGGCGGTTGATACTATTCTGCATGTACACCGGGCACATGCAAGCCACAGTCACCATGAAAACCAACAGAAGCACAAGCCCCATAATAACGTTCTTCCCGGACTTTACGGGTTCATTCTGCACATTATCGATCATACTCTTTCATAGATCCTTAACTTCGCAGAACGAGCCCGGCTGTTCCTGTTGATTTCTTCGGCCGAGGGCAAAATCGGCTTACGGTTCACTTTCTTCAAACGCTGGTGGTTGCCACCGCACATGCAAACCGGCAAGTTTTCCGGGCAAATGCATGCTTTTTCAAATTCAGCCGCCGTTTCCTTGACGCAACGGTCTTCGACGGAGTGGTAGCTCATCACGACCAAGCGACCGCCCACCTTGAGACAATTGACTGCGGCACGGAGGCTATCTTCAATCTGCTTGAGTTCGCCGTTCACTTCCATGCGGACAGCCTGGAATACGCGGGCAAGCAAACTATTGGCATCACGGCGCTTATCCGGGAATACGGCTTCGACAACAGCCTTGATATCGCTCGGGAGCACTTCGCGACCTTCGGTGGTAATTTCTCCCACTTTTTCCTTGATGCGAGTGGCAAGCTTGAACGCACGATCCATATCGGCATTTTTGCGGAGAGCGGCTGCAAAATCATCTTCGCTCACAGAGCGGAGCCATTCCTGCGCAGAGACGCTTTCACGACGGTCCATGCGGAGATCGAGCGGATTATCGCCTACAAACGTAAAACCACGGCTAGAGTCATCTACCTGATGGCTGCTGATGCCGAGATCGTAAAGGACACCGTCGAGTGTATTCGGTTCAATTTCGTTTCCGAGTTCGCTAAACGGAACCGGATGGACAATAAACTTGGGGAGAACGCCTGCAAGGCGCTTCGTTGCAAACTGGACCGCTTCATCGTCGCGGTCAAACGCGTGGAGCGTACCATCGGAATCCAGCTTTTGGGCAATAGCGTAAGAATGGCCGCCACCGCCAAGCGTGCAGTCCGAATAGGTGCCGTTCGGCTTGATATTCAAGCCTTCAAGGCATTCCTTGAGCATCACCGGATCGTGATAGAATTCTCTCCCTTGAACTCCAGCGACCGCAGCTTCCGAAATTTCATTTACATGTACTGACTTGCGGAGATTGTTATCTGCCATTATCCCCCTCCGTCAAGCCACCACCATAGAACGCGGCAGAGAAAGCATCGATTGCTTCATTTGTCTGCAAACCATACTTTTCGTTATAGCGTTCAGGATTCCATAATTCGAGAGCTTTACCGCGAGCCGTAACATAAAGAACTTCGTCTTTAAGGCCGGCATACTCCAGTAAAATTTTGGGGAGTAAAATGCGATTCTGGCCATCCATCTCCACAACTGTGGGGCAGAGGCCTCTCCGAACTAAGTCGGCTTGACGGCGGTCGGACCAGCTGTCCAAGTCCGCCATGAATTTCTCAAACTCAGGAAGGACAAACAACCGGAGGGTGCGGTCCGGGCCACGGGTGACCACGAACTCATTCCCTTCGGACGCCGAAAGCTGACGACGGAATTCCCTAGGGAAGGAGGTCCTTCCCTTTCCATCGATAGCCGTTTGGGCTTGTCCTATGAAAGAAGTGAAATTCATATTATTTGACACATTTTACCACAACACATATCACACGTGGAAAATATACCCACTTTCAACCACACTGGCAATACAAAACCGAAACCGAGATTAAAAAAAGCATACTTTTTGGCTTTGTTAAGAAAATTTTTACATAAATTTTCATTCCTCCCAGCAATTTTCAGCCGACGCAAGGTAATATTCGCGTAAGATTTTTGTTACAAGTAGTTATCGGTTAGTGATTAGTGGTTGGTGGTTAGTAGACAGTAGGAAGTAGGCGGTAGGAAGCTAACAGAGGATGACAAGGCGCTATTTTCTAAATTTTCTAGTAACTACTAACTATTAACTAGTAACTAAGTTTCCATGCTTCTCCGTGTTCCAGAATTCTACGATTCGTTCCATTGCATTGCCGGCAAATGCACCGACACCTGTTGCATCGGTTGGGAAATCGACATCGATGACGAGAGCGCCAAGCGCTACGCCAAAGTTCAAGGCGAATTCGGCAAAAGGCTCCAACAGAACATCGAAGACGGACATTTCAAACTGTTCCCCGGCGACCGTTGCCCATTTTTAAGAGAAGACGGACTCTGCGACATGATTTGCCACCTCGGTGAATCTAGTTTGTGCGACATCTGCCGTGAGCACCCTCGATTTGTGGAAGTCTACGGAGACATCATGGAAAAGGGCGTTGGACTCTGCTGCGAAGAAGCCGTACGCTTACTGCTAGAGAGCAAAGGTTCCGCCACCTCGCCCATTGCGTTTGTCGAACGCGAAATCGACGAAATTCCAGACGAGATCCCCGATGACGCCATCGAAGCTCGCGACGCTATTTTCGAAGAACGAGAACATTTATTCAAAATCCTTGCCGACCACAGCAAGCCACTGAACAAACGACTCGTCAAACTGCTCGACTACGCCATCGAAACAAGCGGTTTCGAATTTTCAGAAACACGCCCATCCGAAATCAATGCCACCGATAAAATTTCGGACAACGCCCACCAGACGTGGATCGAGATCCTCGGCAAAGGCGAAAGTTACGGCCCCGCATGGGACACCGCATACAAGCAGCTAAAAGAAAACGGTTGGGCAAAAATCGCCCGCCAAGATTCGCCCCAACCACTTTTCACAGACAGCGATGGCGAAAAAATCATCGCCTACTTGCTATTCCGCTACTATGAAAAAAGCCTGTTCGACGGCAACAGCCTCACCAAAGTCGAGTTCGCCATTTACTTCTGGGTGATGGTGCAAAAGTTCCAAGCCACCAAAATCGACGCCATCAAATTGCTCAGCAAGCAAACCGAATATTCCGAAGAAATCATGGAACTTTTCGAGCAGGAATTCATGGAAAATCCAGCATTTTTCCCCGACAGCATCAAGAAGATATTAATGGAATAGACGAGGGGCGGCAAAACCTTTCAAAAAACGCAATTTTTACATTATTTTTCCCGTTTTTTGACAGAAATCACAATCCATCCCTTTATTTTTTGGTATTTTACAACTGTTTAAAAGGGATCCCCTTCAGGATCAACGAAAAACGTTTTTAGGAGTATGTGTATGCTTAGTCGCATTTTCAGTTTGGTAGCTTTTGTAGCCGTCATGGGTTTTGCGCAGTTCGCACCGGAGCCGCAGGTTGCCGATATCAAATTGATGATGGATACCACAACGAATCAGCCCATGAAGATGGACTTTTCCAAGCATCTTTCGGGCATCAGTGATCCGGGCATTATTTTCGCCCACTTCAGCAACCGCCCGCTGCTCATCTATTACTTCAGCCCGAAGTGCCCGCACTGCCAAAAGCACTTCCCCGAGATCCAAAATCTCATCAAGGAATATGAATCCAAGGGACTCACCGGCATTGCTATTGGTTTAAACGGCGGCATCAAGAAGAACGACATCCGTTTGTTCATCGACCAGTACCACGCGGTCATTCCGGTATTCCAGGACACCGACAGCAAGTTCGGACCGGCTTACGGCACGGGCTACATCCCGGTGGTCTACCTCGTGCAGAAGGACGGCACGTTCTACCGCTACGAAACACTCAACGAAGCGAACATGAACCATTTGCGCGCTACGCTGAACAAGATTTTGAAGAAGTAACTCAAAAGCACCAAGTATGAAAAAGGCTCCCTCGCGGGAGCCTTTTTCATACCGTCGGCGGGAGTCGAACCCACGACCCGTTGCTTAGAAGGCAACTGCTCTATCCAACTGAGCTACGACGGCGTTTGTGAGCACACAATATAGTAAATAATTTGATTTTTCGTCAATTTTCGCACGAATCAAAACCCATCTCTCCAAAAAATTTACGCATTCCCCGTTGCCATTGTCGGGAATTTTATCTACATTTATGCATGAATTCAAATATTTGCATAAACAAAAAAAAAAGCGTAACATTCGACATTGCACTAAGGATCCAAAGCCCAATGCCGACCGTTGCACGGAGATACAATGAAGATTATCGACATCCTGAAGCAAGACAAGATGAGCCTCTCCTTCGAGGTGTTCCCGCCGAAGAAAGAAACGAGTTTTGAAAATGTTAAAGCAGCCACCGAAGCGATTGCAAAGCTTAACCCCGCATTCATGAGCGTCACGTACGGCGCAGGCGGCGGCGTGAGCCAGTACACGCTCGAAATTGCGAAGAATCTCAAGTACAATTTCAACATTCCGATGCTCGCCCACCTCACCTGCATTTCGAGCACCAAGGAAACCATCCACCAGCGCATCGAAGACATGAAGGCCGCCGGCATCAAGAACGTGATGGCCCTCCGTGGCGACCTCACGCCGGAACTCATTGCAAACGGTCGCGGTGATTGCGACTACCACCATGCTGTGGAACTCATCCGCGAACTCAAGGCCACTGACGCTGATTTTTGCATTGGTGCCGCCTGCTACCCGGAAAAACACCCGGAAAGCGCCAACCAAGCCGAAGATATCAAGCACCTCAAGGAAAAGGTCGATGCAGGCGCCGACTTCCTCACGACGCAGATGGTCTTTGACAATAATCTATTCTTCAGCTTCCTTTACAAGCTCCGCGATGCAGGCGTGAACTGCCCGGTGCTCCCCGGCATTATGCCCATCACGAACGCAAACCAGGTCGAACGCGCCATTAAGCTTTCGGGTTCATTCATGCCGCAGCGTTTCAAGTCGCTCGTGGACAAGTTCGGTAGCGATCCGGACGCCATGAAGCAGGCTGGCATCATCTACGCCACCGACCAGATCATCGACCTCTACGCGAATGGCATCACGAACGTCCACGTTTATTCCATGAACAAGCCGGACGTCGCCGAAGGCATCCTCAAGAACGTCTCTGCCATTCTCGGCAAGAACTTCGCAGGGTAAAAACGAGAGAAGCCCGCTTCCACGAGCCCATTTAATTCAACGAAAAAGACCTGGCTCTCAGCCAGGTCTTTTTGCAATTCTATTTTTTTAACTCTTCGACAGCCTTTTCAGCTTTTTCGCGGAGAGCTCGTATTTTCTTAGCGCCCGCCTTCGAAGCAGACCTTACCTTTTTATTCGGATCCACCTTGAGCTTTACCTTGGTTTCAGGTTTTGCTTCGGGCGCCACCTTAGCTCCCTGATTTGCTGTTCCATTCACGGCGGCACTGTCGACATTTGCCCTAGTGCTGTCGTTCAACAGAGAATCAGACGGTGCAGCCACGGTGCTATCGCCTTCGGTGTAGTAACCGAACGGGATGAGTTCCACGCGGCGGTTCTTGGCACGGCCTTCGTCCGTTACGTTATCAGCAACAGGTACGCGAGTACCAAAGCCAATGGCGCGGAGGCGTTCAGCAGCAATACCCTTCGACTGGAAGTAATCCGTCACAGAGTGGGCGCGGTCTTCAGAAAGCTTCTGGTTGTAATCTTCGGTACCCACGATATCCGTATGGCCCTGGACTTCAAGCTTCACTTCCGGAATCTTTTCCAGGAGAGCGATGATGTCGTCCAAAGTCGGGTAACTGGACGTCAAAAGCTTTGCCGAGTCGAATTCGAACTGGATGCCCTTCTTGAGGTAATCCAGGTCTTCCTTGCGGCGCAGCGGGCAGCCACGCTTGTTCACCTGAATTCCCGGGAGCGTATTCGGGCACTTGTCCTTGTAATCCGGCACGCCATCCTTATCGGTATCGAGCGGGCAGCCGTCAGCATCCACGGCGACACCTTCCGGCGTATCCGGGCACTTGTCCGGCCCATCAAAGACTCCATCCTTGTCGGTGTCGAGCGGGCAGCCAACAGAATCAACCTTGACGCCCTTCGGCGTTTCAGGGCACTGGTCCTTGTAATCTGGGACCGTGTCTTCGTCCGTATCCAGCGGGCAGCCGACAGAATCTACCTTGACGCCCTTCGGCGTTTCAGGGCACATATCCTTGTAATCCGGGACCGTATCTTCGTCCGTATCCAGCGGGCAACCGACAGAATCCACGGCGACACCCTTCGGCGTATCTGGGCACTTGTCGAGACCGTCAAAGACCTTGTCTTCGTCAGTATCGATGCCGCAGCCGTCTTCGTCCACGACTATCGGCGGGAACGTTTCCGGACACTTGTCCTTGCGGTTCTTTACGCCATCGTTGTCGTCGTCGCCGTCAAAGCCAAACGTCCACGTGAGCTTTGCGATACCGGCAATAAGCGGCTGGGCAACATAGCAGTAGCTAGCCCTGTAACCCGTTTCGCCCTTGAACTTGATCTGGAAATCCTTGCAGTTGTCCATGGCGTCTTTGCGGTCATAGCCATCCACGAGGTTTCCGATACCGATATCGATACCAGCAGCAAAGTCAATGTTGAAGAACGGAATCTTCACATTGATACCCGGCGTGAGCACCATCGGGTCGGTAATCGGGCTGAACGGATACGCATCGTTGCCAAAGCGCATTTCGCCACTGAATTCGAGGAACGGCTGGATGTAATCGTTGATTTCCAGGTTCACGCCAGTGCTATACACGAGCGTATTCGAGGCATCGCCAAAGCCGATCATCAGTCCAAGGGATGAATTCCACGTCAGCGGAACTCCCTTCTTGGTATAGTCTACGGCGACAACGCCCGTAAGGCCGAGCATCACGCTGTTTGCCGTGTAGGCATACGTCGGGCCGCCTTCGTTATCGAGGAACCAGGCGTGACGCGGGCGAATACCCACGCCCCTCCAGCCAGTCGGGACCGTCAAATCCACAACAGCGGCCGTCTTCATGTAATCCGGGCCAAAAAAGTGCGGCGTGCGGTACTTGGCATAGAACTGCAAGTCGCCGAGGCCTCCCTTGCCCATGTGAGCGCGAATCGCTTCGCCAGAGTAATCCTTTGCGTGGTCGTAGTAAATCGGGAGGCTCACGCCGATATCCAAGTCATCACGGAGGCCAAACGCAAAGTTAAAGTTACCGGCCAAAGCGCCGTCAATGCGGCCCTTTTCCATACGGGCATCCCACACATCGAGTTCCTGGGTACGACCATGTTGGTCCGTAAACAAGGCGCCACGGGTGTAACCCCAGTTATCGGTCGCAATTGTACCGCCCGTCCCTAAACGGAAGTGAAAAAATCCAAGCGTATTCGCATCTTGCTGGTGGAGGCCGGTTTTACCCCCCAGGAGGCCGGTCTGTGCAAAGACCGCCGCCTGCGCAAGTGCAAGTATAAGGGTAAGTTTTTTCATATTCTAGTACAATTTCTATCAGCGGGTCGGGCACCACCCAGCCCATTTATTTAAACCTTCGCAATAAATGTAAACTGCAAAATTAAATATGCAGGTCTTATTATGTTCCGGATTAAACGCATCGCAATATTCTTCCACAGTTTCTGCTTTCTTATAAACTTGATTTGTCTTTACGTAGTATTCCGTTTGTTCGTAATACCTAAGAGTAGACTCAGTTATATCTTCACCTACATGATTGACAAATTCACAGGCGGAACCTGTAGAATGGTCTTCGCAATATTCTGCCACAGATTGCCACATGCTCTCCAATTTGACGAAAGACTCGGTACCGACATGGCAGATTTTCTTGTCGGTTTCCGTTTGACATTCAATATATCCACCACAGTGAGACATACTAGAAGAACTACGCGGATTGTTATGATACCCACCGTAAGTCAAATTTTCACCATGAGTTTCGCAGTACTCATCAGAAGTAATCCACTGATACATGGATGATTCATCCTTGTACGCACAGACATAGGTTACGCTTTCTTTGGTAACAGTTGCTTTTTCGTTATCTCTGTTGCAAATCTTGTCGAGAGCAATGTCTGTGGAGGCGTCAACCCACTTACCATCGCCATTTACGACTTCTTTAGCTATAGAGCACTTGAAACTGAGGCTTTCACCATCCTTGAGGGTTTCGCTCTTAATGTCTGTAATATTTTTAGTATCACCTCCATCGGTATCGCAAATACCAAGCTTGGCGTTAAGGTACTCTTTTTCATCAATTACTAGCCAATCTGTGGAGGAAGAACTTGCGGGGATTCCTTCTACGTTATTATTAGAAAGACATCCATAGTATGCGTCACCGACTATAGCGACATCTTTTTCGTTCATTCGATTACTCGTGCAAATTCCAAGCGTTGCGTTTTCATCCAAATCGCTTGCTTTAACCCAAGAGTATCCGCTGGAAACTCCAGAAATGTAGTTACACTTGTATTTTTCCCCTCCGTAAACAGCTACTTTGGTTTGATTTTTCATCTTATCTTCATCGCATTCGCCATAGATATCCTCAAAGGTAGGTTCGTGCCAATCATCTCTCTTGGCACTAGCGACAAACGTCTTCGGATTTTCGCCACTCTTTAACGTTACGTTGACTTCAAAGGCAATGCCGTCGGCGTAGCCACTAGCACGCTTGTAATCGCCATAGTTGCAAAGGACATTAATCCATTTCTGTTTTTCGACTTCTGGCATATTCGAGGCAATTTTACTCTGCACGGTTTCTACAGAATCAGGCTCACAGTAGATGTTGACCCAATCGTTACAAGCGTAAATTATATTATCCTTATAACCATTCAAGAGCAAGAGGGCGCTGTTTCTTGTGCTTTCGTTGGTAAAATTACCGTAGTACACCCATTTCTTGGCCCCGCTAGCAGTATTGTTTCTCGCATAGGTAGAACCGTGGTAGCTACACTTTTCGTTGAAGGTCGATTCGCCGAGGTCTTCGTCTTCAACCTTCTGCACTGTAGCCTCGACGCGATCACCCACGCAATATTCATCAACAGTCGTTTCACGCCATTCATGGCTATGGTTACCCCAGTTGTCTGTATATTCAGAATTTTCTTCACAAACATATTCATAACCGGATTCAGTAACCAATTTTTCATTGACATAGCCATAATGGCAAGCCTTTTTAACAATATACACTTCTTGCCAATCAGCAGCGATCCATTCGTATTTTTCCTGTTTATCAAGGTAATCGCACTTATAATAATCGGAACCAGTTTCTGCCTTGACTTCGCCCTTTTCCATCGTAGTTTTTGAACATATTCCATATTTCTCATCATGATCATCTTTCTGTCTCCATTTGGAGCCATCACATACAAGGGTTATTTTGCTCGTTGTCGTGGCTAGTTCCGCATTTTTGTAGTCGAACAGCTTTTCTTTGCCTTCGTTTACTGTAGCGCTGCATTCACCGAGGTAAAGCTTGGATTCCGGATTGTTGGCCAGTTCTTCCGGAGTCATGCCACTTGCAGCGCTAGAAGAGGATGCAACAGAGTTCGAAGAGTTCGGAATACCTGGCACAAGAGCATCGCAAGTAGAAGAAGCTGATAGATCACATTCG
Source organism: Fibrobacter sp. UWB7 (assembly GCF_900142945.1). NCBI lineage: Bacteria > Pseudomonadati > Fibrobacterota > Fibrobacteria > Fibrobacterales > Fibrobacteraceae > Fibrobacter > Fibrobacter sp. UWB7. The sequence continues at coordinate 97,838 of NZ_FRCO01000004.1, forward strand.
CACTCATACTCTTGAATTTCCCCGTCAAAGAACGCCGATCCCTTATCTCCTTTATTACGGCCCAAGCATACATTTTCAGTATCTTGCCAGTAGCATTTTCCATTGTCGCATTCACAAACGGCATTTTCATCAAGACCTTCAAAGCTATAGAAGAAGGTCGAATTAACTGCGTCAGCATCGCAAACTTGTTCCACCGTTGCAACACCTACAGCCCAAAGTGTTATAGGATACCAAACTTGTTCGTTTTCGATATATTCAAAGTAACGGAAATATCCCCCTTCGACATCAGACTTATACACCTTGCTGCTATAGCCAGACGGATCATTGAAAACCTTTGCGTCTTCGACTTTAAGCTTATAGGCTTCCACAAATCCATTCTGCAAAATCTTGTAATAGACGGCATCCGTACCACTCCAGACATTCGTTTCAGCAGTATAGTCGCCATGCTGCATTTGGTTCCACTTGAAGAAGTTCGCGTCGATAAGCAAAGCGAGGTAATCAACAAAGAACATGCTGTGTTCCTTGCCTGCGTAAGTCGTATTGACGGCGGTGTTAAAGTTGCCGTTTTCAGCAAAGACATTGCGGAAAGCGTTATAGACCGAGTTAAAACCCGGAGTCTTGTCCTTTTGGTCAATGAGGGCCATCACCCACACGACGCTGTTGAAGTTTTCGGCCAGGCCAATCTGATCGGGGGCATAATGTTCGAAAGACGGATATTCTTCGCTGTTTTCCAAATAAAGGGCGTGGGCAAGGTCCTTGTTTGCCTGCTCGTTTGCAACACCAAAACCGTTACCATCGTCAACCAACTTCTTTACGCGGGCGGCCTTGTAGTCGGTCAAGAAGTCGATGACAACCGTATCGGACGCATCGGACAAGTCTGCATAGGCGTTGTAAATGACATCCGTTGCGTTCGAGCCAAATCCGCCAAAGGCGCCGAAAGCGTTGTTACTCAAGTTCAGCTTAACGCGGAGCTTCACAACCGGGGTCGTAAGGTTCGTGATGTCGAGATCCCCTTCGAGGCGTGCAACCTTGTATTCCACCGCTTTTTCGTTGGTTTCTTCGATTGTCACAAAGGATTTATTGGCAGAGGCGAACAAGTCCTGCATAAACACCTTGCCGCTCGGGGCGAACTTTTCGTCAAGATCCGTCACGGTAAGTTCTGCATTGTCGCCACCCTTGAGGTTCTTCCAGATTTCTTCATAGATGTCGTTGGTTTTTGTTTCCTTGTTGGCCTGCACCGGGAAACGCACGACAACATGCTTCTTGTACACCTTGGCGAGATTCTCGTTCACGGGCGTGAACGGGATTTCCATCTTGGTTTCGGCTTCGCCGCAACGGATTGTCACGGTGATAATAGCCTTTTCGTTGTCACGAACCGTATCGACGATGGCGCAAGACTTGTCTTCTAGTTCTGCATTCCAGCTGCTGTAGGCGTCGTTGAACTTGCTGTCGATATCTTCGCCGAACTTGTCCGTTGCAGAACTCAAGTTCTTGAGGGCGTCATCGACGTCCTTCTGGTTCTTGGCAGAAGCACTGCTCAAATTCTGGAGAGCTTCGTCAATTTCGCTCTGGCTCTTGGCAGAGGCGCTGCTGAACTTGGCGTCAATATCCTTGTTGATGGCGTCCATATCGGCATCCTTGCCATCCTTACCATTAGTGCCGTCCTTGCCGTTTTCACCCTTCAGGGATTCAAGCCATTCCTTTTCGGTACCTGTAAAACCGTTATCCTTCGCGATTTCGTAAGCGGACTTACCATTCGTTCCGCTAGATCCGTTCGTTCCGCTGGTGCCATTCGTTCCATCGACACCATCTTTACCATTCGTGCCATTGGTGCCGTTCGTACCGTTTTTGCCGTCGGCACCATCCTTACCATTCGTACCGTCCTTACCATCAGCACCATCCTTACCGTTGGCGCCATCTTTACCATTGTGGACAACACCAATCGTATCGCCACCATCGCAAACAATGGCAAAGCCGGACTTATCTTTCAGTTCCTTGGATTCGCAACGGTACTGAATAGCTTCGTGGTCGTTCATGGCGACCCATTCGCCTTCAGAGCACACGTACATCGTAGCCTCGGACTTCACAAAGGCCATGGAGCCTTCGGTCTTTTCACTACAGTCATCGTCATTCAAGGAAGAAACCGTGGTGAACTGGTTGCCATCCTGAGAATACAACAGGTCATCGCCGCAACCGGCGAAATAGAAAGCCATTGCAGAAATTGCAAGACCAAGCTTGATGGATTTATTTTTCATTTTTCTCATTTCCAATTCTTTACATTTTGAAAAACGTGGCAAAATCTAGTTTTTTTGGGCAAATTGTAAAGAGATTATTGCATAGTCCATTTGGGCGATGGCAAATCCAAAAACGGCGAAAAAAAGCGAAAAATCGACTACTTTAAGGTCTTTTTGCGTAAAACAGGTGCTTTTTCGACCCATTTGCAAAAAAGGGACGCTTTTTTAACTAAGCTTTATGTATATTCAAATCATGGGCATCAACAATGCTCGAAGTTTTTAAAAAAAGGTTAATAATGCTTTCTTATCAAGACGCCTACAAAATTGCAGAATCCGTTCACCAAGGTCAGCAAGACAAGGCCGGTGGCCCATACATCGATTTCCTCCAGAACGTCGCCGATTATCTTAAAAACAAAGGCGAATCCGAAGATGTCCAGGTTCTCGCCATTTTGCAGGATTCCATTACATCCGCCACTAAAAAGACTCCGGACGACATGATCCAGATGGGTGTTCCTGCCGATATGGTCGACCTCATCCAGAAGATGACCTACCACAAGAATCAGGCTTGGATTGACGAATACAGCTGCCACCTCATGGAAAAGGGTGTGCCGGCCGAAGACGCCACCTATGACGCCCGCGAAAAGGACTTTGTACGCTTTGTCGAAACACTCAAGGACAATCCGACTGCAGCAAAGGCAAAGAGCGCTATCTTGAACGTGCTCATGGACGACAAGTACATCCACCGCCAGGAACGCCGCGAACTCAAGACGAAGTTCCGCCTCAAGAAGTACAAGGCAGCCATCCAGGCACTTGGTGTGTAATTCAGTATAGAGAACGCCGCACGCGGCTACTGACTAGAGACGAGAGAAATCTCGTCTTTTTCTTTACCTCTCACCTATAAAAAAAATCTCGGATGTTCTCCGAGATTTTTTCGCTTGAAATCGCCAATCCTTACTTCAAAACAACGCTCTGGACAAGTCCATCAACACGCACAATATAGGTGCCCGCTTTTTCCAAAGCTATGTTCGCATTTCCAGACGCATCAACATGTTTCGACGCCACAAGATGTCCAAGAGCATCAAAGACCTGGACACGTTTGCCACGCGCTGTCGAAAGCACAATCATGCGACCCAGCACCTGAACACGGAAGGAACGCTGCACAAGAGTCTTCAAACTTGTTGCCGAACTCGAAGAGCGCTTCACAGAACTGCTCGATTTAGCCTTACTAGAGCTTGACGATTCAACAACCGAGCTACTCGATTTAGCCTTACTAGAGCTTGACGATTCAACAACCGAGCTACTCGATTTTGCCTTGCTAGAACTCGACGATTTCACAACCGAGCTACTCGACTTTGCCTTGCTAGAACTCGATGATTCAACAACCGAGCTACTCGATGCAGGCTTTGACGAACTGCTAGACGAGCTTTCAATCTTGACAGAAGAACTGCTCTTCACAGCAGAAGACGAAGATGCCACAGAACTCGACGAGAGCGGTTCATAACTAAACGACATACCCAGAGCCTCTTCGTCAAACACCGGATAAGTCTCGCTCTTTTTCCACACATGGCTATTTTCAGCCGTATTGCCAGACGTATTCAGCAAGTCCACAAAATCATCGGATTGCATATATTTTGTGCTAAGCGGACTCGTATAGACATAGAAATTTTGCAAGGTTTCATCTTCCAAAAATGTTTGAATTTGCTCGCAGCTCTTTTCGCGAGAATAAGAGGAATCATAGTAAACAAGCGCCGTAAAATCAGGATAAACCTCATCTGGGCATTTCGGAGAAACGCCTACAGGATTTGCCTTGGATGCATTGACCGGAGCAGCATTATAAACGTTCCTTATAAACTCATTGAGGTCAGAAGAATAAGGTATTCCAGACCTTTCTGGAAAGAATTCATTTATATGCCCATAAAGTCCGCCCGCTTCGCCATCCGTCGTAACCGCACCCCAGTTATAGGCATCGCGGAATTCTTCAGTTGAAAGCAAAGCCACAAGGCCACCACCAATCACCTTTTCACTTTCTCCTAGAACCGTCACCGGGGCCACATTGGCAACCATCTTCAAACGTCCACTCGCATAGCCCGCAAGACCGCCCACAGTGTTATAGTAGGTATCGTCTTTTGACTTTTTCATGGTCACACTGCCCAAATTTATAGACTTTTCAATATTATGGCATGAACCGCAAATTCCACCAGTAGAACCGTCTTTATGATTGACTCCCAAAACCTCTATACGGCCGTAATTGACGACGCGGGCAATCGAATCCTGTGAATTCGCAACAACTCCGCCGACAACGCCTAAACCATAAATGTTTCCCTTGTTGACGCAATCAAAGGTATTTCTCGAATCCGCGGCAACACCACCGACCATGAAATCTTCAACCATGCCATAATTTTTAGAAGAATCCGCTAAAACTATTTTCACGTCACCTTCGTTTCTGCTAGAAGAGACATTCGCTCGGCCAGCCACTCCACCAAGCATTATAGTTTTAAGTATCAATGATGTAGAATCAACAAACGTGATAGCACCTGTATTCAAGGAATGATCAAGCTTTACATCCTTAAACACATACGTTCCGGCCGACACACCACCTAAGATGAGCCCACCCTTGAAATCATCCATAGCAATTGCGGTAATATCACCATGGTTTTCACACGAATCAAGGTCAGCATCATCGGCGACAACGCCAGCAACATGAGAAGGAGAGAATAAAGATGCTCTAGGATCAATGCTAATGCCATCATAACTCCCAAGCAACCTGACCGTGATTTTTCCAAAATTCTTGGAACCTTTAATCATACCCCAACCATTGTCAGCCACAAGACCGCCAAGATTCATGTTTCTATAACCAACGTATTCAATATCACCTTCGTTTATGCAATTTAAAATAGAGCCCTTATCACTATTTGACGCAACAATACCAGCAACACGCGTAGACCCGTTCGCCTTTATGTTTCCAAGATTGCGGCTATTGCGAATAATCCCGTCATTGAGGCTTGCAAAACCGGCAACCACTTCATACGAGCCCGCTGGCACATCAAAATCACTGTAATTGACACAGCTATCAATAATTGAAGCATTATAATTTTGATAGACAAAGCCTGCGACCGTGCGCAAATTTTCGCCATTTTCAAGGACCGCTCTCCGAAGAGACGAATTCAGAATTTCTCCGCGATTCAACTGAGCAAAAGCCCCATGCCCTCCCTTGAGAAGAGAATTGACGAGATGCAAATTCTTGATCTGACCATAATTGTCTCTAAACAAGGAACCGTTCAATCCGTATATCTTATGGTTGTTGCCGTTAAAAACACGTTTAACATATCGGCCAAACTCGCCTAACGTTTTCAGTTCGCGCGTCATCACCGATAACGAATCCTTGCCCATGACAATATCATTGACCAAAGCCGCCCTAGTTGTATAATTAGCGCCTTTCGACAAATACCAAGCCAATTCCGACGGCGTGAAAATCGCCCAGTAGAGCGACGTGTCCAGATGCATGCGCAGTTTGGGGATGCTCAGCTCGCCATTCCAGCCAATGACAGTCGGATCAGGACGGTACACGACCAAAGAAGGATCCTTAATCGTCTTGGAATACTTGGCATAAATAGTAGCGGGACCATTGAACACGGTCGATTTCGAAACCGTTTTACCCGTAGAATCGACCCAGCCTTCAAAATAGCGACCTTTCGTAGAATATGCCGGAGGCAAGTCTACAAGATGTCCCTTGTAATCCGTAAATCCATAAGACACAAAAAGGCTATCGTCTAGATCAATCCTAAAAAGCGGCAAATGCGAAGAATCACTAAAGTGCGGATAACCGCCATCGAAACTCCAGTCCAACCTTGAATAACGGCCCTCTTCATACATAATCCGCCCCTTAGCCTCGTCTCTCAGGGCTTCGTTCAACTTGTCCACAAATTCAGCCGATTGCATTTCTTTTGTCGATAGAGCAAAGGACTCTAAAACCGATCCATCCTTTTCTTGGAGCGCCACAATTTCAACAGACGGAAGCAAAGTCGAATCGTAAGCCGAAGTGACAATCCGGCCAGGGTTGACTGCGGCAATTCCTCCAATCAAGTCCGTCGCTGAAGCGGATGCATAAGAATATGACGAAATTACCAAGTCCTTGTTTCTTCCGCAAATTCCACCGACAGAATCCCCCGCCAAAACACCGCGGTTGATTGACTGGCGAATACTGCTGGTATTCATGCCTGCGATACCGCCGACGCATTTCCCATTCACTTTACCTTCATTGACGCTAAAATAGATAGCCCCGCCATCTCCGACAATTCCACCGGCATAATTACCCTCCACGCTCCCCTTATTAGTGCACCAACTGATATCCGTACCACGTACAACGATACCCGTACCATTTCCAATAATACCCCCAGCATTTCGTCCGCCATAAATGCTCCCTGTATTTTCGCAATAGTAGGCATGTTTTCCATTCCCCGAAATGCCCCCCGCATCGCCATAATCAATTGAAACCGAACCAGAGTTACTGCAATGGACCACGAATGCCTTAGCAAATCCCACAATTCCACCAGCTTCACTTGATTGATTAGTCGATTGAGACTTAGAAACAATTTTTCCCGTATTCGAACAATAAGAAACCGAATCTACAAGTACGGTAGTCCCAGGCGACGTTATGAAACCAACAACGCCACCTATCGTCTGATCAGAATCAAAATGAACCTCAATGTCACTTGCATTAGAGCAACTGTCGATGAGCCCATCCATCCGCCCAACTACATTGCCAATAGTCACATGGTTAACACCCACAACACGTTCATCAACCATCTTCCTTGGAAGAGCCTCAAACTTAATCAAGCCTCCACGGGTATGCACATTGTGAATAATGGAAGAAGACGTAAATCCAACAAGGGCAGCCCCATAAAAAGAACTAACATAAGCGTTCGAATCAGCCCCAAAAGAAGCTCCGTAATTGGCTATCGTCACATTTTTAAAGAATCCATTATCCACAAATCCAAACAATCCAAAAACAGAATCCTTTTTAGACGCTAGATTAAGTCCATAAATTGTGTGGTTCTTGCCATCAAAGAGCAACGCGTCAATAAAGCCTTCCGCATTTCCAATAGGCTCCCAAGGAAATTCCGAGACAGAAGACATGTCACTCCCAAAAACGATGTCGTTGTCTAGCACGATACAGCCCCGCCAAGGCTCTTTGACCGTCGGTTCCTTGGCATTTTCATCCGCATCGGGATCTTCAGCAGGATCTTCGGACGGAGTTTCCACGAAATTTATCATTTTCGCAAGACCCGCCAACTGTTCCGGCGTGGAAATATGGTAAAGCGGAAATGTAACATCGATAATTTCATTATTGCCCGCTTCAATTTGTAAAACGGTATCGCGAGCCTCAGGCACCGTAGCACTACCGTCCCAGGCGGCAAATGCAAAAGAAGCCCCCAAACACGACATTGCAAAATAAAACGAGGTCAAAGAATAGACCGATTTACCTTTATCAAACACAGCATCCTCCTTTTTATGGACTAAATAATAATTTGTATTGGAAAATCTGACAACCTTTTTTGCATTTTATCACTCTATAACGACCCTTAAAATCTTTTTATGACCACCGATATAGCCGAACGGAACGGATTTTGCTATTTTTACGGCGTAATTTTTACATGGGTTCACGCCCAGGAATAACCCCTAAAAAGGAACACAACAATGGCAAATAAAGTCTATAACTTTAGCGCAGGACCGTCGGTCTTGCCGGAACAGGCACTCAAGGAAGCATCTGCTGCATGCATCGACTTCGAAAACAGCGGCATCAGTATCCTCTCCATGAGTCACCGTTCAAAGCCGATTGAAAACATGTTCGCCCAGACGGAACAGTACCTCCGTGAATTGATGGGCATCCCGGAAGATTACGACATCGTGTTCCTCGGTGGTGGTTGCTCACTTTTGTTCTGCATGCTCCCGATGAACTTCTTGGACCAGAACGCTACGGCCGACTATGCTTTGACCGGCGTTTGGGCAAACAAGGCTTACAAGGAAGCTAAGCAGTTCGGTAACGCTCTCGCCGCTTGCGATACCAAGTCTGAAACTTACAGCCGCATCGACAAGAACTTGAAGCTCAGCGACAACGCTAGCTACCTCCACGTGACCGCCAACAACACGATCTACGGTACGGAATGGCACAACTTCCCGAAGCCGAAGTCCGGCTTCCTCATGGCTGACGTGAGCTCCGACTTCCTCGCCCGCAAGATCAACGTGTCTGACTTCGGTGTCGTCTATGGCGGCGCTCAGAAGAACATCAGCTGCGCTGGCGTGACCGTGACGATCATCAAGAAGGGCCTCCTCGGCAAGGTAAACCGCACCATCCCGACCATGCTCAACTTCCAGACCCACATCGACGCAGCCAACATGTTCAACACTCCTCCGGTCTTTGCCGTGTACGTGATGAACCGCACCCTCAAGTGGCTCAAGGACTTCGGTGGCGTGGACGCTATCGAAAAGGTGAACCGCAGCAAGGCCGCTCTCCTCTACAGCGCACTCGACAACTCCAAGGTGTTCGTCGGTACGGCTGCTAAGGAAGACCGTTCCATCATGAACGTTCCGTTCGTATTCAACAAGGACGTCGTCGCAGCTGACAAGGCTGACGATCTCGCCAAGGAATTCCTTGAATTCGCTAAGGCTCGTGGCCTCCAGCAGCTCAAGGGTCACCGTTCTGTCGGCGGCTTCCGCGCTTCTATCTACAACGCCATGCCGGTCGAAGGCGTGCAGGCTCTCGTTGACTGCCTCGGCGACTTCGAAAAGAAAGTTCTCGGTTAAGAACTGCGCCGCGCCCCGCGCGGTATAACGCATTTGGGAAAGTCCCGACCATAGGTCGGGGCTTTTTCGTTTACAATCGTCATCCCGTCGCAAACGTAGTTACGAGAAATAATGGATCCCCTACGCTTCGCTTCGAGGATGACTGGTCATGACAAAAGAAGAACCTCCTCATGGAGTATGAGGAGGTCCTATTTTTTGTGTTAGGAGTACGCCATTACGGCGCCTTGGAGGAGGATTTCGTGGCACGTATGTCCCCGTGCCGGGTGTTTCACAAGGTCCCAACAACCAAACACGACCTTGCAAAACTTGCGAGATAAGTTTAGAACCTTCTTTTTGTTCTCAAAATTACTAACCCATATACACCCAAAGGCTTTCACTTTCTCGTTTTTACATGAATAAAGATACTCTTTTAAATAGCGAATGTCAATAGAAAACCCCATTTTTAAACATAATTTTGCAAAATATCACATTCAGTCCGCTCCCAAAATGTTCTCAAATTTTCAGCAAAGTTTTCAAAAGTACAAAAACAGAGAAAAAGACCAATAAAATTCTATTTTCAACCAAAGTACAAGACGGAAATTCCCGGTCAAGCCGGGAACGACACGCAAGGCGGGAACAGCCACACAAAAAAAAGCCGGAACAAGTCCGGCATGATAAAATCGAGAACAGCGATTTAGAAAGGGCGGTTAATTGTCCACAGGCTTCTTTGCAAATTTATTTGTAATATCAGGTACGATATCCATAATCTTAGAGACGAGCGAGCTATCCTTGGTAATCGGCATGATGCGCACGTCGTCGCCCTTGATAACGAGGAATGCGACCGGATCGACCGAAGCGCCACCGCCAGATGCAGATGTATCGCCCTTATTCTGGTGACCTCCAAAGCCAAAGCCAACGGACACGCGGCTTACCGGCACAACTGTTGTTTCGCCCGCCTGGATGGGTTCACCAATGACGGTTTCCGCCTTCGTGATGAAGCGGAGCTTTTCTAAAAGAGTTTCAGCAAGTTTTTCAATAGCCATGTTTTGAATATAGTAATTAATATCTTGCGCCGTAAACGCGGTCGCTCGCGGTAAAGAACTTACGTTCCAAATCCGTCCAATCGAGGTAACCCCACACCGCCACAACGCGCCCACCCGGGAGCCTTGTTGCCATGCCGTTCACACCCTCGCCCGCATTAAAATAAAGCGTCGAAGTCTCGCGATAAATGCCTTTAGGCTGCACAATGTTCAACTGGCGCCCCCAAGCGATAAAGTCATTTTCTTCCACGAGATCCCAACTGCGGGCGACATTCCACTGCAAGTCGGCGTCTCTATAGACCTGTGCCAGCACCGGGAAATAAGCTTTCACGCCAATGAAATACTTCGTCAATACGGACGTATGTCCCGGTTCGCGATGTTCAAACGGAAGGCTAAGGAATTCCTGAGGGAACCCACCATGCCTTGCGTTCGGGAACTGGTGAACATAACTTTCCAGATCGCTTCGTTCATAACGGCGGAAGCTATCGTGCTTAAAGATGAAGATTCGCGAAGCAGAACGGATACTTTGTTCTAGGAAAGAGCCGCGCAGAATCGGCACAATTCCCTGAAAACGCCCACTATTCATGTAATAATCAAGCGCATACACATCGCTCTTGAATTCAAGAATAGTCACATCCAGCGTATCCCCCGTCATATTCATCGGGTAACGCAAATCGACACGTTTCACAAGAGCCTTGATGTTTTCGTTCGGATTATCGTCGATACGAATATCATCCATCGGCCACCTGTCGTTGTAGCACAGCTCCGTATAATCAACAGTTTCTTCTTCTTTCGGTTCGCATGCGCACAAAACAAGCGCCGCAGCGCAAAAGCAGACAAACTTAGGCAACACCGAAAGGAAACGATTCATACTCATAAAATTTAGCATACATCAATCGCGTTTGCGGACTTCGGCATAATTACAATACTCATAAAGCGGGCACTTCGCGCAATGCGATGTCAGCTCGCGGCAAATAAAGCCCTCGCTCCCATTCTCCAAAAAGAACTGGAGGGAATGCGCAGCGAAATACGGGTTCTCCGGAGCAAGTGCGATAAAATATTCATTCGCGAGTTTTTGTTTTTGAGCGGGTTCCAGTTCCGCAAAGCTAGATTCCTTCGCGGGCCCAAGCATCGCAAGGAACCGGCGAGCGCCCATCGTGAGCGGCAAGTGAGGCATTCTAGAACTGTCACGACACGCAAGGCCAAGGCCAAGCGGTTGCGGGGCAAGCAAGCGGTAAATTGCGGCACACGCTTTAGGGCGCGGATTCGAACGGCCCATAAAATAGATTTCGCCCAAGTCCCGCCACATCTCTTCGGGAGTCCGTTCACGCATCCAAGCGACCAAATCCGGATGATGGCGCACAAAAAGTCCGACGCTCCAAAAAATCCCGGAGACATGCTCAAAGACCGTCCAGTTGCGACTATTGAACGTCTGCTCGACAACATCTTCGATTTCGCCACCTTTCGGCACGGGGAGCGACCAAAGCTTATCACCCGGGAAACGCTCGTGCAACTTCACGAGGAGGCGCAAGATATCGGGGTAAGAACGATCCTGGAATAAGACCGTACCAAGCAATGTCCACGCAATTTGTTCATTTGCCGTGGGCATTTTTTGAGCAACATAAACTACGGGATCAGCGCACTTGAAAAGAAGCGCTACAAAAGCTTTCGAAGCCTTGAATAGCGCTGGTTCATCGTGAATAAAACGCTTTACCGAGACCAACTAGAGAGCCTCGCCCACCTTCACCGCCTGTCCAAGACGAGACTTGAACAAGTCCGGATGGCGTTCGCGAATTTTCTTGTCGACCACGAGAATCACGGTACTGCCCATTTCAAAGCGGCCAAGTTCATCGCCACGGTCAAACGAGTACTGCTGATTCGGAATCCAGTCCAAGCGCTTTTTGTCGCGCGGGAGCTTGCCTGCGTTCGTCAAGATGGAATCGTTATACACGACGCCAATGCGGCCGACGTTTGTCGCACCGACCTTGACCACGAGCACTTCGGAACCGTCCGCCAAGCGGAGTTCACTCGTCAAGCGTTCGTTGATGCTGAAAAGACCTTCGACACGTTCTACACTACCTGCGTTGACCGGCCAGAGCGTGCCCGGGCAATAGCTCGAAAGCACGAGGTCGCCCTTGACGGGGCTGTGGATGCGGTGGTAGTTGAACGGAGCCAAGTAAATCGTCGCAAAGGCGCCGCCCTTGAAACGTTCTGCAAGTTCTTCGCTACGCAAAAGGCTCTTGAGCGTGTAAGTTTTGCCCTTCGCCTGAATCAAGTTCTGGTCATCGCCATCGAACGTTCCCGTCTGCGAAAGCACGCCATCGACCGGGCTTACGATTTCGGCACCATCGGCAACAGGGCGCATACCCGGCTTGAGCTTGCGGATAAAAAGTTCACCGATGTTCTTGTAATGGCTGAGCGGGTATTCCGATTCAGACATATCGAGCTTGTAATAGCTAGCAAAGGCGTTGCGAGCAATTTTGCTCAGGAACGGGATGCGCAAACGCGTAAAGGCACCGAAAATGCGGCTTGCGGCATTCTTCGGCAAAAGCTTCATAAAAACGTAGAAAGGAGTGTTCATAACTTAAAAAGTAGTAATTAGTCTTTAGTCAATGGTCTGTAGTTATTTATAATTGCGCCGAAGGCGCCAAAAATTAATCTAATAACAAATGACTAAGAACTAGTAACTAAATCAGTGGTTTTCGAAATGCGCGACGTCGGTGTTAAGCAGTTTCCAGAGTCTAGCGGCAAAAGGCGTTGCCCATTCCTTTTCAGGCGCCACGCGGGTCGTCGTTGCGGCGGTAAATTTGGAGTAAGTGAGGGCGACAAGTTCACCGTAGCGGGCATCCCACATGCTCCACACAATTTGCCATGTGAAGCCACCTTTTTTGCCCAAATCAGGGTCCATTTCCACATTCAACACTAACGGAATCGTCAAATAACGGAGTTCATAGCGGCTAGCAATTCCGTTCAACAAGTCCTTTAGCTTAAACGGCAACTGGCGAGCAATCGTCTGTTCCACACCATCGCGCTCTTCCCACGGAGTCACGTCATCCAAGCGTTTGCCTTCCACGAATTTTTCAGCAAGAAGTTTTGCAGACAAAGAATCGACGTAAGCGGAATCCGTTTCCGGCACACGCATGCCAACAATCATCAAGTCTCGTTGCATTTTCGGGAACGCTTTTGCGAACAAAGAATCTTCGATGCGGGCAAGATCAAAGTCGAGGGCATCGGCACTAAAGCTATGGCACATTTTGCAGTTTTCGGGGCGAGTCGCCGTTACCTTGAGCGAAGGGAAAACGCCCACAACAGCATTGGAATCGATACGGCTAAATGCGACCTGGTTCCATTCGCGGTAGAACTTTTCGTCTGTGATTTTCAGCACGATATCACCTTGCGTGCCGCATTCCGTGCACGGAGCGTCCGCCATGTCGCCGCCTTCGGGAGCGCTATCGCGCGAACCCGCACAAGCGATGAACAGCGTTGAAACGCACAACAACAAAAATTGCAAAACTTTCATATAAAGCTCCAAAACATTTTGCAGAACAAGACTTAACTGGATGGGGCTACGTCCCAATGCGCAAGGCTTTATTCTAGCATTATAGTAAATGGACCGTCGTTGACGAGGCTCACTTGCATATCGGCACCGAATTTTCCGGTTTCTACGACAGCGACTTCTTTTTTGCACTGTTCAATAATGTACTCGTATAGTTCATTGGCGAGTGTCGGGTTGCCAGCACCATTGAATGTCGGGCGATTGCCCTTATTGCAATTGGCATACAACGTAAATTGGGAAACAAGCAAAAGCGAACCGCCAACATCCTTGATGGAGAGGTTCGTCTTTCCGTTTTCGTCGGCAAAGATACGGAGCGCAAGCATTTTCTTGATGAAGCGGTCGGCGATTTCGCGGGTATCGCCCTCGCCTACGCCAATCAGCACAAGGAATCCCTTGTTATCAATTTTACCGACAGTTTGACCTTCAATATCGACTTGAGCCTTAGTGACTCGCTGTATTAAAAATTTCATAATGTTAATACTCTAGAAAAAAACTTTTGAATGGCCGCAGGGTCATTCGTGATGGTTAATGCAAGGCGCAATAACACGGCTGCTTTAGCGGGAGGCAAATCGTAAGCGGCAATCGTTCCTGGCACAAGGAGCTGTTCTGGGACAATGCGACCGCGATTAATTCGCGTAGAAATCACGACGGGGATATTCTTATCTGCGACAGCATCTGCAATCGCACTAGCCCATGCACAAGAAAATTCACCAGCGCCAGCACCTGCAATGACAAGCCCCGCCGAGCGTTCTGCAGCAAAGCGCACGAGTTCTGCATCAGCATCAGCGTTAAAGTAAAGGACGGAAACGCGAGGCAATTCGCGCAAGTTCGAGATGTCGAACGATTTTACGAGAGGGAGATGTCCGCTTCCTTCGACTTCGCTCAGGGCAGGCTCTGGCGGGCAAGACAGTTCATGAGGCGGGCATGACAATTCAGCAAATGCATCCAAATCGTTCGCGTGAATCTTTTGCACCGAGCGAGCGTTCATTAATTTGCCTGCAAAGGCAACGTAAACAGCACTGGATCCTATCGCCTTCGGCTCCAGGATGACATTCGGGCATGACACTGCGCTTTTCACGGCAAAGAGGAGGTTTGCGGGACCGTCCGGTTCTGCAGCGGTAGCGGGTCGCATCGAACCAGTCAAAATCACAGGCTTCGCGGCAGTCTCAGCAGCATTTAAAACTAAGCTCAAGAAGAAAGCGGTTTCTTCCATCGTATCAGTCCCGTGCATAACCACGATGCCGTCAACATCCTTGCGCAGCAAAAGCTCTTGAATCCGCTTCGCCAAATCAATCCAAATTTCAGAGGTGATATCATCCGAATTGATATTGCAAAATTGCTCCACGCAAATGTTTGCCACATTCTTCAATTCCGGGATTGCATCAATCAGCGTTTGCGCCTTGATTGAGCCCGACTTGTAACCAATATCCTTACCTTGCTCGCCCGCGCCAGCAATTGTACCGCCCGTCGCGAGAATCACAATATTTTTCATTTTACAGACTCCAACAAATCCCGTGCGGTCATTCCATAATGCTTTTTCAAAGCGCCATCTGTTCCAAGTTCATGCAAATCCTGCAAACACTTTGCAAAATTGCGGAACGCATCTGCTCCACCGCCATCACGCCACAAAAGTTCTTGGACCATTTTCTTCGAGAACCAGTAAAGTTTCTTTGCCTTTTCTGTGTCCGATTCGTTCACAAAAGGTTCTGTAAGTGATTTAAGACTCGGGTACGACCCAATCGGGCGAGGCTCATCGTTATGCGAGCCGTCAACCACCATCGCAATGCCCTCGTTCATCCACAGCGGCACCTGCGCACGCGTCATAGAACGAACAAATGAATGCGTCAGTTCATGGAACAACACCGGGCGATAAACTTCACGGTAAGCCATCAAGTTCACAGGCACACGCAACTTGCCATCAAAAACAGCAGCCACCCAGTCCGGGCGCGGTCCCACACCTTGATATTCCTTCTCCTGGTACAGTACCAAACTCATCTTATTTTCGGGCAAGAAATCGAACAAATTACTAATCGAATCGTACGCCACTTCCAAAACGGCAAGAGCTTCCATCACATCTTTTTTAGAGGGACTACCATCAAATTCCAAACGAAAATGCATCGACTTTTCGACGCCAAGATTTTCCATTTCCTGTTCTAGGCGCTTCGCTTTTTCGATAAAATAATCCAGCTTTTCGCTCTTAAAATCCAAAGATTCAATGTAACTTACACATTCCTTATAGCGTTCCTGCTCAAGCAGGAGCCCCGCCAAATGCATTCGCAAGTTCGTATCGTTCGGTTCTGCCTTTAAAAGCTCACGGACATTGCGTTCGGCACATTTCCAGTCACCCGCCGCAAGGCAATCATTCGTCTCCTTAACCATCGCTTCACGCTCTTCAAATTCGGCATTTTTCTTGCTATAGGTGATAAAAACGAACGCAACAAAGATAAAGAGTACCAAAAGTACCACAAATAACGATCCCTTTGGGGATTGACTTCTGTTTTTTCGCATGGTAAGATTAATCTAATAATTTTCCGAAAAGAATTTAAAGTATATTTAGCATAGGTTTGGTTATGGCAGAAATCTTTGATTACGATGACTACCGGGATATGATCAAGGATTATTACTTGGAGCATAAGAAACACAACTCCTTGTATTCCTTCAGCACTCTCGGCAAGACGCTTGGCTTGGATTCAAGTCACGCTTACTACATTGTTCAGAAAAAACGCAATCTCCCCGTCCACGCAGTCCCCGCCGCAAAAAAAATGCTCGGGCTCGACGGTCGCGGAGCCGCATACTTCGACTTATTGATTGTCGCATCGCGCACGAAATCCGAAAAGACAAAGGCTGAAATCCTGCAAAAGGCGTTCCAGCTGCGCGACGTGAAGCGCCATTTGCTCAAGGACAACGAGCTCAAGTATTTAAGCGCCTGGTGGACAATCGTCGTAAGAGCGCTTATCGAAGTGAAACACGGCAACGTGGACATCCCGGAAATCGCAAACAGCGTGATTCCGCCTATTACCGAAGAACAGGCGCAAGAAAGCATCGAAATTTTAAAGTCGCTCGGCTTTATCCAGCCTATCAACAACAACAGCAAAGTCCGCCTCGCCGACCCGCACATCACGGTCCAAGGCGCAGAAAAGGCCGAAGCCATCCGCAGTTTCCATTCGAAGGTTATGCAGTTTGGCATCCGCTCGCTCAATGAAATTCCGCCAGAGAACCGCGACATTTCGACAATCACCATGGCAGTCGATTCCAAGGGATTCGAAGACCTGAAAAAGATGCTCAAGGAATTCCGCAAAGAAATCCAGATTCGCGTTGACAAGTGCATTGTCCCTGATCGCGTTATGCAGTTGAACCTCGCTTTATTCCCCGTCGCACTCAATAAGAAGAAGGAAAAATAAAATGAAAAATTTTAACAAGCTTCTTTATTTGGTACCCTTTGGTCTCCTCGCTGCCTGCACAGCAAGCAACGACACGGCAGGGAATACGACGGAAATTGAAAACGCCATCGCCATCCGTGTTTTTGACGACGGTGCACCGGCTGCCAAAGTACGCTACCAGGTGCTCCCCTCTTGGTACGTAGCCGACACTGCCGAAACAAGCGCCGTAAAGTACACCTACGAAGGCGAAACCGATACAAACGGTTGGGTGCATATCGACGGCCACCAGAACGGATCTTACACCATCAATTTCACTAAGGGCGATTCTTCTATCGTCTTGCAGTACACGCTCAACAACTTGAACCACGAATACACGCTCGACAGCGCATCGCTCGAAGCGGTCGGCACGGTCAAGGGTCTTGTGGACTTGCCGGACTCCGCCAACTACGCCTGGGTTGCCGTCCAGGGCGTGAACACCATTGTCAAGACCGATACGCTCGGACAGTTCGTCATCCAGAAGGCTCCGTGCGGAAACGTCACCGTGAGCGCATGGGATTCCGAAGACCTCAGCTCCATTGGCGGAACCTCCGCAGTTGTGACCTCGAACGACACGACGGATCTCGGCCTCATCGAGAACCCGAACAAGGTCGTCCCCGAGAACGCCATCCGCTTTATGCCTTCCGACTTGATTTCGGACTGGATGCGCCCGCTCAGCTTCCCGACCGTACTCGTCCTGCGCCTGACTGAAGAGAACTTCGACTTCTCGAAGGCCGAAAAGGACGGAAGTGACATTCGCCTCTACGACGGAAGCAACAACCTCATTCCGTTTGAAATCGACGGCTGGGATACGAGCATCAATAGCGCCACGCTCAACATCCGCGTCGAAAGCGCAGCTGATACCGTCAGACCGTGGATGCTCATGTGGGGCGACAAAAAGGCCAAGAAGATTGAAGATGTCAAAGTCTGGGAAGGTCTCAGCGATTCTCTCGTGAAGGCTCTCAACAGCGTTGAGGTTTTGAATTTCGAAGCAGGCACCGACTTAAACGCACTGCCCGCGCCACTTAACTACAACTGGTACGTACAACCGCACGATAGTGCAACGGTCAAGAACAACCTTGACCAGAAGCCGACCAACGGCATCGAAAAGGCAGACAGCACCATCTTCGGCAAGAACATGCTGCATGTGCAGTACCAGGCGAACAAGCTCGGACGCTACGTTGTCATCGGGACGCGCATAGCCGCGCACCAGCACGACTTGAGCAGACTCGACTCCGTGGAAGTTTGGCTCAAGGGCAGCGGGGATTTCGAAGTATTCCTCGAGACGATTGTAGAATCCGATACAAACTACAAGACCTCGTATAAAGGAAGTGTCAACGAAGAATGGACTCGTGTCGCCATCAAGCCATCCGATTTCACAAATCCGGACAAAAAAAGCTACCACGGCTGGGACGTGACACGCAACAAGATTACGCGCTTTACCATCTTTGTGTACAACGGCACGGATATCTGGATTGATAACGTCAGAATGTACGGCATCAACCTCGACGACTTGCTGTAATAACCCACTCTAAGGCAATTAAAAAGCCCCCTGTAAGGGGGCAAAAAAAAAAAATGCCGGTTGGGATTAGAAGCTCTGTTCGGCAACTATCGAATCACGTCATTTTCGGTGAAAATCGATCAGAAGTCTCCATCCGATTACAGAAGCATCAGTTCTCCAACACTAACTGACGCTTTTTGCATCTAATCCCAAATCGGCTATTTGAACACTCGTAAATTACGTTTATTTAAGCCCCTTATCTCAAGAGGGCTTTTTTCGTCCGTTGACAAAATGTCAAATTTTTGGCAATAGCGCCCGTATGGGCTAATCAGAAAACAAACATTTACATTAAAAACGGGTATTTTTCACCCGGTAAATGTATATCCCCGCCAAGACCATGATGGTAATAATCCAGCTCACCGGGTACACCACCATCAGCGACGCAAAGGAACGGTACTGCGGGAATACAAAAATAACCCAGAGGATTCGTATACCGCAGACACCCACCACGCAAGTCAGCGCCGGAGCCAAAGACTGCCCCATGCCACGTAGTGCACCAGAGAAAACATCCAAAAAGACGTTGATGAACAGCACGCCAACCACGACGTACATGCGGATAGAACCCGTCGCAATAATTTCAGGATCGGACGTATACAACGAAAGCAAAGGCTTTGCAAAGTAGCAGCAAAGCATGCTCAACGCAAACGTAGAAGTCGTCGCAAGCAAAATGGTCCACCGGACTGCACTACGGCAGCGCTCCAGATTTTTCGCCCCGTAATTTTGCCCCACGAATGTCACGCACGCATGCGAGAACGAATTGAGCCAGTAATAGACAATGAACTCGTAAGTGAGCGCCGCAGCAGAAGCCGCCACAGTTGCAGAACCAAGACTGTTGATCGCCGACTGGAGGCAGACATTGCTAAACGAGAATACCACTCCCTGAAGCCCCGCCGGGAGCCCCACGCGCATAATGCGCCCGAGGAACACAGGCGTAATTCTCAACTTCCAAAATTCGAGTTTGAACGGTCCGACTTCGTGAAGCAAGAAGTAGAACAATGTTCCCGCACTCAGTGCATTCGCAATCACGGTCGCAAGCGCAACACCCGTAACGCTCATGCCAAAACCTGCGACAAAGAGGACGTTCAGCAACACGTTGATAGCACCCGTCGCAAGGAGCACGTAAAGCGGGCGTTTTGTATCGCCTTTGCCACGCAGAATTGCCGCCACAAAGTTATAAAGCATAACGAACGGAATCCCTGCAAAATAAACTTGCAGATAGCGCACCGCCAAATCTAGGACATCTGTAGGCGTAGAAATCGCCGAAAGGATCGGACGCGCAAAAAAGACTCCGATAAACGAGAGCAAAATTCCGCTTATGAACGAGACAATCACAGACGTGTGGACACTGCGGGTAATGGCACGATAGCTCTGCGCACCGATGGAATTAGCGACGACAACATTCACGCCGACAGAGATGCCTACGAACAAGTTTATCAGCATATTGATGACGAACGTATTCGCACCGACCGCCGCAAGCGCCTTGTCGCCAGCGAACTGTCCGACCACGGCAATATCTGCCGCATTGAACAACTGTTGCAAAATGCTTGTCGCCGCAAGCGGAACGGCAAACCTCAGAATCTTACGACCGAGAGGTCCGTTCAACATATCCATATTCGTCTTTAACGCATCCGTTGCCATACAGCACCTTAAAACCGCGGCAAATTTAGATTTTTACGCTTTAAGCTTAAAGGGCAATTTTCTACCTTTACATCGCAAAAACAGGTGACTAGAATCGCTATAGGATAAAACGATTACAAGCGCCACAAATCGGAGATTATCATGGGTTTTAAATGCGGCATCGTAGGCCTCCCGAACGTAGGCAAGAGCACAATCTTCAACGCAATCACTAACGCAGGCGCAGAATCCGCCAACTATCCGTTCTGCACCATCGACCCGAACGTCGGCATGGTCAGCGTCCCGGATGCCCGCCTCGATGAACTTGTGAAGGTCTACAACCCGAAATCCATCGTCCCGGCTGTTACAGAATTCGTGGACATTGCAGGCCTTGTAAAGGGTGCTTCTAAGGGCGAAGGTCTCGGCAACCAGTTCCTCACCCACATCCGCGAATGCGAAGCCATCATGGAAGTGGTGCGCTGCTTTGATGATGAAAACATCATCCATGTGAACGGTTCCGTGGACCCGATCCGCGACGTCGAAGTGATTGAAACGGAACTTATCCTCAAGGACTTGGACTCTGTCGAAAAGCGCCTCGCTACCGAAGCAAAGTCTGCACGTACCGGTAACGCCGAAGCCAAGGCTCGCCTCGCCGCTTGCGAACTTTTGAAGACGACGATGGAAGAAGGCCGCGCCGCCCGCACCGTGATGCACGACAGCGAAGAGATGGAAGGCATCGTTAAGGACCTCGGACTTCTTACCGCAAAGCCGCTCTTCTACTGCGCAAACGTCAAAGAAGACGACATCCTTACCGGTAACGCTTACGTGGACCAGCTCAAGGAATATGCCTCCAAGCATGGCCACGACGTGATTGTCATCAGCGGCAAGATCGAAGAAGAACTTTCCGCCATGGAACCGGCAGACAAGATTGAATTCCTCAAGGAACTCGGCATGAAGGAATCCGGACTCGATTCCGTTGTCCGCAAGGGTTACGAAATCCTCGGTCTCCGCACGTTTTTCACCGCAGGCGAAAAGGAATGCCGCGCATGGACGTTCCACGCAGGCTTCAAGGCACCGCAGTGCGCAGGCGTCATCCACACGGACTTCGAACGTGGCTTTATCCGCGCCGAAACTTTGAGCTACGCCGACTTCCTCAAGCACGGCAGCTGGAACGCCGCCAAGGAAGCTGGTCTCGTCCGTACGGAAGGCAAGGAATACCTCGTACAGGATGGCGACATCATGTACTTCCTGTTCAACGTGTAATTAGACGAGAGAACGCTGCTTCTCCACAAAGTGGATAACAGCAACTAAGGCAACAAGTTGCCAAGTTTTGTATAGCGGCTACAGACGACAAATGCCAAAGGCGAATGTTGCAGGGCTGCTTGCAGACCTATAACTGAGCCAAGCATTTGGGACTTGTCCAAAGACGAAAGTAAAAGGTCGCGAGCAATCGCGACCTTCTTTATTATCAAGACTTAACCTTTCTTCGCTTTCTTCCGTTCGCGGCGGGCAATCACCATCGGGCGAACGAGCGTTGCGATGTTCATCGCCGTTCCAATCAAAATCAGGAAGCTTGCGCAGTATAGCCCAACGCCACCCTCAACTTTTAATAGCGGAATTCCAAGAGTAGCCCCGATTTGCGAAAGCTTCATCAGCAGCGACCACAACGAAATCATGGACAAAAGTCCCATCACGATTGACGCTAGCGGAACAATCCAAGCAAACACAGCCGCCAAAACAATTGCAGCCACAATACCGTACAAATGATGGACAGGCTCCATCTTCGGGTAATTCGGCATTTGCGTCTTGAAATGATCCAAGATCTTCGGATTTTCCTTGACCATGCGATTCATCTGGTTCAAAGCCGAGGATTTAACAGTTTCATCCAAATTAACGCCCGATGCAATCTGGTAAAACGTCATCTGAGCAATCGGCTTGCTATCGTCTTTTGCCGAGCAAGAAACATTTGCCAAAGGCATCAACAAAGCAAGCAACACGAGCAAATACGGGAATGCCGTCAGTTTCTTGAAAATGCTTTTTTCCTTATTAGAATTATCACTCATTATCTTTTTTCCTGAAGAATTCTTTCAAGCGGGAACACACAGCGGAAGCCAATGAAATCAGACCAGTAGCGAGGATCTTCATCGTCACGCACAGTCATGTTCAACTCTTTCGCCCTATCCTTCCAAGAACCACCCTTCAAAACCTTGCTTGTACCCCAATAAGAACCTGTTGGATTCGAGTCTTCAATAGAGAAGGTAATCGCAAAGTAGTTGTCACGAGTCCACTCCGCAACGTTACCGGACATATCGTAAAGTCCCCAAGCATTCGGAGATTTCGTAGCGACATCGTGCGGACCATAAGCATCATTGCCCTTGCCCATCTTCAAAGAGTTTTCGGCAAAAACGGCATACGTGCCGACACTCATGACATCATCTGCTGTCCAGAGAACACCATCGTTGCTACCGGCACGACCTGCAAATTCCCACTGGGCTTCAGTCGGCAAATCACCGCCAAGCACCTTGCAAGCGTACTGAGCATTATCCCACGTGATATTCTGCACCGGTTTCTTTTCACCCTTGAACACAGACTTGTCCGGATAACGCTTTGCAGAATCCAAGCGAGCCATGATCTTCTGGAAAAATTCCTGAGTCACTTCAGTTGTATGGATTGCAAATGGGGACATGGACACGACCTTACCACGGAAGCGGAACGAGCCAGAATCAATGATTGCAACCGTTCCACGAGTCGCGTGTTCGACAATATTTGCGCCCGGAGCAGTCTTAACCGTATCCACCGGAGCAGAAGACGAAGAGCTTACGATTGCAGATGACGAAGAAGACTCCAGTCCCTTTCTGAGCCATTCTACCACTTCTTTTTCCATAGCGATATGTCTCGGCAAAGTAAACTTGCCCTTGCCCACGTAAAGGGAATCGCCAAGGCGGAAGCCAAGCTTTTCATAACGGTACTGGTAGCGACCGACAAGATTTCCTTCCTTGAACACCCATACCGGCTTGTTGTTCACAAGGAACAATGTCGTCACGAGATTGGAGTTTCCAGCGGCAAGCATCTCGACGAGTGAATCCATCGAAATACCATCGACAACGCCCTTCCACGATACCTGGACACGACCTCGGTCAGCACCAAAGCTCAAGTTCAAGGAATCGACCTTAGTAACGACAACCGTTTTCTTTGTGGTATCTACCGCAGCCTTTTTAGCCTTGCCCTTCGTCACTTTCTTAGTCGATTCTACAGGAACCGTAATGGTATCCGTTCTCACGATTTTTTCGATGGCAACAGGCTTTATGTTAATCTGAGCCGGGAGCGCCTGGAGACTATCAAGCTTTTCGTGGAAAGCCTTGTATATATTGCTCACATCCCCGAGCTTTTTATTGCGCCACATGGTCTGCGCTTCTTTGCGCTTGAGGTTGTAGTGAGTAACATAGTTGCGATAATCCTTATCCGATTCTGCAAGTCCTAGAGAATCCGCAGACTTGATAGCCGGATAGAATTTCGAAAATTCCATCGTATCCACGCGGTTCACATTCTTATCGACATCTGCAGAGAATACGTCATAAAGGGTTTCTGTTTCTTCGAGCGTTTGAAGGGCGTACACCTTATCAAGCGTGACAGACGTTTTCGCCGGAGCAGAAGTACTAGAAGAAGATCCGCCAGAAACAGGAACAGCGCTTGAACTAGAAACACCAGCGTCAAAGCTAGGAATAACAATTCCCGAACTAGAGCTAGAACCTGCAATAACAACAGCCGGAACGGATTCGCTTGAACTCGAACTTTCTACAACAGCAACCGGAGTTGCCTCGCTTGAACCAGAAGCAACAGAATCAGGGCTTGGGAACTTCACATTGAATGTGAGCACGTTCCCCGGCTTAAGCACACCCGCATCCACGTATGGAAGCTTGTCCGGAGTACCGAACGAAAAGACGTAAACACCATCCTCTGCTGGGAAAAGGGCACGGGTTCCCGGTTTCATTTTTGAATTCAGAGGCAGAACATCCAAGTGCTTTTCATCGGACTGGATTTGCACCATCCCCGGATGATTGCTTTCGTTCAAAACCTGCCACTTGCCATTCTTCATGAACAGAAGCTTCGATACACGAGGGGAATAAACATATTCCGCATCGAAATAAATGTCGGCTTCGTCCTGGAACGCTTTATACTGGCGAGAGGCGTACAAGCGGAGTCCGATAACTTCACGAGCGCCTAAATGATTATCCTTGAGATTAAAGGCATGGAGATTCTTGTATTCTTCCGGTTTTGCCTCACCCGAGAACCACAAGTATTCTTTCGCCGATTTTTTATGACGGAGATAGAGACGATTGGGATGCAACGGGAACACCGGTTCCTGGGAAATAGCAACAGAGCTATCCAATGCGATAGCCTTATCCGTTGCATGTTCTAGAACATTACCAACCTTGAAATGACTCGGATTCAATTTAAAGTTGCGATCTTCATCTGCCATGGTTATTGCTGGCACCAGCAATAAAAGCGGAAGCAATCGGGAAATGTTCATAAGCGCTCCTGTCTTATTAAGGCTCTTCTTCTCAAAAAAAATAATTTCTTCTAATCAAATTAGTTCCATTATTTTGTAGAATTAGCCCCCATTTCAAGCAAATAACCGCCATTTGAACCACCGACAGGACCCAATTCAACTTTCCAGTCAGCCAAACGGATAATATCGGGGTGGTGTTCAATGACAATGACCGTATCGCCACGCGCCGAGAGTCTGCGCAAAAGATTCCAGAGGATTTGAATGTCCTTCAAATGGAGACCAGTTGTCGGCTCATCGAGGAGGTAAACCATTTCTGTTGCCGGACGGCGGCAGAGTTCAGCTGCAAGCTTCAAGCGCTGGGATTCGCCACCCGAAAGCGTTGTGACCGGCTGACCGAGTTTCACGTACGGGAGGCCCACATCGCGGAGGCATTCGAGCTTCGGCAAAATTTTCGGCTGATCCTTGAAGAACTCGCAAGCTTCAACCACACGCATATCAAGTACATCGGCAATGTTCTTGCCCTTGAACGTGACTGTAAGCGTTTCCTGATTGTAGCGCTTGCCACCGCAGACTTCGCAAGTTTCCCAGATGTCCGAGAGGAAGTGCATTTCGACAGCAACGGCACCACGGCCCTCGCAAGCGGGGCAACGGCCTCGCGCAAGGTTATAGCTAAAGCGACCGTAATCGAAGCCCTTCATCTTGGACTGTTCGAGTTTCGCAAACAGTTTGCGGATATCGTCAAAGACGCCCGTAAAGCTCGCCGGCGTACTGCGTGGCGTTCCCGAAATCGGGCTCTGGTCCACCAACAAGACTTCGCCGCTCTGCTTTTTGCGGCCACGCGCCTGGAACTGCTTTTTGAGCGCAGGGAAAATTTCATCGACAACGAGAGAACTCTTGCCCGAACCCGAAACGCCACAGACAACGCTCACAGCCTTCTTTGGGAATTTTACAGACAAGTTCTTAAGGTTATTCGCCTTGAGGTTCTTGAATTCGTAAAATTCAGTATCATCCGTAATCTGCACGGGCTCCAGCTGGTTTGCCACCGGCGTGGAATACGTGAGGAACTTGACGGTTTCGCTACGCGGGAACTGTTGCAGAGCATAAGGCTTCGCAAGTTCTGCTGGAGAGCCTTCGGCTACGACTTCACCACCAAAGTCGCCCGCCCCCGGACCCATATCGATAATGTGGTCTGCGGCTTGCATCATCTTGAGATCGTGTTCCACGACCACAAGCGTATTGCCCAAGTCACGCAAACGATAAAGCGTATCCAAAAGTTTTGCAGTATCGCTTTCGTGGAGGCCGACGGTCGGTTCATCAAGCACGTACAAGACGCCTTCGAGACCGCTACCAATCTGGCTTGCCAAGCGGATGCGCTGGGATTCACCGCCCGAAAGCGTATCGCCCGCACGGTCAAGGCCAATGTAGCCAAGTCCCACACTAATCAAGAAGTCCAAGCGGCCAATGATTTCACGGAGGAGCGGAGCGGCAATTGTCGTCTTGCTTTGGATGGATGCAGAAGTTGCATTTTCTTCGTTCGCAAAATCGACTTTGGCAAACCAGTCGCGAGCTTCGGCAATGCTCATGTGATGCACATCCATGATATTCTTGCCCAAAATGCGCACCGCAAGATATTCTGGCTTCAAGCGTTCGCCATGGCAATCGGGGCATTCTTCGCCATCCTTGAAATGCCCAAGACCGAGGCAAGTTTCGCAAGCGCCCCAATGCGTGTTGAAACTGAAATGTTTCGGGTTGAGCGCCGAATCCATGTACCAGCCACATTCCGGGCAACCCGGCTTTTCACTAGCAGAAAGGCGTTCTTCACCATCGCAATCCACATAAAGGATTCCGTTACCATCGCGGTAGCCACGTTCAAACGCTTCAACAAGGCGAGCGCGGTTTTCTTCCTTGACCACCACGGAATCGACCACGGCGAGCAACTGTTTTTCGCGAATGGGGATTTTTGGCAACGGAAGTTCCACGAGCTTTTTACCGAGATATGCCTTGCGGTAACCCTTCTCCGTCAAAATCTTGGACAACTTAATTTCGTCCTTGATTTCGAACGGAGCAAGAACCGTCACCATTTTGTTGATGTCTCGGTCAAAAGCAAACTGCATCAAGTCGCCAGCGGCATAAGAGCTGACCGGCTTTCCGCATTTCAAACAATGCGCCGTGCCTACGCGAGCCCACAAAATGCGGAAGTAGTCGTAAATTTCCGTGAGTGTTGCGACCGTACTGCGCGGGCTCTTGCTTGCGCTCTTTTGGTCAATCGCAATCGCAGGCGCCAAGCCCGAAATAGAATCAATGCTACCGCGATCGGGGCGTCCCAAGAAGCGGCGAGCGTACGTGCTGAGCGTTTCTACAAAGCGGCGCTGACCTTCACTAAAGAGCGTATGGAATGCAAGGCTCGACTTGCCCGAGCCCGAAACGCCCGTAATCACCGTGAGTTTGTGGCGCGGAATCGTGACATCGATGTTCTTGAGATTGTGCTTGCGAGCGCCATGCACTTCGATATCGAGCGAGTAATCCTCGCCCTTTTCATCTGTGCGTTCAAAATGCTTGTTTTCGCCATGCTTTTTAGCCAAGACCGGAGCCAAGTAACGCCCCGTCTCCGACTTTTTGCACTTGGCAATTTGTTCGGGAGTTCCCGTCGCGATAATGCGACCGCCATTCACGCCCGCATCTGGGCCAAGGTCGATAATCCAGTCCGCGCACTTGATTACATCGAGGTTGTGTTCAATCACCACAACGCTGTTGCCGAGACTACGCAAGCGATTCAAGCATTCGAGCAATCGACGGATATCTTCAAAATGCAAACCGGTTGTCGGTTCGTCGAGCAAGTAAAGCGTCTTACCCGTCCCCGGACGGCGCAGTTCCGAAGCAATCTTCACACGCTGCGCTTCGCCACCGCTCAAAGTCGTCGAAGGCTGACCGAGCGTCAAATAGCCAAGGCCCACTTCGCAAAGGAGCTTGAGCGGTTCTACAATTTTCGGAATGTCCTTGAAAAATTCAGCGGCTTCGGCAATGCTCATGTCAAGAACTTCAGAAATATTCTTGCCCTTGAAATAAACTTCACGGGTCGCTTCGTTAAAGCGCTTGCCATCGCACACATCGCAAGTAACTTGCACGCTCGGCAAAATGTGCATGTCGATGACCTTCACGCCCGCACCTTCGCAAGCGTCACAACGGCCACCCTTCACATTAAAGCTGAAGCGGCTCTTCGTGTACCCGCGCACTTTGCTTTCTTCCATGCCCGCAAACAAGTCGCGGATATCGTCCCAAATTTTAGTATAAGTTGCCGGGTTACTGCGCGGAGTGCGTCCAATCGGCGTCTGGTCAATTTCGATGACCTTGTCGATGTTTTCGAGACCTTCCAAATGATCAAACTTGCCAACCGGTTCTTCGGAATTGTAGAACACGCGAGCGAGTTCACGGCGCAAAATCTGGTTCACAAGAGTGCTCTTGCCCGAGCCCGAAACGCCCGTGACTACCGTAAATGCACCGCCGAGCGGGATTTCCACGTCGATGTTCTTGAGGTTGTTTTCGCAAGCTCCGCAAATCTTAAGCTTCGGCGTCTTCGCATCAATCTTCAAACGCTGCGACGGAATTTCTATAGCCTTGCGACCGCTCAAGTACGCGCCCGTAAGTGACGACTTGTTCTTTTCGAGTTCGTCGACTGTGCCAGCCGCCAAAATGCGACCGCCCTCGACACCCGCGCCAGGGCCCACGTCAATCACGCAGTCCGCATGACGCATCGTATCCTCGTCGTGTTCCACGATGAGAAGGCTGTTGCCTTGGGCTCGCAAGCGTTCGAGCATTTCGAGCAACTTATCGTTGTCACGTGGGTGCAGCCCAATACTCGGTTCATCAAGCACATAAAGCACGCCCTGCAAGCCCGCACCCACGGCGCTTGCGAGCCTGATACGCTGCGCCTCACCGCCCGAAAGCGTCGAAGCCTTGCGGCTAATGTCCAAATAGCCAAGGCCCACTGCCTTCAAAAATCCAAGGCGCCCACGAATTTCCTTGAGCACTTCGCGACCGATGCGCTGCTCCTTCGGGCTCAACTTGAGCTTATCAAAAAACTCGACAGACTTTTCGACGGACCATTCCGTCATCTCGCAAATGTTATGACCGTGGAAATCGACTGCCGCCGCAATGCGGTTGATTCGCGTTCCGTGACATTCCGGACAAACGCCAATCTGCATATACTTTCGGAAGTGGTAAATATGCCACATGTCCCAAAGTTCCTGCATAATCGTCACCACACCGCGTTCGCTCCCGCTCGGAGTCCCATAAAGCACAGCATCCTGTTGCGCCTTCTTGAGCTTATTCCACGGCGTATCCAGCGAAAAGTGCATTTCGTTTGCAATCGTGCGCAAATTGCGCCAGCCAAAATCACTAAAGATGATGCAGCCATCATCCTTCTTTTGCGGGGCAAGGCACCCCTCTTTCAACGACAAATTCGGATTCGGCACAATCAAGTTAATGTCAAATTCGCAACTTTCGCCAAGACCCTTGCAGGCGGGGCATTGACCCTTCGGGTCATTAAAGCTAAAGAATCGCGGTTCAAGTTCCGGGATAGAAATTCCGCACTTCGGGCAAGCGAGCTGCGTACCCTGCAAGCGGTATTCTTCCTTCGCGGCACCATCCGCGCCCGCCTCTTGCGATGTCAGCAAGAACGACACGAGCTTTCCGTCCGTGAGCTTGAGCGCACCTTCAATCGCCTCGCGCAAACGGCTCATGTTCTTGCGTTCAAGCGTCAAGCGGTCAATCACCACTTCAATCGTGTGCTTTTCGTAACGCACCAACAGCGGCACGTCTTCGAGCCTGTAAATCGTCCCGTCCACACGCACGCGGACAAATCCATTTTCCTTGAGCTCCGCGAGTTCCTTGCGGTATTCACCCTTGCGCTCCTGCACAATCGGCGCCATCACCAAGATCTTTTTATTCTCGTCGCTAGCGTACAGATTATCAACAATCTGGTCGACCGACTGCGCCTGAATCACTTTGCCGCACTTGGGGCAATGCGGAACACCGAGGCGCGCAAACATCAAACGATAATGGTCCAAAATCTCGACCACCGTACCCACCGTACTGCGCGGGTTACGGTTCACCGTCTTCTGATCAATCGAAATCGTCGGAGAAATTCCGCGAACACTTTCCACATCCGGGTGCTTCATACGCCCGATGAACTGGCGTGCATACGCCGAAAGCGACTCCACAAAACGGCGCTGCCCTTCCTGGAACACCGTATCAAAAGCAAGGCTCGACTTGCCCGAGCCCGAAACGCCTGTGACCACGACAATCGAGTCGCGGGGAATCGTCAAATCAACATGGCGGAGGTTGTGTTCATGCGCATCACGGATTTCAATAGATTTCGTCATGGACGCAAATATAGAAAAAGAGGCCCCAAATGTCTAAAAATTAGTGAACATTTGAACAGAAATTAGATAGAAATAGCCACGATTTCTCGTGGCTATTCTTTCCTCCTAACAATACAACTCTCAGACTTCTTTACTTACCGCATTGGTCGTAAGACCCGAACTTATCGACAACAAATTCGCCATCCACAGGGAACTGAAGACGAACCGACGTAATTTTTCCGATGGCATCTTCAATCTTTTCACTAGATTCCTCGTCAATATTCTTGAAAGCCTTCCAAGAAACCTTGCCCCACGTCATGTCGTCGGAATATTCAACTTCAGCATACCAGTATTTATTTGCAGAAGCATCAGTAACGAGCGCGATTCTAACAAAGCTGTCAGTACTATAATGAATGCAGAAGCCATCCCACGCACTGATGTCAGCGGTTTCTTGTTTCGAACTGACCGTATTAAAGCCAATCGTTGCAACCTTATCCAAATCATAGATACCGTCATCCGACTTCACGTATCCCGTAAACTTGTGATACTTGCTTACCAAGGATTCAGTGACATAGCCATCATCATCAGCTTCGACATCATCGGGGAAGCCGAAACTATACGTATCCATTTCATCTGGAGAATTCGTCCAAACGCCGCCAGCTGCTGCACCAGAGATGCCGAGATCCACGTGGTCACCATCTTTAGAGCCATCCCACAAGAAGCTCTTTCCAGACTTGTAGCTAGAAGATTCCGTAGGCTTCACTTCCTTGAATTCGCCAGATTCCTTGACAGAAAGATTTTCCGGCACCAAGGCGCTAATACGTCTGATTCCGACCATCGTTCCGGCCTTGTTTTCCTTTGCGAACTTGAAGCGAATCTTTGCCAGATGCTTAAGAATATCGCTATCGGAACCCTGCAGGGCATCGGCAAATACCACACAGTTCTTTTCCATATCGTTGTTCTTGGTAAAAGTCATTGTCTTGCTCTTCTTTTCAAGGGTGCCCGCCGAGGAATCCCCAGGAACAAGTTCCATTACAATATCCATTTGCGATTCATATTCCAAGCACATGCCCTTCCACAAACCAGACACGTCTGCCGTATAAATGAAATCCTTGTTCTTTTTAGTGGTTTTCCCTGCAACAAGGAATTCAAAACCGACATCCGGATTGGAGTTAACATCATTAAAGATAACATGGCCATAATAACCTTCATGACTTTCAATTCTTTTGTCCAGCTCCGTATAATCTTCGGGAAAGACGCCGAATTCGGGGAGATCATACATCCATTCATAATAGGCATGGGAAGAATCTTCAAAGAAAGTCATCGTACCAGAAGTTCCTTCATCGCCTTTAGCATAACCTGTCTTTACGCGAGCGCCGTCTGATTTACCAATCCACAAATCCGAGCGAACATAAGGAGACAGACGTTGAATGCTAAATTCACCCGTCGAACCCGACTCGCCCACAAAAACGATTTGCACAGAACGCACCTTCTTGACAACATCGGAACCATCCGTTTTATCCGATTTTTTCATCTTGAAATCTTCCCAAGATGCGCAATGGCTTTCGGATCCGGAATCCTTCATATTCAGACTGACGAAAGGCACATCCTTATCCACAGAAGAACTTGCGTAGTCAGCCGTATCGAGGCGGACCTCCACGGTAAAGTCAGACTTGTACGAGACGCACAAACCATCGCTCCCCTGAGAAAGATCGGTCGGAGAACCATCCTCGTTGGAAACGTCATAGGCGATACCGGCACGTGCAAGGTCATCACCGGACTTTTTCAGCGAAACACGACCGAGCAAAGCGCTCTTGCCATTTTCCAGCTTAATGTCCGATCCCTTCATGACGTTCCAATCCTTAAGATTGGCGGATTCATTCCAGAATGCGTTTTTTTCTTCGGTAGTTCCAAAATTTTTGGAAACCCCGGATTCGTCTGAACACGCCGTTAATGCAAGGGCCCCTAACAACCCCAAACACAAAACGTTAGTTCCAATGTATTTATTCATATCAGCCCTCATTATTTTTATGTGTATTTTTAGACAAAGGGAACATCTGCAAGTTCAATCGATAAACTTGACACGGTTCCTTACTCATGTTGGCAATCGCCACAATCTTTCTGCGACAGGAATCCAGTTCCCGCACAATCTGTTCGTAAGTTTCTCGGTCAATCCCCATGGTCACACCGGAAACATCACGCTCATGAATATCATACTCGTCAATAGCCTTCTGCGCAAAGCCAGCCATTTCACGGTGCATGGAGCGAACCACCAAAGGCATCACTTCGGAATTACCGACCAAAGCCTTATCCGTCTGCACATAGACATTTTTGGACTTGCGCTGCAAAATTCCAACACTGACCATAAAGTCCAAGGATTTACGCACTTCATCCGCAGTGATCGGCTGCCAGCACATTTCGGCAACATCTTCGGGAGTTGCCCCCGGCATCATCGCCACCAGTTCGCGCAAAACAGGATTTTTCCAAGACTCAAAATAAGTGAAGGCATCTCCATCAACTACACGAATCTTGTTTGCTTCCGCAATATCCTTCATGCTTGCAAAAGCGTTCTTTTTCGTTTCGTCATCCTTCGCCTGGTTGTAGCGCACCAAACTGCGGAAATAGGCATACTCGAAGCCGCCCAGGTTCATGGCAGATGCCACCCTTTCAATACCTAGTTCGCTAAGGCTACTTTTCCCTTCGCACACCAACTTCAGGTAAGTCGGCGATGTGAAGCCAGCCAGACGAGCGAACTCGCGCCACGTAAACGAGCAAGTCCTCTTACGTTCATCGTAAAAATCCTGCATGCAGCAGCGATAGTCACGATATTCTGTTACCGGTTTCATAAGATCTCCCTATACGAATCATTTCCCTTCATGACTTTAATATAACATTTTTTGTATCATTAGACAAGTTTTGAATGATACAAAATTAAAAAAAATGATTTTTTTTACAAAAAGGACTTGACTGAATCAAAACAAGTTTTTAAATATGGTCTACCGATTGAGAAATCAGTCGAACCACTTGGGGTGGTAGCTCAATTTTGGTTAGAGCACCGGCCTGTCACGCCGGAGGTTGCGAGTTCAAGCCTCGTCTATCCCGCGAAAAAGCACTTCTCCTTGAGAAGCGCTTTTCGTTTTTTGACGCTTTTTGCCGTTTTCGTCCTCCAAAAGCCATTTTAAACTATAGTCGCAATTGGAAGAGCGCATTTTTCCTCCTTCTCCAAAAAATGTTTATATTAAAAATTAAGAAGGAGTTTTTATGAAGAATATTCATAAATATATACTCATCGCCATTATTTGCGGGCTTATATTCTTTGTTCTCGGATTCCCCTGCCGAGAACTTTTCAAGATTTCCGACACAACTGAAGTCCGCATTGTGGCGGCCCTCCCCCTGCTTTTCGGTATTTCCTTTGGATTTGCAGGCGTCCTCGGCTGCGCGATTGCAAACCTCATCGCCGACATCATGTCAGGCTATGACGCGATTATCTTCATCCCAGGATTTTTCGTCCAGATTATTTACGGTTACGTCCCCGCCGTGATTTGGAACAGGCTCCGCAAAAACGACAAGAACAAGTTCAAGCTCGACAAGGTTTACAAGAATGTGCAATACATGCTCATCGTCATCCTAGATTCACTTGCGGCAGCGTTCATGGTCGTAAGCGTCATCAAACTAAAATTTGACGAACACTATTTTTCGATGCTCTCGGCAAACATTTTCTTCAATCAATTTATCACAATGGTGATTATAGGGTTTCCGTATCTAATCTGCGCCTCGCTCATTTGCCAGAACAACATACGCAGAAAGCAGAAAAAAAATGCTAAGTTCATCTTTTCATTCTCGCTCAACGAAAAATTCATCTTGTTTTTTCTAGTCACGAGTATCGTTATTTCCGTAGCGATCGGTATTACAAGCTACCCAAGCATTGCGCTTAAATACGGCGAGAACAACCTTAACCTCTGGAACTACGTTTACTTTTACATCGGCGCCATACTGAACATCGCCATCTGGGTTTCACTCGGGTTCCTCTACTACATGGAACGCACCGTCACAAAGCCTATCGAAAGCATGAGCGAAATCGCAAAGACTTTTGGGCAGAACAAAGATATTTACGAAAGAATCCATAAGACTCTGAAAAAATGCCAAAAATACGTCTACTTTACCTCCGAAGTCGGCAAGCTCGCCCGCTCGTACCAGGAAATGGCAACGGAACTGGACGATTACGTGAAGCACTTGACCGAGGCAACAGCCAAGCAACAGAAAGTCCATACGGAGCTTTCCATTGCAACGACAATCCAGCGCGCATCGCTATCAAAGCCCGTTAATGTTGAAGGTTTTGACAATTACGCTATGATGCGCCCCGCGCTTGAAGTTGGCGGCGACTTTTACGACAACCTCATGATAGACGACGACCACCTCGCCCTTGTGATCGCTGACGTTTCAGGCAAAGGCGTCCCAGCAGCACTCTTTATGATGGTCTCCAAGATCGTGTTGAGACACAACTTGCAACACGGACTCTCGCCCGCCGAAGCCCTCAACCGCGCAAACGATGAACTCGCCGAACACAACGTTCACGACATGTTTGTCACATGCCTTTGCGGTGTGCTGAATATCAAGACGGGGCACCTCGTCTATGCCAATGCAGGTCACGAAAAACCGTTCATCAAGCATGAGAACGGAGAATTCGAGGTCGCCACCCTCAAAAGCGGTTTTGTCCTCGCCGGCATGGAAGGCTACAGGTACAAGGAATTCGAAGTGCAGCTCAAGCCGGGCGATACGATTTTCACCTATACCGACGGCGTTCCCGAAGCCACAAACGAAAAGGACGAAGAATTCGGCATGGAACGTTTGCAGAAAATTTTGAACGAATCCAAAGACGATTCTATCCGCCTCCTGTGCCGCAAAGTCCGCATGGCAGTCAAGGAATTTGCAGGGAACGCCCCGCAATTCGACGACATCACGATGCTAGCGTTCAAGATGAAATAGATTACGCTATTCCAATTTAGACCAAGACTTTATTATTTATTTGACACATTTTAAGTTATTTTCTTATTACAAGACAAGGAGAAAATAACTATGAATACCATTAAGCTTACCGCAATGGCTTTTGGCCTTGCCGCTGCAAACGTTTTTGCGCAAGAAGCCTCAACAGCCCAAACAGCAAATCAGCCAGCAGTCGAACCTACAAAAGCTACAGACGTAGCAGTCGAAAAGAAAGGTCCTGAATTCAAAGTATCCGGAAAAGCGGAGTTCGACGCATACGCACATGCATCAACAGCACAAGATCAAAGAATTTATCATAGCTACGCCTCCACCATCGACGTAGACTTCAATGTCAAATTCAACGAAAACTGGTCTGCCTTTGCAGAAATTGAAGCCGATGGAAATTCCGAAGATCCATTCGTCACCTACAAAAAGGCATACATTCAATACAACAGAGGCGACAACTTCACACTCCGTGTGGGTGATTTGACATTCTCCGAAGGCGCATTCTCATTCTACAATTATGACGATGCAGGGATCTATGCCGCAGGCATGAGAGAACACGACATTCGTGGTCTAGACATGCAGCTATACGGATTTCAATTTGGTTTAGGCTTTGGTCGTGGCAGCAACGACTTTTCATGCAGCAAAAACATATCTTGCTATGGCGAAGCCAACAAAAGCTACGATATCCACTTAGCCTACCAATTTGATATTGCGGGTCAATCATTCCGTCCGTTTTTCCACTATAAAAGCTGGCAAACAAAAGATGAAAACGAGCTTCACGCCGGCTTGCATACCGATCTTTTATTAGGACCTTTTGACATCCACGCCGTTTATGGCTTGCATGCAGACCGCATGAAAAAGTCCTACCCTAACGCCTCGCACGCGTTGTTAGCCGAACCCACGTTGAACCTTGGCCGCGTGCTCATCAAAACAGGCATATTCTTCGCTTTCTTTGATGACGACATGGACAAGGCAACAATCCATGAATCCGGCGATGCTTATGAAATTCCTGAATACAAGTTTGCCTACGGCGAAATCGATTTCAAGGCAACCGACATCTTTACCGCAGGTTTTGTGGGTGAATGGCATACAAACACTATCGATAACACGAAGGAACTCGGTTCTGTCAACTTCGGTCCGCGTCTTTACTTCAGCCCAGTCGAGAATCTCAATATGAAAGGTTTTGTAAAGGTCGTTGTCCCCGTGGGAGATGACTGGAAAAAGGATGAACACGACAAATGGGTATCCACCACCGATTACGGCAAAGACGCATCGTTCTACTTCGGCCTCGAAACGGTATTCAACTTCTAATCCACCCCAGAAATCCACAAAAATCCTCGGTAAAACACCGAGGATTTTTCTTATATTATCCCTAAAAAGGAGAGCTTATGACCGTCCGTGCCGACGTTACCCCAGATAATCCATCCCGTGCAGAAGTTGATTTTTCCCGCATAGCCAACTTACTCGACGACAAATGGCTCGTCTGGATGGACAGATCCTGGTATTTCGACATCGATAGCACGGGCTCCGTCCTGCGTGAAGTCGACGCAGTCCTATACCACCGCAAGCACGGTCTCCTCCTTGTTGAATGCAAATCCGGGAAAATTTCCGCCCGATCCCAAACTCAAACAGGCAATGTTGTCTGGATGCAGAGCGGAAAGTCCATGGCAAAGCCCCCTCACATTCAAGTAGCATCACTAATTGCCCCGTTACACGAGCACATGAAAAAACTGCTCAAGGCACCCCTGAATAAAGAATTCTACAGAGTGCGTGTACAATGGGCGGTATGCTTCAGCGACATGGAAAACATGGAAGGCATTCCTCTCTCGGAAATTCCGAGAAAGCGCGCGTTATTGAAGCCCGACATGCAAGACGTGAACAAGTTTGAAGAACGTTTAATTGAAATTCTCCAGACTCCCGAAGAATCCCATGGCGGGAACCCATATCCAAACGAATACCTTGACGAAGACGCATTCTTTGCACTCCGCAACTTTTTCGACGGCATCGGTGACATACAAACTGTTGCAGACACGTTGCGCGAAGACAATTACTATTCCGAGCAAGCGACAGAAATGCAGCAGATGATGATGGAATCCATTTCCAGGAACAACCGCGTGAGAATTGAAGGCGTGGCAGGTTCCGGAAAATCCCGCATGGTCATCTGGGAAGCGCTCCGACTTTCGAAAATCGGTAAAAGCGTCGCCATCGCTTGCTACAACGACTTGCTCGCCGAAGAGCTCCGCGAAGACGTGGAGAACGCGCTCGCCAAAGAACGCAAAATCGTGACCGACAAATACGGACGCGACGGAGGTGTCGGCTTCGGGAAAATCGAAGTCAACGTTTACGCCGACTGGTGCAAAAAATACGCCAAGGCAGTAAAGGAACTGCCTAAAATGGGCGCTGACAAATCGCAGTATTACGACAAAGAATTACCGCACGCATTTTCAAATGCGCAAGTCAAGCTCTTCAAAGACAAGAAACTGCGAGAAAAGATGTTCTTTGACGCCGTCATTATCGACGAGGCTCAAGACTTCGCCAGCGAATGGATTGATACACTCATCGGACTCCTGCGCGATAAGGAACGCGGGTTTGCACGTGTTTTCTACGACCCGGCGCAACGACTTTACGCCAATCGTGACGGCATCGAAAACGTCCAGGTAAAAGCCATGCCGGTCATGGTTCTCAAGCGCGGTTTCCGCAACACCAAGAAAATCCTGGAATGGATTTACAAGAACACCAACATCCGCTTGCAGAGCTACAACAACACGCCACAAGGGACGTCCGTCAAGGAATACCGCTACAAGGATGTTTCAGAAGAAGAGCAGCTGCTCATCAACAGCTACAACGAACTTGAGCGAAAGTACAGCGTCAAGCCTTCCGAAGTTCTCGTCGTCTCCATGCGTAGCGAAGCAAGATCCGGCATCAAAAACATCAAGGATGACCGTTTCGTGTGGAACAAGGTCGGCGGCAAAAAGCTCATTCAGGACAAAGTGAACATCGTGAGCGCCTACCGCATCAAAGGACTCGACACGATGGCAGTAATCCTCGTCGATGTGGAAGAACCGACCGAGACAAGCAAGCGCGAAGACTGGAAACGCCTTCTGCTCGTTGGCGCCACCCGCGCCAAGAAATTGTTGACCGTCATCCGAAAGAAAGTGTAAAATTAAGGGCTTTGATTAGTCGCCCCGCCTCTT
Organism: Fibrobacter sp. UWB7; assembly: GCF_900142945.1. Classification (NCBI taxonomy): domain Bacteria; kingdom Pseudomonadati; phylum Fibrobacterota; class Fibrobacteria; order Fibrobacterales; family Fibrobacteraceae; genus Fibrobacter; species Fibrobacter sp. UWB7. Next base: position 136,095 of record NZ_FRCO01000004.1, read on the forward strand.
GACAGGCTAATAGTTATTAGCTATTTTGGCTAACACATATTAGCCGTAAAAGTCGTGAACTTCAAAAACAAGAGGCGCCATGTCCACTAAAGAAAAAATTCTAGAAACCGCATTAACGCTATTTGCTCAAAACGGGTACGACGGCACCAGCGTGGAGCAAATCGCTCAGAATGTCGGCATCAAGGCGCCGTCGCTTTACAAGCACTTCAAGGGCAAAGAAGACATTCTGAATTCGCTAATCGATATCGCCGAAGCGCGTTATGAGGAATCGTTCGGCTCCGCGAAAAAAATCGGCACAGTTCCCGAAAATATCGACGGTTTTATTCGCGAGATGTTAAAGCGCATCCGCTTTACGATGACCGACCCGATTATCAAGAAGATGCGTATTTTCTTGGTGCAGGAACAGTTCCGCAGCGAGCGCCTCGCCGAAATCACGACAAGGCATCAAGTGGATGGACTTTTACAAATGTACAAGAAGGTTCTCGAAATGCTAATGACCGCAGGCATAATCATCAGGGACGACCCGGAAATGCTCGCGACAGAGATTACTGCACCCGTTGCACTCTGGATTTCAAAAGTCGATCGCCAGCCGAAATGCGAAAAAGAAGCGCTCAAATTCATCGAGAAGCACTTACAACATTTTTTCAAGACATACAAAAAATGAATCGTCCCATCACAACATTGTTCATGCTGACGTCCGTTGACGGTAAAATCAGCACAGGCTCTACGGATGCTTTGGACGTAGATCAGGACTTTCCGCATATTGAAGGAGTAAAAGAAGGTCTGCACCAATATTACGAAATTGAGCAGACAACCGATCTTTGGTCATTCAACACGGGCCGAGTCCAGCAAAAGATGGGCTGCAACGAAAAGGAAATGCCCGCCAAGTCGCCAGTATCGTTTGTTCTTTTGGACAATACGCACCTGACGGAGCACGGTGTGCGCTATTTTTGTGCAAAGTCCAAGACGTTTGTTCTGATTACATCCAATCCGAAACACCCCGCGTTTTCAATTAACGAAGAAAACTTGCACATCATCTACCAGAAAGAATTAAACTTGCCGAGTGTGCTTATCCGCCTGAAAAACGAATTTAGTTGCGATAGGCTGACCGTGCAATCAGGCGGAACAGTCAATAGCCTGTTTTTACGAGAAAAGCTATTCGACTTTATTGACATCGTGGTAGCGCCAACGCTCATCGGCGGAAAAGATACCCCGACTCTAATTGACGGAGTCTCGCTACAATCTGTAACAGAACTCAACAAAATCAGCGCCTTGAAACTCATTGAATGCGCGACACTACAAGACTCTTATTTAAGATTACGTTATCAGGTTATTAAATGATGGAAACAGATAGATTTTTACTGCGCCCGTGGCGCGAATGTGATGCCGAAGCTTTGTTCAAATATGCAAGTGACCCAGATGTCGGACCGCGCGCCGGCTGGGAACCGCACAAATCCGTAGAAGAAAGCCAGCAAATCATCCGCACAATTTTCGGCGGTGATCACATGTGGGCCATCGAACTGAAAGAGACGGGAGAATCCATCGGTTGTATAGGTTACCTGCTCAAAGGCGAAAGCAACATCGACATTGGCGAAAACGAAGCTGAAGCTGGTTACTGGATTGCAAAGCCTTACTGGAACAAAGGAATTTGTACTGAAGCGTTAAAGCTGATGATAGACTATTGCTTCAACGAAAAACACATTGACGTTCTCTGGAGCGACTTTTTCATCGACAATCCCGCCTCCGGTCGCGTGATGGAAAAATGCGGGTTCCGCGAAACTGGAGAAATGCGCTACTGCGAAAATCTTTATGGCGGCAGCAAGCGCCCCGTGAAAGTGATGAAACTCCGTCGAAACGGATAAAGTCATCGGCGAACATATTTAAAGGCAAAAAATGGCAAAAGAAATCGATCCGAAAAGCACAACGAGAGCGAAGGCGTTTGAGTTTTGGATGCAAGCTCCAAATCCGATGGTAACATTTTTCAAAACGCTTAACGTCACAAGACTCGTGAAGGTGAGCAAGAAACGCGGTTTGAAATTCAACATGCTTATGGATTACTGCATCGGCAAGGCCGCGGCAAACGTTAAGGAATTTTACATGCTCCCGGTCAACGGCAAGCTCATGCAATACGATTCAATTGCGGTGAATACAATCGTGAAAAACGACGAAGGCGAAGTCAGCTCTTGCGACATCCCGTATTCCGAAGATTTGGCGACATTCAACCGCGATTACCTCAAGTACACAAAAATCGTGGCGGAAAGTTGCCAGGATTGGGACTTGTCCGAAAACAGTATGGTCATCGGCACATCGGCTATTATCGATACGGAAATTGACGGCGCGGTCGGCATGAATTCCGGCATTTTCAACAACCCGTTTATGATTTGGGGACGTTACAGGAAACATCTTTTCCGCTATGAATTGCCGATTTCGTTCCAGTTCCACCACACGCAAATGGACGGGGCTCATGCCGGGAAGTTCCTAGCGAACTTGCAAAAAGCAATCGACGAACTTCGATAAAATTTAGTGACACTTTTAAAGACCTTAAGTGTTATATACAAAAAGGAGATTCTCGAAGCAGCGAGAATGACAATAAAAATGACTTTAGTTTTGAATACGTTGGAATCGGGCGATTGCTCGGAACAGATTAAAGCACTTTTTGCGGACAAGAACGAAGAAATAGAAATCATCAATACTGCTGATTTAAAAATTATGCATTGCATGGGATGCAACAACTGCTGGCTGAAAACTCCCGGCATTTGCAGCATCAAAGACGATTACGAAATCATCCTCAAAAAACTTGTCAATGCCGAGAACTTCTGGGTTGTGGCAGACACGAAATTTGGCTTTATTGACTACCGTGGCAAGCGAGTCTTGGACCGAGTCGTCCCGATGCTAAACATGTACATCGAAATCCGCGATGGATGGGAACGTCATCAGTTGCGTTATCACCCACTGAATTTCGGTTTCATTTACAAGGGCAACGGTAACCGCGAACTGCTTGAAGAATGGAGTATGCGAGTCGCCAGAAATTTGGCAGGGCGTTCGCTCGGCGTAATCTCGCTAGACAAGGATGAGGCTTGCGAAAACGCCGCAGTTCCTTCTGCAAAATGCGTCGCGCCCACTTCTGCCGAACACGTCATCATAATTAACGGAAGCCCGCGCGTCAAAAAGAACAGCAACACGAATAAGATTATCCAAGCTTTTGCCGAAGGGCTCGAACAAGAGGGATTCACGCACAAGCTTTATTCACTCTCGAACCATGCCGAATGGGACGAAGCCCGCGAAGCATTCATAACAAACAACAACATCATCATCGCTGTGCCACTCTTTGTAGAATGTCTGCCGAGTTTGTTGCTTGAATTCCTAAGTACACTCCCCACAGAACGCAAGCAACCAGCAAAACTCTCGTTCATTCTCCACGGCGGATTTGACGAAGGACATCAGCTGCGCTTGGGCGAAAAGTTTTTGCAGTCGCTCCCAGCGCAACTCAGCTGCACATGCGGCGGCGTACTCGTGAAAGGCGGCAGCTTCTTGCTCCGCAACCGCGAAAACAGCTACATCAAAAAGATGACCGACAAGATGCTCGCCTCTTACACAGCCATGGGACAATCTTTTGCGCAAAACGGCAATTTCATGACGCCCGAAGCAAAGAAATTTACAGGCTTCGAAAAGAATCCAAAAATAGGAATCCTGCTTTTCAACCTCATTTTCAAGCGCATCGTCAAGAAGAACTTCGAGCGGATCGCGCAGGAATGGGGCTGCACAGAACCGCTAGACCATAAACCATATTAAAACAAAGAATCAACTTAATGAAACTAAAGAAATTGGAATCAAACTAACCGTCTGTAAAGTAGCGGACATTAAAGATATTGATACGGGCAAGGATTTCTATTTCGTTGGAAAAACCGACGAAGAAATATCCCTCGTATGCAAAACAGATGATACTCCCCCAAATACAACTGAACGAGATGATGGATGGCGAGGTTTCCGCATTCAGGGAGTACTTGATTTTTCTCTTATAGGCATTCTTTCAAAGTTGTCAGCTATTCTTGCTGAAAATGACATCGGAATTTTTGCGATATCCACTTTCAATACGGATTATATTCTTGTGAAAGCGGAGAATTTTGAGAAGGCGCTGAAAGTGTTGTCAGATGCGGGGTATGATGTAGTGTGATTACCAGAATTTTCCTTGTGGCGCATAACAGAAGCACGAAAGGAATATGGAGATCGATACTAACAAATTCTGAAAAAAAAGAGCGAATAGGACTTGACGAGAATTACTAAATAGTATACATTTGTACACGTGTTATAAGAAGGAAATTTCATGCCTTTTGACTTTAAAAAAGAATATAAAGAATTCTACATGCCGAAAGGCAAACCCGAGATCGTCACAGTCCCAAAGATGAACTACATCGCAGTACGTGGCAAAGGCAACCCGAATGAAGAAGATGGCGAATACAAAAAGTCCATCGAACTTCTGTACGGCATAGCCTACACCATCAAGATGAGCAAGAAAGGGGATTACAAAATCGAAGGCTACTTTGATTACGTGGTTCCGCCGCTAGAAGGATTCTGGTGGCAAGAAAATGTTGACGGAATCGATTACAGCCACAAGGAAAATTTCCAGTGGATTTCAGTCATTCGACTCCCAGACTTCGTCACCAAAGCCGATTTCGATTGGGCTGTTGTTGAAGCATCCCGCAAAAAGAAAATGGACTTTTCGAAAGTCGAATTTCTAGAAATCGAAGAAGGGCTTTGCGTGCAGTGCATGCATTCTGGCTCATACGATGACGAGCCAGCAACTGTTGCCGCAATGGATAAGTTCATTGCCGACAACGGTTACGAAAACGACATCTCGGACACGAGGCGTCACCACGAGATTTACCTTTCCGACGCACGCAAAGTCGCTCCGGAAAAGTTGAAAACAGTCATCCGCCACCCGATAAAGAAAAAGTAAAGGAGAAATCATGGAATTAAAATTTTGTCAGAGCTGCGGAATGCCGCTCACACCAGAAATCCTCGGCACAAACGCCGACGGCAGTAAGAACGATGAATACTGCATCTACTGCTACAAAGACGGTGCATTCACCGGTGATTTCACGATGGAACAGATGGTCGAATTCTGCTCGCAGTTCGTCGATGAATTCAACAAGAATACAGGCAAGAATTTTACCCGCGAAGAGTACAAGGCAGAACTCCGCAAGTACTACCCCACGCTCAAGCGCTGGAAATCAAGCGACGCAGAGCTCCCGCATGCCAATTCGCCCATCAAGCAAAAGCTGATTGAAGAAGTCAACGCACTTAACATCAAAGACATGCCAACCATCGACAATCTCTTCGTTCTGCAGGGCTCGTTCATCAATCAGGAATACAAGATCAACGGCAACAGCGTCAAGCTTTTGGACGATAATGCAAGCTACTGGGGCAACCAGGTCGAAAAGCAAAATGCTGAAGGCCGTTGCTATGGTATCGCTTGCGATGAACATTACATTCTCGTGAGCGAATACGGCAAGAACGGAGCTGATGCAGAAATCGTCGTGTTCAAGAAGAGGTAAAGGCCACCCACCTCCAGTAGAAGTCCGCCCATCCTAGCCCATTCACTTGCCAAATAGTCTTACTTTAGCTATATTCAGCCCACCATCCAATTATGGGGATATAGCTCAGTTGGTAGAGCGACAGGTTCGCAATCTGTAGGTCATGGGTTCGACTCCCACTATCTCCACGTAAAAGAGGCAAGTTTTCGCTTGCCTCTTTTTTTGACTCCATATTACCAAATTCAATGAACGGCAAAGCCGCCTAAATATCCCATTTTACACCAAGCTTAAGCTGCGTGAGCACAGTGCTTTCGCGGTACAATCCCTTGTAGAAATTGGGCAAATCCATGTGTTTGTAGTTGCGTTCGAGCCCTAAATAAAAAGTCATCATCTTGTATTTCCACGAAGCTGAACCGCCCCAAGTGCCATTGAACTTCTTGATTTTTTTGAAATCCTCGTCCGGTCCGCCAACAGCGAATCCATAGAACAAATTCATTTTCGCTTCAACGGAAAAGCGGTTCTTAAACTTATACGAAATTCTAGAACGGAAAACCGGACCAAACCATTTGCCCATCGTCTGGCGGTAGACAATACTTTCTACAGAAGGTTCCGCAGGAGAATTCGCCTCATACATTTCATATTCATCATCGGTCATTTCGGCGCCATGGTCACTCAAATACTGCCAGTATTCATTATAAGCACTAACAGATTGTTTGTAGATCGCATAAGATTCCATAAACGATTTGTAGTCAAAAGCGGAATCCGCTTCAAATTTCGCCCCGACATAGACCGTTCCGTTCAAGCCCTCCGAAACAGTCCTGTGCCACGACGCATAAGCTGCAAGAGACATCGGACCTGACGTTTGGTAATATGCCCAAGCCACCGCACCGACACGTTGCTTTTCAAAGCGGAACAAATCTTTTTCGAACCAGAGATAAAAATCCGAAGAAAGTTCCTTGCCCTCGATATTGAAATCGTAACCCGCATCCAGAAGCATCCCATGCCCCATCAGCGTGTATTCCAAGCCCAGCACAAGGTTCCAGTCGTTCGTATCAAGAACCGACATTTCATCGTTATTCAAGAAATAATCGCCCTGCACCGAAGCGGCAAACGTATGCGACCAGGTCGCCGTTGTATAATCAAAGTACGGGTTCACATTCAAGAAGAGATCGCCGCCTTTTTCAGCTTCGTCCAGACCCGTTTCCTTGTAGTGCATGCCATAAAGCCCAAGTTCGCCAGCCACATGGAATTCCCACGGACTTGCCTCACTTGCAGCACTAGAATTTTCGCCATCCGCTAAGCCAAGTGCCGATTTGTAATCGCGAATAATTCCCTGAATTTCATCCGTGTACTCGCCTGGCAACGCAACCGCCTCTTCAAAAGCCTTGAGAGCCGATGTAATATCACCAGCCTCCTCAAGCTTCATCGCTCGGTAATACGCTTCCTCCTGCGTCTCAGCATAGAGCGCAGTTGCAAGCACAAACATTATCAAACCAAACCAACGGATCATCTACTTTTTCGGGAAAGGTCCCTTCTCCCATTCATGCGGGTTCTGCTTTTCCCAGGGATTTCGTTCAATCGGACGAGGACCGAACGGGCGCATCGGTTCCATGCGACCAGGACCGAACGGATTCATAACTCCCTGCGGTTCCTTCGGCTGTTCCTTCTCATCCAATTTCTTTTCACGAACAAGTTCGTCCTTGGGCTTTTCCATATTCTTTTCATGCGGTTTCTCAGGAATCGCTGGCTTTGCAGCGACACTCGGCATTTCCTTCTTTTCTGCAGCCGAATTATTCCTCAAGTCCTTGAGAATTTGTTCGCGGGCAATGCGGCGTTCTTCACGCATTTTCTGCCAGTCCACATTTTCCTTTTCAGACATTTTCGGAGCTTTATCCAAAGTTTCACGAGCCTCGACAGGAGTCGGGACGCTTGCTTCTGGGCGAGAATCTATTTCGCCAGCCATGGCGGTCGCCGCCATCACAGCGGATGCCATTACAATCTTCTTCATGGTGAGTCTCCTTAAATTGAGCTTCAGCATTTTACAAAACATCCCTATACCTTAAAGTCTTCTTTTTTCAAGCCCAGGCGTTCCATGATTTCACGCAACACCTTGCGGTCGATACCAAGAATCGTAGAAGCGAGCGTGAGGTTTGCATTCGTGTCCTTGAGTGCGCGAGAGATGACTTCGCGTTCGACCGCTTCGCGGGCTTCCTTGAGCGTGCGCGGCGATTCCTTCGCCTGCCCCTGCATATCATCAAGTCCTAAATCCTTGGGCTGGATGACGCCATGCACGGCCTGCACCAAACCTTTCTGCACGCGGTTTTCGAGTTCGCGCACATTGCCCGGCCAGTGGTATCCGAGCAGCGCCTTCTCGGCATTACGGCTCAGGTGGAATTTTCCACGGCCATATTCTGCACCAAAGCGCTGGATAAAATTCTCCGCCAAAAGCACCACATCCTGACCGCGATCGCGCAGCGGCGGGAGTTCAAGCGGCAACACCTGAATGCGGAAATACAAATCCTCGCGGAATCGCTTTTCGCGCACCGCCTCTTCCAAGTCCACATGCGTTGCACTGATTACACGCACGTTCACCGGGATTTCGCGGTTGTCGCCTACACGCGTGATGTGCTTTTCTTGCAACACGCGCAAAAGCTTCACCTGCATATTGAGCGGGAGCTCGCCGATTTCGTCAAGGAAAATCGTACCGCCATCGGCTTCTTCGAAAAAGCCCTTCTTATTTTCAATCGCCCCCGTGAACGAGCCCTTGGCATGCCCAAACATGAGCGATTCCATCAAGTGCTCCGGAATGGCACCGCAGTTCACCGCAATAAACGGCTTTTCGGCACGCGGGCTATGCTTGTGGATGTAACGCGCCATCACTTCCTTGCCCGTACCCGTCTCGCCACGGATAATCACCGGGAGCGGTAGCGGAGAAAGTTTATCGGCCATCGCAATCACATCGACCATCGCCTTCGAAGAATAGACAATCCCATCCTTGCGGACAACATTCTTAAGCGTATCAAGCGATTCCTTGTCGCGCAAACGATCATAAGCGGCAAACGCAAACTTTTCACAGACCGCCACAAACGAATCAAACAGAGCGCTATCTTCGTCGGTGAACGGTTCCTTGCGGGCGGCACGCTGCAAATAGAGATACCCGGCCTCAGATTCCGGCGTCCTAAACGGCGACACCATAATGCTTGTGAGCTGGTTCTGCACAATCGACTTGGACAAATCCGCCGACTCGTCATCGAGCTGGTTCCACACCACGGCGCGCTTTTCGTTTTTCGCAAGTCGAACCGCCGAAATCGAAATCGAGACCTTCTCCGGATTCGAGAAATGAAGCGGTTCTTCGCCACCAATATCCAACACAGCGGCATCGGCATGCAAAACGCCTTTTGCCACTTCGAGAATTTTCGGGAAAAGAGCCTCCGGCTGTTCCTCATCTAAAAGAGTCTTGACCACATCAAGCATCTTTTCTGTGGCGAGCATGGATTCCGATTTCATAACAAAGCCCTTTTGCGGTTTTGCTGCTATTCGGCAGAGGGCACCGGGAGCTCCATAAGCAAGCTATCCACCTTCAAATCCGGGGCTTTCTCGCTTTCTACAGACGGCTCAATGTTCCTCGACCGCTTTAACAGCCGGTCCCCTGTCGCATCGATACCGAAACTCATTGTTCCACTCGTAAGCAACAGCACTATCAAGAGTAATATAAGTCCCGAAACGCCTAAAACGGCCCATTTTAGCCAATTATTTTTCTTGCAAACGACAAACGGAAGCCCCTTTTCGAGGGTGTCTGGAACCTTTTGTACCGCATTCTTTTTGCCATCCGGGCAATTAATGGACTTGGCATATTGGGTAACGCAAGTCGAAAGCGCAATCTCACCATGCGACACTTTATCAAGTACAATTTCCAAGATTTCATCAAGCTCGTCAAAGTCTTCGACACGGTCCGAGATGTCCGCACAGAGAAGCCCTGACCAAAGCGGCTCCAGCGCAGAAAGCTGTTGCGCACCTTCGGGCGAATCAAAGGCGCCCGTCGCATAAAGCTTTTCCGAGATATTCAAGTCCTGCACATTCGCCATCTGCTCGGCAAACTGCTCATAGCCATCAGCAGTAATCAGGTCCTCGCCCGCAATCCAGCGGTACAGCAAAAGTCCAAGGCTGAACAAGTCGCTCTTTTCATCGGCAGGTTTGCCCTGGAAGCGCTCCGGAGCCGCATACGCAAGCGCGCCCGGCCCCACAATGCCGCAGTCAATCAATACCGTCCGGAGTCCAAGACCCGCATTTCCGCCACCATCGCCATCCATCGCAAATATCACATTAGCGGGGCTCAAGTCGCCATGCGACACCCCCTGTTTGCGCAACGCCGCAAGCGCCGAAGAGACTTGCCTCAGCGCCACAAGCGCAACCGGCACCATCATACGCCCAAGCGTTTCCGAAGATTCGCCATTTATATAATCGTAAATCAGGTAAGGCGTTCCATCGCGATTGCCCCATTCTTCAATGCGGTACAGCCCCGGCTCACGCACCTTATACGCACGTTCCACAACGTTTTCATCAAACGAGAATCCTTCATTATACCACTTGAGCACATACGGTGCGCCGCCCACATTCAACAGGTAAATCGAGGCTTCGCCACCACGATGCAGCAAGGCGGCTCCCTTCACGGAGTCCAAGAGCGTTTTTTCGAATTTCTTCATGGCTCGCCCGCTCACAGTTTACCTGAATAAACCATCGCCTTGAGCGAGTCTTCGGCTATGCGCGTCCACTTGGCAAGTACCGCATCTTGCGGCAACGCTTCACGCCCCATCGACCAGATATCCCATGCGGATTCATAGTCATGAGCGTTCCAGTAGAGGTTTCCGAGGTTCACATATGCCGATGCAAATTTCGGTTCCTTGGTCACGATGTACGCATAAATTTTCTTGGCACCATCGGTGTCGCCATGCCCAGCCATGATTAGCGCCTTCAGATTATAGCTAAAGTAATTTTCTGGGTCCAACTGAATAGACTGATCCAATAAGTGTAAGACCTTCGCCTGGGCATTCTCGGCAAGCATGGCGCGGGCTAGGTAAAAAAGCGATGTCGAATACATAGGCTTCGACTTTTCGCTCGAATCCACCACAGACAAAATTTTGAATTCGCGAACAGTGCGTTCCCAGAGCGCAAGCGTACTTTCTTTTAGGCGTTCCTTGTCTTCGGCAATGGCGTAATAGGCAATTGCAAGCCCATAGCGGGCATCGCGATTGGCAGGCTCTGCATCCAACACTTTCGAGAAGTTCGCTACAGCACGGTCGTAATCGCCAATGCGGAGAGCTTCGTCACCACGTTTCAGGTCATTCCCGTTGCAAGCACAAAGAACCGCCGCAACAAAAATTGCAAGCATTGCCCCAACGGCATTATACAAACGATTATGGACAACCCGACATTGCATGCTAGAAGTATATATAAAATTTTAGTTATTAGTTACTAGTTATTAGTGAGTAGCATTGTTTATTTGTCAGCAGCTTACCGTTGACTATTGACCTATGACCATTGACTAATGACCAAACAAAAAACGCCCTCCGGGATTTCCAGAGAGCGTCCAATGACCAAATTTATTTGTCGATTACTTTTCGATTTCGTACTGAGCAACGAGGTTGCCTTCAGCATCGAGAGCACGAACGACGTTTTCATCGCGCTGGAGAGTGAGGCTCGTGGTTTCGCCCTTAACAGTGGTGTACTGCACAGAGAGAGTACCATCTTCGTTCTTCACAGCGGCAACGGAGTTGCCCTGTTCGTCCTTCTGGTAGTAGGAGTCGTCTGCAGCAAGCGGATTGGAACCGGTCCAGAATTCAACAGTGTTGAGGACGAGCCAGTCCACGAGACCGATACTGATCGGGTAAACCGGAACAACCCACATCAAGAAATGGACGCAGGAATTGAGCCACTTATTGCCCAAAGTGCCGTTCCAGCGGAGGAGCTTCTTGGTAAGGCCATAGCTACCATGGCAGCCGGAGAGAACGAGAACGCTTGCGCAAAGAAGAGCGGCAATAGCTTTTTTCATGATTATAAACTCCTTATATTTAAGTGTTTTGTTTTTGCAAAAAAATATAAGAAACAATAATACAATTTGCTAGTGCAACACTCTTTATCCCACAGTAAAATTACAATTACCTTTACTTATTCCGTGAGTAAGCTCACATGTGGCTCAAGGATACGCAAGTGCTTCAAATCACGATATTTGACCCAGCGGAAGTCGTCGTATCCATATATATGGACAAAATTCCGGCAAAGTTCCACCTCGTAACCTAAAATCCGTCCCCCGTCTCCATAGCTAAAATCGACCGCTCCGAGAGGGTGCATTTTCTGCGAATTTACCGTTAAACGCTCAAAAAAAGCCCTTTCCAGGGTATCTTCTGCAGTTTCGCCATCTTCCAAAATTTCGGTCGGGAGTTCCCAATAGCCCGGGAAAAGCATTCCACCACCTCTTTTACACATCAATACCCGTCCATTTCGCCGAACAATCCCGCAAACAGCCAGCATTTTAACCCCTCCTGAGATACCTATCACAACTTTTTGCTTGCATTTCTTTTATTTTTTTAATAAATCTACAAATATCATACAAAGACGATACAATCTATGTTTTGGAAATTTAGGAGGTGAATCATGAATGCGATAACTAAAGTGACTAGTATTATTACAGCTATTGCAGTTTCATCCATTTTTGCAGCCAAGGCACCCGTAGCTAAACCCGCCGCCAAAAAGCAGGAAGCTCTGACCGTCTGGATTATGCCAAACGGCGCATCGCCACAAGAAAAACTTGAACAGAGATTAAACCTCTTTACCAAGAAAACAGGAATCAAGACAAAAGTCACCGTTCTGGACTGGGGTGTAGCCTGGAACCGCATCACGACGGCACTTGCCACCGGCGTTGACGCTCCGGACGTATTGCAGCTCGGCACCACCTGGATCCCATACTTTGCTTCCCGTGGTGAAATCAAGGCTTTGAACGAATGGCTTCCGCAAATCGACTCCTCCCGATTTGTCCCTGTCAGCTGGAACACGACCCGTATCGATTCCGACACAACCATTTATTCCGTGCCGTGGTTTATTGATATCCGCCCGATTCTCGCCAACAAGCGTGTTCTCAAAAAACACAATATCCAACCTGAAGACGTCGCCACATTCGACGGTTTCGAGAAGGCCGTCCGCAAGGTCAACAACGCCCACGAAGTACTCGATGACGGCACCAAGGTCCGCGCATTTGCATTCCCGGGAAAGAACGACTGGAATATCCCGCACAACTTCGCCCCGTGGATCTGGAGCAATGGCGGCAATTTCATCGAAAAAGACGCTAATGGCAAATGGAAAGCGAGTATCCTCACCCCAAAGACCATTTACGGTATCGCAAAGTACTTGAGCTTTGTGCTTGATACGCTTGTAAGTACAGATGCTTTGCAGATGAATACGGCCCAGATTGTGCAACACTTTAATGCGGGTGAACTCGCCTTTATCGTAAACACATCCGAAGTCATCATGCAGACGCGAATCGAAGGCGAAAAAGGCGGCCTTTTGAACACGAGAATCGGTAAGGATAGCGTGATGGCACTCCCCATCCCGACAGGCACGGAAGGTTCTGTCAGCTTTATCGGCGGAAGTAACCTCGCCATCCCGACAGGCAACAAAAAGCAAGAATCTTTGGATCTTTTACTTTATCTCACCAACGATGAAAACTTGGATGCATATACAAAGCAAATAGGCATGCTCCCCGCATCGAAGAAGGTTCTTGCCAACTGGTCCAAGGACGACGACTACAAGACGCTTGTTCCTATGCTCGGCACAGGGCGTGCCTACACAGCCATTCCAGAATGGGGCGATATTGAACAGATTCTCGGATCCATGTTCAGCGCCATTTGGGACCATCTCGAAATCCCGGCGCTTTACTCCGAAGAAAAGATTTATGAAATCCTCACGACCTACTCCAAGGAAATCAATAAGCGCCTGAACCACTCCAATTCTGGTGACCTCACATTCGCAGAATTCCGCCAAACCTGGCATAAGGCATTGGGCATCAAGGACGGTGGTCCGAACAGACATATCACTGAACAACCGAAACCGACCGAAGAAATCGACACTGGTTTCAGCCGCACCCCGTGGATTTTTGCCATCGCCGTGCTCCTCGGGTTCGTTTTTGCGTTCACTCGCAGAAAGAAACACTAACCAATTATCAATCCGTTAGTTATATTTCTAATAAAAGACGTTAATAACTATGGGTTTAAAAGTTTCCAGTCTCACGAATAGCATCATCATCAAGAGTTTGTTGCTCTTGATTGTTTCGATGCTTGTCATCGTGATGATTGGAAATTATGTTTTTACCCAAAGACAAATGAAAACGACGCTTAAGCTGAGTTACGATACAAACGAAACCCAGCTACAGCAGCTCGCCAATACCGCCAACAACGAAATGGAGCAATTCGCCAGTCGCCTCTCGCTTTTGGCGAAGACTTCCGAAATTCAAAGCATGGACAAGCTCATAGCGGCCGGTTACCTCAAAAGCTTCAACATATCGTCGCTATTCATTTCGGGCGAATCCATATCGCTCTTTGACCGTAGCTACAATCTTGTCTGCAACAACTCCATGCTAGGCACAACCAAGATAACCTACCCTATCGAGTTCAATAGAATTTCTCCTCACAGGCCGACCATTTCTCCATGGTTCCGCGACACCGACGGCACTCCCAAGCGAGCCTTTGGCGTTGTCGTTTCGGATAGAGCCATGGGTGATGGAAGACTGGTATCAAACTTTTCGATTCGCCGACTCTGGAAATACTTTTCGGAATACAAAGTCGGGCAAAACGGCATTCTCATCGCATGCAATGGCCAAGGCGAAATCCTTTACCACCCGGATATGAGAACTTGGCTTGACGGAGTCCACAAGATTACGGAACTCGGACTTGGCGACATGAACATCAAGCAGGATAGCGATAATTCCATTCGTTTCGTAAAGCTGGACAACGGAAAGTCCTACCTCATCAACAGGACTTTCAACCCGACTTACGACCTTGGTCTTATCGCCTTACAGCCTAAGACAGAAATTGATGCAATGGTTTCGTCGGTTCACCATGTCAGCCAAATCATTTTATTCAGTTCGATTATCGCCATCTTGCTCGTGTCTCTTTGGCAAATCCTGATTGTCTGTAAGCCGCTGAACAACTTGATTGACCACATTTCCCAGATTACCGAAGGGAACCTCAACATCGAGGAATTCAAGGCAAAGAGCAGCCAGGACGAAATCGGCAGACTCGCCAAGGTGTTCAACCAAATGCATGCAACCATCAAGCGGCAGATTCAGGAACTGAACGCGCATAGGGACATGCTTGAGAAAGAAGTCAAGGAACGCACATACGAGCTTGAACAAGCTAACAAGAAACTGGATTTGATTTCTAGAACGGATGAACTGACGCAGTTGCCGAACCGCCGCGACATGCACAGGACGATTGAAAAGGAAGTCGACCGCGCCAACCGCTTCAGAAAGGCATTCAGCATTATCTTTATCGATATTGACCATTTCAAGGATGTGAACGACACCTACGGACATGCCGCAGGCGACGCCGTACTCAAGTCTGTAGCAAGCACCATCCGCAGTCTGTTGCGCAAATACGATGTGCTCGCACGCTATGGTGGCGAAGAATTCTTGACTTTGTTGCCGGAAACGGAATTGAAGGACGCCTCACACGTTGCCGAACGTTTCCGCAAGCAAATCGAAAACCAAACCATCTTCTTTGGCGGTCAGGAAATCAAAGTTACCATTACACTTGGTGTTGCCCAGTTCGATAGCAGCCAGGGCGCAGAAAAGTGCATCCAGCTTGCCGACAAGGCGCTTTACGAAGGCAAGGAACACGGTCGAAACAGGGTTATCCTCTGGACAGACGATAAAGCCGTAGAAAGCACCGAAAAGCAACAAGCATAAATAAGATTCGCAAAATTTCTATTTTTGCGTTCATGAACATCGACTTCAACCGTAGACTTTCCATCGCTCCGATGCTCGACTGCACGGACCGCCACGAACGTTATTTTTTGCGTTTGCTTTCCAAGCACATTTTGCTTTACAGCGAGATGGTAGTCTCTACGGGGCTTCTGCATTGCGAGAACAAGGACTTGTTCCTCGGACACGAACCGTTTGAACACCCGGCTGTGTTGCAGCTCGGCGGTAGCAATCCGGCGGATCTTGCCGCCGCATCAAAGCTCGTGGAAGCGGCAGGCTTTAGCGAAGTCAACTTGAATTGCGGTTGCCCATCGGACCGTGTGCAGAACGGGAACTTCGGCGCTTGCCTCATGAAAGAGAAAAACGTCGTTGCCGATTGCTTCAAGGCAATGCAGGATGCCGTTTCGATTCCGGTCTCTATCAAGTGCCGCATTGGAGTCGATGATCTGGACAGCTGGGAATTTTTCACAGACTTCATCCAGACCGTGCGTGATGCGGGCTGCAAAATTTTCATCGTGCATGCGCGCAAGGCTTGGCTCAAGGGACTTTCGCCTAAGGAAAACCGCGAAGTGCCGCCACTCCATTACGAGTTCGTCCACCGCCTCAAGGCGGAGATGCCGGAGCTGAACTTGAGCATCAATGGCGGCATCAAGACGCTCGACCAGGTCGAAGAACAGCTGAAGGATTTGGACGGCGTGATGGTCGGTCGCGAAGCGTACGAGAATCCGTGGTTCCTGCACGACGCCGATGCAAGAATCTTCGGGGATGTCCGCCCTGAAAGCAACGACCCAGCTGAGATTATTGCCGGAAACGCTCGCCCCGCCACAAGAAAGGCGCTCCTCGAAGCGTACCTCCCTTACGTCGAGAAGCAGACTGCCGAAGGCTGCCCCGCGACGATTCTCGTGAAGCACCTCTACGGACTTTTTGCAGGACTCCCAGGCGCACGCAAATTCCGCGCCACGCTCAGCAACGAGAGCCCGCGCGCCCACCTTTACGGAGGCGCCGCCGCCCTCATCCGAAAAGCGATGGAACTCGTTTCAGAAGAGTCGTAATAATTACCACTAATAGCGAGACTATCAACTAATTTTAGTCTTATAAAAAACGTTGAGAGAATAAAGCGTCGGCCAAGGATGGGGAGGGTGCAGGGAGGGGCCCGTGCGGCCTTCGCAACTCCGAGCTGGGGCCCCGCCCGCATGACGTACATTATTACATTTTCAATGCTTTTTAAAAGCCTTAAGTTTAGTGTTAAAACTTAAGACTCACCCCTTGACAACCGAATAAAATTTTTCTCTATTTGGTGGCGTATTTTTAAGTTTAACCTTTAACGGAGATACAACATGCCTTGCGGAAAGAAAAGAAAGCGCAGGAAGATTGCGACTCACAAGCGTAAGAAGCGCCGTCGTCGTGACCGTCACAAAAAGAAACTTCGCTAATATCCGTTAGCATTTTCTTGTGATTTCCTGTAAAAGACGGAGTGTAAAAGCTCCGTTTTTTCGTTTTTCATTTAGAAAAGTGACCATTTTTAGCGACAAAAAGACATCTGTTGATTCACAAATCAAACGATAAATAGGGATAGCCCCAAAGGAAACCAAATGATAGATCGCAACAAACACTTCCTCCGCCTCATGGACTGGAGTGAAGAAAAAGTTCTCGAAACCATCGAGATTGCCTCGCGTCTCAAGGCTGAAGTTCACGCTGGTAAGGTTTCTGACCGACTCCACGGCCAGAACATCGCCATGTTCTTCGAAAAACCGTCGCTGCGAACTATTACGACTTTCCAGGTGGGCATGAACCAGCTCGGCGGTCACGCCGTGCTCCTCTCCCCGGATTCTATCGGTCTTGGCAAGCGCGAAAGCGTCAAGGATGTCGCCCGCTGCCTCAGCCGCTGGGTGAACGCCATCGTGGTCCGTTGCTTCAAGCAGCAGCTCGTCGAAGAACTCGCTGAATACGGTTCCATTCCGGTTGTGAACGCATTGACTGACGATTACCATCCGTGCCAGGCAATCGCTTTTGCCCAGATGATCAACGAAAACCTCGGCGGATTCAAGAACGCCGATGGCAAGCCGAAGACGGTCGCCTTCATCGGTGACGGCAACAACGTCGCGAACTCCTTCCTCGCCCTTGCAGCAAAGGTCGGCATGAACTTTACGCTCGCTTGCCCGAAGGGCTTTGAACAGCCCTCTAAGGTTGTCGAAGAAGCTCAGGATGGTTTGAAGAAGCACGGCTGTCAGTACCGCGTATTCCACGACCCGAAGGAAGCTGTCAAGGACGCCGACATTCTCTATAGCGACGTTTGGGTTTCTATGGGTCAGGAAGGCGAAAAGGCTACAAAGCAGAGCCACTTCTTGCCGTTCCAGATCAACGACGAACTCTTGAAGCTTGCACCGGCCCACTGCAAGGTCAGCCACTGCTTGCCGGCTCACCGCGGCGAAGAAATCACAGACTCTGTGATGGACAATCTCGACGTGAACATGAGCTTTGAAGAAGCAGAAAACCGCTTGCACGCTCATAAGGCTGTTTTGTGGCAAGTGATGACTCCGTTCAACAAGTAAGAGTCAAGTCTTGATGAAATTCGCCCGGCCTCATCGCCGGGCTTTTTTATTGTCAACGCACCCCTAAATAGCTATATTTGGACTCGTTTTAAAAGGAGTTGCGAATGTCCTTCATTCAGGATCTTAAGGAAAAAGTTCTCGGCGGTTACGAAATCACGCGTGATGAGGCAATTCAGCTTTTGAGCGAAGACCTCGACGAACTCACGAAAGCCGCTGACGAAATCCGCGAAAAATTCCACGGCGACGACTTTGATTTTTGTTCCATCGTGAACGCCCGCAGCGGTCGCTGCTCCGAAAACTGCAAGTACTGCGCCCAGAGCAGTTACTACCACACCGGCGCTCCCGAATACAAGTTGCTCAGCGCCGACGAGATTGTCGCCGACGCCAAGAAGAAAGAAGCGGCAGGTATCCCGCGTTACTCCATCGTGACTTCGGGCCGTACGCTTTCAAACCGCGATGTGGAGCAGATTAGCGAAGCACTCCGCCGCCTGAAAAAAGAGACGAAGCTTTCGATTTGCCTTTCGGCAGGCCTCTTGAACAGGGAACAGTTCGACAAGCTCAAGGAAGCAGGCCTCACCCGCTTCCACAACAACCTGGAAACATACCGCCGTCACTTCGCGGACGTTTGCACGACGCACACTTACGACGACAAGATTGAAGCTCTCGAAAACGCTCTTGCGGCGGGGCTCGAAATTTGCAGTGGCGGCATCATGGGCCTTGGCGAAACAATGGAAGACCGCATCGACATGTGCCTGGATTTGCGCAAGCTTGGTGTCAAGTCCACTCCGGTAAACGTGTTGAACGCGATTCCCGGAACACCGTACGAGAATCTCCCCAAGCTCACGAACGACGAATTCTGCCGCATCGTGGCAATTTACCGATTTATCAACCCGAAGGCATTTATCCGTCTTGCAGGCGGTCGTGGCGTACTCGGCGACGACGGCAAGCGAGCATTCAAGAGCGGTGCAAATGCAGCGATTACGGACGACATGCTCACCACCGCTGGCGTAAACAGCTGCAAGGATTTCGAACTTGTGAAAGGCCTCGGATTCAAGCCGCATGGATTTATTGACTAAAAAAACAAAAAAGCGTTTTCGCAGATTCCCTTTTCTGCAAAGACGCTTCCGGATTCTATAATTTAAATTCTAAGCTGCTTTTACCGGATTCAAGAAGAGATATTCTACCGTTTCCGTTTTTATCTTTATGCCCTTTTCGTGAGCGTAGAGATAAAGCAGTGCTGTACCGACACCAGCCGCGCCATCGTAAAGCCCCGTGTAGGTTTCTACGAAACCCGGCAATTTGCGAGTCCAAGCCGCAAACCAGCGACGTCCCTTGTCATCGTTCCAAGAATCACCGAGAAGCTTGTCTGCAGTGAGCTTAGCCTGTTCGATGTAGGATTCATCATTCAATACTTCTGCCGTCTTCACGAAATGAGCGAGAACGCCAGGGGCTCCGCAGCAAAGGCAATAACTATTCCAATAACCCGGAGTATGCTTGAGTGGAGCGCCGGTCTTGAGGATTCCCTTAGTGAGCAAGTCCACCCATTCCAAGTTTTCTTTGTTCTGAGTCACATCGAAAAGTTTGCGGAACAAAAGTGTTGTACCCACGGGACCATGGCAAGTCGAAAGGTAATAGAAGTCATGGAAACGCCCCTTTTCCGGATTGTAGAGATACGGAATCAAAGCTCCATTTTCATCGCCTTCAACGATTGCCGAGAGAAACTTGACAACTTCATTCGCCTTGTCAAGATAAGCCTTTTCCTTAGTTTCTTCGTACAAGAGAACATTCAAGAAAGCGGATCCAGCAGCACCATGGCTAAAGTTAGGGAACACAGATTCCTTGGATTTCCAGCCAACAAGCGTCAAGTCCACGTTCTTGTAGTAAATGCCGCCTTCCTTGGCATGGACAATTCTCGTGTCTGTAAAAGCGACAACTTTTTTGGCCGCATCCAGATACTTCTTGTCTTTAGTCTTACGATAGACGTAAAGGAAGAAAAACGCGTAAGATCCATCGGCCATCAAGTCGGCTTCGGTGCTCCAGTGGAGCGTGTTACCGTCATCAATGCCTGCAGCGATGGAATCGTCAGCCGTGCGGATCAGGAATTCGCGGTAACGCGGATCGCCCGTATGTTCGTAAAGCTGTTCCACGAAAATTGCCTGCCCCGCCGGTGACGCATAGACACTCGTTCCCCAGCCCTTGACCGGCCAAATACCGCCGTCGTTTCCGTTTAACACATTATCAAAGAACTGTTTGCCTTCGTACGTGTTGAGGATGTATTCTGCGGCATCCTTAGCTTCTTGCAAATACACTTCGTCCTGAGTGACATCGTAAAGTTGCAAGAAGAATTGGCCAATGCCTGCCGAGCCGGCATAAAGGCCCTTAGGCGTAATCATCAAGTCGCCCTTGTACTCATTTCCCGGTTCCGGGCTTGCTTTCCAGTACTTGCCTTGCGGCGTGACGACCTCGTTTGTCTTGAGATACTTGACAATCTGCAAGACCGCTTCGAGATAATTTCCATTTTTGGAGGCACTAAAATCTAGATTCTGAACAAAGTTTAATTTCATTACACAGCCTCACTTTTCTTCTTTCTCTTGTACAAATCCGTGGAGAGATACTTGTAACCGTTATCGGCGTAAATCACCACAATGTTCTTGCCTGCCGCTTCGGGGCGTTTTGCGATTTGGATTGCAGCCGTGAGAGCTGCAGCCGCCGAAGTTCCAAGGAAGAGACCATCAGTCTTTGCGGTTTCCTGAGCGGTCTCGTAAGCTTCTTCGGCCTTGATGTCAATGATTTCATCAAATTCAAAACCGTTATTGCGGTTGTCCTTGATAATCGTCGGCACCAAAGATTCATCGACACGGCCAAGCGGGAGCGTACCATCGACGATGTGGCCCGTAAAATCAGGATTGTCCGGTCGAGAAGTCGGAGCCGCCTGCACGCCAATGATTTTCACGTTGGGATTCTTTTCGCGGAGGTAGCGGCCCGTACCTACGATAGTACCCGCAGTACCGCCCATAGCAACAAAGTAATCCACATGACCATCCGTATCGTTCCAGATTTCAGGACCAGTTGTCTGGTAATGATATTCCTGGTTGGCGTTGTTCAGAGTCTGGCCCGTATAATACTGGCCCTTTTCCTTGGCGAGGCGTTCCATACCCGCAATCAGATCGTCGAGCACAAGGCCCTTCTTTTCAAAGTCGGCCACTTCCTTAATGTCATAGAAAGATTGCAAATCGAGACCGTAACCTTCAAAAATCTGGACGCGTTCAATCGTCGTACCGGGTTCAAGATAAGGGACATATTCGTAACCAAGAGCGTGACCAATACCCGCAAGCGCAATACCTGTATTTCCACTCGTCACGTCAATCAACGTATCACCTTTCTTGATAGCGCCCTTCTTTTCGCCATCACGGATAAGGGCAAGCGCAAGGCGGTCTTTCACAGAGCCAGTCGGATTCAAGAATTCGAGTTTACCGATAATGTGCGCTTTGAGGCCGTACTTAGATTCGTAATTAGTCAGTTCAACAAGGGGAGTGTTACCAACGAGTTCAGCAATAGACTTATGAATTTTAGACATGTTTGAGAATCCTTTTTTGTTAAAATTTTAATTTGTTAATGGATTAGATTATTTTATTCAGCATCACCGTAAATATTGACCTTGTTGTCTTCCTTGGTGGCGGTATAACCAGCATCTACAGGGAGCTTGATGCCTGTAATTGCAGAAGCCTGATCGCTCGTGAGGAAAAATACCGCATTTGCAATTTCTTCAGGTTCAATCCAACGGTTTAAAATGCTACGGTCTTCAGCGGCCTTACGGAGTTTCGGATCCGAATAGTCATGTTTGATAGCCATCTCGGTCTTGGTAAAGCCCGGAGCTACAGAGTTCACGCGAATGCCATAGCGCCCTAGATGGAACGCTGCAGCACGTGTAAGCCCATCGACCGCGGTCTTCGAAATGCCATAAGCAAACGGAGTCCATTCTGCAAAGGAGGCGACAAACGAAGAAACGTTCACAATAGCGCCCTTGATGCCCTTTTCAATAAAGACACGACCTACATGCTGAATCAAATAAAGGCTCCCCCAGAGGTTCACATTTTCGGCCTGTTTGATTTCTTCCGGGTCAAAGCTAAGCACGTTTTTGCGATGGCCAACAATGCCTGCGTCATTGAACAAGGCATCAATGCGTCCGTACTTTTTAACGACTTCGGCAATAACATTTTGACCTTGTTTGTAATTAGCGACATCCAGCTCATACGCGGTCACATCGGCACCTTGAGCGGTGAGCTTCGCTACTTCGCCATCGAGCTGTTCTTTTTTGATATCCGTTGCGGCAACAGCCCAACCTTCCTTGACATACTTCTTGACAGCGGCAAGGCCAATTCCCTGTGCGGCACCTGTAATAACGATAACTTTCTTTTCACTCATTCTGAAATTCCTTTTTGATTTTTGCGGATACACCGGTAAAAGCGGTTTCATTCGAAACCTTGACACATGTTATCCTGATTTGTTGTGATTCCTTTGACTTCTTTTCTATAACCGTTGAAGCCCAAAGGATAATTGGCTTCTGGTTAGTTTATTTTCAGAATGCCTTCCGGCATTCGACAGTCGCTACACATATATGCTCCTTCGAAAGCCAAGGTGAAGTGAAATACCTTTTCAATTCCCTATCGTTCTTGTGTGTTATAAAATTAGAATATACCTTCTGCAATGTCAAGGCATAGAGATATACTATTTTATCATAGGTAGCTATAAAATATAGCTATAACCATAAATACCAGATTATTGAAGGGAACGCGCGCACAAATGCTATCCTAGACTATGATATTTATTACACATTCCGTCAAAACACCTTTAAAATCTGTTCTTGAAAGGTGTAATTAATTAAATTTCCATCGATGGCTTTCAAAAACCGCCTCATTACGGGAATTCTGGTTGTATGCAGTTTGGTGTTACTCGCCAACTGCGCTTTTCCCGTACGCCCAGGATACGACAGAAAGAGCGGAACCTACAAACGATACAGGGTGGACACCTCAACACCAGAGCAAGTCGATACTACCGCCGTAGACCCGCAAGAAGAGTTGGTGCAAGAAGAAAGACTTGCCATCGCTTCAACAACAAGTACTGACTCAATTGCTCCCGCCGTTGAAAAAAAGACAAACTCGTCGGACTCCGCATCACGTGCTCCAAATTCGCAAAGCAAGTCTGACACGGCTGTAGTTCGGAAAGACGCAACAGCAAAAGTTGACACCACGAAAAAGGATTCTGTCAAAAAGCAACCCGCCAAAAAAGCTGAAGTCGCATCAAAAGCCAAGAAACAAACAAAGCGCGCCTCAAAGCCCACAAACCTTGAAAAATACGCCAAGGAATGGCTAGGCGCCAAGTACGTTTATGGCGCAGCAAGCAAAAAGAAGACGGACTGCTCCGGCTACGTGATGCAAGTCTATAAAGGCTTTTACGGGATATCACTCGATCATAGCGCACAACATATTTATGACGATGGACGCGGCTATTCCATCAAGCGTACAAAATTGCAAGAAGGCGATCTCGTGTTTTTCGGGAACTTCTGGAAAATCAGCCACGTCGGTATTTACTTGAAGGGCAACCGGTTCATTCACGCCAGTACGAGTAAGGGCGTGGTGATTACCTCCATGGACGATAACTATTGGTCGTCAAAATACAAAGGTGCAAGACGGTTTAAGTAGGAGTTAGTTTTTAGTCAATGGCTCTTAGTCATTCGTTTTAAATGAGGCGCCGATGGCGCGATTACAATAACTAGAAACAATTAACCAACAACCAATGACTATTGACTAATGACCAACTACTAAATTCCATATTCTTTTTTCCTCCTACTTCTTACTTCTAACTTCCTACTTTTTATATTTCATCTCATGAAGAAAATAGCATTCCAGGGCCGTCGCGGGGCCTATAGCGAAAGTGCCGCCTACCACCTGTTCGGAAACGATATCGAAGTCGTGCCGATGGACACGTTCGAACAAATTTTCCAAGGCATTGAAACAGGTGTCGTTGATGGAGGCGCCATCCCTATAGAAAACTCGACAGCGGGTTCCATTTACGACAACTACGACTTGCTTTACAAGTGGCGCCATCCGATTGTCGCCGAAGTCAAGCTGCAGATTGAACATACGCTCTGCGCTTTGCCGGGCACAAAGCTCGAAGACCTTACCGAAGTCCTGAGCCACCCGCAGGGACTCGCCCAGTGTAGCCGCTTTTTCGGACAGCACCCGAACATCAAGAGTACCGCTTTTTACGATACCGCAGGCAGCGCCGAAGAAATCGCGAAGCGCGGCGACAAGCACATCGGTGCAATTGCAAGCGCATACGCCGCCAAGTTCTACGGTCTTGACATTTTGAAGCAAGGGCTCGAAAACTTGCCGGGCGTGAACTTCACGCGTTTTTATGCCATTCAAAAAACGGCCATTGAATTGCCGGACTTCAAGGCAAACGAAACAGGCAAGCCGCCCATCAAGACAACACTCCTGTTGATGTTGAGCGATTCCAGCAAGTCTGGCGCTTTGTACGAAGCGCTCGGTTGCTTTGCCAAGCGCAAGCTGAACCTCACGCGTATCGAGAGCCGCCCGCATCCGGACCGCCCGTGGGAATACATTTTCCACCTTTCATTCGAAGGCAATCCGAAAGATCCGAATGTCGTTGAAGCGCTCAAGGAATTGCAGCAGTACACCGACTTCATCTACCGCCTCGGAAGCTTCCGCGAAGGAACAACGGAAAAGTTGAGTTATTAAAGGAAACGCAAAATGGCATACGAACGTACTGATAGAAAACCTGAAGAATTTCGCAATCTCAAGATGACCACGGGCTTTATCTCTAGCGCCGATGGTTCCGTACTCATCGAAATGGGACGCACCCGCGTCATCTGCAACGCAACGCTCCTCCCGAAAGTTCCGGACTGGCTTGCCGGTCGCGGCACGGGCTGGATCACGGCTGAATACAGCCTGCTCCCGCAGAGCACGGGCAAGCGCGTAGAACGCGAGCGCAAGGGCGCGAGCGGTCGCACGCAGGAAATCCAGCGCTTGGTGGGCCGTTCGCTGCGCGGCGCAGCCGATCTCGCCGCACTCGGCGAGAACGCCATCGTCGTGGACTGCGATGTGATTGAAGCCGATGGCGGCACGCGAACGGCTAGCATTATCGGTGGCTTTGTCGCACTCGCGATTGCAGTGAAGAAAATCAAGGAACGTCTCGGCATCACGCAGCAAATCTTGAAGCATGGCATCACCGCGATTTCCGTGGGCGTTGTGAGCGGCAACCCGCTTTGCGACCTCTGCTATGTCGAAGATTCCGCCGCCGACGTCGATATGAACGTCGTGATGCAGGATGCAAAGAATTTCATCGAAGTGCAAGGCACGGGCGAACACGCCAGCTTTGACCGCAACATGCTCAACACGCTCCTCGACCTCGGCGAGAACGCCTGCAAGGAAATCTACAAGAAGCAGATGGAATTGATTGGCGGCGAATTGCCGTAATTTAGAGAGAAGATGGCGGATCTAGTCCGCCATGGCGTTGCCCAGTTGGCGACCCCGCAACAATGTGCGGGGTGACAAAGTAAGACAAATGTCCAGTGAACACCCGCCGCGATTGCGACGGGCTTCATATTATTTGATAACTAGGCCCTTTTTCCCAGAGACGAACGGGTCTTCGCCCGTCGAACAGAAATTCGTTTTTTCGGAGTACTTGCCAAGCCCTCTTATATTAATTCGGCTCTTAGCATTCGCTTCACCTTGGACTGCAAAGAGAATCGATGTCATAAATGTCGTACTGACTTCACTAAACACCGTCATAAAATTATCCCAATCGGCACATGCCGTCTTTAGCTCAATGGACTTGGGCAATGTCATCTTAGGCATTCTAGAAAGATTTCCAAATCCACCTTCTTGAGTATAAGCCAAAATAACTTCCAAATCAGTGTCCGAAGCATACGTTACACACAAACCTCCCCAACTTGAGATATTTGCCTTAGCAGCCGGCGAATTACCTTCAGACGGATCAACAATACCCGCGACATGGAAACCAACGCCCAAATAACCTTCCTTTGAAAATTCTAATTCACCACAAACGCCCATACAGTAATCATAAATTTCATCGCCCGTCGTATATTCAATCCCAAGCGGTTGCGGTAATTTTACAGAACCAACACCGGACATATCATCGCCAAAGCTGAACCAATATCCTGAAGTTTCGGTACCATTATCTAATCCCGTCTCAACGGTCGTCAGAGGAGCAGCAAATCCATTCCACATTTCGCTAACGGACTCAGGCGAGACGCAATCGCCACTGCTAGAAGGCATGGAAGACGAACTATTCGGATTTGAAGCAACGACTTTGCACGATCCGCCTGCAACGTACTTACCGATCGAAACAATCTTAAACGGTCCAATCATAGACTCACCGCTTCTTTTCCCGAATTTAATGTTCCGGACTTTCTTGGCTGCCTCAGCACCGGGGATTGGATTTTCTGCATCGTCATAATCAAAATCATTCCAAGTAAAGCATTCTTCTACCAAATCATCTGATTGGCCCAATTCAACAATCACTTCCGTATTTTCGTCAACGCCAAGTTTCATGAACAAATTCAGGCTCGAAGCAAACGTAACGCAAATGCCGCCCCAATCGCTAATATCGACAGACTTTGGAACTTCTACACTTTCACCAGGGTTTTCAAAACCGGCCACATTGAACGCCACGCCCACATTAGCTTCACGTGCAGTACCTTTTTTGACATACATCTTTCCACAAAGGCCACCGCAATGATCCACAATGTACTGCATACAATCCGTACCATCATTAGGGCAATCTGCATCCCATACAATATGAGACAAGCCACCGTCATCGGAATCATCATAAGAATACCAATACCCGGCACCACTCTCAGCACTTAAGCCAAAACCCGTATTTACGACAGATTCGCCCTTTTTGCCATTCCACAAACATGCGGCGGGATCCACGGGAGCATTAGCACTGCTTGACGATACGCCAGCAACACTACTGCTTGAGGCGTCATCCGCAGTTCCACTACTTCCTGGAGCAGTTTCAACAGACGAACTGCTTTCGCCAGCATTCGGCTCGGCAAACGGAACCGACGGATTGTCATCGGAACAGGCTACAAAGCCAAGTAACAAGGCTGAAGATGCGACTCCCAGGAATTTCTTAAACATACCTTTCTCCTTCACTTTGTCTATAAATTGTAATATATAATATTTCATTAAAAAAGGTGATCCCGGCACAAGGCCGGGAAGACATAAAGGGAATTACTAGCAAGCTGTCTAGTTATTCAGTGACGAAATGTTCTTCTATAGGGCACTTTAAACTGTAATCGTATTCCGCATAAGTCGAATACTTGCCGAGTCCGTGAATATTGATTTTTTTCCGAGTTCCTTTTTCCCCATAAACAACAAAGTTCACAGTCGTCAAATTTTTCGGATTAACGAGTTTGCCATCGTCTGATTTAAATTCGTCCCACGTTAAGCAACTCGTTACCGATTCAGAACTCTTGGGAAGCGTCGCCTTAGGCAACTTGGGCAACTGACTAATATCATGAACACCAGTGCTATTCATCACGACATCGATATCAGCTTCACTAGCATAAGTCACGCAAATGCCGCCCCATAATTTATCCGCATCGCCACTAAGCAAGGTGCCATCATTGTGATCAATTCCGGCAACATAAAAACCGAATCCGGCAAAATAATCATCCTTAAATACGGCAGTTCCGCAAACGCCACCTTCATACAGATTGCGATGGCTCCTACCACATGAATCAGGGAATTCAACTCCACCATCATCAATCAAATTAGCCTTTTCTTCATCAGTCAAAGGCTGAGTAAAACTTGACTTATTCTCATCACTTGTATCTTCAATTGTATACCAATGTCCAGCGTTATCATCCTCAGACCTATTACAACCTGTAAACACCGCTCCAAAGAAAGACCACAGATCCGACAGCAAAGTGCACTGTTCTTCAACATAAAGTTTATGGTGCTTGGTCGTATCGACACTTGAACTGCTACGGATCCATGCCGAAGACGAGCTTTTCGGGGTGATAACAGGCGTTTCAATAGAGCACGCGCCATTAACGGAATACTTCCCTATACCCGCCAAATTAAATCTGAATTTTTCATAATCTACAGTACCCTTTATAGCAAACTGGATTGCACCCACCGCACGCCCCATATTGGGATCATTCGGTGCGATTTCATTCCAGGTAAAGCACCTTTCGACAAGTTCATTGGACTTCGGCAATGCGACCTTAGGAGAATTCTCGTAAGGAACATCTTTTACAACAAAGTTCAGGTAAGCATCCTTTTCGGAAAAATAAGTGACACAAACGCCGCCCCAATCCTGAATATTTTCAAAAACATAATCATCAGTATAGCCTGCAATGTTAAATGAAATACCGCCAACAGCGTAATCAGAGCCATCCAGATTAATATCCATCGTTCCACAAAAACCAGCACACTCCCAAATAACGCTTTCATACATATAAGGGTCATACTCCATCGACGGATACGCAGGGAACTCAATATGAGCATAAGAGTTAGCAGGAGACTCATCAAAAGGCACCAGCATACCCGCGTATTCATCACGGTCATTATAACCCGTTTTCACATGGGTATCGCCCAAGCCCCCTTTCCATAGGCAGGTCAAAGAATCGTCTTCAGGAAACTTTACAAGATTTCCATCATCAGGATGCCTCCAATCATACTTAAAATAGTTCGGATCGTAAGTACTGATTCCCCTAATATTGAAAGTTTTCTTATCGTCATCACCATGGCTTTGAATTACAAACATGATGGACTGAATTTTCTTTGCAGCTTCTTCGCCCGTAAGAACCATACTCACCTTTGAAGAACCGCTATAATCTGTCCAACTGGCTTCAGCGAAACTGCTCCATTTTGCACATACAGTTTCAACATCATCAGTATCGTACATATTACGAAGCGTAGGGGAAGGAGAATCCCCAAGCGTCGTTCTACTTAGAAAGCCTATAGGATATGCATCAAACGGAGTCCTAATGCTATTTGAATCAAACCCATCAACTTGAACCCTTAAATAAATGCTTATCAAATAATCAGATTCGTAAGTGACACAGATACCTCCCCAAGACGTGACATCAGCCGTAGCGCCGTCCTTGGCAAGCGGGATTTCAACACCCGCCCAGGGACCGATCATTAAGTAATCGGGTTCAATCGACCCACAAAGGCCATCGCAATGTTTAAAGACAGAAGCAAGCGGCGTCGACGAATTTTCAAGTTCGACCGGGAAAATAATCTTCGATTCGCCCTGAAGCCCAAACAAGTTATCGCCAAAGGTTCGCCAAAAGCCCGTGCTATCGTCACCCGTATTGACCTTGTAGTCTACAGCAGGGTCCCACAAGTTGTAGCGAGCCGTTTTTACCGCACCACTCGAAGACGACTCAATTACACTATCATCACTCGAAAGAGCTTCTATAGACGAGCAGCTATCGCCCTCCGAAATAGAGTCATCGATACCGCCCGACGGATTGTCATCGGAACAGGCGACAACACCAAGCAGCAAGGCAGAAATCACGCCACCAAAAATTCCCCTAAACATACAACACTCCTTTATTTTGTTTATACTCTATTTAAAGAACAGCTGGTTCCTGGCATTTTAAATAAGATGTGCCATCCAGTTCTTGATACGGGGCAATTCCCAAGATATTGAACGAACTACTGGCATTATTCTTGGCATAATCATAGAATAAAATTGACGATATCTTGGAAGGATCGATAGGTGCCCTTGTTTCGCTGTCAACAAATTCATTCCAAGATTTACATTCAATCTTGGCATAACCATCTGTCTGTGGCAACGTCACGCCCGGCAATTTAGATACGTTTGCAAAATCATTTTGCTCTGCATCATTTATAGCAATATGCAAATCATATTCCGATGCATAAACAACACACATGCCGCCCCAATATTTGAGACTTTTAGCCTGCAACTTGCCATTTTCATCTTTATCAGCAATGTTAAATCCGAAGCCAGCATTCCCTGCGCCTTTATGCGTTACACAAAGTCCCTGACAGCGGTTTAGAACAGGTTGCAACGAATCCTGACCTAACTCGCTATTCACTTGTACAGGATAAGTCTCATTGACTTCGTCGTTGTCCTTGAATGCATACCAATGTCCACCATCACCTGTCGCTGTCGAATACCCCGTTTTCACACTCAAATAACCATCCGGACCATACCAAACTGGACTAAGATTTTTGAAAGAGCACTCATCTTTATACACCTTGCTACTGCTGGAACTGCGCGGAGTTCGGCTCGAAGAACTTATCGGCGTGTAAGAGGTTTTGGGGATAGAGCAAGCCCCATTAGCAGAATATTTTCCAATACCCGCTATATTAAACTGATTTCTATCGCCGTTTTCATAGCTCTTTACAATAAACAGCACCGTACTCACTGCCGTTCCCAGATTCGGGACACTCGGTTGAAAATCATCCCAGGCAACACACTTTTCGATAAGCCCTCCCGATGCAGGGAGAGAGGCTTTCGGAGAATTTTCGTACGGGACATCTTTTACAACAACATTTAAGTAAGCATCCTTTTCGGAATAGTAAGTGATGCAAATGCCACCCCAATCCTTGATATCGGCAAATTTAGGCGTTCCATAGCAAGTGTTTCCTTCACAAGAAGTCAATGTATCTTCAGCAATATTGAACACTACAGCAGATGCGGCATAATCCGCTTTTTCCAAAGTAAACTCCATCGTTCCACAAAAGCCTTTACATTCAACGATAATCGGCTCATACATATAGGGTTCATATTCCATCCCCCTATACGCAGGGAATTCTATTCTAGTATACGCCCCCTCGGGAGAAACATCGAAATCATACAGCATTCCGACAAATTCATCACGGTCATTATAGCCCGTATTGACTATTCCTGATCCATCCAAGCCTTTCCACAGGCAAGTCAAGGAATCGTCGTTTGTAGTAACCAGGCCTAAATCCCGTTCATTCGTACCGCCATCGCGATTCCATTGCGGAAGATTTTCATCGTAAGTACTGATACCTAAGATATTGAATTCTCCCGAGCCATCGGAATTACCCATAAATACAAAGTTGATTGCCTTGACTTCTTTAGCAGCCTCTTCGCCTGAATAGATCTTGCTCAATTTTGCCTTATTGTATTCCGCCCAGCTAGACACCTTAAAGTCGCTCCATTTGGCACAACGCGTAATGGCTTCATCAGAACCAAGCATATTCATAAGCGTTGGAGTATTCGTTAAAGTTTTCGGAAGCGTAATGCCCGGATAAGCTATACCCGGATACACATAATCAATCGTATCTAAACCACCAACATTCACATTGAGATAGACACTCACCGGGTATTCAGAGGCATACGTCACACAGATACCGCCCCACGCAGAAATATCCACCGTCGAATTTTCTTCGGCAAGCGTAAAGCCAAGAGCCACCCAAGGCTTTGATTCCATGCTTTGCAACTCAGCGCTTCCGCATACGCCTCCACAATAATCAATAACAGGATCTAAATTACTTTCAGAATATTCATTGCCCATTTCCACAGGCCAAGTGATGGTTGACCGGCCCCCTTCCGCATCATCGCTAAAGCTGAACCAATATCCCGTATTTTCATTACCGGTATTGATTTTGTAGTCCGTTTTGCCATTCCACACGTCAAACTTAGGAACAGCCACTACACTGCTAGAGGACTGGACTGCAGAAGAACTTTCAACAGCAGAAGAGCCGCCCACAACAGACGAACTGCTACCGTCATAAACAGACGAGCAGCTTTCACCATAGGCAATCGGATTACCATCTTCCGTGACACCCGCCGTATTGTCGTCCGAGCACGCCATAAAGCCGAACGCGAACGCACATGCAGAAACGCATGCCGATATGTTAAGAAGATTCTTAAGCATGATTTTTTCCCTCCTCCCACGTCAGCGGGAACAACTGTAAATTCAACCTGTAGACACGACCGACGCCACGGCCCTTCAAAGCGATTTGAGCGATGCGCTTGCGGCAAGCATCAATTTCTTGCACAATTTGCTCGTAATCCTCGTCCGAAATTCCCATGGTAAGCCCAGAATAATTGCGTTCCGTCGACGAGAATTTTTCAAGAGCTTCATCTGCAAAATGGATCATTTCGTGATGCAAAGAGCGCATCGCCACCGACATAATTTCAGGAGACCCCGTCAGATGTCTATCGACCTGTTCGTAGGCACCCCCGTTTTTCTTCAACAGTCCTGCATCTACCATAAAATTGAGCGACTCGCGGACTTCCCCCGCTGAGGCATCCAAACAACAACGCCTCGCAATTTCACCCGGAGTCGCTCCTGGCATCACCGGTGCTAGCTCTCTCACCACCGGATGAATCCATGTTTCAAAATACTTATACGCATCGCCATCGACAACTTTCACAGCATTGTCTTTCGCAATCTTCAGCATTGATTCAAAAATGACTTTGCGGTCCGCATCCGTTTTGGCATGGCAGCATTCCACCATCAACTTAAAATAGTCTAGCTCGTAACCCACCAAATGCATTGCGGCACCGACTTTTTCTGCACCAACGGATGAAAGGCGCGTTTTGCCTTCACAGACAAGCTTCAAGTAAGTCGGCGACGTAAAACCAGCCGCACGTGCAAATTCACGCCAGGAAAACGATGATACGCGTTTGCGTTCATCGTAATAGTCCTGCACATAGCAGCGATAGTCCTGATAATCCGTAATCGGTTTCATAACAATAAATATACTTTGTTCTTTACAAAAATGCAATAATCTATGATACTTTTTATCTAATTTTAGTCGATTTTAACGATTTTTGTTTAAAATCACAAAAACACAATGTATTTTCATGATACGCAAAAGGCA
Organism: Fibrobacter sp. UWB7; assembly: GCF_900142945.1. Classification (NCBI taxonomy): domain Bacteria; kingdom Pseudomonadati; phylum Fibrobacterota; class Fibrobacteria; order Fibrobacterales; family Fibrobacteraceae; genus Fibrobacter; species Fibrobacter sp. UWB7. Next base: position 169,042 of record NZ_FRCO01000004.1, read on the forward strand.
AAAAAGAAGCCCACTCGAACGAGCGGGCCCAACATGCTAGGAAAAAGCAAACCTAGAAAGAAGTCACTTTCGAGGTATCAATAGAGCAAACGCCTTTGGCATCATACCTGCCAACAGCAATGATATTGAAGTGGATTTGATTAAATACATTTTCACTCGAATGAACTTCAAACTTAATGTCGGTCGCTTTTTCCGCCAACCCTGAGCCAGAGAAATCGTCCCAAGTGACGCATTTCTCAACAGGAGTCGTAGACGCTGCCAGAGTATAATCTTTTTCAAGAGAATCAGAGGCTAGTACCATACGCATATCTTTTTCAGCCATGTAGTACACACAAATTCCACCCCAATCGCTAATATCCGTTGCAGTCACAACAGTATCACCGGAGTCCTCTTTAACAGCCATTTTGATTCCTACCCCCGCATACGCACGGGACGCGCTGCCCATATCCAAAGCGACACTCGCCGAGAGTCCACCTTCGAACAATTCTTCATCAGTCAGCAATTCGATAGAGTTCTTGTAGCTCGGAGCTTCGGCAGACCAATACAACAGAGAAGCGCCACCATCGTTACGGTCATTGTAAGAATACCACAAACCACCTTTTATCTTCGGCGAGCCTTCCCAGACAAAGCTACTAGGATTACTCGAAGTTCCATTCCACAGGCAGGGTTCTTGCTCCACGTTGTCATCTTGTACTTCAGTAGCTTTTACCGTTTCGACAGAGTCCAGATTCTCAACACCATGCTTGTAAGAGCTCACACCCTTGATATTGAAATAGCCCGATTCCTTCGCCTTGCCGATAAACTTAAACACAAGCGACGTCGCTTTCTTAGAAGCTTCAGCACCGGAATCATCCGACGAATTACGCTTGAAATCAGCCCACTTGGCACAGCGGGCAGCAACAGCGCCCTTCTCCGTCTTATCAAAATTGACGGAGAGCATATCGTCCGAAGCATCGGAGCCATTTTTATAGCCCAGCTCGCCTCTCATGGCAAGTTCAGATTCATAAGAGACGCAAACGCCGTCCCATTCAGAAATATCTACCGTCGTATCTTTTTCAGTCAGCGCGATACCCACGCCCGCGCTCGGAGCAGAAGCATCGCCAAGTTCTACAGTTCCGCAAAGACCGCCGCAATGCGAGACCAGCGATTCCATGTTATCCGAAGTAAGTTCATGCCCATCGAGCGTCGGGAAATCGATCTGCGACGAACCGCCTTCATCTTCATCATCCACGCTAAACCAGTAACCGGAGCCACCGTTGATATTGACGCGAGCCATACCGTTTGCGCCATTCCACAAGTCAAAAGCAATAGAATTGCCTTCTTCCGTAATTCCCGCAGTATTTGAGTCCTTGGAGCACGCGACCGCCCCAATCAAAATTGTAAGCACAGACAAGTGAAGTACTTTACTGAGCATTGGACTTATCCTCTTTCCACGTCAATGGAAACAACTGTAAATTCAACCTATAAACCCTTTCGGTCCCGTGACTGTTCAGGGCAATTTGCGCCACTTTTTTACGGCAAACATCGAGTTCCTGCAAAATCTTGTTATAGTCTTCTGCAGAAATCCCCATAGTGAGCCCCGTAAAGTTTCTCTCCGAGGGTGCAAAGCGATTGATGGATTCTTCTGCAAAGTGAGCCATTTCGCGATGCATGTAACGCAGAGCGAGCGACACCGCCGAAGTCAAGCCTTTCAAGTGTTTGTCCGCCTGCTCGTAAGTGTCACCATTCTTTTTCAGGAGCCCAACTCGTACCATAAATTCGAGCGACTCACGGACTTCCGCTGCAGAGACTCCCTGGCAGCAGCGCCTTGCGATATCACTCGGAGTTGCCCCAGGCATGACTGGAGCAAGCTCTCTTACCACCGGATGTACCCAAGATTGAAAATACTTGAATGCATCGCCATCAACAATTTTGACCTTATTGTTTGATGCCAACTCGAGCATCGCTTCGTAAGCGATTTTGCGTTCCTGGTCTGTTTTAGCATGGCAGTAAGTGACCATCGACTTGAAATACTCAAGTTCGAACCCAGCCAGCTCCATTGCCATCCCCACCTTTTCTGCCCCTTGAGGAGAAAGACGGGTTTTGCCTTCACAAACCAGTTTCAGATAAGTCGGAGACGTAAAGCCCGAAGCGCGTGTAAATTCTCGCCACGAAAACGACGAAATTCGCTTGCGCTCGTTGTAAAAGTCCTGCATATAAATGCGGTAGTCTTCGTATTCCGTTACCGACTTCATAAGCGCAAATATATATTATTTTATCATGTAAAACAACATCTCATGATACTACAATGCGTTTTTCAATCAAAAATAAGGAATTTTTCACAAAATTTTACAAATAGCAAATTTCATGATACTAGAAGTTGGTTGTTAGTCATTGGTCATTGGTCATTGGTCATTGGTCATTGGTCATTAGTCATTAGTCATTAGTTATTAGTTATTGGTTTATGGATTGCTTTGGGTAAAAGAAAAAAGGCGGGCAAACGCCCGCACCTTCTATAGTTCACTTTATAAAGCCTACTAAATATTCCAGTCGCAGAAATTCTTAAGCATGGCAAGGCCGACCTCGCCACTCTTTTCCTGATGGAACTGGCTTGCGATTAAGTTATCCTTGCCCAAGAGTCCAGTGAAAGTCTGCGTGCCGTAGGTTGTTTCGGCAAAGGAGTATTCAGCCGGAACTTGCGGGTAGTAGGAATGCACGTAGTAAAAGTCGCAACCACTGCGGATGCCCTTCATAATCGGGTGTTCGCGTGTAAAGTTTACCTGATTCCACCCCATGTGTGGAATCTTGAGGCCCGGTTCATCCTTGAAACGCACAGCACGACCCGGAATGAGACCAAGCGTCTTGACGCCACCGTCTTCTTCGCTTTCTTCGAGGATAATCTGGCAGCCGATGCAGATGCCAAGCACCGGGTTACCCGCTTTGACCACAGCCTTGATGGCTTCGCCAATTCCGGTCTTGGTCAAGGTTTCCATAGCCGAGGCTGCAGCGCCCACGCCCGGGAAAATCAGTCGCGTTGCTTTTGCAATTTCGTCTGGATCGCGGCTCACCTTGGCGTCAGCACCAATAAACTTGAGCGCGTTCATCACCGATGTCAAGTTGCCAGCATTGTAATCCACAACAGTAATAGCCATAAAGACCTCATTAACTTTTACACGTACAAAGATAGAAAAAAGAACCGCCGAAGCGGTTCCCTTAAATAGTTTGGATTTGATTCTAAATTAGAACCAGCGCCAGGTCACACCGACGAGAATCGTGTTCTTGTGCTGAGCATCTTCATCCAAGTCCTTGTCGTATGCGATATCGTAGCCGACCTGGAATTCAAACAGCGGAGAAAGAGACACGGCGAGGAGGTTTTCCCACTTGCCATCGATTTCGTCAAAACCCTTGAAGTTCACGAATGCCCAGAGGCGGCTCTTGAAATTCACGATGTCCGAGAAAGCGTACTTGAATTCCGTGATGCTTTCGAGACCCGGTTCATCCTTGAACTTTTCGAATTTCTTAGTATCGCCATCATCAGCGTAGCCGTAACCGTGAGAAATGGTCATACGGTTTGCAAAGCCAAGACGAGTGGAGAAGTTGTCGTTCGGGAAGTAACCGACACCGGCCATCTGCGTGACGTAAGCCGGATCCATGAAGCAAGAAATAGCCTTCTTGACTTCGTTTCCGTCGTCATCTTCACTATACTCGTAACCCTTAGCAAACTGGCTTTCATAGCGGGCGCCAATATAGGGCTTGACCTGTTCAGAGACATTGAAGTCAAGCATGGTTTCGAGGAAGATCTTATCCGAAGACTTGCGCTTGCCGTAACCGTCTGTCCAGGTGTAACCAAGAGCGAGGTTCACCTTGTTACGCCAGTCCGCAACGTTCCAGTGGTTTTTAAGGTCAGCATCATAGCTGAAGAGCCATGTGTAAGAGGAAGTACCGTCTTCGAACTTCCAGTTGCTGAACTGCATACGGGTGAACTTAACAGCAGCGACCACATCAGCAGTCATGTTTTCGGGAAGCCAAGCTTCGAACATGCCCCCGTCAGCAAAAGCTGTCGATGCAGAAATGAGTGCTGCACAACCGATTGCGAATAATGACTTTTTCATATTACTTCCTTGTTTATGGTCCTTCTTTCCCATAGACCTTATTGTTTGGCTTAAAGATAACATTTTTTTATAGAAAAAACGGAGCGGTTGCAATTTTCGATTGCTATTATTACAAACATGTTACTCAAGCGCCTCGCCATAGTGTCTTTCTTGATTTTTTGCACCGGGTACGCCCTCGCAGACGAAACTGTCAACGTGAACGAGAACAAGCCCGCCATCTCTGAAAAATCGCCTTGGACATTTGAAGTAGGAATTTCAGCGGGGCGCCCCACCCCGATCATGGCAAATGCAGGTATCGGCTACAAGAACATCTTTTTCAGGGCGATGGGCGGAGGAATGCGCTTTGGCGCTGACGACTTTTGGGTCGGGTACCGTGGCGGGCTCGCCTGGGAATTTTTCCGAGAATTGCCATTTACGCTAGACCTCGGAATTGGGAGCGGATACTCTTTTGCAAAGGCGCCCAACAAGTATTTCAAGGCGCTGAACAGGGCGAACAAGGATCGCATGGTGCGCTCTTACAACTACAAGGAAACGCTCGACATTTCCGCAGAAGTGCGCGCCTGCATTTACGGGGTGTTTACGGACCTCGCAATTCCGCTACATTACTTTATGAAGCACGACGAACCGACCGTGCTTTGGCAAATCGGTTATACGTATAGGTTCTGATTAGACGAGAGAATTCTGAGATGTCCGAAATGTCTCTACATTAATTTATCACAAGCAATTATTTATCAATCGTTTAGTCTTTGACGCAACGAACTGAAAAAGCCATGAACTTGGGACGATAGTCCACATCCGCATTGTCATTCCTATTGATCAAGCGCATAGCATACGCATACTCGTCACTCTTCTCTATAGAGATCCAAAAAGTTGCTTCGTTGCCCACATAGGTATAATCACCCCCACCATCCCTGTAGCCGACAGGCAAAGCCGAGAACGCGTAATCATCCGAGCCGTTGCCGCTAGCTTTGGCAAAGTTCCAGCCACTTGTTGATTTAAGCATCTTGCCCGCAACAGAGTCGCCGCCAACAGCAGAGAACAATGTTTCAAACTCCGCTTTTGTCGGCAAGTGCCAGCCATTCGGACAAACACCACGCACCGGGGACATCGCCGAACATTCCGATTTATAGCCGCACCCCTTGCCGTTCGAGCTCCACTCGCCTGCGCTGTCCATCGCCGCAGCCCATGTGTACAGGCGACCGTACTTGGTGCAGTTGGAGGAATCGTCATTGAAACAGAATGATTTTTCCGTTTCAATGTTCAAGTTCTGAGCCATCCACGTCTGTTTTCCGATAACGACAGTCTTATAGGTTTGACCATCGCGGGAGTCCGTCAAAGTCGGTAAAGACTCCTTCCCCGAAGGGCTAGTTACAGAACTATCATCGCCGCAGGCAGCAAGGAAAAGTCCAATCCAAAGAGAAGCACAAAGAACAAATTTTTTCATATTACGAATATAAAAAAGAATTCCCACAAATGTGAGAATTCCTTAAAAGTAATGGATCCTATCGACCCTGCGGGTCGTGAGGATGACATGCGAAGTATTGATGACAGCCAAGACGGCTGTCAAGAAAATTACTTCTTGAGGCTCGGAACGCCACCGAAGTCGACGTTCGTCTTCTTGCCGAGCAAGAGGGCGCGAGTCTTGAGCGGGAGGCCGTAGCAACGGATGAAGCCAGTAGCATCCTTCTGGTCGTACATGTCAACGTCCGTGAATCCACCGAGGCCCATGTCGTACAAGCTGTACGGGCTCTTGATGCCGGCCGGGATGATGTTGCCCTTGTAAAGCTTGAGGGTAACTTCACCCGTCACAACCTTGTTCACTTCATTGAAGAAGGCGTCCATAGCCTGGCGGAGCGGAGTGAACCACTGGCCATTGTAGACAAGGTTTGCGTATGTCATAGACATCTTCTGGGCTTCGAACAAAGTTTCCTTGTCGAGCACGAGCTGCTGCAAGCATTCGTGAGCCTTGTAAAGGAGCGTGCCACCCGGAGTTTCATAAACACCGCGGCTCTTGAGGCCGACGAGGCGGTTTTCAACGATGTCCAAAAGACCGCAAGCGTTCTTGCCACCGATTTCGTTCAAGAATTCGAGAAGTTCAACAGCGCCCATCTTCTTGCCGTTGATAGCGACCGGATTGCCCTTTTCGAAGGAGATCGTCACGTGATCAGCCTTGTTCGGAGCCTTTTCATAGGTGTTGGTGTGCTTGAGGAATTCGTACTTGTGTTCCTGTTCCGGGAATTCCAAGACGCCACCTTCGTGAGAGAGGTGCCAGAGGTTGCCGTCTTCGGAGTAGATCTTCTTCTTGCTGATGCCGTTGAGCGGAATCTTGTGTGCAGCAGCGTAGTCGATAGCGTCTTCGCGGCTGTGGAATGTCCAACGCGGGTCCTTCCACGGAGCGATGACTTCGAGCTTCGGGTTGAGTGCGGCGTAGGTGAGTTCGAAACGGACCTGGTCATTACCCTTACCGGTAGCACCGTGAGCAACAGCGTAAGCGCCTTCCTTTTCGGCGATCTTAACCTGGTACTTAGCGATGAGCGGACGAGCAAAGGACGTACCGAGGAGGTAAGTGCCTTCGTACTTTGCACCGGCGCGAACGGTCGGCCAAACGTATTCTTCAAGGAATTCCTTCTTGAGGTCGAGAACGTAGCACTTGGAAGCACCCGTTGCAAGAGCCTTTTCTTCGAGAGCCTTTGCGTTCGGGAAGTCATTCTGACCGAGGTCGGCTGCGAATGCAATCACTTCGACGTCGTAGGTTTCCTTGAGCCAAGGAATGATGATGGAGGTGTCAAGTCCACCGCTGTAAGCGAGGACGACTTTCTTCTTGGATTCTGTTTTAGCCATTTTTAATGTCCTTATGGAAAATTTTAGACGTTGTAAATATAGAATAGACAAGTGGCGAGAGAACAGAGGAACGAAAAATTTTTATTAAAAAAAGCATCCCCATTTTACTTGCAACAACAACGGCTTCAGCAAAGCATTCAACTCTATTTTTTCTATTTTCGAAAACATGAAACTTTCGGACAGAGCGCTTGGTTATATTTCTTTCATTGTATTTGCCTGCATTTTTGGCGGCATCTCTTTTGGCATGTGGGCGGCGCATCAGAACGTACGCCAAACGGCGATAGTCGATTTTAACGAGCTTGGCTCTTTGCAACCCGAAGATCCCGTGGTATTGCGCGGCTACCGAGTCGGCACTATCGGAAGCGTCACCTGGCTCAAAGACCGCTCCCGCGTCGTCATCCACTTTACCGAACCGCTCAAGCTCCGCGAAGGTACACAATTCAACAACGTGAACTACGCACTCATGGGGCAACGCCGCCTCGAAATCATCCCGTCAAAGACGGGAACCCTCATGCCCGAGAACCACGTGTTCCAAGGACATTTTGAACCGGGCATAGCAGAAACGTTGCGCCTCATCGAAAACGTAAACGAACAACTCGAAGCTGTACAGAAGACGATTCTGCTGCTCGCCCAGGGAGATTCTTCGCACAAGTCCGCTCCGGAAATTTATGAAGAAGCCATGCACTCCATCGAGGACATTTTTGCCCACACCGAAAAGACGGTCGGCACGCTCGGTCCCAAGATGAACAAGCTCTTCAAGCAAATGAATTCTTCGAGCAAGGCGCTGACCAAGACCGCACTCCAAGCAGATACAGCCATCAAGACGGCTACTGCGACAGTGAACGAAAAGCTCTCGCTCGTCGACTCCGTCGTCATCTCGCTTACAGAAAATGCTAAGAAGACAAACGATGTTATCACGAGCATCGAAAACGGAATCGATTCCGAAACACTTTTGCAATCCAAGGAACTTGTAGAAAAGATCAACGACATTATCGCAAGCCTCAACAGTGCCGTGCAAGCCATCGATACGAAGAATCTTGGATTCAAGGATAAATACGGCAAGCCGATTAAGCTGATTACCTGGAAGAACATGAACATCATCGGTGATAACGCCCGCGACAAAGCTCGCAAGCGTTTAGAAGAAGCCAAGGCGCAACAAGAACAAAAGAAAGCAGGCAAGTAAATGGATTTATCGAACCTGCCCGGACTTGGTCCCAAGAGACTTGAAAAGCTGAACAAGTCCGGCTTAAGCACCATAGCCGATCTTTTATACAACATTCCGCGCACCTACCTCGACCAGACCAAGGTTTCAAAGATTGCAGACTTACACGATGGCGATCGCGCGGTCGTGATTGGGATTATCACGCGCGCAGGGATAGTCAAAGGGCGCATGTCGCGCTTTATGGCAGTCCTCACAGATGGTTCCGCCGAGATTTCGCTTTTATTTTTCCGCGGCACAAGGTTCATCGCAAACCGCGTGAAGCCGGGAACGCGTTGGCTTGTTTCAGGGACGGTCGGTTCGTACCGTGGACTGCAATTAGTGCATCCGGACATGCAGCCATTCGACGAAGGCGAAGCGTTTAACGGACAAATTCTCCCCGTCTACCCGATTAGCGAAGTTTGCCGCGAAGCCAAAATGGAACAGCGGTTCTTCCGCAATTTATACAAGACGATTTTCAACTTTCCGGGCCTCACGCTCCCGAACGCTTGCCCGCGCGAGCTCACGGACTATTTGCATTTTGCACCTGTAATGGACAACCTCCGTACGCTCCACATGCCGAAAGATTTTGATTCCATTTACAAGGCGAAGCGCGAGCTCAAGATTTTGGAGCTTTTGCCGTTTTGTCTGCGCATGGTGAAGCGCCGCGAAAATCAAAAGATTCGCGGGCATGAACGCCAGATTGATTTGGGGAACGTGATGGCAGCGAAAGCGCGCCTCCCGTTCCAACTGACCGCAGGTCAGGACGCGGCGCTGAATACAATCATTGACGGTCTCAATGGCAAAAAGCAGTTCCACGCACTGTTGCAAGGCGACGTGGGCTGCGGAAAGACCGTCGTCGCCATGCTCGCCATTATGGCGGTCTGCGGAGCAGGCGAACAATGCGCTTTGATGGTCCCGACTGACATTCTCGCACGCCAGCATTTCAAATCGCTCAAGCCGTTCTTTGATGCGGCTGGCATCCGCGTGCATTTGCTAGTCGGGGCAACACCCGCCGCCGAGAAGAAGGTGATTCTCGGTGAACTCCAGATGGGGCTCTGCAACGTCGTCATCGGAACGCATGCGCTCTTTAGCAAAGATGTTTTCTTTGCAAAACTCGGGCTCGTGATTATCGACGAACAGCACCGTTTCGGCGTAAGCCAGCGCGAAGCGCTGCTCGCCAAAGGCGACTACCCCGACATGCTCGTCATGAGCGCCACTCCGATTCCACGAAGTCTCGCAATGACGCTTTATGGCGATTTAAAAGTCATCAGCATCAAGGAAAAGCCGGCAGGCCGTAAGCCTATCAAGACGCGCCTCGTGAATACAGCAAAGCGCGAATCGATGAAGCAGTTTATTTGCAAGGAAGCCGCCGGCGGAAATCTCTGCTACTGGATTGCAAGCCGCGTGAACGCCGATGGCTCAGACAGCACCGACGAAAGCAACGCCCGCAGTGTCGATGACATCGTGAACGAAATGCGTGCCTTTATCGCCGCCTTCGGCCACACCGATGTGAGCATTGCAAAACTCAAAGTCGCAGGCGTCCACGGTCAAATGGACGATACGCAGAGAGACGAAATCATCAAGCAGTTTGCCGCAGGCGAAATCCAAATTCTCGTTGCTACAACCGTTATCGAAGTCGGCGTGAACGTCCCTGCCGCAAATCTCATGGTCATCGACCAGCCAGACCGATTCGGTCTGGCGCAGCTCCACCAGCTGCGCGGCCGCGTAGGCCGTGGCAATCAAGAAGCTTGGTGCTTCTTGATGACGCCCGAAGGCGAAGCCGCCGAAACAAGCATGGAACGCCTCTCGCAATTCGCCGCTACCGAAGACGGCTTTGAAATTGCAGAACTTGACCTGAAAACCCGCGGCGCCGGAAACCTCGAAGGCAACGAACAGAGCGGAGCCTGGGTATTCCGCTGGTTCGACTGGATTCACGACCAAGAGCTCATTTCGCAAACGCTTGAACGCGCAGAACACATATTAAAAGACGGTTCCGCATTCAACGAAACCGCCAAAGAAAAAATCCAGACCTGGTACAACGAAAAGCCCTCGGCAAACGAGGACGGCGTCCATTAAAAATTAGAGCAAGCGCGTCATCGTTCCGACAACAAGGGCAATCAAGACAACGTTCAAAAAGAACATCGCTCGGCGTACAATCAAAAAGAAAATAGACTGCCAATGGAAAATGTGGTCAGTCGGGTTGATAAGTTCCTTCGCCGCCAAGAACACATTGATACCACCCGTCATCACGAGCATCAAAGCCCCCGGGAAATAGCCCTCGTTCCATACGAGAACCGTAAGCCACGCACCTGCAATCATGGCGATAATGCCGATGATAATTTCGACACGCATAAAAATGCGCTTGACTTCGCGAGCACGCTTCCGACGATTCTCGCGAGCAGCCTCGTCTTGATTCTTTTCTTCATCCGTCGCCATGTTCAAATACCTTCAAAAAGTTTATCTACAAAATTACAATGTGTATGATGTCGTCACAGAGTAATGCGCATCGCCCTTGCGTTTTCCATTCAGTGGGAAGCTCACATCAAGCTTATTGATCAAACGGGTAATAGACTTCGTTTGAGCCAAGCGGATGCCAAAGCCCGCCACATAAATCAAATCCTTACGATTAATGTCTTTTACGCAAGCAGCCGTTTCGCCAACGCTCCCAAAAGCAACCACAACCGGAGCCAACGTCAAAATTTCAAAATCAGGGAACCAGCGCTGTTCCAAGTTTCCATAAACGCGAGCTTGCCCAGAATAATACCCCGTCGGGAAACCGACAAATCCATCAGAGCCACCAAGCGTCAACTGGTAACCAAGCTTGGCATCGTCATACAAATCCAACTGTCCCGACAGCGCCGTCGAAAAACGCGTACTCGGATGGAAGATGTATTCGCCATTTACACGGCCATAAAAGTCATGACGTTTACCATGGTCCAGATAAAACTTCATATAAGACTTAAGCGTCAAATGATGATTATCACGACCAAGATAAAGGTCTGTCCAAAAATCTAAACGGATATCGTTGTTATCGGAACCAAGTTGTTCGTAATTCTTCGAAATTTGAGCCTTGACGGAGAATCCCTTATCAATATCTTCGGTCCACCTGACATTGTGGAAATTCTTGATCCTTTCGTAACGAATATTGGAGTACATCACATAAAAACCAAGGCGGGAATCCTTGCGTTCTGGCACCCAGTCATTCGCCGCAACAGCAGAATCAATGGCATACGTCTTTTCGTCATCAACAAATTGATAGCGCCCTACATGACCATTATCAGCCGTTTCGCGCAAGTAATCATACGTTGCGCCCAAGTAGAACTTACGCTGTGTACCACCAAAAGAGCGGCTCAAACGGAAGCTCAGAGAATCGTTAATGAAGTCTTTCAGTTGCATCAACTTCACAGACTTTTTCCCATTGAACTGCTGCAACGAATCCAGACTCTTTTTCGGCAGAACTTCGACCGCGCCATGCGGCAAATCGCCATTTCCATAGATATACGTTATCCGCTTATTTTTCAAGCCCTCAAGTGTGTACGCCCACTGGTTCACGCTACGGCTGAGGAACGGCACGTACATTTTCCAACTCGCCAAATAACCATCCGTATTGTAGCTGTACAAAAGGTCTAAATGGTTGTAGCGGAAAAGGAAATGCGGGTCGCCATATTCCAACTGCCACATGTCGCGGAACTCGTCATGTCCAAAGTAAAAGCCAAGCTTTTGACCAAGCCCAAGGAAATTGCTTTCCTGAACGCCGACACCCCAAACCAGGTTGTCATAGCTCCACTCACTTCCCGAAAAACCTAAAGCAAAAGGAATCGTAAGCGTCCAGTTATCACTCGTCTGGACTGACACGACATTTTTGCCATCTTCCCCAGCAACAGAGATGCTGGCATCAGAAAGAAATTTCTGATCACGCAAAAAACGTTCCGCTTCCAAAAGCAAGTTCAAGTTGACGAGGTCACCTTTGTCAAAAAGCAAAAGCTTACTCACCGTAGATTCGCGGGTTTCGATATGCACCCAGTTCAGAATGTCATACGCCCACCGGTCGTACTTCGTATGCGCCTTGGAATCGTCAAAGGCATCGCCAATATTGTAGCGGATTTCGTCAACACGGAAAACGGCATTAGAATCGACCACATCCGCAAAGGATGCAGCCGCAAAACTCAACAAACAAAATATCAATTTTTTCACGGCAAGAATATACAATTTTAGACGATAGAAGAAAGACGAAAGACGAGAGATTTCGTCTATTTCTATACTTGCACGTTCCCGTCGCTTTTTCTACATTTTGCCGCGGGTAGCGGATGGCCGCCGGCAACGAGCAATCAAAGCTGGAGGAAAGTCCGGGCACCGCAGGGCATGATGCTGGATAACGTCCAGGCGCGGTAACGCGACAGAAAGTGCAGCAGAGAATAGACCGCCCGCAGCAATGCGGGTAAGGGTGAAACGGCGAGGTAAGAGCTCACCGCACGACTGGTGACAGGAGTGGCATGGTAAACCTCATCCGGTGCAAGACCAAGCAGGATTCCGTTCGAAAGAACCTGGTGCGGCCCGTGCCAGCTGGATATCCGGGTAGGTCGCTTGAGGCGGTCGGTAACGATTCGTCCAGAGAGATGGTCATCGCTCCGATGGCAACATTGGAGTACAGAACCCGGCTTATAACTACTCGACATGAAAGCCTCCGCCAAAAGCGGGGGCTTTCTCCTTTTTAGACAAGGGAAGGCTCCGCCCTCCCTAAAACTCACCTATTCCAAAAGCAAAGGTGTAGACTTACAAGCTAACGAACTTGCGCATGCCCGCGAAAGTGACTGCAAGGCTAACAATCACAGAAACAGCCAACACAATCAGCGGCACAAATAAATTGCTCAAAAAAGCTTCGTGACCAAGCTGTACAAGCAAAAGAAGCGGAATAATGAAAAAGAGCGTCATGTGGGTCGCTGCACGGACAGTCTTTACACGAAGCGAAACCATCAGAGAAAATGCAGTCGTCAAAAGCACCGCCGAAAGTGCTCCGAGCATTGAAGCCACCGCCGCCGTCACCGTAATTTCGGAATGCGAGAACCAGTAGCCAAGCTGCGCCAAAAGCGCAAACACTAACGGGAATGGGAGAATTGCAAACAACTTACCCCAAAAGAGTTTCGCAGGCGCAATCGGAGAAAGCTGCAAAAGTTCCAGCGAATTGCGTTCACGCTCGCCCGCAAAAGAATCACCCGCCAAGGGAGCGCCCATCGGAGCCATCAGGCAACCGAGCAAAAGCATCATGTAGCTTTCCATGCCCTGCATAATCTCGCCACCGTAACGCGACACCGCAATCGCCTGGCTCGCCGCGAGAATCACCGGCGGGATGATGAACGGAATCCAGAAACGCGGATCCCGGAATATCAGGCGAAGTTCGTGTTTAAAAACGTGGAGCATATCAGTAGGAAGTTAGAAGTCGGCTGTACAACGTCATTGCGAGTTCCCTATAAGGGGACGCGGCAATCCAGCTTAGAACTTAGCAAAAAAGAGCTCAAGCAAGGACGATTTAAATGCACGCAAAGTGCGATTTCGTTCATTTTATGCTACTAATTTTAGATTTTTCCATTTTCAGTAGCATAAATTCTACTTTATCCACAACATTTATAGATAAAAACACTTTTCGCGTGCTACAAAATTCGCATTTTGACCTTTTTTGTAGTACAAATCCAGCGGACAAGCTCAAAATCGGCCTACATTTCACTTAATTTGTCCCAAAATTATGCTACAAAAACGGAGAATTCCCCCATTTAGTAGCATATTTCTGCATTTTCCGTATCACTTTTCGCACCAATTTGCTTCAGAGTACACAAAAAAGTATATTAGCATATACTCTTAAACATAAACACACAACTTTTTATGAGCGACAATTTTAAAAACAAACTCTCCGTGTGGGCGGTTTATAGTGCCGGCGGGCTTATATTTGGGGCTTTTCTAACTCCTCTTTTCGGCTTTAAAAAAGCGCTCTACATATTCCTTGCATATTCGCTTTTTTCTGCAATAAGTATTTTCGTTTTTGGGAAATTTCCCGGACGAAGGAACATATTCAAGAAAACCGATAATATGTACATCGACGATTATTTTTCGGAAGAAGACAACCACGGCGACGAAACCGACAAATTCGACGAAATTATGGGCATAAAGGAAAAAGAAAAATCCTTTGACGAGCTCATCGCCGAAAGGAAGAAAGAATGATTTACTTACTTTCATTTTGCTTGTTCACTTTTTTGCTGATAGAAGCGCTTATTACTAAAGAAATAAAACTGAAGGGACCACGAACAACTTTAAAAGACAATCCAAATACTTACAAGCTATTTGTTATTACCTATTCCGCTTTAATTTTATTTTCTTTAATAACCTTTTTCCTAGACTTATTCGGATTGATCGAATAAAAGCTTAAAAACAAAAAGGGACTCTTTCGAGTCCCGTTTTTTTTAGAATGGCGACCCCGGCACACTTCGACAAGCTCAGTGACCTGCCGGGGATCTCTCGTCTTTCGTCTACAGCCACATTGTGGCGATCTTTCGTCTAATAGCGCGACTTAGTCACGCTTGAGCGTCTTGTACTTGATTGGCTTCGGATTGTCGGCGTCTTCGCCGAGGCGTTTACGACGATCGGCTTCGTATTCGCTCCAGTTGCCTTCGAACCACACGACCTTCGAATCACCTTCGTAAGCGAGGATGTGCGTTGCAATACGGTCGAGGAACCAGCGGTCATGCGAGATGATCACAGCGCAGCCTGCGAACTTAAGGATAGCTTGTTCCAAAGCCTGCAATGTTTCGATGTCCAAGTCGTTCGTCGGTTCGTCGAGGAACAAGAGGTTGCCCGGCTTCTGCAAGTTCTTTGCCATGAGCACGCGGTTGCGTTCACCACCAGAGAGCTGCGAGAGCTTCTTCTGCTGAGCTGCACCCGTGAAGTTAAAGAGACCGCAGTAAGCACGGCCATTCATCTTGCGGTCGCCCACCAAGATTTCGTCGTTGCCACCCGTGATGGATTCCCAAACCGTCTTGGAATCGTCCAAGCTTTCGCGGCCCTGTTCCATACTGATGATTTCGACAGTTTCGCCAATCTTGAGCGTACCGCCATCCGGCTTTTCCGTGCCCATAATCATCTTGAACAAAGTCGTTTTACCAGCACCGTTCGGACCGATGATGCCCACAATACCCGAACGCGGCAAGCTGAAGTTCAAATCGTCGAACAACACCTTTTCGCCAAAGGCCTTCTGCAAATGTTCCGCCTGAATGACGACATCGCCCAAGCGCTTGCCGTTTGCAATGTGGATTTGAGCCACCTTGATCTGTTCCTTGGAATCTTCGGCCAAGAGTTCTTCGTAAGCCTTGAGACGAGCCTTGCTCTTTGCCTGGCGAGCCTTCGGACTCTGCTTGACCCATTCCTGTTCACGAGCGAGGCGCTTCTGACGGTCAGATTCACCCTTCTCTTCGTTCTTCATGCGTTCAAGCTTCTGGTCAAGCCACTGGGCGTAATTGCCTTCCCAAGGAATGCCGCGACCGCGGTCAATTTCCAAAATCCAGTTCGTTACGTTGTCAAGGAAGTAACGGTCATGCGTCACGAGAATCACGGAGCCCTTGTATTCGCGGAGGTGGCGTTCGAGCCAAGCAACCGTTTCGGCATCCAGGTGGTTCGTCGGTTCATCCAAGAGCAACAAATCCGGTTCTTCGAGGAGCAGGCGGCAAAGAGCCACACGGCGCTTTTCACCGCCGGAAAGGTTTGTCACCGGCCAATCGCCCGGCGGGCAACGGAGAGCGTCCATTGCAATTTCAATGTTGCGGTCGAGGCTCCACAAATCCTGAGCGTCGATGATGTCCTGAAGCTTTGCCTGTTCGTCGAGGAGCTTGTTCATCTCGTCGTCTTCCATCGGTTCAGCAAACTTCATGGAAATTTCGTTGAAGCGGTCAAGCACAGCCTGCTTTTTGGCCACCGCCTGCATCACGTTTTCCTTGACGGTCAAGTTCGGGTCAAGCTGCGGTTCCTGCGGCAAGTAGCCTGCGGTGCGGCCCGGTTCAATCCAAGCTTCGCCTTGGAATTCCTTGTCGATACCCGCCATAATGCGGAGGAGCGTCGACTTACCGGCACCGTTCTGGCCGATAATACCAATCTTTGCGCCATAGTAAAAGCTCAAAGAAATGTCCTTCAGCACCTCTTTGTTAGGCGGATAGGACTTGGTCATTTTGTACATGTAGAAAACGAATTTTTCTGCTTTGTTTTGTTCGGCCATATTTTAGTGATTAATGGTTAGTGATTAGAGGTTAGCGGCCATGCCGCAGTTTAATTATGCATTCCTAATATAGAAATATCTGTTCAAAGCCTGCATTACAAGCTGCATCGAGACTGCGAATAGCGCCATAATAGCGATGTAATCCAAAGTAAATAGCAAATACCCATGCTCCAAATCCAAAGCATAGAACGGCTGCTGAAGCGTCATGTATTTCCACAAGCCTCGTTCGATAAAGGCATATATTCCATAAACGCCAAGAGCCGAGACCACACCCATCGCAACCTTTCCGCGAACAAACAGCGACAAATGGAGCCCAATGTGAAGCGAAACAAAAATCAAATACCAATGGCTCGCAAGCAGGTGCGACGTGCGGGCAAAGCTCGTACAGCTTTCAATACCAATCCACGCGAATACGTGATTTGAAAGTATTACCCCACTAATCATCAAGAAAAGCACACATAAAACAACACCGCCATTAATGACAGTCCGCACAATCCGCAGTGCATTGTACTTTCCATTGAGCAATCCCTTGATCCACGCACGATTCACAACAAGATGCGTTACCCAGAGCACGAATAAAATCACACCTAGAATTTCATGAACCAGGTCGCTATCAAAAGACTCGTCAAAAGCCTCATAAAAAAAGTTACAACCACCCATTAAAACCAGGGTGAGTGCAGCCATCGCAATATCTAAAGCACACCGAGAAATTTTAACCACTTATCCACATCCTTCTGAGCTTTTTTACGATTATTCTGAGCAATATGCCCATAGATAGAAAGACCTTTCGTCACAACAGCTCCCGTTGCAGCCTTTTTCAGTTTTGCAATGGCCGAAAGACCACTCCCCTCATGTGTCACGAACGGATGAACCAACTTTCCTTTCAGATTATACTTTTCAAGGAAAGTATACATCAGCATAGGCATATCGTTCAACCACACTGGATAACCAATATAAATTTCATCAAACTCCTCGGGATTCACTTCCACAGGCTTAATCGCCGGGCGTGCATTTTCTGCGCGATCCTTTTTCGCTGCACTGAGGCATTCATCATAGGTCCTGGGGTATTCCGTTTCTGGCATCACGCGCAAAAGCGTAGCGCCCGTCTTTTCCGCAATCATCTCGGCAATGATTTCGGTATTACCTTTGATAATTGTACCGACGCTGACGTTTTCGCCAATATGGGAAAAATAGGCGACGAGGATTTTCTTTTCGGCCGCCATGGATACACCAATGAGAAACATCAATAGAATTAAGACTATTTTACGCATGCTCCGCTCCTGTTCTCAATTTTTTACCATTAACTAAAAATAATATAAAAAAACAAGAGAAACCACACGCAATTAGAACAATATGGTATACGTTTGAGCTAAAGCACACAAAACAGCATCAATCCACTAAACATCCGCCAGAAACTGCTTAATTTTCGCCTTAACAAAATTCAAATTCGGATTTGTGATCACCGGAATGAGCGTATTAATTTCTTCGACGGACTTGTCCCACCATTTCCACTTAAGCAAAAGCATCGTCAGTTCCTCGTCGAAACGGTTGCGGATATACTGCGCCGGGTTACCCGCCACAATCGTATAAGGCTCCACATTGCTCCCCACAACGGCATTTGCACCGACAATCGCACCATCGCCAATATGCACGCCCGGCAAAATTACCGCGTTCTGCCCAATCCACACGTCGTTCCCAATCACCGTATCGCCCTTGAGCGGCAAATTTTCCTTCGCAGGAGGAGCCATATTCCAGCCTTGCAAAGTGTAAAACGGAAACGTTGAAACCGCATTCATCTGATGGTTCGCGCCATTCATCACGAACTCCACCCCTGCCGCGATTTGGCAGAATTTTCCGACAATTAACTTGTCATCATTCCACGGATACAGATGCGTCACGTGACTCTCGAAATCGCTATCGGCAATGTAGGTGAAATCGCCCACGACAATCTGCGGATTCTTGAGCGTCGGCTTCACGTAAATTTCCTTGTCGTACCCAGCAATCGGGTGGACAGTCATCGGATCAGGGAGTGTATTTGGCATAGTGACCTCCGTGGGTGAGATATGGGAAAAGGTAATAAAAAGCAAATAAACCAGTCTTTTCCGAATTGGTCGGGAATCTTCTTTTCGCGATCCATTCACAAAAAGTCATTTTATGACATTAAAGAAACATATATTAATAAAGAAGAATTCAATGAAGGACTTTATAAACTGGGATAAGAAAACAATTATTTTTAAACAATATATCAACATAAATTTTGCAAAATTAGACAAAATTCACTAATTATAACATTTTTATTAGTTATTAACATTTTAAAAAGTTATATTACTATATAAATGTTATAAAGGAGCAGATTATGTCTTTTTCCATACAGAAAGTCATTGACTCAATCAAAGGAATCTTTGAATATTTCGGTTTCGACAGTGAAGTCAAACAAGCTCAAAAACCGAAGGAACTCCCCATGTATCTGACCTCAAACCGTGATTTTTTTGATGTAAATATTTGTGGCATGAACTTTACCGCCATCGTTCCGAATAATGGCGAGACGTTCTCCGCAGAAGCGTTGTCCAAACAAATCGAGAAATACAAACAGGCTTTTTCACAACCAACAGCCTTCTTTTTCGAAAACACCACTGCGATCCAACAAAAAGCACTCATTGAAAACCGTATTCCATTTTTAGCTAATCCAACCATCGTATTTTTACCCTTTCTCGGCATCGCCATGCAACAGCGACGGAAATCGAGTTCCGAGTACTCCATACAAAAAGAAAAAATGAGTCCCCAAACGCAATTGCTCTTTTTATACATGCTTTATAAAGTCAAGGATGCATATGTATCACGCACGCAGGCGGCACAAGATTGCGGACTCAATGTCATGGCAGTTTCAAGAAGTGGCAAAGAGCTTGCTTCATACGGTTTAATAAAACAGGAAGAACACGGCAGAAGTGTCTTGATGACTTGCGCGTTAAACGGGAAGGATCTTATACAAAAAGCCATGTCCTACCTAATAAGTCCTGTGCAAAAAAATATCATTGTAAAAAAGACCGATTTAAAAGCCAATTTTCCAATCGCAGGAGAGACCGCACTTTCTTCAATGACAATGCTCGGCTCACCAAAAATAGAAACCTGTGCAAATGCAAAAAAAGAGATTTCCCCAAACATTGTGGACTATACAAAAGACGCACGGTGGCTTGCACCTGAAACATTGACGAACGTGCAAATATGGAAATACAATCCAACGCAGTTCACAAAAAATGGATGCGTGGATCCACTTTCACTTTACTTATCAATGAAGGATTCAAAAGACGAAAGAATTCAGGCTTGTCTAGACGAAATGATGGAAAAAACAAAATGGTAAACGGAATAGAAAAATTTAGAGAAAAATTTGAAAAATTCAACGACGGCTATGCAGTTATCGGCGGCACAGCTTGTTCCGTCGTTATGGAAACAGAAGGCTTGCCATTTCGCACTACAAAAGACATTGACGCAATCCTGATTGTTGATGCAGACAATTTCACCGAATTTGCGAAAGAATTTTGGAACTTTGTCAAAGAAGGCGGATACAAATGCGGCTGGAAAGGTGACGAAAACCCGCATTTTTACAGGTTTACCGAACCACATGCAGGATACCCCTCGCAGATCGAATTCTTTTCAAGAAGTGCATATCCGCTGACAATCCCCAAAGGAATAACCCCCGTGCACGTTGAAGACGATATATCCAGCCTTTCAGCAATCGTGTTGGACGATGACTATTACAGTTTACTGAAAAATGGATGCGAAAAAATGAACGGAATTCGCATTCTCAAAGCGGAATACCTAATCGTTTTTAAAATGTATGCACGAATTAATTTGGAAACAGAAAAGGAAGCAGGAAAACTGGTTAATGACAAAGATTTCAAGAAACATAAGAACGATGTTTTCCGATTATTGCAGTTGATTCCACCAGACTTAAAAGTTTCGTTGCCTGAAAAAATCAAGCGCCATATTGAACAGTTTTTGAATTCCATGCAAAACGAACCGCTTGACGAACAGGTGCTAGGAATGATTAGTAAGAGCGAAGCGTTAAGAGTGTTGAAGGAAGTGTATTTGTCTAAATAGCTAAATCATTTTTTAATATATTTTTTTACAAAAAAATCTTCACTATCTATACAAAAAATCATTGATTGCAAAGGATAAAAATCATGGCAAGAAAACCATTGGAACCTAATTTATGGACTATTGGAGACACATTCAAACACATGTATTCCGTACCTGTGTACCAACGTCCATATTCCTGGGAATCTACACAAATCAATGTAATTTTGGACGATATTTTCAAAGCTTATAAGCAACCCGAATCAGATCGTGAAGAAGGCTACTTTATAGGAAGCATCTACATACACGATAAAAATGAAAAATTAAAAGGACTAATTCAAAAGTATGAAATCATTGATGGGCAACAGAGATTAACAACCATATCGTTGCTTTTATTATCAATATATTCGCTTGCAGTCCAGTACAATATTTCAGAAACCGAACAAACATTTCTCAACATCAAAGCGGCTCTTTGGAAATATATAGATCGATCTTACGATAAACAAAATAGAGCGGTTTCGTTAAACAGCATCGAAAAGAAAAGCTTTGAGGATCTTTACAACACGTGTTTTGAAAAACCAAATAAAATACTAGACTTTTGTAACCAATATAAAACAAATAATAATTTTGAAAAACGTGTAATAGAGAATTTTAGAACTATTTACAACTACGTTGAAAAAGAATTTCCCAAGGGAAAAAATAACGACCTTCTGAATTTCGCAGATTTTCTACTAAACTTCGTACAGATTATAGCTATTGATTCAACCTGCAGCATAAGCAAGGCTTTTTCAATATTTGAATCCATAAACAGTAAAGGAAAGCCCCTAGACGAGATTGATAAAATAAAAACATATATATTCTCGGAACTAGACGAAGCATCCTATGATTACTATTTAGATCTATGGGGTAAACTGATTATCGAAACAAATGACCAATTGTACGACTATATGTACAACTACATTAAAGCGTACATTTCATTCTATCGACAAAATATTAATGTTGATAATTTCAAGTCGCTAAGTCGGAATGAAATACAAGTATATTTCAAGAAAAACAGCATTACAGAAGCTCTCAAAGCAATTCTTGACGACATGTACAAAAAAGTCAAGTTCTACAACATGCTTGGGGACGTGAACAAAGCGAATGAGCTCGTAAAAAACAATGAATTTCGATTTTATTATACAATATTCAACCAAATCAACTACAAGCATCCAAAGCCACTATTTCTCCGTTGCATAGAAGAATATGCATCAAAAAAAATATCAAAAGACAATTTAGTGAGTATCATCCGTGAAACGGTAAAATTCATGTTTGAATTCCTTACAATTAGCGACCGAGATAGCAAGGATGCAATCACAATGTTTTCAACAATAATGAATGACATATACATTCGTTCAAGCGTAAATAAAGACATTGTGATTAATGTAATTGCAAATGAAATGATTTCTAAAGCAGTCACTACAGATAGAATAAAATCCAATTTAGCAAACATGGATGCATATGAACAAAACAAGAAAATAGCCGTAGCTCTTCTAGCTCTATACGAATCCACAAGCATCGACAAAAAAGGTAAAGTCAAAATTTCCTATGACAAGGCATACACCCTACTTCATAATTACGGACAGACATTCAGCTTAGATCACCTATTGGTTCAAACACCAGCTCCGAAATCTGAATTTAAATATTATCGCGACGCCAATGATAAACTAGTCTTAAAAAAAGGACATGACTTCGAACCAGGAGTAGTTATTCCAGGAATGGAGTACGATCAATTTACCAAAATAGTATTAAACAAAATCGGAAACCTTCGTTTATGGTACAAAGATGAAAATTCTTCACGACAAAACGATGCTATACAAATAAACGCCTATACTGGATTTAATACATACAAAAAAATTCAAAATAGAAGTAAAAACATAATTGATACATTAGTCGATAAATGTTTGCCAATGTCCAACTACAATCCAAATTTAAAGCTTATTTCAGACCTAAAAGAGAACGCACTTCCTAAATTAAACAAACTTATCGAATACGGATTACTTCATATCGGCGATAAATTATACATTACAACTGAAAATAACAATTCAGAAGCTACACTATTAGACGGCTCATATGTAGAATACAAAGGGAAAAAAATGAAAATCAGTGATTGGGGTTGTAATGTTACTGGAAAGAAAAATGTAAACATCTACACAATTTCAGCACTTGTTGGAGAAGATGAAACTTTACAACAAAAAAGAATCAAATATACGATAAATCATAATGAAGAAACCCTAGGATAATTCCATATACAAATTACATCCTTTTAAAATATACACACGCTTTTCCGTACTGTACAAACAACACACCCGCTATGCCCACCGCTCACGAAATTTTAAAATCTGTTTTTGGCTACGATGCATTCCGACCCATGCAACAGGAAATCATCGAGCACGTCGTATCGCGAAAAGATGCGCTCGTGCTGATGCCCACTGGTGGCGGAAAGTCCATTTGCTACCAGATTCCTGCATTGATTTTCGATGGAATTACTGTCGTTATTTCGCCGTTGATTTCACTGATGAAAGACCAGGTGGACGCGCTGAATGCAAACGGCATCGGGGCAGATGCGCTCAACAGCAACAACGAAGAAGGCGAAAACGCGGCCATCCGAGAGCGCTGCAAAGCGGGCCAAACCAAGATTCTCTACATCTCGCCGGAGCGCTTGCAGCGGGAAATTCCGTGGTTGCAACAGCACTTGAACATTTCGCTGTTCGCTATCGACGAAGCGCATTGCATTTCGCAATGGGGGCACGATTTCCGCCCGGAATACACGCAGCTCGGCATGCTGCACCAAGCATTCCCAAGCGCAACAATCATGGCACTGACGGCAACGGCAGACAAGCTCACAAAAGAAGATATCGTCCGCCAGCTGAACTTGCGAGACTTTAGACTTTTCGTGAGTTCGTTCGACCGCCCGAATCTGAGTCTCGATGTGCGGCGCGGTTTTTCCACTCCCGAAAAGCTGAAGGCGATATTGTCCATCATTTCAAAGCACAAGCACGAATCGGGAATCATCTATTGCCTTTCGCGCAAGAGCACCGAAAAAGTTGCCGACGAACTCATCAACGCAGGCGTTTACGCAAAGGCATACCATGCGGGGCTTACCGCCGAAGAACGCAACAACGTGCAAGAGGATTTCATCAACGACAATATCGATGTCGTGTGCGCGACAATCGCATTCGGCATGGGCATCGACAAAAGCAACGTCCGTTACGTCATCCATTACAATCTCCCCAAAAGCATAGAGAGTTTTTACCAAGAAATCGGGCGCGCAGGCCGTGACGGCCTCACCTCCGAGACGGTGCTGTTCTACAATTTCCAGGACATCATCACGCTCCGCAAATTTGTAATCGAAAGCGGCCAACGAGATATCAACTCCGAGAAGCTCGACCGCATGCAGGAATATGCCGAATCGCAGGTTTGCCGTCGTCGCATTTTGCTCAACTACTTCGGCGAAAACAACAGCAGCAACTGCGGGAATTGCGACATCTGCAAACACCCACCACAGCGTTTTAACGGCACAATTCTCGTGCAAAAAGCACTCTCAGCCATAAAGCGCACAGGCGAGCACATAGGCTTTTCAATGACCGCCGACATACTCAAGGGAACGCTCAGCGACGAAATCGTCCAGAAGGGTTACGACAAACTCAAAACGTTCGGTGCCGGCAGCAAAACAACGCTCAAGCATTGGCACGACTACCTTTTGCAAATGCTGCAACTCGGTTACATCGAAATTGCCTACAACGAGAATAACCACCTTAAAATAACCGAAAGCGGTAACGAAGTCCTCTTCGGGAAGAAAACGGCAGAACTAGCCATCGCTGCAAAAGTAGAAGCCAAAGAAGACGCAAAACCGAGAAGTGGGCGCGCAACATTCAATCGCGGCGGCAATTCACGCACTACATTTACGCACACAGCCGACGACGCGGAAGACAATTCCCTTTTTGAAGCTCTGCGAAAAGTCCGCAGGCAAATCGCTGATGAAAACAACTGGCCGGCCTACGTCGTGCTCTCCGACCGCACGCTAAGAGATCTCGCCTACAAGGCGCCCACATCCATCAACGAACTGCAAGACGTATTTGGCTTTGGTGAAATGAAAATTCGAAAATTCGGGCAGCAATTCGTGGACGCCATCCGCGATTACATGAAGCAATAAAAAAATCCCGCAGCGCTCTAAACTGCGGGATGTTCTTTTTCAAGATTTAACTGGATCCTTCGACTTCGCTACGCTCCGCTCAGGATGACGGTGCATCATGCTTTCGTTCAGGATGACGCTTCCAGTAACTATCTATTATTCAGATAATTCAGCACCTTGTTCGTAAGGTCGTTTTCCTTCTTCCAGAAGAGAACGGCACCGGTAGCACGGTCAATGACCATGTCATAGCCTTCCTGCAAAGCAATTTCGTTTACTGCCTTGCGGATAAGCTGGATAATCGGGGCACTCACCTTTTCATTTTCAGTGATGAGCTCACCGTTACGGCCATAGACGCGGTCGATGAACGATTTGAGTTCCGTATCCTTCTTGTTGTACTCGGCTTCAAGTTCGCGCTTCTTTTCGTCCGAGAGCATCAGGACTTGCTTATCGAGCTTTTCCTTGATAGCGGCAAGTTCCTTCTGCAAGAGGTTCGCCTGCTGTTCCCACTTAGCCACCTGGCGGTCGTATTCTTCCTGAGCCTTCTTGGTGCCCTTGAATCCGTCAAAGATAATCTTTGAATCCACATGAGCAATGCGAAGACCATCTTCGGCAAAGCTAGCGCATGCAAAGACTACCGAAAGTAAAACGATCAACTTGCGAATCATAGAGCTCCTCCACTCAGGCTAGAATGCCTGACCAATGACAAAGTTGAATTCCATATCGCCGACACTGGTGTACGATCTACCATAGTAGTCTTCACCCGGATCAAGCGGCCATGCAAAGTCGAAACCGATAATACCAAGCATCGGGACAACCACGCGGAAACCAAAGCCGATATCCTTCTTGAGCGTTGTCGGATCCCATTCGGTAAGCGGGTTCTTCGACGGCTTTTCAATACGTGCATCCAGATCAATGCGCGGACCAAACACGTTACCAGCGTCAAAGAAGAACGGCAAGAGGTAGAATGTCTGCGGCACAAGGGCAAGCTGGAGTTCGGCACCAACATACTGGTAGCTGCGACCCAAGCGGCTGTAACCGATAGAGCCAGAGCCGTAACCACGGAGCATACCATCATAGCCAAGCACACCACCCATTCTATACAGAGTGCGGTGCTGCAACTTGTCACCGAAAATCACGCCGTATTCGTTTGTAAGGGCAATCGAGAGACGGTCGCGGAAGAGCGGGAACCACCACTTGATGGAGAGGTCAGCCTTCACGAATTCGAAGTCACTACCAAAGGCGGCGTTTGCCCACTGCACGTCGAGCACATAGCGGGAACCTTCCGTCGGGAACTGCGGCAAGTTCTTGTCGTCACGCTGGATGCGGAAGTTGAATGCCGATTCAATACCCGTGTAAACCACATAGCTATTGTCGATGTTCGGGCCCTGATCGTTCATGAGCCAGCTATAACCGATCTGACCGTAGAAGTAGTCGTCCGGCCACTTGAGGCGCTTACCGGCAAAGATGCTACCACCATAACGGGTAATGTCATGTTCGTAGGAATCTTCCATGTTCCACCAGGAGTAGCTGAGGCTTGCACCCACCGTAATCGGCTTGTCGAGGAACCACGGTTCCGTAAAGCTAATCGTCGCACTCTTCTTGTCAGCACCGTATTCGAGGTTCAAGGCAGCCTGCTGGCCATCGCCCATACAGCAGTTCGGGATGGAGATGCTTGCCGTACCGACAAAGCCATCGCTTTCGCTGTAAGAAACGCCCAAGCTGAACTGACCCGTACCCGCCTGCTTTTCTTGCACGGCAAAGTCGAGGTCCACTTCCTGTTCGCCCACGACCTTGATATCGGGCACGACCATGTCGAAGTAATTGAGCTGCATAATGTCGCGGAAGCTACGTTCCAAAGCGGACTGGCGGTAAGTATCGCCCGGGTACAGACGCACTTCGCGGCGGATCACCTTTTCGTTCGTCTTGGTATTGCCCCGCACATGCACCTTGTGGATCTGAGCCGGCAAGCCTTCATTCATCTTAAACGTGAGGTTCACGGTAGAATCGTTTTCGAACGTTCTTTCTTCATCGAACTGGGCAAAGAGGTAACCGTCTTCGCGGTAAGAATCAAGCAAAGCCTTACGGGATGCTTCGTAGACATACTGGTCAAACACGGCACCGCTATCGAGGCGGAACACATAGCCGAGCATGACATCGCTCTGGACTTCGTTACCCGTAAAGTGGAGCCCGCCCATGTAGTAACGGCGACCTTCGGTCACGTCGATGTGAACGATAATATCGCTAGAAGTCTTGATGTTATCGTACTTGTAGAGTGCCGGAATCATGTCCTCAATCATGTAACGCACAAGGAGCTTGCTTTCGTAAGCGGAGCGCTTCTTGATTTTGAGGAGGGAATCAATCTTCGGATTATTCCACTTGCGGTCTGCCACCAGGTCAATCCATTCCTTGCGGGCACTTTCGTAGCGGATAATGTCGTTCAGGAGTTTCCAAGCGCCTTCTTCATCCTTGACTTGCGGCTTGCGTCTTGCAAGCGGATACTTGTCGCCCGCCTTGCGCATGTTCCTATAATAGTGAGTCACTTCCATCGTTGGCTTGCCCGCAATCTTGTAAAGCGGGTTCGTCGAGTCGGACATAGCCTCGTTCAACTGCGTGTAAAGCGGAGCCAACTTTTCTCCAACCGGCACCATGCGTCCAAGATAGAACAGGCAGGTCGAATCCGGCAGGTATTCGGCGTGATAGTCATTAAGTTCGGCATCCAAGAAACCGAAATGGCGGAAGACGTTCAGCACGGTATCGCGGTCGGCTTCAAAAACGTTTTCCTTGAATTCACCGCCACCCCACCACTGGTTTTCTTTCGAAAGCATGTGGTCCGTGATTTCTTCGACCGGCACGTGATCATTGCCCTTGACGTCAAAGCCACGAATGCGAACCTTGGAGCCTTCGCGAATCACAAAGGTCACCTTGTTCTGGTATTCGTCCACCGGTTCTTCGCGGTAGCCCACTTCGGCAAGGAGGAACCCTTCGGAGCGGTAATGGTCGAGCATAGCCTGGCGCGTGCGTTCCAACTGCGCCTTGCTATAAACCTGACCTGTAATCATGTGGATTTTCAAACGGAGGTCATCTTCGGAGACTTCGTCGCAACCATCCAAAATAGCGGTATCAAGTGCCGGGAGTTCCTTCACTTTGAACACCAGGTCTACATAAGAATCATCATCGCCAACGTAATCCACCCAAGCGGTCACATCGTCAAAAAGACCCGAAGCATAAAGCGAACTCACAGAGTTTTGGACTTTTTCAGAAAGCGAGGTCGGGGAATAGCTTTGCCCCGTACGGATACCGATACGTCCGAGAACCGAACGTTCGTCCATGTGATGGGTACCCTCGACACGAATCTTGTTGATCTTATTCTCAACCATATACTTGTCGGAAATCTGCGACATGTCCAACAATTGGGCATTCGACATACCGACCAAAGCAAGAACAAATAAAAGCGAACGGGAACGCAGAATAGACCTACCTATAAAGCAGTTTATTTTAATTTCTGCCCAAAAATACAAAAATTACACTCCCCCGCCCACACGACTTTTTTAAAAAAGCCCAAACGGCCGACGAATAAACCGTAATGATAGAATAAGGGTTATATCGTCCCGATTTTTACACTTTTTGAAAGCGTTACGCTATGGGCTATAGAGTTCCATATATATGGATAAAGGCAAGCCGGGCAATTTCGCAAAGAAAAAGAAACGCACCTAAATTAAACGCAACGCAAGCGCATTATATATATTTAAGGCGAAAATTTTAACCTAACCCTCTATTGAAGGATACTATGCGATCTACAGCCTGGAACGACGAAGAAAACAAGATCTTGCCCGAAATGGCGCTTGATTTTATGCCCGAAGAAAAATTGCGCGAATTGCAGTTGCAGCGTTTGCGTGCAACCGTGAAGCTCGCCTACGAGAAGGTCCCGCTGTTCCACGACCGCATGGTCGAAAAGGGTGTTACGCCCGATGACATCAAGTCTTTGAAGGACATCGTGAAGATCCCGTTCTCCATGAAGAAGGACTTGCGCGACACTTATCCGTACGGTCTCTTCGCTGTCGACATGAGCGAAGTCGTGCGTCTGCATGCAAGCTCCGGCACTACCGGTAAGCCGATTGTCGTCGGTTACACCAAGGAAGACATGGAAGTCTGGGCCCAGGTCGTGAAGCGCGGCCTCCTCGCCTGCGGTTTCCGCAGCACGGACATTGTGCAGAACTTCTACGGCTACGGCCTCTTTACGGGCGGTCTCGGCATTCACGGCGGTTTCGAAGCCCTCGGCGCCACAGTCGTGCCGATTAGCGGTGGCAATACCGAACGCCAGGTGATGCTCATGAAGGACTTCGGCGTGACCGCAGTCGGTGGCACCCCGAGCTACTTTGTCCGCATTATCGACGTTGCCGAAAAGATGGGCGTCGACATTTCCAAGTTGAACGTGAAGCGCGGCATCTTCGGTGCAGAACCGTGGAGCGATGGCATGCGCGACTACATCGAAGAAAAGACGGGCATCAAGGCTTACGACATTTACGGACTTTCTGAAATTGTCGGCCCGGGCGTGGGTTGCGAATGCGAATGCCGCGACGGCATCCACATTTTCGAAGACCACTTCTACCCCGAAATCGTGGACCCGGAAACGCTCGAACCACTTCCGGACGGCGAAGAAGGCGAACTCGTCATCAGTACGCTCAGCAAGCGCGCTATGCCGATCCTCCGCTACCGCACCCGCGACATCACTGCTATTGAAAAGACCAAGTGCAAGTGCGGCCGTACCATCCGCCGTATCCGCCGCATCGGCCGCCGCAGCGACGACATGATCATCATGCGTGGCGTGAACGTGTTCCCGAGCCAGATCGAAACGGCTCTCCTCCGCGCAGAAAAGGCTTTGCCGCATTACCAGATTGTGCTCGATACCAAGAACAACATGGATACGCTCGAAGTCAAGGTCGAAGTTTCTCGCGACATGGTGAGCGACTCCATGAGCGATATGGAACAGCTCTCCAAGAAGTTCAAGCACTCCATCGAACAGATCCTTGGCATCTCCGTGATTGTCACGCTCTGCGAACCGGATTCTCTGCCGCGTAGCGAAGGCAAAGCCAAGCGCGTCATCGACAACAGAAAGAAGATTTAAGAAGGAGAAAAAAAATGAAAATTCCACAGGTTTCAGTTTTCGTTTCAAACCGCCCGGGCCGTCTCCAGGCTGTTTGCCGCTCGCTCGCTGATGCAGGCATCAACCTCCTCTCGCTCACGCTCGCCGATTCCGGCGAATTCGGCCTTATCCGCCTGATCGTGAACGATTCTGAAAAGGCTGTCAATGTCCTTGCCAAGGCTGGTCTCAGCGCAACCGTTACCGACGTTGTCGCATGCCCTGTTGCAGACAAGGTTGGCGGTCTTGCAGACCTTCTCGACGTTCTCGGCGACTTGCAGATTGACTACATGTACGCCTACCCGTCCGAATGCTCGACGGCAACGAACGTCATGATTCTTCGCTTTAGCGATACCGAAAAGGCGCTCAAGGTCTTGGAAGAAAAGAACTTCAAGACTCTCAGCACCACAGAAATGCTGGGCTAAAATCGCAAGTTGCGCAGTCTGTGCAAGTCAAACGCGCAGACGAGATGCGCGAATGCGCGGACTAAACTACGCACGCTATTGCAAACAAAAACAGCTAAACGGTTTCCCGTTTAGCTGTTTTATTATGGATTTCAGTTGAGTGAAACTACCTGAACACGGCGGTAACCGACGTGACTTCACCCGGGTTCACCTTGCGGGTCATATCCGTGACGCCATCGCTCCAGCCCGTGAACGTGCTGCCAGAATTTGCCTGAGCCGTAAGCGTGACCGGCACATCCCTGTAAAGCGAGACCGTCATCGAAGACTTATCCAGAGCAAGGCCATCCACGAGAATCGTGCCAGAGCCCTGCGCCGTAAACGTCATTTCAACCGGAGAAGAAAGCGTAAAGTACGATTCCATCTGTTCACGGACTTTCGCCTGACGCGTCTGGGCAAAGCTCTTTATCGTTTCCAAAGCGTTGCTCATGCTAGATGCATTATAGCCCCAGAATTCCTGATCGCGAGCCACTTCAGGTTCCACCTGCGACTGCAAATCGTTGATGCGCTTGAGGAGCCTATCCGCCGAGAAGTTCATCGAAAGGAGCACGCTAAAGCGGTTGATAAACGCATTCTTGAAGCCCTCGTTACTGAGCAAACGAATCATGAGAATCGTGTGCGGAGAAATAGAGCCGTTCGTCACCTGCTGTTGGCCACCGCCCATGCCTCCCATGCCGAAGCCCATTCCCATACCCATGCCACTTGTGCCGCTAGCATTCGTCACATAGCTGAACACGTTTCCGGTCTGGGTATTGTAAGACACGCCGAAGCCAAAGTCCGTATCGTACATGAACCATTTCCACTTTGTCTTCTGACTTGCGACACGCCACTTCTTCATATTGTTGTGCGGCCAGTCGCTATTGTTCAAGAACATTTCAGCCTGCATGTAATTCATGTAGTTGTCGACATCAACCTGGTCAGCAATCTTCTTGTAGTTTGCATCCGATTTCAAATCGTTGTTCTGCAACCAATCCAGCATAGATTTGTAATCCGCAGAAGAACCAACACTCGCTTCATCTGTACCGCTAGATGTTGTTGCAAGAAGGTCAATATCGTTCGGGTCATAGCCGTACTTGGTTTCATAATAGTATTCGTTATTGCGTTCGCGCAAATCGTGGATACCGTAATACTTGCCATTGTAATACACGATAACATAACGGCCACGCTGGTAATCAACGCCCAAGCCTTCCGTCATCGAAGTACCCACACGGTCGCGCACGTAATCGTCGCCGGAATTATTACCAAAGTTTCTGAGCGAGAAGGCCTTGAACTTCTTGAGTTCCGGATAATCCGGGAACAGCGTGTATTTCAGGCGCTTTTCGCCATACTCTTCGCGCAGCGTCACCGCAAAGGACTTCTTTTCTTTTGCGCGGCTGTACTGGCCAGAAATTTTGTAGTCGCCCATCACGCCAAATGCCGGAGCCTGCGGCTTGCCAGGTTCAAACATTTCCACATAAACCGGGAGTTCTCGGTTGCTCCAGAAGTTTGCGCCCTTCTTCGGGTCCATCATCGATGCATTATTACCCGTCATGTAAAGGCCGGAATCGGGGCTGAACATCGAAAGCGGATCCGTAGTCACAAAGAGTGCGGCAAGCGTGGGCTGCTTTTCGAAAACGTAAGTACGGATAATTTCTTCACTCGGATAAGAGCCACCGACATACGCACGGCAACGCAAAACCGTCGTAGCGCTAATCGTCACCGTAGTCTGCACTACCGGAGAATTTGTAGTCGGTTCAGCACCTCCCTGTTCGCAACGAGTACCTGCCGGGAATGTCGCCGTCACCGCAGACGTGTAGAAACCAGAAGGTGGAATGTTCACTTCGGCAACTTGAACTTGTTCTGCAAAGACCTCGCCTGCCGTATTGCCATAAGGCGACGGAGTTGCAAAGCCCCACTTGCCGGCACCATCACGAGACCAAGAAGCGGTCGTCGGAACAGCCCCAAAACGAACAGAATCCAGCAAAGCGCCTTCGGCATTTACAAAGTACAAAGCACCGCCATCCTTGTCCACCTTGAACGAAGCGTGCGGTTCATGGCCGCGATTGCGAGCAATGTACGACGTAATCTGAATGGTCGTCGATTCACTTCCCTGAGTTTCAGTTGCAAAAGTCGTTGCAGTCACATTATTGCGCTTGAGGTCCTTCGCATTATCATCGAGGCGAACATAGAACACCGATGACAAATCACCTGTACCGCGGAGATTCTTGCCGCTCCAATTGCTAAGCGAATCACCTTCCTTAAAGTTCACACGGATTTTGTGATTTTTGGTGATAAAGCCACGGACAACAAGCTGGTTGACCTTGCTAAGGCTAGACGCATTATTGGTCTTGACAACCACACGGGAGTAATCCCCCCCTTGGGCAACCTTCATCACAGACCCAATCTGGACAGAGCCATTTTCGCTAAAGCAGAGCGAAGACTTACCTTGCAAATTTTCGACATTGTTGCCAGATGAAGCAGCACCGGTATTGCCACCCATACCGCCCATGTTGCCGCCCCAGCCGCCGCCACCCCAGTTGCCCATTCCGCCACCGAAATCGCCAAAGTTAAAGCCGCCCATGCCACCCGATGCAGATTCAGAACTGCAATCCGAGCTCATCATATTAAGCGAATCAGAAGGCAAGACATAGTCAGGATAATTCTTGCCCGAAAGGAAAACGATCATGAAACTTTTGGCAGGAACAGTCGCATTGCCAAAGACCCAACGACGCGGATTAGACAAATCATCCGTAAGCGCATACCCATTCAAATTGACGGGAGCATCGGACGAGTTGTAAAATTCAACCCATCCCGGATCGTTACCGTCATTGTCCTTGAGATTTGCATTTGTCGGAGAAACTTCCGAGAAGAACACCGGGCTATTCCCTTCGAAATGCGGAATAACAGTAGCGGCGCTCGAAGCCGGCGGAACCTGCGCACTAGAAGAGAGAATACCTAATGCAGAAGAAGATGACTGCGCAACAGGAGACGACATTCCCGGAACACCCGCGGAGGAACCTCCCGGAATGCCAGCTGAAGAAAGTCCCGAAGCAAAAGACGAACTGGACCAACCGCCCAATTGACCGTCATTGGAATCGGAGCTAATTTCACCAATTCCCGGAGCCGCCATGCCAAAATCCGAAGGAGTCGAATCACCGCATGCGGATAAAACCAAACCAAAACTAATCCCAAATAACGCTACACCAGAAAAGTTTTTTTTCATGTCTGATCCCTTAGAATTGAGCGATACATTTTGAGCGCCACACCAATCCAATCCTTGAGTTAAGTATATATTTAGCCGCGTTGCAAAAGCCTCTTTTTTTAATTTCACGTTGTAAAAGGATTGAGCATTTGACAACACGCAAAAAAGCGGAACAAGGCGTTCCGTTTTACTATTTTTGTCGTGAAAAATTTTTAACAAAAACAGGATTTTACATGAATTTCAGCGACTTCAGCAAGGCGAGCCAACAGTTCAATCAGTTCAGCCCCGAGATGAAAGAACAGATGATGAAGATGGCAAAAGCCCGCGTTAAGGAAAAGTTACTCAAGTGGCTTGCGACACCGACATTCGTGCTGCTCGGAATTGTTCTCGGTGCAGTCATCGGCGCGCTCACCGCATGCTTCGGCGACATCAGCGACAGACTTTCTGCCATCCGCGATGCAAACCCATTGTACTTTATCCCCGCCCTCGCCATCGGCGGTGCCGCAATCGTGTTCGCTTATAAGAAATGGGGACGCTGGACGGAACGCGGCATGGACCAGGTCTTCGCCGTAGGACTCAACAAGGAATCTGACTTTCCGCTCGTCTCTATCCCGATGGCCGCTGTGAGCACTTGGCTTACGCAACTCTTCGGCGGAAGCGCAGGCCGCGAAGGTGCCGCCATGCAAATCGGCTCCGCACTCTCGTACAACATAAGTAAGAAGTTGCCGTTCGAAAACGCAGCACACATTATGCTCGTGACAGGGCTTGCCGCAGGCTTTGCAGGAATTTTCCAAGCCCCGATGGCAGCTACCGCATTTGCTTTGGAAGTTCTGCTCGTAGGGCACTTGGAGCTTGGCGCATTGCTCCCCGCCGCGGCAGCCGCATTCACCGCCTGCAAAGTATCGAGCATGCTCGGATTCCACAAGTTCAGCGTGGACTTGAGTTCGCTTCTCGATGCGAGCGGATTTTCGGCAAGCATCTTCACGAACGAAGGCGCACTCGACGGCAAGTTCCTCGTGAAGCTTGCGCTGATGGGCGTGCTCTTCGGAGTTGTCGGTGGCGGATTTGCAAAGCTCCTCGGACTCTCGCAAAACTTTTTTGCTAAGAAGTTCCCGAACAACATCAAGCGAATCGCCATTATGGGCGTTGGAATAAGCGCTTTGCTGCTCGTATTTTTCCAGGGCCGTTATGCAGGACTTGGAACAAACTTGTTGGATATGTGTTTTGCTTCTGCGAATGCTGCCGGTGATGCCGCGAATGCTGTTGGAACCGCCGCCGATTTAGGGAATGCTACGGGGAATGCCGCCGGGATTGCCGGGTATGACTGGATTCTGAAATTCGCACTCACAATCCTCACGCTCTCCGCCGGATTTATCGGCGGTGTCGTTACCCCGCTTTTCGCCATCGGCGCAACCTTCGGAATCTTCATCGCAAGCATGTTCGGAATGCCAGCCGCCCTCGCCGCAGCACTCGGCTTTGCAGCTGTGTTTGCAAGCGCTAGCAACACGCTCTGGGCCCCCATCCTCATCGCCGGCGAAATCTTCGGATTCAATTGCCTCCCCGCATTCTTCATCGTCTGCACAGTCGCCTACATTTGCAACGGCGGACAATCCATCTACAAGCAGAAGAAGATTAGGATAAAGATTTAAGAAAGACTAATGCTAAAGCGCCCCGCCAATGAGCGGGGCATTTTTGAATTCGATTTCAGCACGAAGTTCCATGACAAACTGGACAAGTTCTTCTTCGTTGATTCCTATTACTATTTCCCTAAGACTAGTCTCTGTTGTATATCCCTTGTTGTGGGTATAATCACCATTTTCTTGAATTCATTCTCATTAACCAATTCGGTATTAAGCTGAGAATCCAAAGAACCAACATAAATCTGAAATTCTGAAATTCTGAAATGGCGTTCATATAGTTTCTTTAATTTATAAATTTTTGCGGGCATAAGCAGTTAAGCCTCAAAAAAATCACACCGCCGTAAACGGCAACGATTCAGTGACACTATTTTAAAATTACTAGAATCGTACCACATCAATACATACTCCGTATAGGTATGATTTATCACACTTTTTTGCAGTCAGCTCAAGCTTTTTGTTAAAAAAAACATGTCATTTTTTTTCACTTTTTCCTATATTTTTTGTAGATTACCAAGAGACAAAATACAATAGAGGTCTTATGAACGAAACAATCAAATCCTTACTTTCACGTAGGAGCATCCGCAAATTCAAATCTGACGCCGTGAGCAAGGAGCTCATTGCACAAGTCGCCGAAGCG
Source organism: Fibrobacter sp. UWB7 (assembly GCF_900142945.1). Lineage (NCBI taxonomy): Bacteria > Pseudomonadati > Fibrobacterota > Fibrobacteria > Fibrobacterales > Fibrobacteraceae > Fibrobacter > Fibrobacter sp. UWB7. Next base: position 204,736 of record NZ_FRCO01000004.1, read on the forward strand.
GGCATCTACGCCGCAAGCGGCATGGGCAAGCAGGCCGCTACCGTGGTCGCCATCACGAACAAAGGACTGCGCGACCGCATCTCCGAAATGAACCGCAAGATTGGCGGTTGGGACGAGGGTTTCGACCCGTTCTACGGAGCACCTGTAATTCTTCTCGTCCTTGCGAAAAAAGAAATTCCGACCTACCTGTACGATGGTTCGCTCGCCATGGGGAATCTCATGAACGCCGCTTACAGCCTCGGGCTCGGCAGCATCTGGATTCACCGCGCCAAAGAAGAAGTCGAAAGCGACGAGGGCAAGGAAATTCTCAAGTCACTGGGCCTGAACGCTGACGAATGGGTTGGTATAGCTCACTGCGCTTTGGGTTATGCCGACTGCGAACAGCCCGCAGCACACCCCCGCAAGGAAGGCCGCATCGTCTGGGCGGAATAATTATCTGGCGGAGTAATTCAAGCAAATTAACTTTTAGAGCTGTTGCATTTTTGCAGCAGCTTTTTTAGCCCGGGGCGTTGCGGGGCGCGGCGATTGAGCGTCCCGCTCGAAGGGGTAGCGGAAGCCGAAAGGAGATTCCCGGTCAAGCCGGGAATGACATTCGGCTGAAGCGAGGGGAAGGCGTTCCCCCTCCTACCCTTTTTAATTGCTTTTTCAATTGCAATTCTCTCGTCTCTCGTCTTTAGTCTCTCGTCTATTTTACTAAATTGGCGCCCTTCGGGCGATTTAGTACGGCTCGGTCATGACAATTCGTGCAAGCACGATTGTCGCGGCGCTCGCCTTTTACTAAATTTGGCGCATTATGGAAATGGAAACTCGTTATAATCCGAAAATTGTAGAAGACCGTTGGCACGACCAATGGAACAAGAATAATGATTTTGCCCCGAGCGGAAAGGGCGAACCGTTCTCCGTCGTCATTCCGCCTCCGAACGTTACGGGTGCTCTGCACCTCGGCCACGCTCTGAACGACACGCTGCAGGACATTCTCGTCCGCTATCGCCGTAAGACTGGTCGCGACACGCTCTGGATTCCGGGCACGGACCACGCCGGCATTGCCACGCAGGCTGTCGTCGAAAAGAGACTTTTCCAGGACGAACACAAGACACGCCACGACATTGGCCGCGACGCCCTCGTGGAACGCATTTGGAAGTGGAAGGACGAATACGAAGCCCGCATCACGAAGCAGCTCAAGAGCCTCGGCGTCAGCTGCGACTGGAGCCGTCAGCGCTTCACGCTCGACCCGGTTTGCGCAAAGGCTGTCCGCCACGCATTCTTCAACCTTTTCAAGAAGGGTCTTATCTACCGCGGCAAGCGTCTCGTGAACTGGGACACCAAGCTCCAGACGGCTGTGGCAGACGATGAAATTTATTACGAAACTGTGAAGGGTCATTTCTGGACGTTCAAGTATCCGTTGGCAGACGGTTCGGGATTCATCCCGGTTTCGACCACGCGTCCGGAAACGATTATGGGCGATACGGCTCTCGCTGTGCACCCGAACGACGAACGCTACAAGCAGTTTATCGGCAAGATGCTCAAGGTTCCGTTCGTGAACCGCGAAATTCCGGTGATTGCAGACGCAATCCTCGTCGATATGGAATTCGGTACGGGTTCCGTAAAAGTGACTCCGGCTCATGACCCGAACGACTACGCTACGGGCCTCCGCCACAAGCTCCCGATGATCAACATCATGAACGACGACGGCAGCCTCAACGAAAACGCCGGTCCGTTCCAGGGGATGAAGGGCCAGGCTGCACGTGACGCCGTGGTGAAGGGTCTCGAAGACTTGGGCCTCCTCATCAAGGTCGAAGACCACGAAATGCAGGTGGGTCACTCCGACCGTTCCAAGACTGTGATTGAACCGTACTTGAGCGACCAGTGGTTCGTGAAGATGGACGTCCTCGCCGACAACGCGATGAAGGCTGTCACGAGCGGCGAAATCAAGATTATTCCGGAACGTTATGCCAACAAGTACCTCGACTGGCTCAAGGAAAAGCGCGACTGGTGCATCAGCCGTCAGCTCTGGTGGGGCCACCGCATTCCTATTTGGCACGCCGACGAAACGACGACCGAAGAGGATTTGAACAAGGCATTCGCAGGCCGTAACGACATTTACTATTACAAGGCACAGAACGGCATCTGGCTCATCTGCTCCGAAGAAGAAAACTTGAAGGAAGATGCAGTTGCCGGTCACAAGATTGTGCAGGAAGAAGACGTGCTCGACACGTGGTTCTCCAGTGGTCTCTGGCCGCACTCCACGATGGGCTGGCCGGAACAGACGGACACGCTCAAGAAGTACTACCCGACTTCCGTGCTTGTGACGAGCCGCGACATCATTACGCTCTGGGTCGCCCGCATGGTGCTCTTCAGCCAGGAGAACATGGGCACGGTTCCGTTCCACACGGTGTACATCCACCCGAAGATTTTGGACGGCAATGGCATGACCATGAGCAAGTCCAAGGGCAATGGCGTGGACCCGATGGATATCGAAAAGAAGTACGGCACGGACGCTCTCCGCTTCGTGATGGCAAGCCTCTGCACCGACAACCAGGACGTTCGTCTCCCGGTGAAGAAGGAAAAGCAGGAAGATGGTTCTGTCATCAACACGAGCGAAAAGTTCGAAATTGGTCGTAATTTCTCGAACAAGCTCTGGAACGCTTGCCGCTTCTTGTTCCCGCACTTGGAACAGGCTGGCGCACTTTCCAAGGACATGCTCCCGATGGATTCTTCGATCTTCGCACTCGAAGACCGCTGGATTCTCTCTCGCTTGAACTCCACCATCCAGGACGCAACGAAGATGCTCGAAGAGTTCCACTTTGCTGAACTCGCCGGCTTCCTCTACCGCTTTGTCTGGGACGATGTCTGCTCCAGCTACTTGGAAATCAAGAAGGCCGTGATCAACAGCGAAACGCTCACCGCCGAAAAGAAGAACGCTATGGCCATCCTCAGCCACGTGCTCCGCGGCGTGATTGACCTGTTGCATCCGGTGATGCCGTTCATCACGGAAGAACTGAACGCAACGCTCTTCCCGGGTTCTGAACGCGTGATCAACAGCGCATGGCCGAAGGCTGACACAAGCCTCATCGACGCCAAGATCGAAGCCGCATTCAACCAGGCATTCGCTGTCGTGGAAAGCGTGCGTGGCGTGCGCGGTCGCTACAACGTAAGCCCGGCTACCAAGCTCAAGGCTGTTGTGAGCGTCGATACCGCCGAAACCGAAGCAAGCGTGAAGGACTGCCAGGCCATCATCACCGAACTCGGTGGACTTGAATCGTTCTCTGTAGCCGTGAAGGCCGCTAAGCCGAAGTTCAGCGCAAGCTCCGTGGTGCCGGGTGGCGAACTCTACATCCCGCTCGAAGGTATCCTTGACCCGGCTGCAGAAATCGCACGCCTCGAAAAGGAAATCGAAAAAGCCAAGGCATTCGCCGCTTCTATCGAGAAAAAACTTTCTAACCAAAAGTTTGTCTCAGGAGCACCGGAGGCCGTTGTCAATGCTGAACGTGTAAAGTTGGCTACTCAGCAGGATATCATCGCCAAAAACGAAGCGGCATTGAAAGAACTAAAGTAGCTCTCCAATGACAAATGCGTAGGGCGAGAGTCGCGGGCAAATTTATTTGCACATGACCGAGCCCAGCATTTGGTACTTGAGCGAAGCGAAAGTACCAAAGTTCGTCAATGGCGCTCCGGAAGCTGTCGTGAACGCCGAACGCACCAAGCTCGCTACACAGCAGGACATCATCGCTAAGAGCACAAAGGCTCTCGAAGAACTTCGCTAATAGCGAGCTCGCGCAATCGTCAAAAAAAGCTCTTTCATTTCAAGCCCCGACCAATAAGTCGGGGTTTTCTTTTTAAGCAACAAGTAACCAATAACTACTAATAATAAGCAACCGACCTCAATCTTTTTTTATATATTCACGCTTATGAAAGTTCTCGTTCACGATAGAGGTGTTTGCCTGGAATGCGCCGGCTGCGTCGGCGTGTGCCCCAAAATGGCGCTAGACATGTATGGTCTAGATTTGCAAATCGATCAGGAAAAATGCATCAAGTGCGGTCTCTGCACAAGAGCATGCCCCGCAGGCGCCCTCAAAATCCAGGAGTTGAACGATGTTCTGTAATAACGAATATGATGTCGTCGTCATTGGCGCAGGTCCCGGCGGAAGCGTAGCCGCCAGAAATCTTTCCCGTGCAGGCCACAAGGTTCTCCTTCTCGAAAAGCGCGAGAAGATTGGCTACCCTGTGCGCTGCGGCGAAGCGAGTACCAAGCTTTCGGACTTGCAGACCTACGGCCCGATTGACGAAGACTGTATCGAAACGATTATCAACGGACTTTATATTTACGGCCCGAACGGCGTGAACATCGACCTCGCGCAAAAGGGCACGGGCATCATGCTCAACCGCGAAAAGTTCGACCCGTGGCTCGCCCACCTCGCCGCAAATGACGGTGTAGAAGTCGTCACCCGCGCCCGTGCAGAATTTGTCGGAGATGTCGAAAGCGGAACCCGCCTCGTACGCGTGAAGCTCGGCGAAGGCGCCGGCGAAACGACCGGAGAAGTCCGCGCCAAGATGGTCATTGCCGCAGACGGTGTGGAAAGCCGCATCGGACGCCAAGTCGGTCTTGATTGCCTCCAGAAGCCTGCATTCACCTGCACCGGTGTCGATATCCAGGTGCAAGGAATCCTCACCAAGCCGGACTACCTCACATTCTGGCAAGGTCATGACTTTATCAACGACGGCTACATCTGGAGTTTCCCGAAGGTCAAATCCAACGTCACGAACTTCGGCGCCGGATTTTTGATTTCGAACAATCACGGTTCAAACGTCTTGGACATCACGATGGAATGGCTCTACAAGCTCTTCCCGGGAGCGCAAATCAATCACGTTGTCGGAGGCGTCATTCCCGTCTCGAGCGTTCTGAAAGATTACACGCTGGACCGCTTTGCCCTCGTTGGCGACGCCGCCCATCACACGAACCCGCTTACAGGAGGCGGCATCGCGGCCGCCATGCGCGCCGGACGGTTCTGCGCCCAGACCGTCCATGAGGGCTTCGAATGCGGTAACTTAAGCAAGGAATTCCTCAAAACGTACGAAAAGCGCTGCTACGATTACTTTGGTCGCATGCACGACTTTGAATACAAATTCCGCCGTTTCCTCTTGAACGTCAACAAGGACGAACAGACAGAACTCTACAAGGTTCTCCAGAACTTCGCAAAGCACGGCTGCAAAAAGCGCGCCTTCTTGCAAACGCCTGTTTCCTCTGCGAAAATGCTTTACAAGTTCTTAAGGTTCAAGTAGCCCGCGCGTTTCCGCACATTCCGCGCACTTGCTACGCGCACTCATACATTCCGCGCACTTGTCATGCCCCGCACCGACGTCTTTGACTACTTGCAGCTATGCAGCTTAGTAGTCATGATCCGCGTATGGGGAGGGCATCTCCTTTTCTAGCCAAAAGCCGGTTTAACCCGGCTTTTTTGCGATTTTATGCTACTAAATTGCAGTTTTCACAATTTTAGTAGCATGTTTTCTACTTTATCTATAAAATTTTAATCTGCGTTCTGCAGTTTCATGCTACTAAATTCGTTTTTTTCAACTTTTTGTAGCACGCCAAACCCAAACAACCCCGAATTTTCACCCCAAAAACTTAATTTATCTAAAAATTATGCTACTAAATTAAGGATTTTCGAGTTTTAGTAGCACATTTTTGCAAAAGCGCCCCTAAAAAAAATCCCGCAGCACTCGCCACGGGATTCTCGAAAAGACTCATCTAATTAAAGATCAACAACTTCAGTCCAGCCGAACGGATCTTCAGCTTCACCGAACTGGATTGCCGTATACTTGTTGAAAAGTTCCGTGCAAACCGGACCCGGATTCACGCCGTCACCGTAAGTGAATTCCTTGCCAGCGACCGGATCCACAATCTTCTTGATCGGGGTAATCACGGCAGCCGTACCGCATTCAGCCGTTTCGCTGAATTCAGCAAGTTCTTCGAACGGAACCTGGCGACGTTCCACAGTGTAGCCGAGGTATTCAGCCAACTGCTGCAAGCTCTTGTTCGTAATAGACGGCAAGATGGATTCGGACTTCGGGGTCACGTAGGTCTTGCCCTTGATGCCGAAGAAGTTTGCCGGACCGCATTCGTCGATATACTTCTTTTCCTTTGCATCGAGGTAAATCGTGCTGGAGTAACCGAGCTTCTTGGCTTCAGCAAGAGACTGGAGGCTAGCAGCGTAGTTGCCACCGACCTTCACCGTACCCGTACCCTGCGGAGCAGCGCGGTCGTAGTTGCGGCTGATCATCATGTCCACCGGCTTGAACCCGTCCTTGAAGTACGGACCCACCGGAGTCACAAACATCATGAGCAAATATTCATCAGCCGGCTTCACACCCACTTCCGGGCTCATACCAATCAGGAGCGGACGGATGTAGAGCGTTGCGCCATAACCATAAGGCGGAACAAAGCGCTTGTTCAATTTCACCACAGTGTGGACCATTTCGCGGAAAAGTTCAACCGGCGGAACAGCCATCAAAATTCGGTTGGCCGTATTCTGCATACGCTTAGCGTTTTCTTCGACGCGGAAAATACGGACCTTGCCATCCTTGCCCGTGTAAGCCTTGAGGCCTTCAAAACCTTCCTGGCCGTAATGCAAGCAAGTAGCGGCCATATGGATGCTGATGTCCTTGGAAGAAGATACTTCAATCTTGCCCCATTCACCATTGCGGTAGTAGCAGCGGACATTGTAATCGGTATCGTAATAACCGAAGGGGAGCGTCTTCCAATCGACAGTATTCAAATCAACTTGCATAGTATTAACCTTTTTTGCAAATGTGCATATTTAAAGGTATCATTCGGTACCGCTTGAAAAATACAATTATAAACGCCCTTTTGGCATCCCTTGTTCAAAAATTTTGCAAAAAAATGCCCCCTATAATAAAGGGGGAAGCCTCCCCCTCGCTTCAGCCTTGGCTCCGCCAAGTCTTACGCTACCCCTTCGAGCGGAGGACACCCCCGCAACACCCCCGATTACTCCAAAGCTTACATAAACGGATACATCATACGATTCCAAACAGCATCTTCTAAATCACGCCTAGAATCAACAACTGCAACCACAACAACCTTATTATTCTCCTTGCGATAGATAACACGCCATGGAGAAATCACAAGTTCACGGAACCCTCCGATTTGCAGTTTATCCAATTCATTAGGGACCTTCCCTAAATCAGGAAAACTTTCTAGAACAAGACTCTCTTTCTTTATTCTAGCAAAAGAATCTTTAGCATTCTTTTTGCTTTCCTTTGCAATATGAAAAACAATAGACCTTAAATCATTGGATGCCGATTCAGACCATTCAACCATAAATTTTTTAGAGGGCATCGAGTTCTCGCTCCAAAGCATCAAACAGGTCTTTTTGACGAATAACTTTTCCTTTTGCTATTTCAGCTTCACTTTGCGCAATAAGCTTGAAAAGTTTCAGAGCATCTTGCATTGTCTGAAAAGTTTCCGTATCGACAATCACGCCACGAGCTTCCCCATTTTGTGTAACTATGTAAGGAGCCCGAGTTTCATTCACATGATCTAACACTTTTGCCGCATTAGCCTTGATATACGATATCGGTTTGATATTTTCCAATTTCTGCATAAAACCTCAAAAGACTACATTCAGTACCAAATATAGTCCTTTAAAATGTTAAAGTCAAGGGCCCCTGCAGAGCCCTCAATCCAACCCGCAAGTTTCCTTTAGAAACGGATTTTAACCTTTTCAAGAAATTGAGCCCAAGCCATCGTCAAAACGACAACTAAAATTGGATGGATCCAACTTAATAAGCCCACATGTAAATCAATATTCAAAAGATATCTGCTACAGACAATATATAGAACGCTAGAAACTAACATATGGAATATATAAACATTCAAGGACAATTTATCTCCAACATATTCCAATGGTTTACAATATGATTTATCAGGAATTTTAATAGCCAATGTAAAAATTGCAAGAGAATAGATAATATTCCCTATACATGAAATCTTTATTGGAAAATCACAAAGCAAAGGAATTAAAGAAGCAAGACTTCCAACAACAATTACCAACAAAACGGACGAATAACGAAAAGACTTGAAAAATTTTTCTTTTGATCGAAGATAATATCCAAAAAGGAAATATGGCATCGCTCCTGTTAAAAAATTTATATGGAACATCCAAGGCAAATCTTTCGTTGCACAATATGTAGTCAAAACAATCTTAAAAACAAACAACAATGGCATAATAAAAAGAACTCTGTTCTCCTTTTTATGCTTAACAACAAAATGCCAAACAAAGTATGTTTCAGCCATAGCAATCAAATACCAAAGAGGTATTGCAAAATCAATCGTGCAGAAAACAGCATATTTAATAGGAGTCGTATATTTAAAATTTAACGACAGCCACTCTACAACAGAGCCCCGAAGAACTTGAAAAAAAACATTGTAACCCAGAAAACAGAGATAGCCAAAAGCAAATATTTTTAAAATTTTTATCATTCTTCTCTTTATAACGGCTTCATCCTTTCCAAAGGCAAAATACCCTGCAATCATAAGAAATGAAGGAACAGCAAAAGAAGCCAAAGACTTCCAAATAATGATGCCGACAACTCCCGGGAAATGAATGTGGATAAAAACCACAGCTATACAAGCAAGTCCTTTAAGTAAATTAAGAACTTCATTTCTCTTTGCGACTTGCCCCAATTGGGCTGTACTATTTTCCATATTTTTCTCCTTAAAAACAAAGAGCTAAATGCTCTTGCTTTTGCGGAGACTTTTGCCCCAATAGTCATAAAACAAAAAAGGCGTGGAGTCGTTTCAAATGCTTACTAATCCTGAGGGCTACCACACCCATCTACCTAATAAGCACAAACGACCCACGCCCCATAGGGACGTGAGCGCTCGCCTTATTCTCAGGTAGTTTGAAAGTGGTAGTTTCAGGATTGAGAATAAGAGCAAATACTCTAAATCGTACGTTCTACACCTTACGGCATAAAACTATGTCAAAAGACATTTTAGCAAAATGAATTTTGACCGTCAATATGGAGACTCCACCATACCATCCATATCGCGCAAAATCACATTTTCGCCCCAAAAATCCCTCATTTCAACATTTCCTTAGCCACATCCGGCCTAGAAATGATATATTATCTAAGTCGAATTACGCTTTGGCGTAACAAGAAGGGGAACCCGAAATGAAAAACAGGATTTTTGCATTTAACGATGCAGCTACGTTTGAAAAAGAACTGGCCCAGTTTAGCAACTGGTGCAAAGAAAACGGCTCGCCCACCGTATGTTTCCAAATCCATTCCGAAGAGTTGGACCCCGGAAAACTGAGACCCGTTTGGGAAACATTGGAACGCGTTTTCCCCAAAGTACCGTGGTTCGGTAACTCCACCAGCGGAAACATCGTGGACTGCGAAAAGGCAAGCGAAATTTCCATATCCGCCATCATATTCGAAAAGCCGACAACAAAAATTCAAATTCACCAGTACGACTTTTCCAACAAGTCCATCAGCGACATCGCCCGCGAAATCGTGGAAGAAGCCAAGCAGAACCCCTGGGTAAAAGCGGTTGAAATCTACCACTGCATTTCGCCGTTTTCGACAACGAATCTTTGCGAAGGGCTCGACGCCTTGGCCCCGAACATCCAGATTTTTGGCGGCATCGTCTGCTCCCCCGACATCACGAGCCCGAATTCCTGCGTATTTTCATCCGTGGGCGGTCACACCACATCAGGCCTTTTAGTGGTGTTCTACGGCGGTCCGGAATTTTATGTAGAATCCCGCAAAATCAGCGGATGGAAGCCCATCGGCCGTAACTTCCACGTCACCCGCTCCAAAGGGAACGTCCTTTACGAATTGAGCAGCCTCCCCGCTTACGAAGTGTACAACAAGTACCTGAACATCAAAAACGACAACAACTTTTTCTACAACGCGCTCGAATTCCCGATGCTCTACGAGCACAACGGAATTTCCATCGTGCGTGCAGCAGGAGCAAGCAACCCCGACGGCTCTCTCACCATGTCTTCGGATATCGACGAAGGCTCAATGGTCCGCCTCTCGTATGGTGAGCCGCAACTGATTCTCGAAAAAATCAAAACCGAAAGCGAAAACGCCGAACTGTTCGCCCCCGAAGTCATGCACATATTCTCCTGTGCGGCTCGAAAGGCATTTTGGTCCAAGCACAAACCGACATACGAAATTACAGCGTTCAAGGGGCTCGCCTCCAGCACGGGATTTTTCTCGCACGGTGAATTCTTGCGCGAAAAGGGATTTTTAAACCAACATAACATCACGCTCGTCATTGCATCAATGCGCGAAGGCGCCATTACAAAACGGGGACACGCCAAAGGCGTCACAATTCCGGATGAAAAATCCACCCGTTTGCCACTCGCCGCCCGCATGGCCACATTCATTCGCGAAACGTCGTTTGAACTGGAACAGATCAACAGCAGGTTACGTGTCATGAACGAGCACCTGCAAGATGTCGCCACGACGGACAGCCTGACAGGACTCGAAAACAGGCTCGCATTCGATGCACTTCTAGAAACAATCAACCAGGAAGACTCCCAAGAAAATTCTTGGACCATGTTCTTGATGGACGTGAACGGCCTCAAATACGCAAACGACACCTTCGGCCACCAGGCCGGTGACGAATTGATCAAGGCCGCCGCCAAAGCCATCAAAAACACCTACGGCACCAACGGCAACTGCTTTAGAATCGGTGGCGACGAATTTGCCGTCATCACACGAGCGCCGCTAGATTCGCACTATCCGATGTATTCCATACTGCAAAAGAACATCAACGAATACAATAAAAAGGCGCTTTACCATCTGTCGATAGCTGTAGGCGCAAGCCGCCTGCGCAGCGATTCCGGAATTCGCAAGTCCATCAGCGACTGGAAAATGGAAGCCGACTTGAACATGTATCGCGACAAGGTGCGTTACCACAAGCCGGTCGAAAACGACGAAAACCAGAACCTCAAGGACTTGATTTCCTGCCTGATTTCAGTCGAAGAAGCTAAAGATTCCTATACGGCTCACCATTCTGAACGCGTAAAAGCCTACTCTGAATTGATAGCACGCTCTCTAGGCCTTTCAGAAAGTTCAATATCGCTGATTACTCACGCGGCACACCTGCATGATATCGGCAAAATCGGCATTCGCGACAATGTGCTCACCAAGCCGGGAAAACTTACCGATGAGGAGTTCGAAATCATCAAGCAGCATCCGGTCATTGGCGCAAAGATTCTAATGCAGTCGAACTACACGCACGAAATGGTGCAAATAGTGTTGCACCACCATGAACGCTACGACGGCCGTGGCTACCCGGAAGGTCTTAAAGGCGAAGACATCCCCATAGGCGCCCGCGTCATTGCCATCGCAGACTCCATTGACGCCATGACGAGCAAACGAGTTTACCGCGACGCCATGTCGCTAGACTACTGCCGTGAAGAAATCGAAAAAAATCTAGGCAAAATGTACGACCCCGCCATCGGCAAAGTCGTTCTGGAACACTGGAACGAAATGGTCGATTCCCTATTGTCAATGCATACCGGCCGCCCCAAAGTCGTTTAAAGACAAACAAACTCTATACCAAAACGGCTCCCGGTCAATCCCGAGAGCCGTTTGTATTATTTTCTATATTCGACTTATGAAGTTTCTCACACTACTCATTCTTTGCCCTTGCTTACTTTTCGCACAACTGATGCCCAAATATTTCAGCAACACGCACAATTTCACCTCAGTCTCTTCCACGATCAACAACAAATTCAACGAAACATCAACAGACAAAGCTATAGATGATTTCCAAAAAACAGATATAGATAAAATTGATGCAAGCAATCCCCAAAGCGACAGCATAGCAAAAAAGAAATACGAGAAAAAAGTGTATGTTGATTCTTCTAAAATCATATACAGTTGGGGAGAAGGTCCTCCCTTTATTATGCGATATTGTATGGGAATAAACAATTTCAAAAAAGAACATTATTCTATGGGAAGCGGAGAAATTCTCAACATCTTAGAAAAAGATATAAAAAAAAGGAATATGCCCAACAAGTTCTATAATACAGCCAAACTACATTACCGCATTGAAACTACCATTCTTTTTACCTCCATTACATCAATTGTCGCAGGCATAATTATGGGTAAAAATGGATATAAACCAGGTTATTATATTTCATTAGGTGGATTAATCACCCTGCCACTAAATAGTTTTGTCTATAGCCTAATATGGCAATGGATGTATCTAGACGACGCCATCAACGAATACAACAAAAACTTAGCTTATTAGCATACAAAAAATCTCCCGGAGCTTTTCCGAGAGATTTTTAAAAAGGCGACCCCGGCACAGCGGCCGGGGTGACAAAAGCATTATCGTTTGTCGCGATCAATCCACGGGCGTTCCGTCTTGCCAGTGTAAATCTGACGCGGACGGTTAATCTTGCTCTGCGGATCGTCGTGCATTTCCTTCCAGTGGGCAATCCAGCCCGGCAAACGGCCAATCGCGAACATCACCGTAAGCATGTTCGTCGGGATGCCCATAGCGCGGTAGAGAATGCCGGAGTAGAAGTCCACATTCGGGTACAGCTTACGTTCGACGAAGTAATCGTCCTTGAGGGCGGCTTCTTCGAGCTTGATAGCCACATCCAAAAGCGGATCGTGCACATGTTCGCGTTCAAAGACCTGGTACATAAGCTTCTTAAGCACCTTGGCGCGCGGGTCGTAACTCTTGTAAACGCGGTGACCAAAACCAGAAAGACGGAACGGATCGTTCTTGTCCTTAGCCTTTGCCATCACCTGTTCAATCGTCATGCCGCTCTGCTGGATGCGGAGAAGCGTTTCGAGCACAGCCTGGTTTGCACCACCGTGGAGCGGACCCCACAAGGCGCAAATGCCGGCGCAGATGCTTGCATAAAGGTTAGCCTGAGAGCTGCCCACCATACGAACGGTCGAAGTGGAGCAGTTCTGTTCATGGTCCGCATGGACAATAAGGAGCGTGTTGAGAGCCTTTTCCATGATCGGATCCGGGTGGTACGGGCGAGCCTTACTGCTGAACATCATGTTAAGGAAGTTGCTGCAGTAGCTGCGTTCCGCTTCCGGGTACACGAACGGTTCACCGATACTTGCCTTGTAGGCAAACGCGGCAATCGTGCGGATCTTGGAAATGAGACCAGCGGTCGTGAGTTCAAATGCACTTGCGATGTTTTCGTCGTCGTAAAAACGCGGCGTGAAAAGGCCCACAGCGTTCACCACGGACGAGAGAATACCCATCGGGTGGGCTCCCGGCGGCATTTCGCGGAAGAAGTGCAGCAAGTTCTCGTGCAACAAGGCATTTTCGGTCAAGAGCGTGCGGAAATGGCTCAACTGTTCCTGATTCGGGAGTTCACCGTAAATCAAGAGCCATGCGGTTTCCGGGAACGTCGCCTTTTCAGCGAGATCCTCGATAGAATAACCGCGATAGCGCAAAATTCCCTTTTCGCCATTGACGTATGTGATGGCACTCTTGGTACTACCGGTATTGAGGTAACCGTAGTCCAGCGTGACCAATCCAGTATCCTTGCGGAGTTTGCTTACATCAAGACCATGTTCGTTTTCAGTACCAGTTACAACGGGAAGTTCGTACTTCTTTCCGTCGTAATTCAGTATTGCTGTATCGGACATAAATCCTCCGTTTTGCGCGGCATCGCCGCAGTTAGGCTTTCATCGCTACAACGCAATTATAGATATTTTCAAAGAGCTTGCCGAGCTTTTCGGTCGGAACTGCGCTGAATGCAATGCGGATAAGGCCCGAGAGCATGATCGTGCCCGTGCTGTAATCCTTGATGAGCTTCTGGCGGAGTTCTTCGGCGTCAACGCCCTTCGGCTTGATGCACATAAAGTAACCGCTGTTGCACGGCATCGGGTCAAAGGCTTCCTTGTATTCCGGATGTGCGGCCAAGACTTCCTTGATGATGTCGTAACGCTTCTTGAGCGTTGCATACTTTTCAGCCTTCTGCTGAGCGTATTCGGCGCTCTGGTAAGCAGCGAGCAAAATCTTCTGGCTGATGGACGGAGCATTTGAAATGTTGCCACGGACCGTACCGGCAGCCTTGTCTTCGAGAGCCTTGAGCTGAGCTTCGGTAGCACCCTTGAAACCGAAGGACATAAAGCCAACGCGGAAGCCCCAAACGTAGTCTTCCTTGGTCGGACCATCGAGCTTCACAGCGAGGAGGTTTTCGTGAGCGTCCACGAGCTTCACGAAGAGGGATTCCTTCGTCACGCCTTCTTCGTAGACAAGTCCAAAGTAAGCGTCATCGAGGAGAGCGACAACCTTGTTACCGGCAGCAGCGCATTCCGTGAGGATCTTTGCGATTTCGACCGCTTCCTTTTCTGTAGCGGTATACCCCGTCGGGTTGTTCGGGAAGTTGAGGAGAACGACCTTCTTGTCGGACTTGCTTGCAGCAAGAGCTGCCTTCAAAGCTTCCGTATCAAAGCCACCATTCTTGAAGGTGTTGAAAGTCTTGATCTTTGCGCCACGGGCATTTTCGAACACGAGTTCGTAGTTATCCCAGTAAAGATCCGGGATGATGACTTCATCGCCTGCGTCGAGGAACATGTAACCGGCGCAGCTGATAGCGTGCGTCAAAGCGGCCGTCACGACCGGGTTGCTGAACTTCTTGGTAGCGAGCGTCGGGTTCTTCTTGATGTCCAGTTCCTTCCAAGCCTTGCGGAGGTCCGGGTTACCGAAGCTCGGAGCATAGAGGAAAGAAGTCTTCGGAAGATTGAGGGACTTGAGAACGCAGTCCAGAACGAGCGGAGAGCCGTCATCTTCGAGAGCTGTACCGATTGTCGCATTGATGTCGGAGCCCTTGGCTTCGGCACCCTGGCCGAGAATACCCTTACGCGGGAAGAAAATGGCCTTGCCCTGTTCAGAGAGCATATCAAGAACGCAGCAACCGTTTGCAGAAAGTTCAGCGTTCAAAGATTGAGCGAGAGGATTGTAGTTCATTCTCAATGTCCTGTTTTGAAATTTCCGCGGGGCAATTTAGAAAAATTGCAAGCCCCCCGCAAGATTAAAAGGACATCAAAATTCGTCATTGAACGTTAAAAAAGCGTCAAATGAAGAGCTTTACAAAAATTGTATAGGAGCTTGCAAGCGACCACGCAGTTCCCAATGACCAATGACTATAAACCAATAACCATCACGTCAATCTTCGAACTTGGTTTTCATGATTTGTTCGACGGTTTCGCGGTTTTTCACGAAAGCATCGACCACTTCCGGGTCAAAGTGCGTACCACTTTCCTCGGTAATAATGCGGAAAGCCTCATCCACCGAGAAAGCCTTCTTGTACGGGCGTTCCGAAACAAGCGCGTCATACACATCCGCGACTGCCATAATGCGAGCCGAAAGCGGAATATCCTTACCCTTCAAGCGTTCCGGATAACCACGCGAACCATCCCACCATTCGTGGTGGCTGTAGGCAATTTCCTTTGCCATCTTGAGGTAAGCAGTCTCGCCCAAGTTCTTCGATGCACGCACGAGCATATCACGGCCATAAACCGTATGCTTCTTCATTTCTGCAAATTCTTCATCCGTCAGCTTGCCCGGCTTATTCAAAATCACGTCAGAAATGTTAATCTTACCAATATCATGGAGCGGAGCCGCCACCGCAATCGTCGAAACAAAAGCATCGTCAATTTCAGGTTCCTTGCCATCGCGCTTCAACTGCTGGGCAATCAATTCGGCATAAGCCGCCGTACGGCGCACATGGCCCCCCGTCGTCTCGTCACGGTTTTCCACCATGTCGCCAAGCACCGTAATGATGTTCGTCTGGAGAGCCGCAATCGAGGCCGCCTGATATTCGGACTTGTTGATGTACAAATCAATTTCTTCGACCGCCTTGATAATCGCCGAATGCAGATTCTCGATTTCATTGCCCGTCACCACTTCAAGACCCTTGATTTGCTCAATCGACGTCCGACGCCCAACGCTACTATCGTAGGCAAAATGGTCCATTTCAAGCGTCATTTCGTGAATCGGGTAAACCACTCTGCGGTTAGCAATCAAGATAGCCGTAAACACGATTGCGAGCAAAAGTCCAAACAGCGTCGAAAAAATTTTCGTGCAGAACAGCACCACGCTAATGCGAATCGCAGCGAGACTGAACTTGGTGCAAACCGGATTCGGAGCCTCAGTACAGACAATCGAGACATCCCACTTGCCCGTTTCGTGCATGCCCGGCGTAATCGTCAAAATGCGCGGATGCTTGCCTTTGAGATCATGAATGTACTCGTGAAGCGTCGCCGAATCCGCATTCTGGATAGCGTCCGACACAAGCCTGTTCACCGATTCCGCCAAAAGCGTTGTCTCATGGATTTCCGCTTCGGAATACGTCTTGTAAGCGACCGCCGTAGCCACCACCGCAAGCGCAAAGCTCGACACGAACAAGAGCGCCGTCACCTGGGCCTTAAGCGTATGGATTTCGTTCTTGGAACGGTAACGGTCTTCGTGCGAACGGCCAGAAACAGAATCAAACGCCTTGGCAAACCAGCGAGGCGTCAAGCGAATCAGCACATAAGCCACAATAATCGAAATGGACTTATCTGGAATTTCCGTGCAGAAGTCCGCCAAAATCTGCGACAGAAGAACCGGAAGCCCGCTTTCGTGCAAAGCCGTCGCAATAGGCGTCACCACATTTTCGGCAATCTTAAAGTCAAAAAGGAAATACGAAAGCACCGAGCACGGAATGCTCAAAATCATCAGCATTCCAAGCAGCAACGGCAAACGGGTTATCCTATTGAACGCCCCACGCTTCGCCGCAATCCCCGCGCACACGGCAATCATCACGTTAATCGTGCCGTAGTAGAACGTCGAAGAATCAACAAAACCGCCAATGAAGTTCGTCAAGAACCCGACAATCGCACCCGGGCTAAACCCGCCAATCACCGCCACGACAATCGTACCCACGCTATCCAGGTACAGCGGCAATTCAAAATGAATGGCTAAGTCGGCAAGCAGTCGGTTGATGACTATACCGATGACAATCAGGATAATAATCTGAACGAGCTTATGGGCAGAAACAAAAGTTTTCACATTCTGTATATAGAATATTTTTTGAACTTTTGCAAAAAGAAGCGTGATTTATTTAACGTTTCCCTCCCTAGAAACAATAAAATCAGGGACATGCTTATTTCCAAATCCATCGATATCAATTCTATAATCGCCTTCAGGCAGACCAAAAAAGACGATATACCCATTCTTACGGTCTTCATCCGTCACCTTATAGCAAGGATAGAATAAAGACGGAACAAACCGAACACCTGGGGGAAGAACAACTTCATTCAAGGCAACGCAAATACCATTACCATCTTCCCCGAGATTTTTCGTCATATTCTCATTCCATTTTTCATTATCGATTTCATCATATTCCGAAGTACTATCCACTTCATTCGCAAAAAGAGAATCCAAATAAAATTTTGCCGTATACACGGGTTCCACAACTATTGTTCCTAAATCTGCCACAGGTTCATCATCAACAACATCAACCGTAGCTTTCGAAAATTCCTTAAAGACATTTGCACCTAGACTAAAGTCTGCAGAAAGTGCGCGCAACTGGACCAGTTCATAATCAGGAAGATATCTATTTTCAGGACCATCCATTTGCAAATACGTAAGGTAATGTACGTTATCTATGTAGAAATAACCATCTTTATCGGTAACATGCTGACAACGTTCATCATCAAAAGAACAATAATTTTCATAAACAATCGCCCCCTCTACAGGCAAGCCTTCAGAATCAACAATCTGAGCTTTTATCTTTATATACATATAAATATCATCATGAGCACCACAGGCAACACGATAATAGGGAATAGAATCCATCACCTCAACAATTTCAACGACCTCAAGACTATCATCTTCACTTACACTATCCGATTCTTCATCATCAGCACTCTTAGGAAGAACCACATAGCAGGGATTTTCACCTTTATGAACAACCTTGTGGATATAGCTCGTATCCAATTCGGCAATAGGCATTCCCGGTCGAATCACAGGCTTGCCCGTCTGCGTTTCACTGTACGATGATGCCACACCGCCATCACTCTCACTACAGGACGTAAACAAGCCAAGACCAAACACAGCCATAGCAACAACCAACTTTGCAAATTTATTAGAAGTCATAACAAATCCTCCTCGATTTACTTCTTCAAATTTGTAAACAAGTGAATATTCAACTGGTGTACACCAGTCGCCTCTTTCTTGTCTTGCATAATAATCTTGCGCACCTTGGCTTTCAGATTCTGAATTTCCAAGGCAATTTCTTTATAGGCATCGTCCGAAACACTAAACGTGAACGTTCCCATGTCCGACGGATTATCGTCATCAGCAAGCAGCGCCTGCTTCGAAAGTTCAAAGCATTGCAACTGGTATTGACGCACCAAGTCATTATTGTTATAAGCACCGCTACTCACCGAATCGCGCGAGCTTTTCCAGAAGCCTTCTTCATTCTTGCGTACAAAGCCAATGCGTTCTAGCAGTTCGAGCGAACGTTTCAAAGTTCCCACGGAGACCTTCGGGAAAATGCGCTTCTGGATCGGTTCAAGGTCATCCGAAACATCCATCACATCTAGCGCCGTAAACAACACGCTATTATACCAGTGGTTGTAATACTCGTAAGCATCTTCATTCAAGATGTGGTGCGGATCCGGATGTTGCTTGATGAGTTCATCAAAAAACGCATTGCGCTCCGTCGTCGTTTTCGCCTGGTCAAAATTCACCATCGTTTCAAAGTACTTGGCTTCTTTCTTGTTGAGTCCAAGAACTTCCACGAATTTGGGAATCATGCGCCCAGTAAGCTTTTTTCCTTTGACAATATCATTGTAGTAACTGCGAGTCTTGGGGAGCCCCAGCAAAGCGCAGGCACCAGCCCTAGTAAATTCAGGGTCGGTCTGCATACGAGCCGCCTGGTATTCATCCAAGTACTTGCGGAAATGAGTAAACTGGAATATGTCAACAAACTTGTCCATGCTCCAAATGTACTCAAATTTTGACTCAAAGTCAATGGGTTAACGTAAATTTTTGAGATTTTTTTTGAGTACTTATTTTTATCGGCCTTTAAACTGGTCACCAAACTTCAGTTCGGTTTCTTTGGCACCGTTAAGGTTCACTAGGCGTTCCGGCTCAAAGACCATTTCACGGGCAACCCCGTCCTTGAGCTTTTCAACTTGGTCGAGCATTTCCGCTGCCGATTGACACGTCAAAAGCGCCTGCCGCACCGACATCGCGACGTTATCGCTCTCTTGGATCCTATCGCCTTCGGCTCCAGGATGACAACATTTCACGTCCAAACAAAATCCCTTACATAAACGCGCGGCGAGCTGTTTCATGCGGCCCATCGCATTCATTTCCGTCGCCCCATCCTCAATCTTAAACTTGTAATAGAGCGGAAACACATCAAGCGCTTCTTGCGCGGTAATCACATGCTTTTCGCGACCTTCCCACGCATCTGCAATCTGCCCGAAAATCCACGGATTATGCATCGCCCCACGCCCAATGCTCACGCCCGAAACACCGTAAGTATTAATGCGTTCGCGTGCGCATTCGACGCTATTCACATCGCCATTGCCAATCACGGGAATCTTTGCCGCAGCGGCGACTTTGCCAATCCAGTCCCAGTTCGCGAGACCGTTATACCCCTGCAAACGCGTACGGCCGTGAACTGTAAGTAACTCAACGCCCTCGCCCTCGGCGATCTTGAGCGTTTCCATCACGTTGATGCTATCGTCGTCCCAGCCAATACGGCACTTAAGCGTAAGCGGAATCTCCGGCGTCTTTGCGTCCAAAACCGCCTTCACGTCGTGCAGAATCTCTTGCAAACGGGGCAAGTCCCGCAAAAGTCCAGAACCGCTCCCCTTGCCCGCCACCTTCGGCGCCGGACACCCCGCATTCACTTCGATGAATTCCGGGTGGTAACGCTCGGCAATCTTGCCGGCTGCTGCCGCCATGCGGTCCGGGAAACGCCCAAAAATCTGGATGCCAAACGGGCGCTCTTCCGGGAAAAACTTCAGTTGCTTGTGACCATCCGGGTTGAACACTGCATCGCCATCCGTCGGAACAAACTCCGAAACCAAAAGACCCATGCGGTCGCCCGAAAGCACCCGGCAAAGCCTCCTGAACGGAGCATCGGTCACTCCATCCATCGGACTTAAGATAGTATTGGGGAAAATCTCCTTGTTTCGGAGATTAAAACGGACCTTTTTAGGCAAATTATCAATCTTCAACATTTAAGTCACAACTATTCACAAATATTCCGCAATGTGAACCCGAAAAAGATATTTAATTTCGCTTTAACCATCACTCTAAGTCTATGTTAAACTTATATTTAGTGCGTGGCTAATATAACTAAACAATCTCTTATTCAGGAAATCGCCAAATCCACCGGATTTGTGCGCAATGATATTAAAATTGTTGTCGAACAGTTCCTTGACCTCCTCGGCGAGAAGCTTATCGAAGGCAATACTATTGAAATTCGCGGTTTCGGCACGTTCGCCTGCAAGCCCCGCAAGGCTCGCCCGGCACGCAACCCCCGCACTGGCGAAACAGTCCTCATCGACGAACGCTTGGTCCCGACATTCAAGTTCAGCAACGACATTAAGGACAAGATCAATTCGCTCGAAGGCATCCTCGGCGAAGCTTCTGTACAGCCGGAACTCGAAACTGAAAACGAAATCGTACACGTCGGTAGCGACGACGATTCCATCTAAACGAACGTTGAACCTATTAACTCAGGCTACGCAAACGCCTGATACGAAAGAGCCGGCTTGAACGCCGGCTTTTCTTTGTCATGCCCGCCTCCGAGCTCTTTGATCACTTAGTGCTTTAGCACTTATGTGAGCATGATCCGCGTATGGGGAGGGCATCTCCTTCTACGATAACGAAGCGACTTCTTCTTCGGTAAGGAATCGCCAACCGCCCTCACCCAACGTACGATCCAGAACAACCGGTCCAATCGCAATGCGTTCAAGCGTCTCGACGTGATTGCCGACCGCAGCGAACATGCGGCGAACCTGGTGGTACAGTCCCTCGCCTATCGAAATGTCCACCGCATTACCATTCACTTCAATCTCACGAGCCAGCACCGGACGTCGTTCGTCCTTGAGCATCACGCCCGCCAAGAGTTCCGCCTTCTGCGCATCCGTAAACGGGCGTGCAAGCGTCACGCGATACTTTTTCCAGAGTCCCTTCTTCGGGCTTTCGACCTTGTGGATAAAGTCTCCCTGATTCGAGAGCAACAAGAGTCCCGAAGAATCCGCATCCAAGCGCCCGACAGACTGGAGGCCCATCGCGGTAAAGCGTTCCGGCAGCAAATCATACACGGGCTTGTGGTCACGAGCGTTGTGGCTGCATTCCACATCCGTCGGCTTGAAAAGCATCACGTACAACTTCTCGACCGTCGGAGCTTCTTCGCCATTCACAGTAATGTATTCCGGACGCGTCTTGAATTCCATGAACGGGTCATCGAGAACCTTGCCATCCAGTTCCACAAGGCCCATGCGCACTAACCCACGCGCATCCTTGCGGCTGCCAAAGCCCATCGAAGCCAGCAAACGTTCCAAAGTCAAAACAGCCATCAGTCCTCCAAAATAAATCCAAGAATTTTCCTGCGGATAAATCCGAGTTCAGGAAGTTCTTTTGTTTTAATCACATGTGCGCGACGGCGCCAAAAGCTAAACGCCAAAATTCCAGTCAGCACAAGCGTTTCCAAAGTAAAGCAGAAAATGCGGAGCAACGTTATGCTCAAGCGAACCGAGCCAACTGCGCGGAGTTCCTTCTCGCTACACCAGTCCATTCTCAAGTCCCAATCACCAACATACGGGTATGCCTTCAAAAATCCGTTCACCGCCGCAATATAGCCCATGGTCTGGTAATCCGTGCGGATACCTTCGACAAAGCAATCGCTAAAGCGCACTCGGAAGAGCATAAGCACCGCCTTCAAAATTTTCAGAATGTACTTGAACGCCCTAGCATCAAAATCCGGCGTTAAAATGATGGTCCAAAATTCACGATCCGAGAGTTTGCGTTTTTCCTTCTTCAGCTTTGTTTTTTTCGCAGGCTTCTCGGATTTTTCGGAATCACGATTCTCGGATTCCGAGACTTTTGCATCAGACGAAACTTCAACTACCGGTGAGGATTTTACTTTAGCAGGTTGCGCACTCTCGTTGATTGCGCTAGACTTCACTGGATCCCCTTCGCTTTGCTTCGAGGATGACGGAGGCAGCGATTCTCGCTTTTCGGGGGTGTCTTCGACTTCACTCCGGATGCTAGGCTGTTCCGCACTAGTCTCTAAATGTTCTGTCTTTGGAGTTTCTGCAGGCTTTTTCGCAACAGCTTCAACTGCCGGCGCATCTCGTTTCTCGTCTAAACCATCCTTCCACTTCTTCTCGCACTCGTAAACCTTCTTCTTGAAAAAAAAGAAAAGCGCCCGCGCACCGCGCTCCCCGACCTCGAAATCAATTCGAAACGCAAACGGGAAAAGCAGTAGCACAAGCGCTACAACGAAAATTGCACAAAAGAGCCAGGAAAGAAAGCCCATTACTTTTCGGCTTCGTCAGCCTTCTTGCTGATAATGTCGATCAATTCGGCAAAGCTCTTGTCCTTCAAGATTTTACTGAACTGTTCCTTGTAGTTGCGAGCTGTAGAAAGGTCATCGATGACCAAGTCCCAAGCCTTCCACTTGCCGTTCACAAGCGTCATCTTGTATTCGAGCACCGATTCCTTGCCCTTATTCCACAAGTGAGCCACAACGCGAGCATCATCCGAACCCTTCATCTTGGCCGGTTCGTAAATCGTGGAATCGGCGCGGTAAAGTTCCAAGCGGTTTGCACTAGAGTTGCGGACCATGCGCTGGAATTCCGTCACAAACTTCTGCTGAGAAGCTTCATCCTGAGCCTTCCAGTCGCTAGCAGCCAAAGACTTCTTGGCAAGCAAGGCAAAATCAAAGGAATCATTCAAAAGGTTCTTGACGCGTTCCGTTTCCTTTGCGGTACGCTTGGACTTCTTGATGATGTTCTGCAATTCAACGTCCTTGCTCTTCACAACAGACACCGGATCTTCGGCAGCAAAAGACAAGAGCGAAGCACAGGCAATAGCGATCAAAATTTTCTTAAACATCTTTGAATCTCCTCTTTTTTACTTAAAATACGTTTTATAGTCGCTAAGAGACAACCCCATCTTTGCCACTAATCCGGCAAATTCGACGTTATATCGGCAAACTGCGAAATAATAATCTTTTTGCATGGTTATATTCTGCGTATAGGCAGAAACAAGCGCACCCGTTTGGGACTTATCGAGGTCGTATTTCATGGCGGCATCTTTCAAAAGCGATTCCGTCGCACGGAGGCTTTCACGCAAAGCATCGAGCTTTCCCTTGGCAGCAACCACCTGATAATACTGTTCAATAGCTTTTGCCACAAGCCCATCCGAAGCGTAATTTTCTTTCAGCTTAAGCCCGCGATATTCCGTTTTCGCCTGACGATAGTCTTCCCAGCCTTTCCAGAAATTCAAGCGGTATCTCAAACCAACACCGATAAGCCCAGAAATCTTGTTCACTGCATCTTGAGCAAAGGCATTCTTCTGCAACACGTTACGGTTACCCGCCCAGCTTTTCACATACTCGAACTGCCCCATGACAAAGAACTCCGGAGCAAGTTTTGCTTCAGCCAAATCCATCTGGAGTCTGCGGGCTCGCACCCCAGCTTCAAGCTGCTTCAACTCCGGATTATGCTTGATGGTCCATTCGCGGACCTGTTCTTCCGTCGGCATCGGTTCCGGTCTCATCGCAAGGATTGTATCTTCGGCGGCAAAAGTATCGCCATCCTGCAAGCCAAGCGCAAAGCGAATCGCCAACTGCACGCGCTTCATGCCAAGGTCAGCCTCAATCACACCTTCCTTGACGGTGTGCATTTTAGCCTTCAAGTTCAAAAGATCCGTCTGTGAAACCGTCGGTTCATCTTCGTCCAAAGCTTCTTCAAGCTGGTCATACGCCTTATCGACCTGCTTTTGGGCATCGGCAGCAATGCGCTTCATTTCAAGAGCAAGGAGATAGTTGTAATAATAGCTCTGGAGTTCTACTTCTTTCTTGAGCGTCGAGTTTTCAATTTCAAAAGACTTTTGCTGTAGATCCGCTTCCAAAGCCAGCTTACCCGTTCGGTACTGACCCAAATTTAGCGGCTGGACAAACTTGGCTTCGACTCCCCAGAATGGACCCATTCTAGAGAAATCGTACTTTTCAGCTTTTTCAACGCCTAGCGTGTCCCCAGACTGATTAAAATAGTAATCGTTATATTCCTTGAGACCAGGAGCAGGTCCCACCATCATCGACACGTAAAATGTCGGCAAAATAACTTCGGACTTGAGCGACTTGATTTTATTTTTCTTGGCTTCCGTTCCATAACGCAGCTCTTCCATCTGCGGGTCACTAGCAAGCCCTTGTTCAACAAAGCGCAAACAATCATACCGGACTTCACCCGCCAAGGCGATCCCCGTCATTACAAGAACAAAAAACAAATTCCTAATCACAGCTAGAATTTAGAAAAAAATTTCCCTATTAAAAGGAACAGTGATGGACCAAATCCTTGTATCTCCTCACAACACCTTCATAGTAAGAAGTCGGGAGCGGAGCATTCTTTTCCAGCAGCTTGTCAACAGCAGTATGCCCCAAGTTATAAGCCACTAGCGCTTCCCTCAAATTACCGTACTTTCCGATAAGTCTAATCAGGTAAGCAGAACCAACAACCACATTCACATCCGGTTGCATCAAGTCATTTTCATTTTCAATAACAAAACCAAACCTGCGACCAATTTTTTTGGCAGTTTCCAATTTTATCTGCATTAAACCGAGCGCGCCCGAAAATTTACCCGTCTGGAATCGCCCACGAGCAAGCGGATTTCCACGGCTTTCCTGCGCCACCACAGCAAGGATAATCAGAGGGTCCAGAGAATACGACTGCGAAATTTGCCACAAGTGTTCAGCCAGAATGCGAAAGCTCACTTCGGAGATTCTATCGCCCAACATGTACGTGAGCGCCTTTTCAATTTTCACATAATCAAGCGTCCACTTGCCCACAACCTCCAAATGCTCCATATCGTTGTGGAGAATGCGTTCCTGATAAGCCAACTTTTCAAGCTTGCCCCTGTTGGAATACCATTCACTCGCAAAAAAGAAAAGGACTGCGAAACCGATGATGAACAGGACGGTTACGCTCATCGCGGAGAGTCGAACGCTATTTTTCACGTCGAGTCTTCTCCAAGTATTCTAGATACGAGACCCAATCCTGGATAGCGCCAAAAGAACTCAGCAAAGTCGTATCCTGCACAACGCCTAATTTACGCATCGGCCCAATTGCCGATTCCAAGCGGTCAATTTCGCGGATGTAGCGTGCCTTCTGGCTCTCTAGCGCCGTAATCTGCGCCTGCTTATCTGAAATTTCGCGACCCTGCCCAACAACGATAACAAACAACGTAATCGCCCAACCAATCAGGAACAAGGACACAGAAATTGCAAATCCAGGAGATAACGTAATGGACTTTTTATCGTAATGAAGTCCGACCACATGGACCTGTTTAGAGATACCGGACTTGCGATAATCCTCACGGCTCTTATATATTTCAAAGATATTGCGGTAACGTTCAAAATAAGCGTGCAGTTCTTCGCTGTCAAAAATCAAGATAAGCGAAGCCTTCTGCTGCTTGACCAAATTCAAGATTTCAAGGAAAAGCCCACGGTAAGCATCAGTCGTAAAACGAGCATTTTGGAGATTCACAAAGAAAAAAATGCCCGGACCGCGCACAAGCATTTCAAGCTTTTCACGAACAGACGAAAGCTGGTATTCGCCAAGAATGCCATACAGCGAAATTTCGACTTCCTCGCCGCGATCTTCTACCTGAATGTCAATCAAGTCCGCCCGCACAGATTACCTCTTGGTCACCGAAACAGAAATCTTGAATGATTTGTGGTCAAGCACATTAAACGGAGCATTCCAGAACGGAAACACGCGAATTCCCTGGAATGCTTGCGGAGCAGCCGTCGAAGTCGCCCCAAAGATGGAGCCTATAAAGATAGACGTCGGTCGGTCAAAACCCATACGGAAAACGCAGCCGCTCTTTTCATCACGAATCTCAAGCAACTGACCATCCGGGTACAAAAGCGGTTCCACCATGTTCCACTTGACATTTTTGCCGTCAATCCAGACTTTGTTGACATCGCCATGCGACAAAAGTCCAAGCTCAAGAATCGTTCCAAAATAGCCCTTCGTGTTCACATACGCAAGATTGTCAATCGCGTACGAAACCGTAAACTTTGCGGAATCGCCCTGGAACGTAAAAACCTTCTTTATTTTGAACAAAGCCTTGCGTTCTTCATTATCAAAACCTTGTTCTTCATCAAGCATAATCTCCGTACCCGTGTCCGAGCGGAGAATACGGTAATCATAAGGGTCCGCGAGCAAATGCTTGCGATCGTAAAGCATCTGTTCTAGCTTGACCGGTGTGAAATCCGCATTCGGCAACAAGCAATCCAAGAACGCAAACGAAGGTTCACCATCATCGCGCCATGAGTTTACCAAATTGACCTTGGCACCCTTGTAATTCAAAGCACAAAGTGCGCCGCCCAAACGGCAATCCAACAAATACGAAGATTCCGGATTTTCGCAAAACAGAACCTTTTTGCCTCTAAGCAAAAAGTCGCACACATCAACGCGAAGTCCAGAAAAGCCTGTAAGGTCATCTAAAGTCTGCGATGCCGAAAGCAACAAGCGATTCGATCGTTTGCGCACTAGCATGGAACGCATCCCCGAACGGTTATGCATATCCCTAAAATAAAGCGGAGCCATCGCCGGCAAAAGCGCATGGCAAAATTCGAGCCACTTCTTTCCAGAAAGCATGCTGCGGGCTCTCCTGTACAAATTCAGGAAAGTCTTATGGTGCATATTAATTTCTGGACGGCGAATCAAAAGTTCACGGCAAGTGCGAGCTGTCGAAGGGAGACCAATTCTACGACCGGCAGAAACAAGGAAACTGATCGTACCACACGTTTCGAGCTGGTCCACAGCAAAACCAACGGTTCTAGTCTGAACCTCGTTCATCTCGACAAAATCGACAAAGCGACCAAAGAAATTGATAATTTCTGTTGGTTCCGAGGGAATGTCCAAAAGCGCAATGGCAGACTTTCCATCACGGCAATACTGTTCCGCCACAGAGCGCCAAGAAAGATTGTCCTCGGCAATCGCCTTCGAAAGCACCTCGGACACAGGCACAATGCGGATAAGGGCACCACGGTCTTCAAGCGTAAACCAGCCAGATACAGGTGTCGAGCGACCAAGAGCATCTTGCACAGCCGCTTCCGTCACCAGCGCATAATCAAAACGCGAACGCTCCAGGACATCGGCCATGCCCGGCTCCCACACCAGTGAGGAATTGAAATACCCCTGCGGTTCTGCGCCAAGCACCTTTTTCAAGTAGTCGCGATGCAATTCCAGCTGCATCGTCTGCAAATCTTCCGGAAAAAGCGGAAGCATCGGATCGTAATAGCCACCGCCTAAAAATTCGAGAACCCCATTGCGAATCGCATTCTGAATTTTGCCGAACATCAACGGCTTTGCCACATTATAAAGCGCCTCAATCACAGGACCATCCAAGAAGATGGAGCACTTTACGTGTTCAGATTTCAGAAGAACATTCAATCCTTCGAGCAAGTTACGCGCGACCGCCTCAAGGTTTTCATACGAGGTCGATGGCGACATCTGCAATACAAAGGATATTCTAGGATTCATGTGACAAAGAATAGCAATTTTAATTAATGGTTATTAATTATTAGTTATTAGAGATTGCTGAAATCAAGATATTTCCAGCAGGTCTATTTAGAATAAAATAAAAATATCGAAAGTGGAGATGCCGAATCGGAGTCCGGCATGACAGCGCGACATTGCGCGGGCGGCACAGAAACGAAAAAGCCCCGCCCGACGTGTTGCGTCAGGCGGGGCGTGAATCCAGCGGCGACCTACTCTCCCGGGCCCGGGGGCCAGGTACCATCGGCGATCTGAGGCTTAACTTCCGTGTTCGGGATGGGAACGGGTG
>NZ_FRCO01000009.1:0-73847 GCF_900142945.1 Fibrobacter sp. UWB7
TCGTAAATTTGACTTCCAAGAAATTTTCTTGGGCCGTCACTAAGCACATCTCCGATTCCTTCAATCTTCCCGAAAGTCTCGCGGGCTTTCGCTTTACTCTCGATTCTTCGTTTTGACCGTCGTTTCGAGGGTGAGACCAATTATAGAATATTCGGGAGGAAAAACAAGGGGGTAGCGTAAAAAAATTTCACTTTTTTCAATAAAAACGGGTTGTATTCACCAATAATACACAATATTAACAATCTATAAACAGAAATCTTTTTTGCTATCGACGAAAAATGACTGGTTGGGAGCAAGCCCCAACCTCTTAGGCTCGGTTATATCCATGCAAGCATGGCTGCAACATTGACGCTTTGCGTCTTGCCAAACGGCTCAGCCATGCCCGTGCAAGCACGGTCGCGGCATTCGCCTTGGGGCATACTCGCCTTTTGAGGTTGTCTTCACTTCGTTCAGGGTGACGAATGAAAAAATATCCCGGGAGCGGAGCTTCCGGGACGTTTTAAGCGAAATTTGACTGAAGCGACCTACTTTCGAATGAGCACTCGACGTGGATTTTCGCCCTGAACATGCAGGAAATACACACCGCTATTTGCGTTGGAGAGCAAAATCGTTTCACCCTTGGAGGCTCGACCAAAAAGCACACGCTTTCCCTTCAAGTCAAAAACTGCATAGGCAACGTTTTCACCACGAACAACCGTAAAGCTCAAGTTACCTTCGCCCATAGAAATCTTCGAGGACTTAGCCATAGCGACTAGCGGAGATATCGGCAATTCCCCAGCTTCAGGAATCGAATCAATCGCAAGCCTGTACAAGAAATCAAAAGCCTTATTCTGTACAGAGTCCGCAAAAACAATTTCCTTACCATCTTTACCTGTACGGGTCGCATCATAGAATTCATGCTTCAATCCATAACCTACAGGATTATAGAATTCATGATAAACTTTATTTTTTGTCAAGACGGAATCAATGAAGTAACTTCCATAAAGCGTCGGTGTATGAACTTCAAGATGGATGGCACTTGCAATAGTGCTATACTTTTCAGGAACGTTGTCTGCCAACATCTTATCTGCCTGTTCCATTGCATAGCCCACCTTATACGGCATTACATAATCAGAATCGCCATGCGCTAAGAATACGGGAACCTTGCTATTCTTGAGAATTGCTGGATCATGCACAGCCCCCCAAAGAGCCACCACTCCATTTGCAACACCGCCCACTCCCTTAGGTCCATACCGATCTAGACCGCCCAGCGGGATTGTGTCGTAGACATACGCACTTTGTTCGTCAGAAAACTCCTTGATATATTGCGCTCCATCATACAGATAGCTTGGAAAATCTTTTTCCCCGAGAGCATAGATATTCTCCAGCCCCAACAAGGCGCCGGCGCTATTTCCGAGTATATATATTTTATTCGTATCAATACGAAGAGATTTCGCATTCGCTCTCAAATAACGGATAGCGGCATTCACATCCTGAGCGCTTTTGTAAACGGTACGAGCAAAATCCACACTATCGATGACAAATGTCTGTTTTTGATTCGACATCAAAACACCTAGACGGTACTCCAATGACGCCGTTACAAAACCACGTGCAGCAAGAGAGTCAACATAGGCAACAGCCTTCTGGTCAAAAGAAGTCTTTGTCCCTGCCACAAAGGCGCCACCATGACAAACCAACACGGCAGCCCTATTTTTAGCATCATCCCCCTCGGGTTCATAAATATCCATTTGCAACGGCTTGAGGCTTACGCCTTCCTCGCTGTACATATAGAACATCGGACGGATATTAAACATGTCCATCATCGATGTCAGTTCATTGTAAAACATTTTATCTAAAAACGGAACACTGTCGGCAACGGTCACCGTTGTGGGTAATCCCGTTTCAAACAAGCGGTCTTTATAGCGAACACCATCTGCAGCAAAAGCGTAAACACTGCACAAAAGCGCCGCCACATACAATTTGATCTTCATATCTCCTCTCCTACTTGACAGATTTTCGTAAACATAATTTAACTTTTTATATAAACAAAGTCAAGTAAAAACGCCCGAAAGCAGAGCTTCCAGGCGTTTCCAATTGCGATTAGGCGTTCTCGTTTGCTTTTTACGAACGTTTAGTTCGGCTTGCAACCGTTCGGATATTCATCCGTCAAGCATTCTTGTTCTTCGAGCGGATCACCTTCCTTATAGGTAGACCAGTCGTCGTGCCACTTGTAACGGTTATCCTTAGTCTTGTTGATACGCGTCATGTAATGGTCGATGAGGTACTGCGGGCATTCCACTTCTTCCCAATGGTAGGTCGGATTGTCTGCAGCCATGTACCAGTCAGCAAACCAATGGCAACCACGGAGCAAGTTCGGAAGTCCAGCGGAACCGAATGCGGCGTCGCACATGTCCTTCACGCATTCCTGATAAACTTCAAGCTTGTTATCGTAACCATGCTTGCTCTGGCATTCGGTAAGGAAGCCACCAAAGCCTGCGCCCCAGTTGATATTAGCGCCGTTCACCTGAGTCGAAAGTGCATCGAAGGCACCCACGCCACCGCCCGGAACCATGAGGTCGAACTGGCCGTTTTCCACATCGTGACCGATGTTGGACGTCATCACGACAATGTGCTTGCCCTTAAGAGCCTTGTGAGTTTCCTTCGGGGCATTGTTACCGCTAGCATCCTTGAAGGAGCCATCATACTGCAAGTGGAAGCACTTGCCGCAAGTCGTCTGGGAACCAGGACCTGCCACATAAGCGTAAGAGAGGTTTTCGTTCACGGCGATAGGAGCCATGTCCGTGCAAGTGAACACGCCCTTTTCCTTGGCATTTCCGCAGGCGCTGTTCGTACCTTCAAAGCCAAACCAGTACTGCTGCACAGCGTGGCCAAGCGTAAAGGTCGGAACTTCAACGTCATGGATGTTGCAGTTACGGGCGGTCGTCATGCCCTTTTCATAAGATTCCTGCGTAGTCGTATCGGTCTTGCCTTCCTGACCATCGCTAATCCAGGAGCAGTGCGGCTTACAGGCATCCCAATAACGGCTGTTCCAGCCCTTGTTGCCATTGCTCAAGATGTCCTTGGTGTATTCAGCTGGAGGCGGACCGTAAGATTCGAGAGTCGGGAAACCATCGGCACCCACTTCCGGTTCGGTACTGCTAGAGCTTTCGGCAGCAGACGAACCCGGAGTTGCGCTAGATGTCGGATTTACAGACGAACTAGACTGAGCCGGATTAACATTGGAGCTGGAACCTGGATTCGGGGCGACCGCAGAAGAACTCGAAGACGATTCAGAACCGCCACCCAAGCCCGGATCAACAGTAGAGCTAGAACCCGGATTCGGGGCAATTGTGCCAGAGCTGCTAGAAGCACTCGATAAATAACCCGAATCGCTCGACGGCGTAGTACTGACCGGCGCTATAGTAGAATCATCAGAGCAGGCGCTGAACATTGAAAAAGCACCTGCGACAATTAAAGAACTCAGTAAAAGTTTTTTCATATTTTTCCTTTTCACACCTCGTTTAAAATTAGATTTTATTCCAACAAAAGGCACGAAAAAAAGTTTTTTGAAAGCTGTTATGTGAGATGCGACAAAATAGACGGTAGGAAGTAGACAGTAAGAAGTGGTTAGAAAAAGAAAAGGCCGCACTTGCGTGCAAGCCTTTTGGTTATTAGCTATTAGCCAATAGTCATCAGCCTTAGTTAGGCGCAAAAGGCGCGATTATTTAAACCAATAACCAATGACCAACTACTAATGACTAGTCGCGGAACTTCACCTGCTTGGTGCCGGCGACAACTTCACCGATCTGCGTCCACTTTTCACCCTTAGCTTCGAGGTGAGCGACGACTTCAGCCTTGTCAGCCGGGTCGATGAAGATGAGCATGCCCATGCCCATGTTGAACGTGGAGTACATTTCGTCCTTTTCGACAGAGCCAGCCTGCTGGATGAGCTTGAAGATCATCGGAGGATCCCACGTGGTGCGGTCGATAATCACGTCGACGTTGTCCGGAAGGATACGCGGGATGTTGCCCTGGTAGCCCGAACCCGTGATGTGAGCAAGGCCCTGGATCTTCTTCTTGTTGCAGAGATCGATGAGGCTCGGGTAGTAGCTGCGGTGCGGAGTTGCAAGAGCTTCGCCGATGGACTTGTCCATGCCGTCAACGACAGTGTCGACCTTGTAGCCGGCCACGTCAAAGAGAACCTTACGAGCAAGAGAATAGCCGTTTGTATGGAGACCCGTGGACGGGAGACCGAGGATGATCGTACCCGGCTTGATCGACTTCCCGTCGATGATGTTTTCGCGTTCCACGACACCCACGATCGTACCGGAGATATCGTAGTCGCCCGGACCGTAGAAGCCCGGCATTTCAGCAGTTTCGCCACCGATCAAGACGAGGTCGTTTTCGCGGCAGGCCTTGGCCATACCGGCAACGAGCTTGTCCATGACACCCGGTTCCAAGCGGCCCGTAGCCACGTAGTCGAGGAAGAACAGCGGACGTGCGCCCTGAACGAGGATATCGTCACAGCAGTGGTTCACGATGTCCTGGCCCGGCAGTTCGTGCGTGCCCATTTCGATATCGACCTTGAGCTTGGTGCCCACGCCATCAACGGAGCTCACGAGGACAGGGTCCTTCATGCCGAGGTGGTTCAGCGTGAACAGGCCACCGAAGTTGCCCACGTCGCCGAGAACGCCCTGGTTGAAAGTGGTACGTACGGACTTCTTGACACCGACCATTGCCTCATCGGCACGTGCCAAGGAAACTCCTGCGTCTGCGTAATTCATCTTTTTTCCTTTGCCCTACGAGCGGGCAGCGATTTGTCCCTATTTACGGGCACTTTGTTTTTCATCAATATTTCTGAGCGCATCAAGGATGAGGCTTGTGGTATCCGACATCTGGTTGATGTTTACGACATCGGGCATCACGTGCGTATCCAGCTTGAACAATGTTTCGTCACCCCAGGAGAGCATCTTTTCGAGTGCATCCGGACCTGCAAGCTTGCCGCACTTGGCACAGCAGATACGTCCATCCTGGAAAGCGATAAAGCCCGATTCACCGGAGCATTCGAAAATGACCGTTCCGGTAATACGGCTCTTTTCCATCGTCTGCGCAAAATCAATAAACGGAAGAACCTTCGCTGAAGCCAAAAGCGACAAGCGTTCGAATTCATCAAGCGCCTGGTTCTTTGCACGGAGACGATCCGCCATCACCTTGTAAAGGTAAAGCAAGGCGCTCGGATTCTTGTCGAGGAACCTCAAAAATTCAGCCTTCGGAATGTGAAGCACCGTGCAGCCGTCTTCGGCGGCAATAATCGTATTGGCAATAGGTTCGTTACACAGGACAGACATTTCGCCAAAGCAAGAGCCGCTTTCCAAAGTCGCAAGCGCGCTGTAATGACCGTCCGGCAGAATCTGGCCGCAAATAATCACGCGTCCACTCTGCAAGACGCAGAAGCAATCGCCTTCGGCTCCGCCCTGGAGGATGATTTCGCCAGCATCGTATTCACGAATCTGCGAATTTAAAAGCAGATAGTCCGCATATTCCCTGGGTACCTGTTGCAAGAACGGTACTCCGAGGTCATATTGAGCAGAAATCCAATCTCCAATACCTGTGTGTGACATCATACGCTAAAAAGTATAGATATTTCTGTACCATTTGTAACTAGTGTCAATCGAATTTACCCCCGGAACGGAGCCTTTTATGCATTTTGTAAGATTCCAAAGGAGTTCCGCCGGTCGCGTGATGGCTCCTTCGTAAAAATCATTACCTGCCCCTGGACCCTTGAGCCCATCATTCTGGAAAACTTGCTTCTCCTTAAATGCCTTGATATTTTTCACGCGAGGTTCAAGAGCCAGGATTTCATCAGCCGTTGCAAACATGGACGGATTGACCCAGACATCGACACTATCGACAAGCGCATAGACCTCCTCGAACGAGAACGTGAGTTCACGCGAAGTATCGGAAGCCCACACATAACAGCCACCCGCATCGCGAACCAGATTCGCTGTAAAGCTTTTGCCGCCAGAAGCGTGCCACACACCGCCATAAGACATGCCCGCGAGAACGCGAGGGCAATGTTCAGACGAATGACGAGAGACGAGAGACGAGAGGGAATCTGCAGAAGCAATCAAAGCCTTTAGTGTTTCGTACTTTTCTTTCTCTTGTCTGTAAATAGAATCAGCTTGAGCGCGGATGCCGAACAGAATTCCGTACAACTTAATCCATTCCAGCTTTGCTAGCGGGGTATTTTCCTGCCATTCCGATGTGAGCATCAACGGAAGGTTCGTGCGTGCAATTTGTTCGTAGTTATCGTAATCACCGCCTGTAGTAAAGTCGAGCACCAAGTCCAGATTGAGCGCCATCAGCTTTTCCAAGGCGCCCGCATCGTAACCAATACTTGCTACAGATTTATTCTTTGCACGTTCATACAAAATGCTATCCACGATGTACTGCCCGTCCGAGACGCCGACAATGTTATCACGGAGCCCAAGCCGGAGCATGTAGCCAACCTGCGAGGTCGAAAGGGCTGCCACATGGTGAAGCGGCACACGCAACACCACCGCCGATAACCACTCCTCTGGGAACCCCCGACGTTGCAAATCCGTCCCGAGAGCAGCCGCAGCAGAATCCATCATCACATACTTGTGGACGAGCGTATCCTTGCCAACCACGGAACGCACAACAGCGACATCCACCCCACACAGTTTGCCAATCGAGAAATAGTCGCTCTCGACCGATTCAAACTGAACGGATTCACTACACTTTACCATCGCCGATTCAGGCTGTGAATCTTTCGACGTATCACGGCAGCCCGTCATGGCAAATGCAGCCATCCAGGTTACAAAAAAAACGAAAAACGGCAAAAAACTAAACCGCACCCCTTGGAACGAAGACCAAAACGCCCTTAATTTATTGATTTTCAACATTCTATCGTAAATTTTCATGCACAAAACCAGAAGATAATGTATTTTATTGTTTGATTTAATATCTCTTTTTGAGATTCCTATTAGGAGAGAGCCTTTATGAAGACAAAAATAGCCTCTTTGTGCATGGCCGCGGTGTTTAGCATTCTTGCTTTTGCTAGCAATTCCTCCGCAGCCGAAGAAGGATTTTACGACAAGGACCATATCCGTGGTTTCGTTTCCTTTGGCGGTGATTTCCGCGGAATGTTCAACGGATTCCACGACTACATCAACACGGTCCCCTTCGCCACCGGTACCCTCAAGACCATATCGGATTCGACCGAATACAGGCTGACCGCTAAGCCCAAATACAGCGAGTTCAACAAATACTATCCCAACCTCCACTTCAATATCGGTGCCCAGTACAAGCAGTTCCTGACCTGGGTCAGCATCAACTTTGCAATAACCCAGATTTCGGAACGACCGAGTTCCTCGGCCGCCGCAGTCGATACAAGCGGAAGCGCAGTGGCGTTCCCCCTCTACGATGCACGCTGGTTCAACTATGGTGCCGACTGGATGTTCGGCTGGAAGGTTCTTGGCGAAGACGCATTCTTCAACTTGATTCCGGCTGTAGGTATCGGCTTCAACATGATGAACATCCACTTTACGTCTAACTACGTTGTTACAAACAAAACGAGCAACGAAGAATCCATTATGCGCGACCGTTACTACAGTTCCATTGCAGCATCGTTCAACGCAGAACTCGAAGCACGCCTCCAGTTCGAACAGTTCTCCATCGGTCTCTACGGAGGTTACCGCGCTGTACGCTACAACGAACTTGATGTCGAAGGCGACAAGCTCGACACGTTCGTCTTCAATACAGACAACGACGGTGACACCTGGTTCATCGGTCTCCGTCTCGGCTGGACGTTCCTTAGCCCCTGGGCCAAGAAACAGCAGGACAAGATTTAAGAACGAACTAAATTCTACTAGCCGAGCCTCGCCACTGCGGGGCTCTTTTTGCATCCTGATTTTCTAAAGTTTGGCTTATCACTGTAATTGTCCTTGTCATCAAGCGATGCCATAATCTTTTGCAAATACGCCCGCCAAATGTTAGAATCTGTGGGCTGCGGATTATACGGCAACATGAACAAATTCCTTTCGGCAGAACGTGTAGGCGGATATTTTTCAGCCACCTCTTCCATTGCAACATAATAACCGCTTTGTTCACGCAAGCTCGGATCCGTTCTCCAATAAATCGGAGTCTCCCCTCTTAAATATTCGAAATTCCACCCCAAGAGGAGCATGGGAACTCCCTCACGCCTGAGGCGTTCCGGCAACGTTGAATACTGCCCCTGAGTACTCAACAACACGATGACATCAATTTTATGGTAGTACGCATAAAGGTATGCGTCCTCGACAAGCTGCATATTCGGTCCCATCTTCTCAACTTTCTCAGGGATATTGTAATGGACCTCGAACCCAGCCATCATAAGCTGCTTTTCCAAACGGTCTATGCCATCGCCGTATAAAGGTTCCTGACGATCAACACGCCTGACATACGGATGGTAATAATGAGCTTCCACTTCGACCGGACAACCTTCACGACCCAAAAGTTTCATGGAGTAATCCCTGACCCAGCCCTTGAGCGCCTTGAAATCCAGACGTGCATGATACCGGTGGTATTTAAGGTAATACTCGTTGACTTTTTTAAGCGTGTAGCCGTCCAAAAAGAAACCGACTCGCAATACCGATAACTGGCTCGACATAAAAAACCTCCTGATATGTTAATGAGTTTCTACTTATTAACACGCTTTTTTGCCGAGTTTATTCCACTATTTTTTGATAATTTTTTTTAACAATAAGAATTGCCCAATAATCATGGGTCAATGGTCATTAGTTTTTTTTACTACTAAAGGCTAAATCAACTTGCGATCAGTGAGGTCGTCGATAAGCGAACCGGGCATCCACTTCTTAAGTTTCTGGTAATCCGGATCGTTGAGCTTTTGACGCTGCTCTGCGGACTTGGCATCATCACCGGCGTCATGATAAATGCGGATGAGGTTCAAGACAGAACACCAGTAACGAATGGACTTGCCAGTGCGTTCGAGGTAGTCGGCAGCGCTCTTTTCGTAAATAGTAGCTGCCTCGTCGTAACGTTCGAGCCTGTAAAGCATGTCTGCCTTGATCTGGAGCATCACCGGATGATTCGGAGCCTTCTTAAGCCCACGTTCGGCAAGCGAAAGCCCAGTCTTGTAATCCTTGCGGTCGTAGTGCATCCAGATAAGCGGTGTCAGGAACAGCGGCCAGAATCGTGCCGAGCGCAAGGAGCCGGAATCGAGAATCTTGAGGTACGCTTCGCGATTGTCCGACTTGAACGGGAGCCAGCCAAAGCTGTTATCGACATAGTAGGCGTAAATCGCATAGAAAGCCTTCGACTCGTAATCCTTGGCATCTTCGAACTGGCTTGCAGCCGAGCGCGTCTGCATGGCGCCCTTGACGGAATGTCCCGTCTCGGTAAGCACGTAGCCGATCTCAAAATTACGGAGCGCATCCCACAGACCTTCGGTCTTGCAGGTTTCAAGATTCTTGGCGGCAACCTTGAGCGACGTGGTATCGCCCTTGTCGTCGTACATGCTCACGCGGATGATGTTCTGGAACACGCAGCCGACCCCGTCGTTTTCGAGGCGGAGCTTGCGGGCCAGGTTGAATGCTTCAACGTAGTTGAGTTCCATCGTCTTTTGCGTGACCTGTTCAGCGAGTGCATTTTGCGTCGGAGAAAGTGCAAAAGAAAGCTCGTCGGCAACGGAAATGCCGGCGACCATTAACAGCGGTGCGATGAATCTCTTTAGCATTGTCTGTAATTTAGAAACTTTCGTCTGCATAAGCCATCGTCCATTTTGGAATATGACAAACCTTGTTTCTTGAGGTAAAAAAATGTATAAATACAATAGATGTTAATAAGAATTAAACATATTATTAACACTTTATTAAAGAAATTGCAGCTAAGTGGTTACTAGAAGAGGAATTAAAAACTCATCCAGGCGCCACAACAACTCTTTTCTATGGAGGCCACCATGAAGATGTTCCACAAGACACAGACCACGGCTCTCTACTACTTGCTCCACACTGGATTCCAGGCCTTCAAGGCAAGGATCAAGGACGAGCTGACCTCCACAAGCGGCATCAACCTCGAAGATATCATGGACGATTCGAACCTCTACGCTTATTACCAGCAAGGCGAATCGGCGGACTTCGTAGCGGCATGCATCGCAGCGAATAGCTAGTTTCTCTCTCTCAATTCCGGAATTACCGGTTTTTCCTCCTAGAAAAAGGACCCTGTGGCAATGCCGCAGGGGTCCTTTTTAATAAAGCTTGTGCAATTACAAGACTTAACTGGATCCTTCGCTTTCGCTCAGGATGACGGGGGTCGAAGATGACGTAATGCGTTACTTCTTTTTCTTGGACTTGGCGGATTCTTTTGCCTTGTCCTGGCGTTCGCAGGTCGTCACGACTTCGAACTTGCCCTTGTTCACTGTAATGATCTTCGTATTGGCATTTGCACCGCGACGGAACTGGATGTCACCGTAGATGCCCTTGAAGTCCTTGGTCGCATTGATGTAATGCGTCATGTCATCATCTTTGCCCGTCACAGCGGCAAGCGAAGTAAAGATGATGTTTGCGGCATCGTAGCTGAGACCGCTTACCTTGTCTTCACCCGGTTCCACGCCCCAACGAGCCGTGAAGTCCTTCACAAAGTTCGTGTAAGCCGTGTTGCCCTTGTTCATGTCGATGCTCGGAACGCTGAAGTAAGAACCTTCGACAAGGCGCTTGCCCTGAATCAAAAGTTCACGACCATACCAGCCGGATGTTCCGAGATATGTGCCGGAGACCTTGTTGAAAGCGGCCTGGCTCACCATGGCACCTGCATCTGCCGGATTTGTTGCCGGAATGAAGAGGCCCGGGAATTCAACGGTAGAGTCGGCGAGGTAAAGCTTGCGGTCACGAGGGTTCACAGAGTTCAGATCATTCACGCCCTTAGCGATATTGCGACGGCGGTTTTCCTGATTGAAGCGGACATCGCGCATGAGGTTGAATTCCGTCTTGTAGTCCGGACGGCCTTCTTCGTAATTGCGGAAGCCGACAACATCACCACCACGACGTTCAACAGCACGGGTAAAGCTTTCGGACATGGCCGTACCGAAATCGCCGAGCGGGCTCATCACGCCAAATTCGCGGATGTCGAGGCACTTGATAGCGAAGTCCGCAATCGTCTGGGCGAGGATGTCCATGGTGAGGTTCACTTGGAAGATGTTCGGACCAAGCTTTGCGATGCCTGCATCTGTTGCAGTCGGAGTAAGCATCGGCACATGCTGGAAGTTTGCACCAAGCCATGCGGCGACAGACGTTGCCGGAGCACTCATGATAGGACCGATAATGGCAATGATGCTATCCTGGTTCACAGCGCGCTGTGTACGCATAAGAGCGATAGCGGCATCGGCGTGCGTGTCCTGGAAGATGATGTTCACCTTGCCCTTAAGGTTCGCCTGTTCATAAGCGAGGAGAGAACCCTGCACTGCGGCGGCACCGAATTCGGCAAAGTCGCCGGAGAGCGGAGCGAGCACGAGCACGGTCGGAAGACCGGCGCCGAGACCTTCAAGAGCGCTTATACCTTTCTTGGCGGTCTTCTGCAAATTCTCGGAAGAAGTTGTCTTGAGAACCTTCTTGTACCAGTATCTAGCAGCACGGTAACGCTTGGCGTTCTGGCATTCGCGGCCCAACTGGAGCTGCATCCAGCCCATCACTTCACGATCGACAGGATACTTTTCAAGCAAAGCCTGGAGCTGGTCTGCGGTAAGGAGAGATGCTGCCAAAGTCTGGATAGCTACTTCCTTGGCACGGGACCTTGCAGCCGGGTTGGTCGAGTAAGAGAGCACGCGGAGCATGGCTTCGACACCATCAAACACGGAACCCTTTTCGACATCGACAACAGCACGGGCGAGTTCCATACGTTCGCGGTAAGCGGACTTCACATGGTATTCCAAGAAGCGGGAAGCCACATCGTAAGCATCGTCCTTCTTACCTGTGCGGAGGTAGCATTCTGCAAGCATGACAGAAGCCTTTTCGCCTTCAAGCTTACGGAAAGATGCATTGTAGATTTTCTGCAGCGGAGCAATCGCATCCGAGCAGCGGCCGCTTTTAACCACGGACTTGACGCGTTCAACATCGTCCTGTGCAAAAGCCATGGTAGAAAGAGCAGCAGCTAAAAATAGGGGTAACAAGCGATTCATATTCAAACCTCGCCAGCCTTACTGGAAGCTATCGGCGGCCTCCTGAATGACAGAATGTTCTTTCTTGATTTGCTTTTGAAGAGATTCGGGGAGCTTGGACCAGTCGACAATATCGACACGGAACGGGAGTCCGCTTTCAACAAACGCCTTTTCCACCGAAGTCATGTCATCAAGGGAGATAGGGGAGTCCGAGATGACTGCCAATTCCAAATCCGTATCCGGGGTCAAATCTACGCCCGTGACACGTGTGCCGTACGCCCAAACTTCAAAGCCCTCAAAATGGAGCCCAAGAATTCTCTGTACGGTTTCTAACTGATCCGTTTCTAAGCAAAGAGTCATAGTTCCCTAAAATATAGTTAATGTATTTTGACACTGACTGTCATTACAGCCGGTCGGGTACAAAACGGAGGAACAAGAGCTCGGTATCGCTACCAATACGGACCGGAGGACCCCAGGAATCAACACCGCTAGAAACGAGCCATTTGACCTGATCTAATTCGCCAAGACCATAGGCGAGGCGCCAAACCCAGTTGATAATGAGTGTTCCCGGGAAAAACTGACCATTGTGCGTGTGACCGGACATGGCAAAGTCAGGACGGCGGCCAGGGTGGTCTTCTTCGATGCCACGTGGCTGGTGATCGAGGAGAAGCCAGGGGAGTTTAGATTCTTCAGCCGTAGGGCGCAAGTCAAAAAGCGGCTTGCGTTCGACATCACGCATTCTGGCAACGCTATGGTCTACACGACCAGTAATACAGGCAAAAGGCGTACAGACGGTGGAGTCTTCCAGCACGACGAAACCGTTATTCTGCATCCACTTTTTAAAGTCACTCCCTTCGCGTTCAAGTAACCCTTCGTGATTCCCGTCGATAGCAATAGCAGCCATCTTGGCGGTTGCGGCAAGCTTTTGCACCAAGAAGTCGTATTCCCAGGCAGAAAGCGTCGAATCCACGACATCCGAAAAATCTCCGCCAAACAGCACCAAGTCCGGGTGGAGGCTATCGCTCACATGAACGATGCGTTCCATCTTTTCGCGCTTGAAAATCGGGTCGATGTGGAGGTCGCTAAAGAAGACCGCCGTAAATTCTTTTTCGGTCGGAATGGCAATCTTGAACTCGCGAACATGGAAGTTCTCGTTTGTGCCAGCACCTGCAATGCGGAAGATAACCGTGAGTAACACAGTCACGAAAAGCAAAAGTCTCGCCACCGAAATTTCAATGCGTCGGTCAAGCGGCTTCTTGACGATAGCACGGCGAATACCACGGATAATCCACCAGAGAATATAAAAGAAGAGTGCTTCGGCAAGCCAGACGGCAAAGAAGGACATGCCAAGCGATGCAAAATAACTTGTTCTAAACAAGAAGCAGATGGGGAGGAGGATCACCGAAATTCCGGCAATGACGCTTCCCTTGATTCCAGGCGCCACCATCCTGACATTAAAGAACAGGAAGAGTACGCCAAAGATGAGTATGCAAAAAAAGATCATTTCAGTTTCGCTTTAATAAGTGAAAGGACATCTTGGTGGACTTCATCGGGAGTGCGGTCTGCATTGACGACACTCACGCAATCGCTATAATCGCGACCTGCGGCGAGATAGCCTTCGCGGACACGCTCGAAGAATTCAGCCTTTTCGCTTTCGAGGCGGTCGGGGGCGCCACCACGAATGGCCATGCGCTTGCGGCTTGATTCGACGGTCAAGTCGAGAACTACAGTGAGTTCTGGGAAGCAGCCTCCGCAAGTGAATTCCGTGAGGCGCTGGACTTTATCGGCACCGAGCCCGCGGGCATAACCTTGGTAAGCAAATGTGCTCCACGCAAAACGGTCGGCGATGACGATGTTCCCTGCATCGAGCGCGGGTTGAATGATTTCGTGAATCACTTGGGCGCGGGCGGCATTGTACAACAAAAGTTCGGTATCATCTGCCATGATGCCCTTGAAAGCGGGGTCGAGCAAGAGTTCGCGAATGCGTTCGGAAATTTTTGCACCGCCGGGTTCACGCAACCTCACGACCTTGTGGCCTTCGGATTCAAGCACGCGGACAAGCATGTCGATTTGTGTGGACTTTCCGGAACCGTCAATGCCTTCGAGGCTGAAAAATTTCTTCGCAGTTTTCATAAGAACAAATATGCAAAAATTTTTTGGCTGAGCGCCAATGGCTTTTTCTTATTTCATAAAAGTACATCATGCGGGCGGGGCCCCAGCTCGGAGTTGCGAAGGCCGCACGGGCCCCTCCCTGCACCCTCCCCATCCTTGGCCGACGCTTTATTCTCTCGACGAATTCTTATTTATTCAAAACAAACTGAATATCTCGCTTTTTTTTATGGATGTAAAAAAATCCTCGGCGGGGAAGCCGAGGATTTTTCAATTGCATTTTGTGCGGGAGTGCTCGCGATTCTTGGTCGAATTATTCGACGTCCTTGCCG
The DNA here is from genome assembly GCF_900142945.1 of Fibrobacter sp. UWB7. Taxonomy (NCBI): domain Bacteria; kingdom Pseudomonadati; phylum Fibrobacterota; class Fibrobacteria; order Fibrobacterales; family Fibrobacteraceae; genus Fibrobacter; species Fibrobacter sp. UWB7. The sequence continues at coordinate 14,593 of NZ_FRCO01000009.1, forward strand.
TGGCACTTCTTGTACTTGAGACCAGAACCGCACCAGCAGAGGTCATTGCGACCGAGCTTTGCACCAGCCTGCTGCTGGGCACGCTTCACAGCGGCAGCAAGGGCGGCGTTAGCGGCAGCGGAACGGTTCGGGCGAGTACCCGGGAGAGCGCTCTGCGGCATCGGCTGAGCATCCTGCTGATCTTCGGAAAGGGCATTCGTTTCAGAAGAAGCGGCCTGACCGGCGAGACCTGCGGCCTTTGCGCCTTCGGCACTCAACTGTTCGGAAGAACCTTCACTGGATCCTTCGCTTTGCTCAGGATGACTTTCTGCATTAGTTTCGCCAGCGTTACCTGCAACAGCGGCGGCTTCTTCAGCAGCCTTGCGTTCGGCATCGATCTGTTCCTGGCTCTTGAGTTGGAGCTGGTCCGGAGAGACCGTCACACCGTTCGGGAGTGTGATGCGGATGTTCAAAATGCGGAGAGCCGTAAGCGTTGCAATCTTTTCCATGCAGCTTTCGAACATCTTGAAGCCATCGTTCTTGTAAACCATCAGCGGATCCTTCTGGGCGTATCCGTGGAAGCGGATAGCATCCTTCAGCTGGTCCATAGCATACAAGTGTTCCTTCCACACCTGGTCAATCGTCATGAGGAGGAAGCGACGTTCGATATTGCGGAAATCTGCATCCGGAATAATCTTAGTGAGCTTGTCGTAACGCACCTTGCAAAGTTCGATGATTTCTTCGAGCACCTGTTCCGGCGTCTTCGATACAGCTTCATCAAGCGTGAGGCTGTATTCCATGCCGAGCGTGCGCTGCAAGTCTTCGTGCAAGCCTTCGAGATTCCACTGTTCCGCATAGCTCTTTGCCGGGATGTAGTTAGAAACCTTGATATCGCAAGCATCTTCGATGCGGTTCATGATTTCGTCACGGATATCTTCACCGTTCAAGATGCGGCGACGAAGCCCGTAAATCACCTTGCGCTGTTCGTTCATCACGTTATCGTAGTCGAGCAAGTGCTTACGGATATCGAAGCTCTGGCTTTCGACGCGACGCTGGGCACCACGGATGGAGCGGGAAACGATCGGGTGGGTAATCACTTCGTCTTCGCCCACGCCAAAACGGTTCATGAGGTTCTTGACGTTGTCGCCACCGAAGATACGCATCAGGTTATCGTCGAGGGAGAGGAAGTACTGGCTAGAACCCGGGTCACCCTGACGGCCGGAACGACCGCGCAACTGGTTATCGATACGGCGGGATTCATGGCGTTCCGTACCGAGCACATGCAAACCGCCGAGTTCAGTCACTCCCGGTCCAAGAGCAATGTCAGTACCACGACCAGCCATGTTCGTTGCAATCGTCACCTTATCCTTGTGGCCGGCGTACTGGATGATTTCAGCTTCACGGCCATGGTTCTTGGCGTTCAAGACTTCGTGCGGGATGCCTTCCTTTTCGAGCATGCCGTGGAGGATTTCGGACTTTTCGATGGAAGCCGTACCCACGAGGAGCGGCTGCCCCTTCGCATGGCGTTCCTTGATTTCAGCAACAATGGCGCGCCACTTGGCATCTTCGGACTTATAAACGAGGTCCTGCAAGTCCTTGCGGATGCACGGCTTGTTCGTCGGAATGACCCACGTGTTCATGTTGTAAATCTTGATGAATTCCGTTGCTTCGGTTTCAGCCGTACCGGTCATACCGGAGAGCTTCTTGTACATACGGAAGTAGTTCTGGAACGTGATCGTCGCAAGCGTCTGGTTTTCGCGGCGGATCTGCACGCCTTCCTTAGCTTCGATAGCCTGGTGAATACCGTTAGAATAGCGGCGGCCTTCCATCAAGCGGCCCGTGTTTTCGTCAACGATGATGACTTCGCCATCACGGACGATATAGTCGACATCCTTTTCAAAGAGGTACCAAGCGCGGAGAGCGTTATCGAGGAAGTGAACCCAGTCGGCATGTTCGCCATAGAGGTTCGTAATGTGCATCAAGTCCTGGATGTGGAGCACACCCTTTTCCGTAAACTGGATGTTCTTGTCCTTTTCATCAACAGAGAAGTCCTTGTTGCGGACGAGCTGCTTCGAAATTTCGTTTGCCTTGGCGTACTTTTCAGTAGCGTCTTCAGCAGGACCACTAATGATGAGCGGCGTACGGGCTTCGTCGATCAAGATGGAGTCGACTTCGTCAACGATACAGAAGTTGAGTTCACGCTGCACGAGCTGGTTCGGTTCTACCGCCATGTTGTCGCGGAGGTAGTCGAAACCGAATTCGTTGTTGGTACCGTAAGTCACGTCGGAGTTGTAGCTTTGACGGCGCTGTTCAGCATCAAGGCCATTCACAATGAGACCGACCGTAAGGCCGAGGAACTTGTAGACCAAGCCCATCTGCTTAGCGTCACGGCCAGCGAGGTAATCGTTCACCGTCACTACATGCACGCCGTGGCCAGAAAGACCGTTCAAGTAAACCGGGAGAGCAGCGGCAAGCGTCTTACCTTCACCGGTAGCCATTTCAGCAATAGCACCTTCGTGGAGCACGAGACCACCGATCATCTGCACATCGAAAGGCAACATGCGGAACGGCTTCACGGATTCCGGATAGAGTTCGCGAACCTTCGCGTAGAGAGCTGCCGGGAGGTAGACTTCCCATTCATTCTTTCCGCTTTCGAGTTCAGCCTTAGCCTTGTTCACGGCTTCCTGGAGTTCCGGGCCGAGGCGGCTAAAGTCAAAGCCAAATTCCGGCTTGAAGATATTGAAGATACCGAGACGGCGGTCGCAAGCTTCGCGGCAAACGGCAAAGGCATCAACCTTGATATCGTCGAGGGTAGCTCCATTATTCAGTTTTTCGCGGAATTCGGCGCTCTTTGCAGCAAGTTCCGCGTCATCGAGCGTTGCGAGAGCCTTGCAGGCTTCGTGAATTTTCGCAATCACCGGGCGGAGCTGTTTCACCTTACGTTCATGAGGTGTACCAAAAATCTTATGGAGTACTGTATCTACAATGCTCATGGTTGTCCTTGATTAAAAATTAAACGTGGTTAAAAGTAGCAAAAGATGTGCCAAATATATTTTCGTTTCAAGTTGAAATAGCGGCTAATCGCCTAAAATTTGGGCTTTATTCTATAAAGTACGTCATGCGGGCGGGGCCCCAGCTCGGAGTTGCGAAGGCCGCACGGGCCCCTCCCTGCACCCTCCCCATCCTTGGCCGACGCTTCCAATCTCACAACGTCAACCTTTCATTTCTTTATAACAACCTAACATCCCACTTAATACTAAATAATTATAGTCTTGATACTCATTTTTATTATTACATGAATAAACCAAAACATCAATAATATTATATTAGTAATATGAAAAAATTGGATTTTGCAAAAGGGATTTTTGTACTTGCTGCGGGATTTTTCCTTGCCGCACCCGTGAACGCACAGACTAGCGATGATGAACTCGCCAAACATCCCGAATTCACTTCAAGTGGCTATTTAGTGTACCCGGAACCCGTAAATATTAAATATACGAAGGCACCAGCCGGCTACAAGCCATTCTATATCAGCCATTACGGGCGCCACGGCAGCCGCTACCACCACAACGACGAAGAATACAAATACCTTTTTGAAACTCTCGCCAAGGCAGATTCCGCCCAGAAACTCACCGAACTCGGCAAACAGACGCTCGCCTATACGAAAGTCCTCGTAGACAAGGCAGCCCCCCGCAAAGGCGACCTCACGCAAGTGGGCGTCAAGCAACATGAAGGGATTGCAAACCGCATGTCCAAAAATTTTGGCGATGTTTTCAAGGACTGGAATATCGGCGGGAAAAAGATTACGCCGTACGTCAGGTCGTATGCGAGCACGAGCGGTCGCTGCATCGTGAGCATGGCAGCCTTCATCGGAGAGCTCCGTTCGCTGAACCCGAAAATCCATTCCGAGCTCATCTCCGGCAAAAGCTACATGAAGTTCATCAGCGCCTTTGACTGGGGCAAGCTCGACTATTCCAAAGTCAAGACGTACACAGACGAAAGTGACAAACTCTGGAAAAACGTCAATCCGCAACAGTTCCTAGAAAAGCTATTCAACGACTACAATTATGTTGTAAATAACGTGGACACCAACGGATTCTACAACCATTTCTTTGAAATTGCAACATCGCTCCAGGGGATGGACAAGCCGCTCCTCGACGAAATCGCCCAAGCCGCCAAAGTGCCCGCTGACACCTTTGTAAACCTGTTTACCACTGAAGAAAAGATTGCACGCTGGAAAGCGCAAAACGCCTGGTGGTACAGCCTTGAAGGCACAAGCCCGCTCATCAACCGCCCCGATGGTCTTAACTTCGCCAAGCCCACGCTCCAGAACATTCTGGAAGAAGCCGACGAAGCGATTGCCGTGGATACAACGATAAATGCGCGCGCAGCACAGGCGCCGATTGCCGCCACACTCCGCTTTGGCCACGACGCCACACTTCTCCCGCTATCCGCACTCATGCAGCTGCCCGTCGCCAATGCCAAGGTTTCGGACCTCTCCAAATTGCACGAACAATGGAACGACTTTAGAATCATCCCGATGGCGGCAAACCTGCAAATGGTATTCTACAAATCAAAAAACAAGCCCATCCTCGTCAAAATTTTGTACAATGAAATTGAACAGACCCTGCCCATCGAATGCAAGGCTCAAGACAATGCGAAAAATGCGCAATGCCCCGCCGCCCCGTACTACCGCTGGGAAGATGTTCGCAATTTCTATAGCGCCCTTCTCAAGAACTAACTTACCATGAAAAAATCCATCGCTCTCATTTTAGCTCTAGCCGTCACGCTTTTTGCTGCGCCAAATGCAACCTCTAAGGCATCGTCAAAAGCTTCCAAAGCCGAAGCCGTCAAAAAGCTCGTTGATCAAGGTGTACAATTCCATGAACAAGGGCAGTACGACGAAGCTCTAGCCAAGTACAAGGAAGCCGAGAAAAAAGACCCGAAGAGCGCTCTCGTCAAATACGAGATGGCTTTTACGTACCACGCCAAGCGCGACTTGGACAAAGCGCTCACTTACGCCAGAGCCGCGACAAAGCTGAAAGGCGAGGGACTCGAAGAAAATCTCTACAGCCTGATCGGAACCATTTACGACGACAAGGGCATGCCGGATTCTGCAATCGCCATCTACCGCGAAGCATTCGCCAAAGTACCAAACTCGTTCAACATTCCATACAACGCGACCATCACGTATATGCGTATGAACAACGCCGACAGCGCCTACGCTTGGGTCAGACGGAGCATCAACAATTCCCGCACGCATGAAGGCAGCTACTATTACACCGGATTTTTGTCGAGTCAAATGGGCAAGTGGCCTCAATTCTATGCGTATACCATGTACTCCACGTTCATCAGCAAAAAAGCCGAAATCATCCGCGACAACCTTTCGAGACTTTACGGTCGAACAAAATATTTTGTTATAAAGAAAGACAGTACCGTCGAAATGTACAAGCCGACGATCAAGCAAACCGGTAGCGATTCTACAGTCAATAACGAATTTTTGCTTGCTATCCAGACCATGCTCGTCACGGATACGCTCGGCAATCGCAAGCTCTACGATCAAGATTCCACTTCATCACAACAAATGGAATTTTTGATCCACATTCTTGAAAAAATAATCAAGCTCGTCGCCTTCACCGATGAAATTGACGACCCGATCCAGAGATTTTACCAAGGACTCATCCGCGAAGGTCTCGTGGAAGCCTTTATTTACTCTATTTGCGAACCGATTGACCGCCCGACATTTGCACAGTGGCTCATCAAGAACCGCAATGAACAAGGGCGACTTTACCACTGGTTCAACAAAGAATGGCTGATGCTGTAAGGAGACTCCATGCGATTTTATGTACCTACGGATATCTACGTTGAAAAGGACTGCGTGAAGAACCACGCGAAAGAAATGCTTGCCGTCGGAAAACGCGCGCTCATCGTGACCGGACACAGCTCTGCTAAGGCTAACGGTTCCCTGAACGACGTGACCGAAGTGTTAAACGATGGGGGAGTCGCCTACCAGATTTTTGATGAAGTCGAAGAAAACCCGTCCACCGATACAGTGGGGAAGGGCGCACAAATTGCACGGGAATCCAATGCTGATTTTATCATCGGCATTGGGGGAGGTTCCGCTATCGATGCCGCCAAAGCTATGGCGATTCTCCTCGTGAATCCAAACGTGAACGCAGATGAACTGCACAAAACGCCGAGCCATCCGCTCGACCATGCACCCGTTGTCGCCGTCCCGACCACCTGCGGAACAGGCTCCGAAGCAACTCCCGTCGCCATCATCACGAACCACAAAATCAATTTAAAGAAGAGCATCCCGCACCGAATTTTCCCGATGCTCGCGCTCGTTGACGGAAAGTATCTCGCCTCCGCCAAAAAACAACTGATCGTAAACACCGCCGTCGATGCACTCGCGCACATGGTCGAAAGCATCCTGAACGTTCACTCGAACATACTCAACCGCATGTGTCCGGAATACGGTCTCAAGCTCTGGGGAGAGTGTAAAGAAGCGCTCCTTGCCTCGGGAAATGCCGCAAAAAATGCCGCGCCCATCGATGCTAGTATGTACGAAAAACTGATGTACACCTCTACAATTGCAGGCATGTCCATCGCCATGACAAGCACCGCCGTACCACATGGCATGAGCTACGATCTCACGCTCAGCAAAGGCACACCGCACGGCCCTGCCGTCGGATATTTCCTCGCCGCATATGTCGAAATTTGTCACAAAAAAGTTTCGAATGATGTTGAAAAAGTCCTCTCGCTTTTAGGTCTGCAAAGTGTTGAAGAATTTGCTGAAATGCTCCACAAGCTCATCGGCACATGCACCGTCACTCGCGAATTGCGCGACAAGTTCGTCGCCGCGATGAAAACAAATCACTCCAAACTTGACCTCGTTCCCGGCGGCATCACCCCCGAAGAAGTCGAGTACATCTACGATAAATCGTTAGTCGTAGAATAGTTTTTTATATTAGCCAAAAACCGGAGATCTTATGAAAAAAGCTTTAATCGCCGTTATAGTTGTCGTCGTCATCCTGCTCATCATCGTAGGGAAGGGTATCGGCACCTACAATAACATCATCGCCCTCGAAGAAGGCGTAAAGACCCAATGGGCACAAGTCGAAAATACCTACCAGCGCCGCTTTGACCTCATTCCGAATCTCGTCAGCACTGTCCAGGGCGAAGCCAACTTCGAAAAGAGCACCCTCACCGAAGTCATGGACATGCGCAGCCGCATGGGCGGAACTGTCAAACTCGACGAAAGCCTCATGAACGACGAAGCCGCCCTCAAGCGCTTTCAGGAAATGCAAGGCAGCTTGAGCGGAGCCCTCCAGCGCCTCATGGCAGTCTCCGAAAACTACCCGGATCTCAAGAGCAACAAGAGCTTCCAGGAACTCCGCGTGCAACTCGAAGGCGCCGAAAACCGCATCGCCGTCGAACGCAAGCGCTACAACGAAACCGTTCAGGCATACAACACTACCATTCGCCAGTTCCCGACAAACCTTATCGCAGGTTTCGCAGGCGCCTCCCCGAAAGCCCTCTTCTCTGCTGACGCTGGCGCAAGCGTAGCCCCAAAAGTTCAGTTTGACATAAAGTAAGAAACACTACTTTTCCAACTATGAATAGAACGCAAGTTATCGTGCATCCTTATGATATGGCGCAATCCGACTGGGTTCGCTGCATTTTGCCCTGCACCCAATTCATGGGACCTAACGATTTCCAGATCGTGCCGTCTGTCACCCAAATCGTCTGCACAAACAAAGACGCGCTCAAGCAGACACGAGCTGTGATTTTGCAGAAGCCGACGGCACCGGGACGTGCACAGCTTGCGTTGTTCTATGCAAAGCTCAAAAAGGAATGCGGGTTCAAGCTCGTAACCGACCTAGATGACTTGCAGTGGGATTTGTCACCGGTGATCGCTTCGTACGCAAAACAGATTCCGAATCACGACCAGATGATGCTCACGAGTCTCAAGCAGGTCTTGCCACTGTTCGACGTGGTGGTCTGCTCGACGCGCTACCTCGCAAGCCGCATCAAGTCCGACCTTGGCGTAAACGCGGTCGTGATGCCGAATGGAATTTCCAAATCGCTGTTCGGAATGTCGCAGAGGATGTCCACCTTCACAGGAAAACCGAAGGTGATGTATGCCGGCAGTCTCGGGCATTTCACCGCTGAAATTCCGGGCGACCTCGAAGGTGCATGGATCCCCTGGATCCGTAAGCACATTGAAGACGGGAGCATTGACTTCCAGATTTTTGGCGAGCCGGATTTTCTGAAGGACCTCGACGGAAAATACACAAAGATTCCGTACACATGCTTTTTTCCGTTTGCGCAGACAGTCGCAAGCTACAAACCAGACTTTTTCTTGGCTCCACTCGCCGCCAACAATTTCAACCGTGCAAAGAGCGATTTGAAACTCAAGGAAGCGGCAGCACTCGGTGCAGTCTTCATCGGGAGTGATTTCGCAAGTTCTCCGTACAGCTACATCCCGAAGGTACAACTGGTCAGCTCAAGCGCAACAGTCGACGATCTCGATGCGATTTTCAAGAATCTCTGCGAGCCGGAAAAATTTATGCAGGCGCTCAACTGGCAATACCAGGCGATGGAAGAAAAGCACTGGGCGCACGAAGACCCGGAATTCCAGAAAAAGTACGTCGCGACGTATTTCGGTTAATTATGCCATTCTGAGCCAAAGAGTTGGGACTTTAGTCCAATCTAGTTAAGTCACGACTTAAAAAATAACTGGATCCTTCCCCTTACAGGGTCAGGATGACGGTCAGCGATTTCAAAAAAAATTTACTGTTTGTCGCGGAGCTGATCGGCAGCACGTTCTATTTCGCGCTCGCGGATAATTTCATCAACACGTTTGCGGAAAAGTGTTTCTGTGTGGACATTGTAAAGTTCACGTTCTTGCGCAATGTAGAACATGAAGCATTTGATGTACAGCCCAATGCTCACGACGGTTAAAATGTTTTCAGCCAAGCCACGAATTTCTTCACCGGTAGGATTACTGAAACCCATAAACATCAGCGCCAAACATCCAATTGAAGTCAGGAGCCATCCGATCAAAAATTTTCTCGGAAAACGTTCTTTAAAAATTCCACGTTCCTGCATGCAATCCTGCTGACGTTCTACCATGTCATTGAAAATCCAAAAATGCAAAATGAATCCGACAAACGGAATGCAGGTAAGGAGGACTGCGCCCATAGGAGAAAAATCCGTCACAGAAATAATTCGCAGGTTTGCAATCGATCTATGCAGCCACGACAAAAAACTGACCAAAAACGCAATCAAGGAAAAAAGCATTCCCAAACTGACCACAGCTCCGAAGGCAATGCGAATCAAAACTGAAGCAGTCACAGTATTATCATTCGCACCAGGCAACATTGCATTAATAGGCGTGCTCCAAAAGAAATACAGGATGAAAATTCCAAAGATAGCCTTCATCCAAAAAAGAGCTCGTTCGCCACGTTTCGTATTGTCCTGCATATAGCCTCCACAATGAAATATAATATATGTAAACCAAATAAATGAACACTCACGTACTTTTTTCGGTATATATCGGTAAACGCAATTGTTGACATAACGTGATTACTTTTAAAGAATGAAGACTCATTTATCGAACGTTTTTACATATTATCCACAAAAATTGGTTACGTTTCACGTGAAACACTACTAATGTGGTAAAACCTGTTCATTATTTATAAACAGTTATAACAGATTAAAGGGAAATTTTAAAAATCAAATCTCAATAGTTAATAATATTGAGTCGATTTATCAACTATATAATATACGTTGTATTAAAATTTAGGGTCATGACGCATGTCCAGGTGAAACCTTTTTCAGATTTTATAATGTGAGCAACAAAAAAGCCGAGCTCACAGGGAACTCGGCGTCTAAAAAATCCCGGAACAGAGTCCGGGATGACAAGGAAACTAGAATTTCACAGTGCGCGGCGGTTCTGTAAAGCTGCAGAACGTGGCGGTCGCATCCTTGAAGTAGAGGACTTCGGTATTCTCATCATCTGGGGAATACATACGCTTGAGTTCGGGGTAGGCTTCGAGCATATGGACCTTGGGTTCACGGCGGTCATCACGAACGAGTGTTCCGCTCAAACGGAGCCACTTATTGCAGGTCTTGTTCATAGCGCAAAGCTGCACCTTGCCGTTTTTCTGGATCTGCTTTGAAACATTCTTGGACTTACCGGTCTGGATGTAGAGTTTGCCTTCGAAAATTTCGATGGTTCCAAACGGGCGTACCTTCGGTTCATCGCCATCGACGGTTGCGAGGAAATAGGCGCCACATTCCTTGATAAAGTTTTTGATTTCTTCCATTATATACTCCTTAATGAAATTACAGTAAACAATATACAAAAAGAATAGGGTATTAAAGGGAGGATATTTGGATTTGCCGACGAAGCGTTCTTTTTACAGCACTTTTGACGCACGTTTTTTCACTACTAAATACGCTGCGATACATCTTGGTAGATTTTTTCCATTTGCGCGCTGAAGCAACAGAAGATGACCTTCTTGACATTACTTGCGGAATATTCGCGAACTGTTTTCATGGCAATTTCGGTTGCCTCTTTCCAGGGGTAGCCATAAACGCCAGTAGAGATTGCGGGGAAGGCGACAGTTTCGCAGTTGTTTTCTTCGGCAAAAGCGAGGCAGTTCTTGTAGCAAGATTCCAAAAGCTCAGGTTCACCATGTAAACCGTCCTGATAAACCGGACCCGGAGTATGGATTACGAACTTCGCCGGAAGCTTAAATCCGGGAGTGATTTTAGCTTGCCCCGTCTCACAACCTTTCAGGGGAATACATGCCTGCAAAAGTTTCGGACCCGCCGCACGATGGATTGCCCCATCAACACCGCCACCACCCAACAGAGAGCAGTTTGCCGCATTCACGATGGCATCGACTTTAAGCTTGGTAATATCTCCCTGGATAATCTCAATATCGATCATGAAAACCTCCATTTAAACCCAGATTCCGAGACCCGAAGGCAGGTTAAGAATGATGTTCATATAGGTGCGTTTTGAATTTACCAGATATCCCATTTCAAAATTCAATAAATCCATAAATGAACCTACGCGGGCAGACCCACCATATTCAAATCCGGTTTTTCTTTTATAACCGATTTCCGGCCCGACCGAAACCTTGAACATTGTCAAAGGCCCACCAAAAAACATATACTGTATCGTGGGCTGCAAATAAGCACCAAATGTAGGCGCCCAAAGAGCCTGGGTTCTGAGAGTCCACACCCACGAATGTTTCGGGACCTCATTTACTTGGGAGGTCGAAGCATAAAGAATATTGAAATTGCCAAATATCCAGTCGGCACCTACGGTAAAACTATTCATTCCGCCAATAAACAGATCCCAGGGAATCAGTGCAAGGCCGGATCCGTTCGAGTTAACTGCAGCATTTTCTATTTTTTGGGATTCATTGGCAAAGGATGCGCTCGCCATGAAAAAGACCATTAAATAGGGGAGAAAGAATCGATAAAGTTTCATGGAATAAAATATACTATATATAATAGGATTCTGCGACTCTCGGCTCATGTGTTGGGACTCTTCGAGTCCAACCTTAATCGGCTCGGAAATATAAACAAATATATTTGTTTCTGCTTCACTCGCCTCATATTACGTTGGGACTACGATTACATCGTAGTCCTACACTCTTCGGTTTCCAAATAAAATATGCAAGCACATTTTTGCTTGGAAACCTCGGCTATGTTTCACGTGAAACAGTCGATAGCGAGTGTCGCGACGGGGTGCTCGCACACCGGCATGACCGAGTATGAGACTGTAGGACACGAAGTGTCCAAACATGTTCACGGTTTAGAGGGTCTTTTTTATTTGAATTAGGTATATTGTTTATAGAGGTTTTATGAAGATTGAACATATTGCCATCTGGGTTAAAGATATCGACAAGGTATGCGAGTTCTACCGGAAATACTTCGATGGAGTAGTCCACCCGATTTACCACAACCCAGCAAAACAATTTACCAGCCGATTTGTCACCTTCGACGATGGTGCCCGCCTAGAAATCATGCACCGCCCTGATATATGTGTTGGGATAGAAAATGTTTGGACTGTAACTTCGTTACAGTCCAACACCCATCGGTCAGCAAATGAAAAAATGCGAGCATTTTTTCGCTTTCTGACCTCGGCCGTGTTTCACGTGAAACCTCTACAGGGCGAATGTAGCGCCCATACTTGTATGGGCATTACTGAGCCCCAAGAGGTAGGACACAAAGTGTCCAAACAATTGCAAACCGAGGAAGCGGCGGGAAACTCGTTTACCGACATTTCCGAGGTGCAGCAAGTTGGCTCCGAAGGAGCAAACACGATAGCGAAGCCAGACACCCAACATCTGGGTTTTACCCATCTTTCCTTTTCCGTTGGTTCAAAAGAAGAGGTAGACCACCTGACCCAACAAATGTCTTCCGAAGGCGTACCCGTTGTAGGTCAACCTCGAACTACCGGTGATGGGTATTACGAAAGCGTCGTCCTCGACCCCGAAGGCAACAGAATAGAGATTACCATATGAACAAAAAGATACTTTTCATATTCCTTATATCCATATCTTTTGCTTTTGCAAACATATCCGCATTGGAAGATCCAGTGCAGGATTCTGCTTTTTCTGTAGAACTCAGCAACATCTACGAAAACAAATACAACCCCTTCAATGTATTATTCTTGGGAGGGATAGGATATACATCTACCAAACGAATTGAAGTGGATGTAATTTGCATGAGCGCACAAAACTTGGGGAGCAAGCTTTTTGGTATTGATAGGCTACTTGCAGACTTTACATTTTTACGATTCGACCGCAGGTTCGAAAGGACTGAAGGCGAAAAGAAAATCAGCGATTTATCAATCGGAAGCGCTGTATCATTTTTAGGATTCGGCATTCTCGGAATGGCAGCCCCAAATGAAAGCACTTTACAGAAAATAGCAATGGGAGGCATGTGGCTTGCATCCGGAACAACAAAGTACATATTATATGGAAACAATCTCTCTGGAGTTGCAATAGCCGAAAGTCATGCTATAGAATGTTTCCTCAGATCCGAGGAAAAAGAAAACAAATCTCATTATTCAATCAAAGAATTCGGTTTCATCGAAGAAGTGGGGATACAATTTGGAATTTTCTTAGCTCAGGTAACAGCAGGTGTATCTTTTGAAATTACCAACAAGCAACACAACATCGGATGGTTCTTAAAGATGATTACGCTTCCGATACCTATGGAAAGATTTCCTCACACAAGAGAACAAACCGTATCTCACTAATATATTGTTTGGACTATGATTTCATCATAGTCCTACACTCTGCGGATACCAAATAAAAACATACAAGTATGTTTTTGCTTGGTATCCTTGATTGTGTTTGGACTCTTCGAGTCCTACATGCTCATGCTCGGTCATAAAAATATGCAAGCATATTTTTGCGACACTCACTATCGCATGTTTCACGTGAAACCTTTACACGGCGAATGCAGCGTCCATACTTGTATGGGCGAGCATGTTAGACTGCAATAAAGTTACGGTCCAAACACTTGCATATCCCCTTCTATTTGATTAGATTTACACACAACTTAACTAATTTATTCATTACCACATTTTTCTTGGGGGAGTCATGAAATCTAAAATACTTCTTTTAGCGGCAGCACTTTTCATTGCCTGTAGCGACGATTCTAGCAGTACATCCGCTAATAACATTACTACCAATAATGGTCAAAATATAGCTGATCCATCTTACACCAACTGTATCCGAACAATCCTCGAACTCCAAAGTGCAGAATTTTCTTTCTTCAGCGAAGACGGTTTATTTATAGACAGCGCATATTGGGATAAGGGTACAGCAAATAACAGAGGCAATTCCATCTATATTTATAAAGCCTACTGGACCGATACTCATCTCGACAGCACCTACGAGGCAAATCTCCGAGATGGCGAATGGACATACCAAACCACCATCAACACCACAGAAACCAAATTCATTTGCGAAGGCAACATCAGTACACTCATTTCAACGAAAGATGGAATCAGCGACACCACCATTATCTACTTTGATGGAGATTCCCTAGCCAGCACATACACCGATGAAGGGAGAAAATACACCAGCATTTACGTTTTGAAAAATGATACTATATTTAGACCTAATCAAAACCAGATTATAGTCATGGATGAGAACGACAGCAATACCTGTTACCAGAAAGATATTTACTACGATGGAGAATGGGTTGCCTGGAATCGTTACGAAGTAGGGATTAAGAATGGAATGCTCACGATGACCAGAACATATATCGAAGACGGGCTAGATCATAAGACCGTGACTTTCTTCATGCACCGCCGCAAACAATAATACTTCAGACTTTTATAGATTTACCTCCTCCCTAAATAGGGAGGATTTTTTTATGTTTGGACTATAGCAAAGCCATAGTCCTACACCCTTCGGTTTCCAAATAAAAATGTGCAAGCACATTTTTGCTTGGAAACCTCGTGCGTGTTTCACGTGAAACCTCTACAGGGCGAATGTAGCGCCCATACTTGTATGGGCATTACTGAGCCCCAAGAGGTAGGACACAAAGTGTCCAAACAATCACAAACCGAGGAAGCGGCGGGAAACTTGTTTACCGACATTTCCGAGGTGCAGCAAGTTGGCTCCGAAGGAGCAAACTCGATAGCGGGAGTCGTGACGGGGTGCTTGCACACCGGCATGACCGAGCATGAGATTGTAAGACTATAACGAAGTTATAGTTTCAACAAAAGGGAAATTCCCGCTCGATGGCGGAATGACAATAAAAAAAATTTGAGTTTTTGCGCAAGCGCTATGTTGGTCGGCTCGGTTATGGAAAGCACGCAAGCATGCTTTTCGCAACTTTCGCCTTAACAACATTTGCGCAAGCGCGAAACTAGCAGCTCGGTCATGAAAACAAGCAAGCTTGTTTTCGCGACGCTCGCTTTAACAGTTTCTCAACATTTATCAAAATGTTATCAACATATATTTTATGATTTTTATAGGGCAGGGGAGTTTGTGAATTGTTTTCTTAAAAAGTTATACTAAATTTCAATTCGGAACAGAAATGTTTGGACACTTCGTGTCCTACATGCTCATGCTCGGTCATAAAAATATGCAAGCATATTTTTGCGACACTCGCTATCGCATGTTTCACGTGGAACATTTTTGTTTCACTACGCAAAAGTTCTAGCAAAACTTAACTGGATCCTTCCCCTTGCGGGTCAGGATGACGTCAAAAAAATTTGAATTACAAAACTAACAAAGCGCAGCAAGATCTTTTGAACCAGTTCCTTTCGGGACATGGTGTGCAGCTGTCCGAAGAGACTCTCGACAAGCTTTACCAGTTTGCAGACTTGGTAGTGGACACCAAGGAATATGGTAACTTGATTTCGGCAAAGGATTCTGAAAAGTTTTTAAGCAGGCACATTGCCGACTCTCTCGTTCCCTTTGTGTTTTTAGGAAAGGAAATTTCCACTCAAGGTGACAAACTCCGTTGGGCCGATATGGGTGCTGGTGCAGGTTGCCCAGTTTTCCCGCTTGCGATTGCCATGCCGAACGTGCAGTTCTATGCAGTCGAACCACGCCACATGCGCGTGAACTTTATGCAGATGGTCAAGGAAAAACTCCACTTGGATAACTTGACCGTCGTCGGCAAGCGCTTTGAAACTTCCGGCCTGACCGACCTTGACTTTATCAGCTGCCGCGCCCTCTCGACTTTTGAAAACGACTGGGAACGAGCCCAGGCAGGTCTCAAGCACGGCGGAACTTTTGTCACGCTGAAGAGCTTCAACAATATTGCCCATTTGGAAAACGATCCGAAAGTGCATATCCAGAAGTATGAACTTCCAGAAGAAGAACAGGTGTACGCTTTAGTCACCCGAGGTAATAATGAGTAAAATTATCGCCATATGCAACCAAAAAGGTGGCGTCGGTAAAACTACAACGGCTGTGAACTTGGCCGCTAGTTTTGCAGCCCTTGAAAAGAAGACCCTTCTTTTAGACATGGACCCTCAGGGTAATGCCTCTCAAGGTCTTGGTTTCATGGAATCCCAGGATATGGATATCCACGAAATTCTGGACATGGCTGGTAATCCGGACAATCTCACGCTCGAAAATATCAAGCCTGCCATTTTGGACACGTCGCTTGAATACCTCAAGGTCATCACTTCTGGACCTGACCTTGCCGTCATGGAAATTGAACTTGTCAACGTCATGAGTCGCGAACGCAGACTCGAACGCGTGATGAACGTTCTCAAGCAGGAGTTCGATTTCATTATCATCGACGCTCCTCCGAGCCTGAACTTGCTCACAATTAATACACTGACAGCCGCAACGAGCGTGCTCATTCCGGTGCAGTGTGAATATTATGCATTGCAGGGTATGACTGAACTTTTCAAGACAATTCGTGAAGTCCAAAAGAATCTGAACTCCAACTTGAAAATCGAAGGTGCCCTCCTCACGATGTACGATTCCCGTCTAAGCCTTTCGAAGCAGGTCGCTGAAGAAGTCCGTGAAAACTTAAGCGATACCGTTTTCCAGACGATGATTCCGCGCAACGTGAAACTCTCCGAAGCTCCGTCCCACGGCAAGCCGGTCATCCTTTACGATGTGCAGAGCACAGGTTCGCAGTCGTACATGAAGCTCGCCGAAGAAATACTGAATAAGGAAAAGTAGACCCTGTCAATAGTCATTGGTCTTTAGTCATTAGTTTTAACAGCTACATAGATGCATAACTTTTAACTAACAACCATTGACTAGTAACTAACAACTACTAACTTTTAACTAATAACCATTGACTAACAACTAGAAACTATTATGGGTAAACAAGCACTTGGTCGCGGTCTCTCTGCAATTTTTAAGGCACACGATGTTCTCGGCAACTCTGTCGATAACGCTATCAACAATACCGCTACAAACGAAAATGTAAATCCGGACAATCAGAAAATCGTCGAAATCAATATCGACTTGATTGACCCGAACCCGTTCCAGCCACGTAAGTTCTTCGACGACGATGAACTTGTCGAACTTGCTGAAACTATCGAAAAGCACGGCCTTATCCAGCCGATTGCTGTCCGCAAGGTGGGCGACCGCTACCAGATCATCAGCGGTGAACGCCGTACCCGTGCATCGAAACTTGCCAACTGCAGAACCATCAAGGCTCAGGTTTACGACAATCTCGACGACAAGACCATGAGCGAATGGGCACTCATCGAGAACATCCAGCGTGTGGACTTGAACCCGATCGAAGTAGCACAGTCCTACCAGCAGTTGATTGACAACCACAATTACACACACGACGATTTGGCAAAGACGGTCGGCAAGTCCCGTTCCGCCATCACGAACGCACTCCGTCTTTTGAAGCTCCCGAACCAAGTGCAGGCCTGGATTCAGGAAGGCAAACTCGCAGGCGGTGCCGCCCGTGCTCTCTGCAGTGAAAAAATTGCAGACCCGGAAGCTCTCGCCAAGCGCGTCATCGAAGAAGGCTTGAACGTCCGTCAGATCGAAGCTATTGCTCGCGGCGAAGATCCGTTCGCCCAGGCAAAAGACGAAGGAGAGGCAAGAGAAGGCGAACCTGAAAATGGCACAGCCGCTCCCGAAGAAGATGAAATGCCGGAAGTCCACGGTAGCGAACCGAGACCGAAGCCGGAACTCAGCGCTGATCTCAAGAATTTCGAAAACAGGCTCGAAACATTCTTCGGTACAAAGGTTGCACTCAACCCGAACGCCAAGGACCAGACCAAGGGCACCATCGTCATCAACTACTATTCCATGGACGACCTGACTCGAATTCAGGAAATAATGGACAACCGCTAACGGTAAAGAATCGTGAGTCGTAAGTATTACACTATCCAGATTATTCCGGAAAACACGACCGGTGCAAGGAAGTACCGCATATCGAGCAAGCAGTTTTGGTTGTTCCATATCGGGCTTGTCCTAGTCGCTATCATTCTTATTTTGTTCATTGTCCATATCGCAAAAATCAACAAGACTCTTGCGAACTATGAAAAGATGCGCGTGCATAACGCCCAGCTGATCAAGCAAAACGCAAACTATGAAGAGCTTTTCTCGAGACTTGATTCGCTATGGATCATGGAAAATAGAATCCAGAATATCTTCGAGACGTTCCTCGAAAACGACTCCAACAAAATCAACAGCATCATTGAGCGCAACCGCTTTGCGCATGTGCCTTCTGCGAAAAACCAAATCGATTTTGAAGGTATCCACAACTGGCTTACGACTGACGAAAAAATCCGCCTGGAACGAATTCCGAACGTAATCCCGGCAGTTGGCATCATCAGCAAGAAGTTCTCGTACGAAAACAAGCACTTAGGAATTGACATTTCAGCCCGCAAAGGGAACCCGGTCTTTGCATCAGGCAGTGGAAAAGTCACGTTCGCCGGTAACAGCGGCGACCTCGGAAACACAGTTGTCATTGATCACCAAAACGGATACAAGTCATCCTACTCGCACCTCAAGAGTATCAGAACCCGAAGAGGAGCGAACGTCACAAAAGGCGATGTCATTGGCTACGTAGGCGATACCGGCAATACGAGTGGTCCACACTTGCATTACTCTGTAACCAAGAACAACTTACCGCAAGATCCAGAAACAATATTTACATACTAGAGGCAAATTATGGGGAGCAAAAACGAACAGGAATTTACTCAAGTTGGAAGAAATGTCCAAGTTAATGGCGACATTATCGGAAAGACAGATATACGAATTGCGGGTAAGGTCAAGGGAAAGGTTTTAGTCGAAGGAGAACTAATTCTCGAAAAACTTGCAAGTATTGAAGGCGACGTTAAATGTAACGCCGCTATTCTTGCTGGTAATATAAAAGGAAATGTTGACTGCAAGAGCAAGCTCATCCTTGAAGACAATGCAAAAATTATTGGAAACGTAAAAGCAGAACAGCTCGTCATCAACGAAGGTGCCATCTTACAAGGCAATTGCGACATGAACGAAACGCCTGCAAGCAAGAAGGAAAAGTAATCAACCACCTATATTAAATAATACTAGATATATTTATATATAGTAATTAGTATTTAATATAGTGAATAGTGGATAGAAATTTCAAATCAAAACTCTAAGTCTATGATAATCAACGAATTACGAGAATAAAGAAAATGTGGATTAATGTTGAAAATTTAAAATCTATTCACTTTTTTCAATGTTGATAGATGTTGAACCTGAGTTTTCAATGTTAATTCACTAAATGGTCACGAAAGTATGTTGAAGATTGTGTGACAAAGTTCACAAAACTATGGACTTTATTACAAAAAGCACAAAAAAACATGTAAAGTTTTCATTTTCTAGTCTCAAAAGCTATATTCTACGTAGTTGTATGGAAAAACAAGTTCTTAAGATAGGTCAGATATCTGATACTCACATTGGTGATGGTGCGAGCCTTGTTCAAGATATTGATGTCTGCAAGAACTTCCTTACGGCATATAATTCACCAACCATGAAAGATTTGGATCTTTTGGTGATTTCCGGAGATTTAGCCGATAACGCAACGCCGGGTGCCTATTCTTATATTGCTGATATTATAAAAGACTGCAAAGTTCCAGTTTGCATCATTCCGGGAAACCATGATAATCTTGAAATCATGGGGAAGTATTTTGACTTGAACGGAAAAATTCACAACGGCAAGTGCTATTACCGTTATGATATCGATGGCCGTTCCATTTTCTTCTTGGACAGTGCGGATGGTACAGTTTCGAGTGAACAGCTTTCGTGGCTTGAGCAGGAAACGTCAAAGATTGATGACGAGGTTTTGCTGTTCCTCCATCATCCGCCTTGCCTTTGTGGACACAAGTTCATGGATTTAAGATATTCCATGAAGAATATCGTGGAAGTCCAGGCGACGCTTTTGAAGATTAAGAATCTCAAGCATATTTTTGTGGGACATTACCACAGCGAAATGACGGTCCAGCTTGAAGACAAGACTGTGTATGTAACTCCGTCGACGCAGATGCAGATTAACCCGAATATTTCGGTATTTAGTCTGAGTTCTGCCGCACCGGCATGGCGCGTGATTGAATGGGGCGAAAATTTTATGGAAACTAGGGTTTATTTTTCAAATACCCCTTGAAATTCTAAAAGTGATTTACTAAATTTGCAATCGATGGCGGTTTAGCTCAGCGGTAGAGCACTGGAATCATAATCCATTGGTCCGGGGTTCAAATCCCTGAACCGCTATTACAAAAAAAAAAGAGGCGAGCATGTCAAAAAAAATTCTAGTAATTTCCCTTTTGGCTATCGCCTCTTTTTTTGTTTCTTGCTCTGACAAGAAGCCAGAAGCAAAAGCTTCAAGCCAGGTCGTGTTGCCGCAGTCGCAGCCGATTGTTCCTGTGCTTCCGTTCACGGCTCCTGCAAAATCCCTTATCACTGTTGAAAAGGCAACTGTCTACGCAAAGGCAAGCAATGGTCTTGTGGAACTTGGCGTGATGTGGTCTGCGAAAATTGACAATGCCAAGGATTTTGAAAAGATCCAGATTCTCAATGCTTACAATGTGGCTCGTGATCAGCTTTGTGCACGTGCCGGTTTGCAGGGTGGCATTGCTGAATTCGACTGGATTACGAATGTAGCCATGAAGAATCCAGACAACAGGCTCGCTTTCGAGAAAGCTGGATTTAAGGTTCAGTAATTATTAAGCTTTAGGTGTTAAATGCACCACAATGAATGCCGCGAAGACTCGCGGTTTTTTTTGTTTATTGCTGAAGACGTTTATAGACTTCCATCTGGCGTTCGATGATGCCGTCCCAGGTGAAGCATTCGTCGATGCGTTTGCGGGCGCCGGCGAGAAGTTTTTGAATCAATGTCGGGGCTGCTTCGAGACGCTTGAAGGCGTCGGCAAGGGCGACAGGGTCTTTTTCAGGAACGAGAATTCCGGATTCTCCATCGACAACGACATCTGGGATGCCACCGACATTGCTAGCGACAATCGGCAGTCCAAGTTCCATAGCTTCGATGAGCACGACTCCGAGTCCTTCGGTGTCGCCTTTGTGATCGACGATAGCCGGGAGCGTGAAGACGTTTGCAGTCCTGTATTCGTTTGCGAGATCTTCAGGCGAGAGCTTGCCTGTGAAAATGATTTCGGCGCCTTCTTTTACTGCGGCGGCTTGCGCCTTGAGCTGTTCGGTCAAGTCACCGACACCGACGATGCGGATTTCAAACTTGTCTCTGGGCAAGTATTTTGCAGCTTCGATGAGGTAGCAGATTCCTTTGCGTTCGATGTGTCGCCCGACAAAGAGAATTTTGAACTTGCCGTTTACTGGATGCGGCACGGGGAGTTGCGGGGTGTCCCCGCTAGAAGGGGTAGCGGATGCTGCATTTGCAGCAGAAGCGAGGGGAAGACTTTCCCCCTCTTTCGTCTTTCGTCTCTCGTCTTTGACGCCTTCGGCGTCAGGTGCTGCGGTTCGGTCATACCGGCAAATAAATTTGCCGTTGCGACACTCACCTTGCAACCTACTCGTCTCTAGCGTAGTTCCGTACGGACTCCATTCGACATCCACGTTGCGGAGAGCCTTGATTTTTCCGGCGGTGAAACTCGAGTTTGCAAAGATTGCCTGTGCCTGTCCGATGGCAAATTTCAGGAGTGGCTTGACCCACTTCTTTTTGCGGATGAGCAGAAGTTCTGCACCGTGAAAGTTCAGCACGAGCGGAATTTTAAAAAGCTTGGCGGCGCCGAGCGCAATGTAAGCATGCGGGAACGGCCAGTGTGCGTGGATTACGTCAGGGTGCCACTTGCGGCAAATCCTGATGCACTGGAAAAATCCGTTGATGATGTAGGGAATGGCAAGCAGCTGCAACCACGGCTTGGATGCCATCTTGCTTGGGGCGCCTTCCTCATGCGTGAGGATTTCCCAATTTGCAAATGCGTAGCGGAAACGGTTTACGTGCGTTCCGTCGATGTCATGGCTCTTGAGTCCTTTGTAGGCAGGGGCGAGCACCTGGATTTCGGCACCCGCTTTTTTCAGGTGCGCGATAGAAGTACGCAGCCAAGGGACTTCGGCGTCTTCTTGAAATCTTGGATAGACGGAGCCTATGACGAGAACTTTCATTGTTCCTGCTTTGCGGCTTGCTGTGCCTGAATATCCTGAATGCAACTCGGATAGACGATTGGCTTTACGTTGTTCTCAAGCACGAGGTTCATGATCTCGAAATTGTGCTTGCTTGCGGTACGAATAAAGCGACCTGCAAGGCGCATCCAGCCATCAATTTTAGAATCGAGGAGCAGAAGCCCTATTCCGCTTTCGTGTTCGAGGAATCCGAGAACGTCGTTTCCGCGTTTGTTCTTGGAAAGCGCTTCTAGGAAGATGTTCCAGAACTGCTGGGAGTTGGTCTCATTCCCGAGAACACTGTCTATGGTTTCGAAGTCGAATTCGACATACACGAAGGAACTGTTGTCCTCGTCGCTGCGGATAATTTCTTCCTGACAACGTCTCTCAAAAATATCTTCCGTATAGATGGAGATATTATATTGATGTTTTTTTATTAGGTTGAAGAGGTAGTCCTTCATCATCGCCCCTAATTTAGTCTATTTTTTAGCCATGCAGCGATTGTTGAAATTGAAAAAAGCGCTGAAGAGCAGTGTTTTGGCTACTTCGGTCGAGAATTTTAAGGTAATTAGGTCCGCAACTGGCAAGTACCGTCCGATGACGGCATTTGAAATCCAGATTTTGGAAAAAAACGGGAACAGTTGTGATGACTGGTCGAAGGTACTGGTCGAGCCCGACTTCGACCCGAACCGCATTTTCCGCTCGAGTTTCATGGGCGATGTGCGCCTCCCAAAGTTTTTTGGCACACTCCTCTTGCCGGGCGATGTTTCGGTCGCTACAGGTATTTATGATTGCATGGTGCATAACTGCATTATCGAGAATGCCTTGATTTACAAGGTCTCGACGTTGAGCAATGTGCTTGTGCGCAGTAGCGCGGTTGTGCAGAATGTGGGCACGCTCGTCAGCAGTGGCAAGATCAATTACATGGTCGGTTCGTCTATCAACGTGGGTAACGAGATGGGCGGCCGTGAGGTGCTGGTGTTCCCGGAACTCACGACGGAGCTTGTCGACTTGCAGCTTTTCCACAAGGCTGAACAGAGCGTCCAGGATTCTTTTGCTGAAATGCTCAGCACGTACAGGTCTGAACTTGCACTCCCGTTTGGAATTGTGGGGAAGGGCGCAGTTGTTTCGAATACGAACATTATCCGCAATAGCTGGATTGGTGCGCATGCCCGCATCGAAGGTGCCGCGAAGATTCGCAATTCCATCATCATGAGTTCGCTTGAAGAATCGAGCCATGTCTACGATTCCGTGATTCTCGAAAATACGAATGTGCAGATGGGCGTTAAGGTTCACACGGGCGCCGAGGTCCAGAGTTCCGTGCTGATGAGCCGCTGCAAGGTGGGGAGCAAGGCTATTGTGAAGTCATCTATCATTGCGCCGTGCTGCCATATTGAAGAAGGTGAAGTCAATAGTTCTTACATGGGACCGATGACGCAGATGCACCACCACTCGCTTTTGATTGCGGCGCTTTGGCCGGAAGGCTGTGGTAATTTGGGTTATGGCGCGAACGTCGGTAGTAACCACACAGGTCGTATGCCGGACCAGGAAGTGATGCCGGGTCAGGGCATGTTCTTTGGTCTTGGTGTGAACATCAAGTTCCCGTCGAATTTCCGCGAGTCTCCGTTTACTTTGATTGCAAGTGGACTCACGACTTTGCCGCAACGACTCAAGTTCCCGTTCTCGCTGATCCATGCGGGCGACCCGCAGCTGGTGGGTGTGGCTCCACGCCTTAACGAAATTGTGCCGGGCTGGAACTATTCGAAGAATACGTATGCGCTCGACCGCAATGCGTACAAGTATGCTATCCGCGGCAAGGGCATTGTATCGTCTACGTTCTATTCGATTTATAATCCTGAAACAGCTCGATTGGTGTTTGATGCTTACAACCGCTTGCAGGTGAGTAAGGTCAAGGACGTTTATACGAAATCTGATATTGACGGTCTTGGTGAAAACTTCTTGCGCGAACGCGTACGACAAAATGCCATCAAGACGTATGGTGAATATCTGGAACGTTATGTGCTCGACTTGATGCTTACGCTTGTGGAAGGCGACGAATCGCTCTCGAAGCAGTCTCCACGCGAATTGCGTAAATTGCTTGGCGAAACGAACAAGGAACTTGCACGAGTCGTGACGCTCCCAGAGACAATGGACGAATTGGTCAAGCGTTACAGACAGCTCGACAAGGAATGGTTTGATAGCGTAAGTCATGGTTTGGATCGCGACAACGAACGCGGTCGAAAGATTTTTGACGATTACGATAGCGCCCATCCGGTGGACAAGGGATTCGTGGAGTGGGAAAAATCCCGCTTTGAAGAATCGGTCAAGCGCTTGAATGCTATTGTGAAAATCATTGCTTAGGCATTGATTGGACTGCGCAAATATTTCTGTTATGTTGTTGTATATTTTACTTTGTCTTGAAATTGCGTTGCGTGTTGCGATTGAAATTCGCGAACGCAGGTTGACACAGTTGCGTGGTGGCGTTTTTGCCGTATTGCGATTTATTCCGCTAATAAACGATATTGTACCGCTTCCGGAAAACTGCAAGGAACCGCAGAAAAGCCAGTTCGTGGAAAAGCACGAAGAAGGTCATCGCGTTTTGCGCCATTCGATTTTGCGTAATCTGATGAAGGTGGCATTCTTGATGGTTGCCGTGTGGTTCTTGGCGGCAATGGTCACCCGTTGGAACGTGAGCTTTTTTGAATCGATTTTGTGGCTGCATCTAGTGGCGATTCCGTTCCGTTATCTTTTCAATTGGTACTGCTGGACTCAGGAATTCGAAGCGGATGCATATGCGTTTAAGGAATTGGGTAAGCAGAAAGCAAAAGCTGCCATGCAGGAACTTGCCGAATGCGAAATTCCGTACACGAAGCTTTTTGCATCGATTTACAGGGAACACCCGACCGTCGCATTGCGCAGCCAAAGAATGCTGAATAAAGTGATAAATAGTAGGCAGTAGGCGGTAGGAAGGAGTGCCGCGATTTAGAGCGGTGGGCGGTTTGTTTAAGATTTCATTTTTTTTGTATATTCCCTTTTGAGGTTTAAGATGTCTCGTTTTACTTCATTGAAAAGTTTCAAATTCTTTTTTTCGCTTGCGTTACTTTTAGTTGTTTCTGCTAATGCTTTTGACTTGACGGTCAAGGCGAATGTCGATAACGCACAGGTCTTTATCGGCGATAAGTTCAATTACGAAATCCAGGTCACGGCGCCTGATAATGCGATTGTCGATTTACCGAGCTTTGTCGGTAACCTTGGCAGCTTTGAAGTCAAGGAAATGAAGAATGAAAAAATTACCGAAGGCATGCCCAAAGGCACGGCGAAGTTCACATGGCTTGCAACGCTCAATACATTTGTGAGCGGTGACTTTTTGATTGCTCCGCAAGAAGTGAACGCCATTGTCGGAACCGATACGGTCAAGACGCATACGGACCCGGTCGCAGTCAAGGTTTCTAACCGTACGACTGGCGAAGAAGCAGATATCCTCGAAGTGGAAGATCCGCTGAGCGACCCGAGACTCCCGCAGTGGCTTTATGTAATGCTCGCTGTGCTTGGCGTTGCATTGCTCGTATTCCTTGGCTGGTTCTTGCACAAGAAATTTGCAAAGCGTGGCGAAGCTCCGCAGCTCCCGCCGTACGAAGAGGCTGTGCTTGCTCTCAAGAATTTGCGCAACAAGAATTATCTTGCTGAAGGCAATCAGGGCGATTACTTCATGTCGCTTGGGTTCATTACCCGTCGCTACATTGAGCGCCGTTTTGAAGTCGATATTCTTGATGCGACTGTCGCGGAACTCAAGAAGCGCATGGCGCATGTGGCTGGGCTCCCGCAGGCATACAAGGAATCCGTGGTGACGCTTGCCGTCGAAACAGAACCGGTAAAATTTGCAAAGATGAAGCTCGAAGGCGAACGCTGCAAGTTCTGGGACGAATGGGCTGACCGCTTGCTCGAAGATACAAAACCTGATCCTGAAGCCGTTCGCGCCCAAAGTAAATAGAAAGTGTAAGAGGCACTCACTCTCGCGACCATGCTTCATTAATATGAAGCACTTGTCGCTCACGGCCTGAAGAAGAAAAGAAAAAGTAGAACTTAGTTGTTACTTTGTTCTTCTGGGATAGATTCCAAAAGATCATCAAGCATGTTCATGTATTTGTCAATTTCTTGAGCCGTCTTTTCGATATCTTCAGCAGCTGCTTCTAGTTCTTTTATTTCTGTTTCGAGTTCGTTCAAGGCGATATCGAGTTCGGTGTCGTTGGTTTTTGTTGTGGTAGCCATAGTGGTCTCCATTTTGATGTTTTTATCTCTTTTGCCATTAATTTAACTGATTTTTCTATGTGCTCAAATAGGCAATATTTTTGCGTTCTGAAAGTTGGAACTTTTGGAAAGTACAATATTGCGGAAATTGGTTGAAAATACGCAAAATCCTTGGCACAGGTCGAGAAAAATGGAACTTTTAAATATTGCGTGTTGACGTACAAAAGTAGCGCTATTAAAATTATCTTTAAGGTATGATTAGCGTTTCTCAGAAAATTAAGGTGGCGTCGTCGCATTTATTGCGTAGCCAGATGGAGCTCGATGTCGAAGATTATGGGCTCAAGGGAATTGGTGACCTGTGTAACCGTATTCTTGCACGCTATGCGGAATTTCCCGTGCCGGATGCCACCCAGCTAGCGATGGATGATACTTTGTACAAAAATATTCCACCGCTCCAGTTTTCACTTTCCAAGACTGGCGAAAGTTTTGCAAATTATGCGAATAATTTGGGGACTGCCCGTAACGTCAAGGTAGCAGCTCTTTGCCGATACTATTTTGAAAGTTACGTCAATCTCCCGCGAGGGAAACGCGAGTGCTTTATCTTTCACGATGATTTGAATAAACTATTAAATGCCATAGAAAAGCGCGTTAATGTGACGCTGAATTATCGTGGTGAAGTGAAAAACGTTTCGCCCTGCTTTTTGGCATTTTCGCCATCGCAAGTCCGTGCGTATGTTGTTGTGTGCGGTAGTGATACTAGTAAGCCTATACCAAATCGTTTCTATTCGCTTCGACTTTGCCACATCAGGGGAGTCGCTGCCGACTTGGAAAGCAGTGCGTACCATTGCGAAAATTTTGATCTCTCGCATCAGGCAGATCTTTACCACGAGCATTTTGACCCGTTCCTCTGTTACGGACAAAATGTCAAAGTGCGTTTTACGGAGAAAGGTGCCGAACGCTACAACAAGCTCGTCACAAATCGCCCTAAAGTCATTGCGATGGATAATACCTGCGGCAAGACACCCACGAAAATGGATTGTGCAGAAGTCCGTGGTGCTGGTGATTACACTTTCGAATGCTCCGAGAAACTCGCAAAAATCTACTTCCCGCAGTTCCTTGCTGAAGCAGAAATCCTTGAACCGCGAGAACTGCGTCTCTGGTTCAAGGAAGAGTTTGAAAAAGCAGGGAAGGTGTATTGTGGGTAAAGTAAAAAACTCCTCCACAGGGGAAGAGTTATGAATATGGTTTTGCTGTTAAGATTAATTTCTAGGATTCTTGAGGAATACTTTTAAGAACTTTTTCAGATTCCTTGGTGAGAGCACCGTTTTCCATTAGAATTGGTGTGTCCAGGATGCTCTTGACTGTTTTGGCTAGGGAGCATGCGGCGGTGATGGACTTCTTTTCTGCATCGCAGAAGTTGTTGAAGTCTGCGCTGCCATATTTTTCTGTATAGCGTTTGACGATGTCATTTACAGTGCGCACAGCGCCTTCGAGTTGTTTCATGAGTTTGTTCAGAGCGCTATTGAATAGTTCACACCTATCCTTGATGGCGTCGCATAATGTTGAGGCAGTGTCGCATTGCTCGATAACTTTTTCGGCTTCAGCGATGTTTGCTCTTGCTTTTTCTAGGTTCTCTTGTGCTTTGGCGTTCATGACGAACCCTATGACGGCAAGGGCGGGACCGATAGCTACGCTACCTAAGACAGCCATTCCACCGACCATTCCAAAGCCACCTGCGGCAAGGGAGCCTCCACCGAGAAATGCCAATGTTGCATTTGTAGCAGCTACTCCAGAAAGCGTTCCAATCGCGGTTCCAGTACCGGCGACGACTCCAAATGTAGTAGCGGCCCCATAAGCACCGATAGCTACTAGCGCACCGGCTGCAACACCGCCAATAGCTCCATTTTTGATGCCTTCGGCAAGGGTTCCCATTTTTTCCATTTCGGCAAGTTCTTGCTTCGTAATATGGAATTTGGAGAGTTCTTCTAGACCTGGGCTATTGCGCAAGTCGACATTATGAATTTTCTGGAATGAACGAACGAACGGTAAAATGCCATTGTTTAAAACATTGAGCTTGGTGGAACCGAGAGTTTCTAGCGACTTTTGGCATTCGCTTCTCTTGGCTTCGAGCCCGGTTTTTGCTTTGTTGATGTAGTATTCAGCGCGTCGATTCAGGCTAGAGGCACGTGTATTTGTCTTGCTGGCATCGTGAGCTTTTTTGGTGCCCAAAAGACCTGCACCTGCTGCTGCAATTCCAAGAAGTATAGGTATTGGCATATTGGATTCCTCTTCTTAAAGGACGAAGGCTTCATCTGAATTCATCAGACGGTTGAACTGTTCGCAGTTTTCGAATTGTGTTTTGGCACCCATGGCGTGGGTAATTTGATTGGCGCCAGAAATGTAAGCATCGACATCGCCGATTTGCAGTGCAGTGTCCATTGTATTGAACGCAGTGACAAATGTGTCTGTCGTTTTCTTGAGCCAGGTCTTGGCTTGTTGTTCGTATTCTTCGCGGAACTGTTTTAGCGCTTTAATTTGTTCTGCACATTCCTGTTCGATTTGGATGCGGCGTTCTCTTGCAATTCGTGGGGCGTTTATGGCTTCCTTGATTACAGAGACACTTATCGAGACGAGTGTGTAGACGGTTCGTGCTATAAAGACGGCTTGACCTATAGGCGTCAAGTTTATTAATACTTGCGATGCATTACAGGCAATTTGCTTCATGCAATCGACACCGGAAATGCTGCCATTGTAGTAGTTATAGAATGCCGCTGCAGAATCCATGACGAACCCTGCAATTTCTGTGGGCGCCTTGGCGTTTTTCAGGAGCTTGGGCAATTCGTTTTTGTAATGCTGTAAACCCGCATCAATGACAGTGGCTCCGCTAGCGACAGCATAAGAACGTGCGGCAGATTTTGCCGATTGTATAGCGACATCCTTTATCGCTTCGTCGATGGGTTTGCCTTTTAAGACAGCACCTATATTGCAGGCGATAGCAATGCCTCCGCCGTAAGCAGCCCCGTATTTGGCACCTTCCAGACCGGCTTGGTTTGCGGTGGAAAGTACGGCTTTGGCGGTATAGAGCTTTGGACTTGTGCGGGCGAGAATAGCGTCGTTGCTAGTTGTTTCGCTGCTGTATGTGTTTTTGCGGATGGCTTCGTATTTTTTGAGGCGCTCTTGCTTTTTGGCGATGACAGAAGGATCGCCGCCGTTTGCTTTTAATGTCTTGATTTGCTGCTTGACTTGATCTATTTTGGCGTCTGCCTGAGTGCAGAAATCAGCGTAAAAATCCTTGGGTATTTTAACAGGCGTACCGCTTTCGTAATACTTGTCGTGTTTTGAATTGCAGAGCTTATCAAAAGTTTCGCTGCCGTTTTTCCCGAGAAATTTCATCTGATAGCCTGTCCCGGAAATTTCTTTCCAGGTGCCATTTGACATTTGTTCAGCATCGACAACATCGATGAGCTGGTCGTTTGTATTGCCAAGATCGTCGTAACGGAAACTGCGCGTGTTTTTGCCATCGATGATTCGCTGTTTATTGATTGTGGTTGTTTCGATGACTTCTGCTGAGAAGCCCGCTTGTTGGTGTATATTGCGGCTTGCTTCTTCTGCGGTTTTGCCGAGCCTACTTTCTGCGATACTTTTTAGACTTCTTGTGGCTTGTCCTGTCAAGCTTGATTTGCCATCGTATGCGGATAAGTCAAGAGAAGCCGCCTCCCCATAACGGGAGACGAGTTCTTGCAGGGAGCGTTTTGCAGCAGCATTCGCCAGTTTATCGTTAATCGACATGACTAGCTTAGAGAAGGGAACGAATCTGTTCGATCAGTTCGTCTTCTTTTTCGAAATCGCCTTTGGCTTCGGCGAGCTTGGCTTTATTGAGTAGCGATTCTGCCTGTTTGACACTGCGGAGCATAGCGCGACCATCGGAGCCTGCATCTTTGGCGAGACCCTTGACCATCTTGATTTCGTCTTCGAGATCTTTTAAATCGACAATCATTTTTTACTCCTTGATAAGACGGACGTAGTTATTTCTGTCTGTATATGGATAACCTGCATTTAGAGATACCTCTCCTGCATGTATTACAATGCAGTTACTACCCTGATACCAATAACTAACATTATTTGCATCTTTGCAAGGTTTTGCGTCAAAACCTAAATTGTCTGTTGGGGTAATATTGTATTTTTCCCATCCTGTGCGTGACATCAGAACACTTGATGCATCCCCATAACCGGAATTTTTGGCATAATTTATCAAGTTCTGATAATCGTCTTCTGTTGGAATACGCCAACCTTTTACTGCTACATATTGAAGTCCTTGTTTAGAATATGTTTGTGTTTTACTATCAAATCCTAGGCATTTGTATTTCAGTTCTTCCTTCATCCAGACTTGGTCACCGATTTTTACGGTTTTGTAGGTTTGACCATCGCGAGGGTCTTTGAAAATGCCGTTTGAGAAATTCGGGGAGAGCGAAAATTTTTTTTGCCAAATGCGTTCTTGCAATAGGTTTAGCAATTCTGCGGTTGGTTCAAATTGCAATCCTAAATCTAAAAAGAGTCGCTTGGAGCAAGCATCAAGAGCTTCCTGTTTTTCGTTATCGGAAAAATCCTTGACTTTGTACATGCTCGAGGCAATGTGCTTTGTCACAAGCAACGACAGCCTGTCTCTGGCATTTTCGAATTCCGGAGAATTGATTTTTTCCAGTTCGCTTTTTAAAAGATCGTCGTAAAGGTAGATTTTTTCGCCTGCATTATTGACCAAAATGTCAAGCAGTTCGGAGATGCCTTTTTGTTCCGCTTTAGGTGGGGTCTTGATGAGTAGCCCACCGCATAGCGGGCAATTTTGAAATTTTTCAATCAAGGCGCCGAATTGTTGAAGGTCTTGATGGCAGTTGTTACAGAACATTTAAAGCTCCAATTTCAAATTGTGATTTAAAGGTTATCTTTTGCAGGCAGCGGCTTTTTTTGCGGCTGGTTTCTTTACTGTTTTGGACTTTGATGTTTCTTCAACATTGTCGTCCTTAATCAAGCGCACATAAGCCTCAAATGCAGTTGCTATTCCGAGACTGCCTATCGAAATCTGGAAAACGTTGCCGTCTTTTAGCCAATAACGGACGTAATTACATCCTTTGAAGGGTTGCGCTCCAAATCCGAATTTATCTATAGGGGTTACACTGAATTTTTCCCAGCCTTTAAGTGACATCAAGGTACTTGACGTGTCTCCGTAACCTGTTTGTTTTGCCATTGCCATCAACTTTGTGACATCGTCTTTTGTTGGGAGGCGCCAACCGGGCACGTTTAGGTACCGGAGTGCTTTTTTAGAGTACATCAAGCCGTCTTCGTTTTGGAATGGGCACTTATATTTCAGTTCTTCCTTCATCCAGACTTGATCACCGATTTTTACAGTCTTGTAGGCACGCCCATCGCGGGGATCCTTGAAAATGCCATCGCCAGAATTTTGGGAAAGCGGTAACTTCTTTTGCCAAATGCGTTCCTGCAAAATATTTAGCATTTCCGCACTCGGTTCAAATT
This sequence comes from Fibrobacter sp. UWB7, assembly GCF_900142945.1. Taxonomy (NCBI): domain Bacteria; kingdom Pseudomonadati; phylum Fibrobacterota; class Fibrobacteria; order Fibrobacterales; family Fibrobacteraceae; genus Fibrobacter; species Fibrobacter sp. UWB7. The sequence continues at coordinate 46,437 of NZ_FRCO01000009.1, forward strand.
GCAATCCCAAATCTTGCATCAGTCGGGTGGAACAGGTTTCTAGAACTTCCTGCTTTTCGCTAATGGAAAAATCCTTGACTTTGTACATGCTTGAAGGGATATGCTTGATTGTAAGTAGGAGCAATTTGTCACGGGCATTTTCAAATTCTGGAGAGTCGATTTTCTCCAGTTCGCTTTTTAAAAGGTCATCGTACAGGTAGATTTTTTCGCCTGCATTATTGACCAAAATGTTGAGCAGTTCGGAAATGCCTTTTTGTGCCACTTTAGGCGGGGTCTTGATTAACTGTCCTCCGCAAAGAGGGCAATTCTGGATTTTGTCGAGCAATTCTCCAAAATCCTTCAGGTCCTGGTGGCAGTTATTACAGAACATTTAAAGCTCCATTCACAATCGGTTCAATCATTTCTTATTCAAAGATAATATTTCAAAAGTCTTTTTAATAAGTTCCTTTAAATCGGTAGTGGATTTAAACCAGTCCAATTCGTTGCTATTATCTAGAATCCACGATAGAACTGTCGGGACAATGTCATCGTCGATTTTTTTGGATGCCCAATAGTTGGCTAGCAGCAAATAGGGTGCGGTGAGCTTTTTCGGTTCTATTTTCTGAATCAGGTCGCAAAGGACGGTAACCGTAGCCTTGTCGTCGGCTTTTTCGGAATAGATATGTTCTTCAAGCCATACGCATAGTGCCATGGTGTCAAAATCACTGATGGCATCCTTGAGTTCCAATTTTGCCTGTTCCCTGAATGAGCTTTCTTGTTCTCTGAAATCGATGTCGTCGGAATTTTTTGCAAGAACAGCCATCTTGTTCAACAGGAAATAGCGAGTGCAGTTCGGCTTTTCTGTGGAGCTGCGGAAAAGTTTTTCGGTAAGGCGGCTTGTCTGGATGTATTGCTTCAAAGAGGTCAAGCCGTTGATTTTCTTTTCCGTGAACTTGCCATAAGAATCGGTGCTGATGGGCAGCGGATTCCTGGAGGCTCCCGGTATTTTTTCGTCAATCTTTTGCTGGATTAGTTCTACATAATGGCTTTTAACAGCGCTACGCAGGACAGGCTCAAAATCAGAATAATCAAAAGCAACGCTAATTTCATTTTTGCCGGTGCAAAGAAAGGAGGCCAGGGCGGCCATGAATTCTCCTTTCTCCAAATAGTATTTGGAAATACAAATGTAGTACTTTTGAGAGTTTTTAAGATGGGCACAGCGACCGTTTACAAACAACATGCCCAAGGCGATGTCGCGTTGTTCATCCTTTCGTTCAGCATTAAACCATCTTTCAATGACATTGTCCGAAATGGCGCCTTGTACGTTCTTGTCTTCGATTTCAGCGAGGAGCCAGTTTTCTGCCCAATCAAAACCATCATCGGCAAAGATACTGTATTCTCTGCAACCTGTTTTAAAATCTTTATCGGTGATTTTCTCTGCCCATAGTTTTTTAGAGCGGGAGAACAGGTTCTTTTCATTGGCTTTCCAAAGACTGACAAAGCATTGGTTTTTGATGGCAACAAGGTCGGTCTGCTTTTCGAGCTGGTTATTGAACCATTCGATAAATTCATCTTCGTAGTTTTCAGTAAAGAAGGTCGAATCTTCGACGGCGTTCTTGTAGCCTAGCGGAATGCATAAGCGATAGTAGATATCGGCGCGCTCTGCGAGGGATTTTTCCTTCAAGAGATTTGCCATTTTGTAGAAATATTCGCCTGCGCTTTCCGTATTTTCGACAATGTCAGTCAATAGTTTTTCGTATTCGTCGGCAGTGTCTTTTTGCGCAGGATCGGTCAAATAAAGTTCAAGCCAGTCGAAAATGAATTTCGGGTTGGTCTTGAATACATCTTCGTCAAGGACGTTTTTGTTGTTGAGCTTGACGGCATTTTCGAAAAAGCTTTCAGATGGAATATCCAGTTTTTCGGAACTGTGCCCTAGCTGGTAATACAGGAGACCCTTTGCAACATCATTTGTCAAGATGTTTACTAGAGGCTCGTAGCAGTCCTTGAAAAGTTTCTTTTTCTCTGAAGTTTCTAGGTTGCAAATGATAACGTCAAAAAGGTTTTTATAGGCTTGAACTTCGGAGATTTCATCGCCACATTCAGCTGCTGTATTGATGGCATTCTTGACGGCACTTATCGCCTTTTCGCGGTAGTAGTATGCGGCGTCATCAAACTGATAAAAGACAACAGGACGTTCGCGTTCTCCCAGATATTCCTTGACGCAGATTTCTGCATTTTCCAGAGATGTTTTCGCTCTATCTTGATTCAAAATCACTTCATTTTCACTCATGGCGTCATCTCCTTAGTTCTGCGTAGAAATCCAGCGGGTGTATTGTTCTTTTTGGGTGTTGCAAAGCTTTATATCGCGCTGTATGCTTTCGATATCATCTTTGGCAAGCTTGACTTTACGTTCGTACTGGTTGATTTCGTTTTGCTGTTCGTTGTATTTTTGCGTTTCTTTACGGACGGAATCCTTTGCTTTTTCCAGTTCAGGTTCTTTGTCGGATTTTTGCTGTTTTAGTATTGCTAACAAGTTTTTCTTTTCGTTCAATTTGAGTTCGATGGTTTTCAGTTGATTGGACAACTTTTCGGCCTTTTCGTTGTCTTCTTCTAATGTTGACTGCAGTTGGAAGGTGTCATTTTTGAATTTGTTGAGTTTTATTTGCAACTCATTTGGTGTGTAGTCCTTATTGGTGTCATTGAAACCAAATAAATTTACTATAAAACCTTTCAAGCCGCTCATTATTTTAGGTTTATCTTTTTTATCAGCATTTTTCAATTCTTCATTATACTTTGCAATTGCTCTGTTGCATTCATCAATGTTTTTTTGCTTTTCTTTAAGAATCTTTTCACCATCGCTGAGCTTTTTCAACAAAGTTTCGTGGTTAGCGATTGTTGTTTTTTGTTCTGCTTCTAAACTTTCAATATCTGCCTTTGCCCTTTCCGTTCCGATTATAATATTGTTGAGTTCTTTTTCTAAAGTTGCCATTTGTGAATTGGCTTTTTCGACAGCTTTTTTCTGTTCGTCACAAAGAGGCTTTTTGGCATTGAGGTTTTCTTCGTTATCTTTTCTATCATCTTCGCATTCCTCCAAGTCTTCCTGGAGGCGCTCTAAGTGACTTTCTACATACGCAAGAGATTCTTTGCCTAAATATTGGTGGACTTTGTTGCTGAAGTTCTTCACTTCTTCGGCAGAAAATTCTAGAGTATAGACTTTAGGCAATGGCGTTCCATCAATGTAATGGGCTACAGACGGGCACGATACTTCGCGCTTCAAAAAGCCGGATATTCGCTTTTCTCCGTCGTCCATCAAGGTCATGGTGGTCATGGTGAGGACATTTTGGACGCGTTCAAAATCACGGCAGTTTTCGTTGCCTTTGAACGAGGATTTAGCCCATTCGTGCCTACAGAGGTCGCAGTGGTCGTGACCGCGCAACAATGCAGAGATTTGTGCGCCGTAAGCGGATTCTACGGCATGGCTGAAGTTTATTATTTCGACCCAGCTGAATTCGGGGGCGAGCTTGCTCCCGGATGAGACTTCGCCCATAAAGCGGTTTCGCTGGAATTCCAAGCGCTTGTCTGCAATAAGCTTCTTGATGTCTTGCGGCTTCAATCCTTCCCAAATGTTTTTTACGCTGCGGTCGGGGCGCGAGGGGACACCACCATGAGTTGCCAAAAGCCCGTTCGGCAATACGAGTCCAAGCGGGAGGATTTTTAACACCTTTATAAATTCTGCCATCAAGGAACTGATCAGATCGTCATCAATGGCGTTCAGGTAATCTGTGTACTGTTGCGGCGTAATGACAGAAGAGAACTTTCTCCCGTTTTCGTTCCACGAAAGGCCGTCATCGTGGTTCCCTGCAATCATGAATACGGAATCGGGGCTGTTTTTTAAGAGGCGCAATACTGCCAAGACAACGTTCAAGCTGAAGTCATTTCGGTCGAAGATGTCGCCAAGGAGGACATATATCGGTTTACTTTTGGAATTAGAATTGATGAACGCTATGGCGGACTGGAATGCTAAAAGGTCACCGTGAATGTCGCCGATGAACCAGATTTCCCTGCCAGCAAAGCTGGAGCTTTCACGAACGACATGGAGCGGGTCACTTTTGCCGACTTCGTAATCGAATGCCATCTTGATTTTGCCTTGCTTCAAGAAGCTTAGGTATTCCTGAATTTCTTCGCGCTTGCATTCCATAGGACCAAGCAACGACATGGCGGATTCCCCGCGGAAAGAAAGCGATTCCATCCAGTCTTCGATAGAAATTTTTTTCAAGGTTTCGCTTGGGAAATCTTTCTTTTGGGCATCAAAGACAACTTTTTCTAGGGAAAAGCCTTCTGGCTCATGCCCGACAAAGTTTTGGCAATAGGCGTCCCATTTGGCATTCAATTCTGTTCTGTTCATATCAACCGACCTTTAATTCCTTAAATTATATAATTGTCAAACAGCGTCCTTTAAGATAAACGAAACTGTCAGCGGTGCAACTTGTCTCGATGAATCACTTCGTGATGCAATTGAAATCGAATCACCGTTGTTCAGTAGGTATTCCCTGGCAGGGTCGCAGAGGTTCCCGTTAAGGGTGACGGCGACGGGGCTTTTTCCGTTGACTTGCAAGAACCAGTTGTTTTCGGCATCCTTGATGACGGAAAACGGGTGTTCGCCTTCGTTGCGTGGGATATACTGGTGTTCTGTATCGGGGTACAGGCGTTTGTATGTTCTGCGGGTAATCTCGGCGCTGATTAATGTACGCCATTTATTCCCGACACCCGATGTCAGGATCAATCGTGTTTCTTGGTGGTAGCCGCATGCCATGCACTGGAATGCGCCATCTTCTACCATAAAGTTGCATTTTGGACAGTGCCAACCCATGATACCTCCTAAATCGGGATTTCCCTAAAGTCACTGGAAGAACGGCTCACGCCTTTGACGATGTCATCGATTAGGCGTTCGATTTGTGAATCGCTCATCATTTTGACGAGACCTTCGTCTTCGTCATCGCTTTGCATGATGAGAACGTTGCTAAGGTCGCTTAGCTCATCGTAATCGCTGATGTTCGGAGCGAAGACGTAAACTTTGAAGAATCCCGATTCGATGGCGTGTTGGAGTTCATCCAAGCCTGCACCTCTCAAGTCGAGCGGGTAAAGGGCGCCTTCTTCAAATAGCGTCTTTTCGGCGCAGTAGCTCATGGTGGGGTGGTAGCCAGCGTCGGTAAAGACGATGACAATGCGACCGACACCGTTTGTGCGCCATGCCCTGCCACCATCGGCTTCGCCTGCGTCTTGTTGCCCTGCGGGGAGAAACCCTGATTTGAGCACGAGCATTAAGGCGTCGAGAAGAGATTCCTGCGGGGCTTTGCCGCCGCCGAAGGATTTGAGCTTGTCGAGTTGGCTATGCAGTTCATTTTCGTCACGGGTAAACGGGTTTGAAATGAGCCAGCCGCCGCCACCAAATTTGCGGTACAGCTTTGCATTTTTCTCGCTATTATTGCATTCCTCGAAGTCACGATATCCGACAACTCTTGCACGCCAGTCTTCGACGGGAGAAATGTTGCGTGATTCATCTCCACGGATAAGTGCTTCGATAAACGAATTGATATGTTGCTTTAAGGCGGTAATACAAGGTGACATACTGCCTGTGGAATCAAGCAAGAACACGACATCGGCAGCGCCTTTTAACGCCTGGACATCAACTGGCGACTGGTTTGTCACCATTGAAGCAGATGCAACAGGTGCTGAATAGGCTGGTTGAGTGACTCTTGTATGATTTTGAGCTGTTTCTGGCGTCTTAGGGCGGATGCTTCCGCCCGCCCTAAAAAAAACTTGATAGACCTCATCCGCTGTCGGGCGGTCGTCAGGGTTTGGCTCCAACATGCGGTGCAATGTTTCTTCAATGAGTCTGTCGCTTTCTTCGTTGCCAAACGTGCCGAGCAGATGCGGCATGGGGGCTGCATTTTCGTTATAGTCTGCCGATACTGTAGCGTAGTTGAAGGGGTGGCCTTCCTTTGCGAGCAATTCGTAAAGAATCAAGCCGCAGGTAAACACGTCCGATTTGTCCGTGGGTCGCTGTCGCTTTTTGTGTTCGGGTGAATAGTATCCTTCCGAACCGATGAACCCTTCGGTAATCCAGGGAACTTCGCTTTCGTCCAAGAGAATGGGGCGGTCGAAATCGATGAGCTTGACGCTGTAAGTTCCACCATTGAGAGGAATCAAAAGCAAGTTTGCGGGTTTGAGGTCTCCGTGAACGAGGTGCAATTCTTCGTGCAAGACCTTCATTGCAAACATGAATACCTTGGCAAACATCATGCGCTGTTCCCAAGTGGTGTCGTTAGACTCCAGGTACTTCTTCATGTCCTTGCTGTTTTCGACGTATTCAATAGTCTGCCAGAAACGGCGGCGGCCATCCTGAAAAAAGCGGTGGATGCCTGCAATCAATTGCTTGGCGTTGCTGGACTGTTCAATCTTATTTTGGATTTTTTTCTGGTAATCTACGAACGCGTTGAACCATGGTGAACGCGGAGCGGGATCCACATACTTTTTTAAGAAGACCTTTTCGTTATTATGGAGGAGGTCAATTCCTGGGCCGTAAATAGAACCTGAGCCTTCAACGCCGTCTTTGATGGCTTGGAACTTGTAAGGCTCGCCATTGTCCGTGCCTTCGATAATTTCATCTTTAGAAAAAATTGTATTTGCCATTTTTTTTCTCGTTAAATTTTTTTCATCGCCCTTGGCTTAGGATTCTTTTGTATACCATTTAGAGTCATGGATATCTGGATCATTTGCAACGACTTTATTGATTGCCAAGACTCGCGGCTTTTGCGGATCGCTATTGTTGATAGAGGCGATGACGCACCAGTTCAGACGTTTTTTGGATTCCATTCTGCAGAGGATTTGAGGCTGTCTCGGATTACTTGTCGTGATATTGACTTCGCCTTCATAGTCGGAGAAGCAGCCATGCTCATTAAAAATCTTAGTCGCAATAATCATGCGATCAATATTGGCTAATGAAGTGCATCTGATATTTTCCTGGTTGCCTTCAGGGTCATCGAGCTTGTCTCCTACACCGGCGTCGCGATCCAATTCCATGCCGTGGGCGTTTTTATTACCATAGTAGATGTGTCCTGTGATGCCATTTTTCAATCTATAGAAAGCATGGATATCCAAGTCGATAGGGGTTTTCCACAGCATCTGGGCGTTTATCCATTCTAGCGGTTCGGAGACATCCAGTACGGCGCCTTCCTTCACATCGGTAATATCGATAATTCCACCGACTTCATCCTTGCCCCAGGCTTCCAGGTCCCACTTGTCTTGACCATAAACAGCTTTGGAGTAGTTGCCTTCGTCCACAACTTGTAAAACAGAGCGCGAAATACTTTTTCCCATGCCTTCCAGAATTCTCTCGAAGTCAATGTTTGCCCAAATGTCTTCGTCTTCGGCGCGTTCCTTGTATTCCTTGACGTTGGTGACGATGACTCGGGAATATTCTTCCATCATTTCTACGCCTTCGCACTGGGGACCGAAATAATAAAGTGTTGCATGGCGTTCGTTGATGATTTTGTTCATCACTTTTTCAAGTTCTGAACAATTCTGACCGATGACTTCTTGCTTCAATACACCGTCTTCGAGTTTTTCGTCGGTAAATACGACGATGATTCTTCTGGTCGTGCAAATCGGTTCGAACGGGAAGTCACCAGCGCAGTCAAGAGCGAGCGGTGTGTTTTCGTCAGCGCAGCATTTGATGGAATCGAGGCGGTTGCAGAATGTTTCCACATCGACAAAACCGTCGCCGGAGCGTGTGAACAGTGATTCTTGCGCATCTTCATCGTTACCGTAAAGGATGTTCATGTTTTCGGGAGCGTCGCCGTTGATGAATGTATTGCGGTAAACCCATTTGCCGTTGCTCGGACCTGCATTGTATGCTAAGAGTCCTAGACGGAGCGATGTAAAACCTTCTTCTCTAAACGGTTCCACAAATTTCTTGATGCTGTTGCGCAACTGGTCGAAGCAGGGTTTCATACTGTCGCTTGCGTCCACAACGAATACTACGTCGGCTCTTTTTTCTTCACTCATGATTTATCCTTTTTTTGGTAATAATAACTTAATTCCAGGAATCCTCTGACCAGGTATCCTGATGGTAAATGGCGCGTTCTGTCTCGGGTTCTTCCGTTGCGGACAGGGCTGATCTCGAAATGCTCTTGCCAAGGCTTTCCAAAACACGTCCGATGTTCAGACTGTCCCAAGTTTCTGTGGGGCTATGCCTGTCTTGGTAAGCGATGACATTTTGGTAAACAACGCGCGGGTAATCTTCGAGAACCTCGGTAGCGGGGCTCGATGGACCATAGAAGTAAAGGGAAATGTGCTTCTTGCTAATCTTGTCCATAATTTTGTCGAGCGTGCTGTAGTTTTCGCCGACCGATTTCATTTTAGATACGCCATCGTCAATTCTTTCATCTGTAAAGAGGATAATGACTCTTCGGGTCGTGTTGATGGGTTCGAATGGGAAATCAGCGGCACAGTCCATGGCAAATGGAGTGTCTTCGTCGCCAAGGCATTTGATTTCGTCCAGCCTGCGGACGAACTTGTCTACATTCCCTTCGATGCTCGAAGTGTTGGTAAAGAACATTTTGCTTGCGGTTTCATGGTCGCCATAGAGGGTTGCCATATTGCTAGCACGGTTTGGGCAGAGGAACATGTTGCGGTACACAATTCTGTTGTGTGTTCTGTCCTTGTTGGCGCTGTATGCCAAAAGCCCAAGGCGTAGAGATGTGAAACCTGCTGTCTTGAACGGTTCTACAAAGCGCTTGATATGTGTTCTGAGTTGGTCAAAACATGGGCGCATGCTGCCACTTGCGTCTAGGACGAACAGCACATCGGCGCGGTTGCCTTCAGATTCCGTAAATGCTGCGGAAGCGGGGGAGTCGTGTTCCTCTTTTGGCGCTTCTGTAGTTTCTGATGCATCAGCTGTAGCGGTTTCAGTTGTATGGGATTCATTTGTCTCAGTGGCGGTGTTTTCGACAGAGGTTTCCGAAGCGGGATGATCGACGGGTTCCTGGGCATTTTCATGAACAGGTTCTTCGGTATTGGGCTCACCAAATGTATTATCGCTAGCGGTATTTTCGCTGTTGGATTCAGCTTTCAGTTCTTCTATTTGCGCTGCGATTTCGTCATCTTTTTTCTTGGCACAAGTACGCACGAATGTGAGGAGCGGGAGATCTTCCTTGAGTTGGCGCCTTTTATCGAATTCCCCTTTTTCATACAGGAGGCGGGTCAAAAAGGCAATAAGTTCGCCGTATTCCCAAATTAAGTGGTCTCTATTTTTGATGGTCTTGTCTACGAATTCCAGAAAATTGAGCGTCCCTTCTGTCGTTAGATCATCGCTCCAGGAGCATTCCAATTCAGGAATTGCATCAACAGGGATTTCCCTTTTTAGGTCGATTTCTTTAGAAAGTTCCATCAAAAATGCATCATTGTTCTCTAAGTAATATCGTTCGGTAGGTCCGCTTTGTAAAATGCCATCAAGAATTTCAATGACGAATGTGTAGATGATGTTGTCGACATCTCCACCCTTTTCTTTCAGTCTCTGGACATTTATGTATGTTTCGCATAATCTGTCGCCGACATCTTTTAGATTGCCTTCGGAATCGCCAAGAGCTTTTTCGATTTCGCCCGCACGCTTTGAAACATCTTTGTCTGTGCATGAAGCTTTGATGGCGGCTACGGTCTTTCTGAGTTCATCAATAGCTCTGATTTTAAAGCAGGTGTTTTCCATAATTAGTCTTCATCCTTTTCTGCGATTGGGGTGGCTGCAGGAATGTCTTCTGGGGTAATTTGCGTAAACTGTTCCCTTGTTGGCATTGTTTTTGCTAAATCCGACATTTGGACATTGGCAAAGATCCTGTTCATGATGTTGGTTTCGACTAGACCGAATGTAGCCTTCACGTCGCGGGCGTTTCCGAAATTGGACTGATTTTTGTCTATTTCGGTTTGGAAGTAAGCCTCCAGCTTTTCTTGACATCCGTCCAAGACTTCGTACTGATGCTTTTGGGCTTCGGCGACAAAAATTTTGTAGCAGTCGTTGGCGGAGTAGTTTTCGAATTCAATTTCATCGGGGATGCGGCTTGCAAGTCCTGGGTTAGCTTCCATGAACTTGTCGACTCGATCCTTGTAGCCTGCGACAATGACGACCGTACTCTGGTATTCTTCGGCAGTCAGGCAGCGAACGAGTGTATCAATCACTTCGCGCGAGAACGAATCATCCTGATGGGCGTCGGGGTTGTAGAGGCTGTAGATTTCGTCGATGAAAATAACCTTGCCTCGATTCTCATGGAACAGGTTGTTGACCGCTTTTTGCGCATGTCCGACATAGGCCCCCTTGAGCGAGGTTGCACCGCATTCCTGGAAACCATCAGTTTCAGTAATGCCCATGGCGTGGAAAAATCTGCCCATGTAGCGTGCAATTGATGTCTTGCCGGTACCCGGAGGACCTGTAAAGCGGATGCGGTAGGCGTAATTAGAGGGCTTTGTTATTCCCATAGCGTTGTTTCGCATGACGCTATATTGGATACGCATGAAGTACTGCTTGAGACGTTCCTTCAGACTGGCCATGCCGATGAATTCGCGTTCGATATCCTGCATGACTTTTTCGGCTTCGTCTGGATGGATTTCGTGAGGATCGACGACATGCTGTTCCGTAATTTCAGATGCACCATCGGCATTTTTAAGGGTCTTTTCCAAGATGTTTCTGACACCGCGACCATTGCCTTCGCAAGCATCCAAGACTCGGAGAAGTTTCTGTTCTGCAGGACCTGTAAGGACAGGCTTGATGTCTTTTTTCTCAGTTTCCTTCTTCAGATGGAACTTGAAAATTTCAAGCTTTTCCTCTTTGGAATAGTCCCTGAAATGCAACTTGTATGGAATACGGCTGTCGATACCGGGGTTGATATCTTTGAGCGCCTGCAAGCGATCTTCGTATCCGGCAAGGATTACTGTCAAGTTCTTGCGGTTGTTTTCCATTTCGGTCAAAAGTACCTGGAATGCCTTACGTCCCCAGTCGCTTTCGGCGAATAGGTACGCTTCGTCAATGAACAGGACACCGCCCATAGCTTCTTGGACTTTGTCCTTCATTTTCTGAAGGGTATCACCTTCGTTGTACTGGCTTACGATATCCTGTATGGCGACATTTACGACCTTTTTGCTAGTGCGCAACTCAAGGGCCCAGAAAAGCCTAGCGACAATGTCTGCGACGACGGTCTTGCCGGTTCCCGGATTGCCCAGGAAGAACATGTGGTACGCCGCTTCCGCTGCCGTTTCGATATTCTTTCTTGCATCTTTGACGATCGCTTCGATTTCGTTTTTCACATCGGATAAGCCGATCATCTCTTTTAAGCGGTCAAGAAGACCTTCAACAGATTCTGCAGCTTCCTGGTTTTCATATGCCAGCAAGTCGCTCCAATTGTACGAGTCTTGATTCGTCCAGTAGAATCCCTGGACCCAGCTGATGAAATTCTGTAAGCTTCCGCCGACATTGGCGCGTCCTGTGAGAACGACTCTTTCCTTATCGTTCTTGGTTCCCTGGATGTTGTTCTCTCTGCGGTATTTTGAGAGCCATTTTGCCATCTCATCGTTAGGCGGATTAGAAATAGTGATTTCCTTGCAGTTGTGGTCATAGCAAGACAAGGTATGCTCCACCATCCGGAATTCCTTTAACCGATGAGGGTTCACGATTAATATCGTCCTTGTTGCTGGATTCGCTTCTTGGATAATATCGCGCCATTTCTTAACGACGACTTCGATTTTTTGCATGGTCGGGGCATCGACATTCCCGCCAACAATCATCTTTTCGGGATTGGGGTAAATTACAAGTGTCTTGAACCTGTTCTCCTGGAGAACTCGTGTAATCTTGTTCAAGCGGTTGAGACCGTCATTGCCCTGTGCCTGTTCTTCTACTTGGCGTTTCGAGTTCTGGGCGTTGGGATTAGTTGCGTTTTCATTAGTCTGGCTTTGAGATGCGCTAGACTGTTCTTCTCTTTTTTTGCGTGGGATAAACGCCTTTGCTTTTTTCCCTTCTTCCACGAGTTTTTCGCTAGACCCGCTCGCAAGCCTGTTGAATAGCTTTTCTTGCTCACTGTTGCCAAAAGAAAGATTTTGGTCATCGTTTACAGTAATGACGATGTCGTACTTTTCCTTCTTGCCGTATTCTACAAAGGCTTCTTCGATTCTGCAAAGCTTGCGATTGCCTTGCTCGGAAGAATCCATCAAAAACAGGTCATCGATATCGCCAGTAAAAATATACTGGTTGTAACCTTTGTAGGTCTCCTTGAACGGACCTTCAATTCGCTTGTTGAAAAAGATGCTATTCATAATTTATCCCTGGCGTTGACGGGTAATCTGGGTTTCCTGTGTTCTCTGCTTTACGTCCAGGTGGACCTTGTTCTGGTTTTCTGCGCGACCCCAGTCGGTCACGTTAAAGTTGATTTCGTCTTCGGCGAGCTTTTCCTGCATTTTCCGGACGGACTCGATGCAGAGCTTTTCATGGCCTTCGGGGATGTTTGCCACTTCAAAGGAAACGTTGCCGTCCAGGGCGATACGCAACTTCATGTCGCCAACTCCGCCAGGGGCTGCTGCGACGACGCATAGGTCCGAAAGCTCATTGCCTTCTTCTTTCTGGTAGTAGCTCGGTGTGTCATAGTCACAATCGTAGAGCGCCTGCATAATCGACTGGGCGATTTCTTCGCGCTGTTCTGCGAGCCTCTTATTTTCAACGGTCTTTTCGACGGCTGAACGGAGGTTGCTCAAGACATCTGCAATTTGTGATGTCGCTGCATCAAATGATTCGGATGCAATCAGGCGAGATGCCTTGTCGATGTTTGAATAAAACTTATCTACGGAGGATTTGTCTAGACCGGAATAGAGCTCCACGTCATTTCTGTTCGTCAGAGCCATTTCTGCTTTAGCATCGGCAAGAGCTTTTTCGGCAGCGTTCTTGGCGGCAGTCCACGCTTGTTCGTTCGCATCAATCTCGGCTGAGATGATGATCAGTTCTTCCTTAATCTTTTGAGAGCGCGGAATGGCTTCGGTGTATGCGCCACCCACGACTAGGTCTTTCAGCGAATCGAGTTCGCGTTTGAGGGATTCCGAATAGCGGCCGTTCGAGAACTTCTTGTAGTTTTTAGACTCGATTTCCTTGCGGAGAGACTTCAGGTCGGCATCGAGCATTTTTGCATTGCGTTCGTTTTCTTCGGCGATGCGTTTCTTTTCCTGTCGGTCGCGGGCGAGGTTCACCAAACGGTCGTATTCGCGCTGGGCTGCTTGTGCCAGAGATTCTGATTCCGAGAGTTTATTGAATGCCTGACGCCTTGAATCTTGGGCTTTTCTGCTCAGTTCTACATCGGGCTGCAATTCCGCCAAAATTTGCCTTGCCTGGCGACCTAGTTCCAATGCCTGGTAATTTTCGCTATCAAGATAGCCGCTTCTACCGCTAATTAGTCTTTTAAGGTTATTTGCGCTGCTATTTATCGATGATAGTTTACGCCTAGCAGTATCGTAATGCTGCTGGAACGTCGCGTCATACTGATTAGCCTGATTTGCAGATGTTCCAGCTTTGTCGTAGCTCTCGTCGTGGCGGTGCAAAAGGGATTCCCACTGGGCAGTTTCGTTACGAAGGAACTGTGCCAGTTCTTCAGGCAATTTGCGAATGACGTTGTTGTGTACCGTCTGGGCGTTCCTCTTTTTATTCTCGAATTCGCTTTGACCGATTTTTCCAGTCGAGTTCGCCATGGATGCGCACTGTGCGAGTGCCTCCTCAACGGTTTTCAAAGTCCTATTCAGGTTCTGTGTTACTGTCGCTTTTTTTACACCGCTCATATTGTTCCTTCTTTATTACCAGTTAATAATTAAACCCTTTTCTGCCATTCTTCTCGAAAGAGATTCCCTGAACCCGCGAGGCGGAACTCCCGTCAGGGAAAAATCGGAGGCATTTATAAACTTACATTCTATGGGGCGCCCCTTCTTCTGTGCGAAACCATCTTGGGCTTCGGAGTACCGCGAAGAGAGAAAATAAACCCTCTGGTTTTCGGAGCCTCTCCATAGTTGTCCGTGGTCCAATTCTTCAACGTAGGGTCCATCTACCAGAATGTCCACAAAATCAAGCAGTCGCCTCTTGTTTTCGTCTTCGTTGACCTCTTGCAACAGGTACCCCGTGTAAAACATTACGCTCAAGGCTGTCTTTTGCCTGACCAACATCAAGAACTTGTATAGTTCGTCTAGGTCTTGCATCAAGGGCTCGCCGCCAGAGATGGTGAGCCCCTCTATGCCTTCCACCGATGCAACCTTCTGGAACAGCTCGTCTACCGTGTATTCGGTAAAATCCTGAGACTTGTTCATCCCTGCGGCAATGCAGCCAGGGCAATGGCGAAAACAGCCGTGAAACCAGATCACGGCTCGTATGCCAGGTCCAAGAACGCCTGTTTTTTCTTGTATTCGGTCGACTTTTAGCAATGAAAACCCAAACACGGAAAAGTAAAGTTTACAAACATGATGGTAATATAAAACATTTTTTTGCCAAAAAGGGACATTTTTTGTTCTTTTTGTCTTTTTGTGCAGTCAGAGCTGGTGTTTTGGAACACTGTACATGTTATAAAAGTTCCAGTTTCTGGAACCTGAATATTTTGAGTATTTAAGATTTTATATGTGTTGCCTATATTTAAAAAAAATTTAATAGGAGACGCAAATGCCCAGATTTAAAAGAGCTATAGTGAGATGCGAAAAATGTAATTCCGAATTTGCGGTTTCAGAATCGTTTGCCAAAAGCATGAGATATTGCCCTGCATGCAGTAGTGCTTTGACGCCGCCCATTGAGGAAGTTCAAAAGGACCTCAAATTTTTAGTTGCTTCGTACATTGACAAATACGGCATGGACTTTGTGATCGATGCCATCAAGAGCATCAAAATGAAAGAAGGAGTCACTGCTTTGCAAGCACTTGCGGATGAGTACTATTTATTGAGATAAAGGACTGCTTTTAAAGCAGTCCTTTGTTCGAATGATGTTTTTAGCTTTTCATAATTTTTTTAATCCATGCGCGAAGCCCTTTGGGATTTGATTCGCTTGAACAAGAGTCGTTGAAGGTCTCGTTTTTCAGGAAAGCCTTAATTTTATCTTTTGCTTCATTACAGAATGTACTGTTATTTTCGAGTTCTTTTAGAGCCGTGCGGGCGCCATCAATTTGTTTTTCTATTTCATAAATCTGCGGGGCAAAAGAATCGAAGAAGACCCCATCTTCATTAAACTGTTTATAAATGTCTTTGAATGCTGTATGGATATTTTCTATCAATGTATTTTGAGCATTTGCAAATTTTTCCTGCTGTTCCTTGGTTTGAAATATAGTGAAAATGTCGAGAACCAAGGAAATAGCAGCACCTGCTATAGGAACGCCCTTATTAATCATGCCGGCAACTTTTACAGCACCCCATGGTTTGAACTTAATGGCAATGCCGACTTTTCCTAAGATATCCCTGCCAGCAAAAACAGTTGCTTTACCGATGCCGCTAAAACTCTTCATTCCGTCGGCACCTGCTTTTACAAAGTGCTTTAAGGAAGAATCGATGTTTTCACTGCCTAAATCGAAATCGGATTTGATTTTTTGACAGGAGGTGTTGACAATGTTTTCAAAATGATCTCGCAGAATATCCTGAATATGTGCTTCAAGTTTATGCGCACTGTCTTTGTCACCGATTTCATCTTCAACGACCTCTTGCAATGTTGCCACAGATGCGCTTCTGATTTTTGTAGTAATTCTTTTTTCTAGGGATTCAAGCTCTTCACGGCATGGGCGAATTTCGCGCTTTAAGTCCTTTTTTGTGTTATTAAGATCTCTTTCTAGAATTTCTACAGTATTTTTTGTTTCTGGAATGACTGCTTCGCCTAATTTGCTTTGTTCATCATCTAATGCCTTGAAGTTTTTTTCCACTTCGGCAATGATTGCGGTGAGAGCGGTATCTTGGATTAGCTTTTGGGGTAAGGTTTGCTTGACAACTTCATTGACTGTATCCCTCAAGTTTTGCATGCGGGAATACTTTTCGTATTTTTCCCTCTTTTCGGGAGTCAACCAATAATTCTGCTTTCCGTTGGAATCTTGCAAACCTTTGCCTTCTGGGTCCGAGGAAATGCAGACGATGTTCAAGTTCTTTATTTTAGCATCATCTTTATTAAGACCGCAGAACCGGGTAATGTTTTCAATGAGAAATTCTTTCTTTTGTTTCTCTTTTTCTGCGAAATCTTCAGGATCAGTGTAATCGCATACATCATCCATTCTGTTAATGACAAAAATGGTGTTATCGAATTTATTTAATTTATTCATCAGCCATGCAACTGTTTCTTTATGGCTATCTTTTAGTGGGTTAGTTGCAGCGACAATGTACAAGATAATATGAGCTTCAGATACAAATTTTTCCGTTTTTTCTGAGTATTTTTGTCCAAAAAGCCCTGGAGTATCAACAAATAAACAAGGTGGAAGATTCTCATCAATATTTTCTGGTTTGTATTCAATAACCTCGTCAGAAGATTCCTCTTCAGCAATTTTCATGTTACTGTCGGCATGTCCCAAAAAACCAGCGACAGTACTCGTCTTTCCGTCGGAAAAAGCTCCGACAAGGGCAATTCTCAGTTTGCCATCCTGAAGGCTGTTTTTGAGGGATGCTACTTTTTCTATAGAAGATTCAAAAGATTTCTCCAATTCTTCAGAAAAAGTCCTTTTCTTTGCTTCTGTAAGGAGATTTGAAAACTTGTCCAGTTTTTCGACAAATTTTAGGATTTCTGTTTTAAAAGAATTTTGTTCCATGGTTATACCCTCATCAGTTCAATTTCTGCATCAAGATGTTTTACTTGTTTTTTGATTTTTGATTCCAAATCCGAAATCAAGTTGTAAGACTGATTTGCTGATTCGACTTGCCTGTAAGCAAGTGTTATGACTTCATCCGTTTTCGATGCGAGTTTGTTGGCGATGTCTCTTATTTTGCCAGACATCTTATTCCAAGTTTCATAGGCACACTCTTCGATTTTATCGCGGGCGTTACTTTTCGCTTTTCTAATTTTGGTTTCTTTTGAAGTGAACCACCCTGCGACCCAAACAACCAAACCTACAAATGCACCGACTATTGTGCCAACTAGAGTTCCTATACCTGGAAATACGTTTCCGATTGCAAAGCCAGAGATTGCATAACTGCCGATTGTCATAGCCGCACTTCCTAGCTGCTTGAAATCAAAAGATTCCGCATTGAATTCTGGCAACTCCAAAGAGATATTTTGGAAATCTAGCATCATGCCGCGTTGGTAGTCGGACACGTAGTTTTGAATTCGTTCCGCAAAATCTTTTGAAGATGATGTTATCGCATTTTGTATATCATCAGACATCTTTTTGTTCAGTCTAGATTGCTCAGATTTGAGTTCCCTGTTCAAGATATCTTCATCAATTTTTACATGGCGTTCAATATGGGGATAAATAATTTTCTCCAAAATATCTTGATAGAAGAAATCATATACTGTATTTTTTACAGAATGCTCCATGTTCCTTTTTAGCTGATCACGGGCGTTTCCTATATTATCTCTTAGCGAATTTGTTCTTTTTTGGATTTTATTACGAAATTCTCCAATTGCAGTTTTTTGCTTGGTAATATCGGCTAGATAGTCATCTTGAAGGAGCTTGGATAGACGGATTAACGAAGCCTTTTTAATCCTTTCAGGTGCATTATTACAGCTGTCAATAATGACGTTTCTGAGATTGTTTAAGTGACTCACTTCTAGTAGGTCTACATCCGATGCACGACTTAAAAAGGTCCTTTGTTCACGGCGTAAAGATTTCAGCGATTCTGCTACAGCAGTGTTGTTAGGAAATTTTTCTGGAGCAGCGAATGAGGTTTTGCCATTGTGAATAGCCAAAGCGCATATTCCAGGCAATGCAGAAATTCCTACGGTGTCCTTATACATATCTTCGGGAACAACGCTTTGAAGCTTTTCCCCGATATTGCTGTTTTTCTTATTGGCTTCGTTGAATTTTTTTGTAATGTCTTCTACGTAATCGTCTCCGTCATATTCCTTTTGCGGTTGTAATGGAATATTGTGAATGCCTACCATTTCGGTAACATTCTTTTGCATGTAATCCTTGATTTTTTGCAAGGTGGTTTCTTCGATACCTTTTGCTTCTTTTGCAACGTAACAAACAAGGTGCGCTTTTTTCAGGGCATTCTTTATTATGTCTATAAATTTTTCTTCATTGCCTTCAATGCCAGGGATATCGATTAGCTGTGCTTTTTCTCCATTAATGTTTAATCCATAGCTTGTGTGGGATTTTGTAAAATCCTGGCTACCATTACCGATAATACAGCCGTCCACTTGAAAATAGCTGCTATTTTCAAGATTCTGTTTTGCCTTAATGTGCCTTATTAAGGCATTTATGAGTTTAACTTGCCTAGGCTTAAAAAGGTTCATTATATTAAACCTCCAATTCCAATACCGATTGCAATTCCGATTAGGAGTGCAACAATGGGGATAATTATACTAGATGCTGGAGTTTTATATTTTGATTTTAGATTTTCTAGCTGATGGATAAGTTCAGAATATTGTTTGTTGTAATCGGTCAATGCGGTAATATTACCTTTTTGATTTTCAGCTGCTTTTGTTTTTCGGGATTCTTCATCAAAAAGGATGCGTAAGGCTTCAATAATCGTACTTTTGCCAGCATTGGTCTGCCCTAAAAATGCAATGGTGAATTTATCGAATTCACTATCTTTTTCAAGATCTTCGACAAGCTTTTTAAACTTATTGTTGTTGCTCTCGATATTTGCAATGAGGGCGCCAACTTTTTTTTGTAATTCTTCGTCGTTTCGGTTGTTGGTTTCTTTTAAATCAGTAAGGATTTTTTCAACAGTTGACGTTGTATTCGAATAATACTGTCGCATTTCTTCACGTGTGCTAGAATTTTGCATGGTATACCTTTTTTATTTAAATATGTTACCAATATAATTCTATTTCTGTAAGGAAAGAGAAACGTTCTACGGATTTTGCGCATATTATGTACGTGATAGGAATGAGTTGAAACTTTCACATTACTGCAAAAGTTCTAGTTTTTAGAACTTCGAAATTCATTGTAAACTCACTCAAAATTCCTCCGCAACGCGACCCCTTGACGCGCAATATCCGGCTAGTATATATTATTCCCCGTAGATTGCATTAATCCTGCCGACACCGAGAAATTGACGCCGTTGGCGTCCGTATCATAGTCTCGGTCATAGTTTCAAGCAAGCTTGAAACTGCGACTCTCGACTCAGTACTATTCAGGGCGGGAAGTTCCACTATCTGCTTGACGCCGACCTCCCTTTGTTCCGCTCGACAGGCGTGAAAATTCGAGGCAGCATACACCCTATGGGGAAACTGGCCCCCTGGCGATCAACGTAGAGCACCGTCTGTCGTTAATGGCGGACGTTAAACGCATGTCATTGAAAAATTTGCAAGCGATTGCCCGACGGCGACCGTGGTTTATGGCTGTTGTCTTTGCAGCTTTCGCATGCGGGCTTTAACAAACTTATACGGAGATTCAGATGAATCGCACACAACATTATTCCTTGCTCAGGGCAATGGAAATCGACAAGAAAAACCTTCTCAAGTACCAGGAAATCTACAACTACGCCTACATCCTCAGCGACGGCATTTTCAAGATCGTCTTCGCCGAAGAAAAGGACCACACGCTCCTCATTTCGCTTGTGAACGCGATGCTCGACTTGCATGGCGGCGAGGCTATCAAGGAAATCACGCTTGAAATGCAGGAGTTCCCCGGCGCGTTCACCAAGAAGGACTGCATCGTGGATATTATCGGAACGACCAACGCGGGCGAACGCGTGCTGGTCGAGGTGCAGCAGCAGGGGGACGAATTTTACCGCGACCGTGTGGAATATTACATGTCCCGCGTCATCGAGAATCAGGTGCATACAAGCGAAAAGTACGAATTGCCGCGTATTTACTTCCTCGGGCTCTTGGACTTTACGCTTTTTCCGGAAGAACCGCAGAAGTACATCCATCACGTCGACGAGATGTGCAACGGGAGGAAGTTCTTCCCGAAAATCCAGAAGATTTTCGTGGAAATCGAGAAGTTTTTCAGGCTCGAAGAAAAGGGGATTACCACGAACGACAGCTCCGAAGCCGCGCAGTGGCTCCGCGCCATCAAGGTGACTATCAATGAGGAACCCGTTCCCGAAAAGATTATGCAGAACGAAACGTTCAGGAGGTTGCTTGATTCTGTGAAATTGATTAATTTTGCAGAAGAGCTATTCAACTGCGAGGTAAAGAACGTGACGGACTTGATGGCAGAACATGAAATCGGATTTGCCGAAGGCAAGAAAGAGGGCCACGAAGCGGGCCTCGCTGAAGGCCGTGAAGCAGGGCTCGCCGAGGGACGTGCCGAAGGCGAACTGAAGAAGGCTTGCGAAATGGCTGCCAAGATGCTTGCCAAGAATAAGCCTATAGAAGAGATTATGGAATTCACGGAGCTTTCTGAATCCGAGATTCTTGCTATCAAGTCAAGGGTTGCGCCCTAGCAGAGTGCGTTTGTGCATAGGCGAGGTGTTGTACTCGTTTGTAGTCCATGGATATCTTCCGTGGGCTTTCTTTTTCTTCTTGTTTTTATGTATATTATTTCCACAAGAAGAAAGGAGATTTTATGACCGTAGTTATCGTAGTCGCAGTCATTTTCATCGTCATCGCTGTGTTCATTTCCATGTACAACGGGCTTGTGAAGCTCCGCAACAATCGCGAGAATGCGTTCGCGAATATCGATGTGCAGCTCAAGCAGCGTTATGACCTTGTTCCGCAGCTCGTTTCGACGGTCAAGGGCTATGCCACGCACGAAAAGGATGTGCTTGAGAAGGTGACTGCCGCACGTTCTGCCGCTATGAGTGCGACGACTATCGACGAGAAGGTCGCTGCCGACAAGGCTTTGTCCGGTGCGCTCGCCGGGCTCCGCGTTTCGCTCGAAGCATATCCGGAACTCAAGGCGAACCAGAACTTCTTGCAGTTGCAGACGGAACTTGCGGATATTGAAAACAAGCTTGCCGCCGCACGCCGTTTCTTCAACTCCTCGACGCGCGAATTCAACAACGCTTGCGAAGTCTTCCCGAGCAACATCATTGCTGGCATGTTCCACTTTACCCGTGCTGCCATGTACGAGGCGGTCGAGAATAGGGCTACGCTCGAAAAGGCCCCTGAAGTAAAGTTTTAATTTCCTTCAATGAAATACGTCGGTCTCCAAACCCAGATTTGGCGGAATAACCGCAATACGGTGATTCTGCTTTTCATGTTCCCGGTAATATTACTGGGGATGGTGTTTCTGGTTATTCTGGGGCTTGATTTCTTCGGTGTTCTTTGCGATATTGTCGAGGGAGGCTGCCCTCTTGACCATGCATCACGTACAAGGTACGGGACTATGCATTGGCCCGAAATATGGCATTGCTTCAAGGTCGTGATTCCTTACACCTTGCAGATTGTAGGGGTGTGGTTCATTGTTGCCTATTGTGCCAATACCGCTATTATACGGCATGCGGTCCACGCTAAACCTGTTGAACGCAAGGAAAACTTGCGTGTCTATAACATTGTCGAAAATCTCTGCATTGCTGGTGGTATCGAGATGCCGCAAATCAACATTGTAGAAGATTCAGGAATGAACGCCTTTGCAAGTGGCATCGATATTCCTTCGTTTACGATTACGCTCACGACGGGGCTTATCGAAAAGCTGGACGATAGGGAGCTTTCGGCAGTTGTAGGTCACGAGCTTACGCATATCAAGAATCGCGATACGCGCCTCATGGTGGTGTGCATTGTTTTCGTGGGGATTTTTGCGACGATTCAGACGGTATCGCTGAAACTGATGAGTGCCATGATCCATACTCCGCGTCGTTCGTCCAGGCGTGACCGCAATAGTGGGCGAGCCGATGTGTACCTTATCTTTATTTTACTGCTAGTGTTTCTTTGGAGTTCTATCGGCTATGTTTTTACTTGGCTTACGCGACTTGCGATTTCGCGCAAGCGTGAATACGTTGCCGATGCCGGCGGTGCCGAACTTTGTGGAGATCCGCTTGCGCTAGCTTCTGCGCTGCGAAAGATTTCCAAGGATCCGGGGCTTATGAGCGTAAAGCGCGACGATATCGCACAGCTTTACGTGATCCACCCCGATGAAGAATTCGATAACAATATGGGATTAAAGGGCTGGGTCGCGAAGGCGAACATCATGTTCTGCACGCACCCGGATACACCTGAGCGCATTCAGCTGCTTGAGCAATTTTAAAAAAGCCTATAATTATGGCTTAGGCGGTTTTTTCGGATTGTTTTTGTCCAGAATAGCTTTATTGATATAGTTTATGCCCTTAGCCTTGTCGGCTGCGGCAGGCGTCTGGAGCTGGATTTGCTCCAACATTAAAGCTTCGAGCTTGGACATCAGTTCGGTGGCTGTACAGCCGAAAGCATCGGCAAGGTCGCAAAATGATTTGACGGAGAGGTTGCGTTTGCCTTTTGCGACGAGACCGAGGTGCTGACGGCTAATCCCGCTGTCGAGAGCGAGTTTTTTCTTCGTAATCGAAGTAGCCCCTTGCATCTGTGCTAAAAGTTCTATTTCAGCTTTTCGGATGACATCAATGTCATATCGCATTCTCCAATGTTATGAATTACCCCAAAATATCGTGCAAACAATTGTTTCCATAATTTCGAGAAATTTTTGGATTTTAGCGATGTAATCATAGTCAAAAAAGCACCCTTTGGCAGGGTGCTTTTATAAGTTTTAACTATAACTAATGGCGCTTCTGGCTGTTTTTGATTAGAATTGAGCCTTCAAAGCAGCCGGACATTCAACTTCTTTATAAGTGTGGTTCGGGTTGCCTGCTGCTTCCATCCATGTAGCGAGGAAGAGACAGCCTTCCTTGGCCTGGGTGTCGCTAGCAAAAGCGCTGTTGCACTTCTTGGTGAGGCATTCCTTGCGTTTGGTCAAAAGGTCGCCGCTGTATCCGACTTCCTTTTCGCAGTCGGAGAGGAGGCCGCCGTACGTTGTGGTGTTTTGCGGGATGTTCCAGCCCATCTGGCTGCAACCATTAAATGCACCGAATCCGCCACCCGGGATCATGATGTCGAACTGGCCGCCCTGTACGTCGTAACCGATATTGGATGCCATCACGACGAGAGTCTTGCCCTTGAGAGCCTGGTGGTTTGCCTTGGTTTCGTACTTGCCGGTACCGGTGAAGGTGAGGGCGAAGCACTTGCCGCATGTGGCGTCGTTACCCGGAGTTGCGGCGAATGCGTAGGCGAGCTTGTCGCTCACGATTATAGGAATCTGGCTTGTGCAAGTGGTGCCCTGGCCACCGGAGCAGATACTGCCGTTAGTGTTGCCGATCGGGGTCTTGCCCTTGGCATCGCAAGTCTTGGCAGCGCCACCGTGTTCCGGCCAAGCGCAGTGAGGCATGCAGCAGTCCCAGTAACGGGTGGCAAAGCCCTGCTGTCCACCGGCGCCTGCATTGAGGTACTTGGCTTCTTCAGCACCTGCGTTGGGGTTGTTCTGCTGTTGCTGCTGGCTAGACGAAGATTTCGGCTGGCTGCTGGAGGACTTCGGCTGTTGCTGCTGCTGAGAAGAAGAGGATTTCGGCTGCTGCTGTTGCTGAGACGAAGAAGACTTCACGCTGGAGCTGGACTTCGGCTGCTGAGAAGGTGTTGAGCCGGTCATGTTCTGGCAATTCTTATTTTCAGGATCGTAGTAGCAGTTTACCTTGCAATCATTGTCATAGGCGTACTTTTCGCCCTTGGAACCAGTCATCTGGTCGTAATAGGCAACGCACTTGCCCGAAGCGCTGTCGTAGCACTGACCGTTGCACTGTTTGTCGGAGGTGCCGGAGTTGTTCTGCTGCTTCGAAGAGGAGCTTGCTACAGGCTGCTGAGCCTTCTGCGAAGAGGAGGAAGCGACCGGGGTAGCCTTGGCGGAGCTGGAATTCACGACCGGATTTGTGCTCGGGTTGTAGACGGAAGAGCTGCTTACAACAACGGTGCCTGGGGCTGTTGCCGAGGAGCTGTTCACTACTACACCGCTAGAAATCGGTTCACCTGTGAGAGTCGTCTTGGAGCCATCGGGGTAGGTGATGGTCTTGTCCGGATTGACAATCGGGAGCGAAGAAAGATCGACGTTGACAACCGTCGTGTTTCCGGCTGCGTCTGAAATGGACTTTGTTGTCGTATTGAACGTGCCGACCGGATTGCTGAATGCATCCGTGACAGCGTACGTTCCAGTACCATTAGGTACAATCAAGAAAACTTGGCTTCCGGTATTGAGCAACCAGCTTTGCTGATCCACTTCAAGCATTTGCTTTGTCTGGATTGCCGGTAATTCGGCAGAGGTTGCTCCCGAAGGAGATGCAGGGTCATCGGAGCAGTTCCAAGCGATAAAGGAAAGTCCGAAAATTGTGAGGGTTTTAAACAGTTTATTCTTCATGATATAATAAGCCCTTGTAAATATATCACACCCTGTATTCCAATCATCCGAGCTAAAAGATAAAATCTTCTCCTCTAAAATGCTCGTAATTAAGAGTAAAAAGAACTATACAATAGGATTATGTGAAAATAAGCACAACCTATTTATTATCAAAGACTTACAAAAAGAAAAACGCCCCATTACGGGGCGTTTAGTTCCGATTTAGACCTTTTGATTAATACTTGGACTTGAGAACTTCGGGGCATTCCACTTCGACGTAGTTGTGCATGGGGTTACCTGCGCCGTGCATGAATTCGGCGAGGAAGAGACAGCCTTGCTTGGCCTTGGCGTCGCTGCCGAATGCGCTGTTGCACTTTTCCTTGAGGCAGGTCAAAGTTGCAGCCGGCTTGTAGTTCTTTTCGGTTTCGCAGTCGGAGAGGAGGCCGCCGTATTGAGCACCCTGGTTGCCCCAACCCATGGAAGAGCATCCGTTGAACATGCCAACGCCGCCGCCCGGGATCATGATGTCGAACTGGCCCTGCTGAACGTCACCACCGATGTTGGTCGTCATGATGATGAGTTTCTTGTTCTTGATTGCCTGGTGGTTTGCGTCGGTCGAGTACTTGCCCTTACCGGTGAAGGTCAGCTGGTAGCACTTGCCGCAGTCGCCGCCATCGCTTGCAGGCACAGCTGCGAATGCAAAGCCCATTTCTGTACAGCCATCAATTGTAAACGGAATCTGGCTTGTGCAGGTCATGAGGCCGCCACCGCTACAAACGCTTCCGCCGCTCCAGTCGGAGCTTTCGTTCTGTCCCTTGTTAGTGCACTGCTTGGAATAGTTGCCATGTGCGTGTTCTGGCCAGGAGCAGTGGGGCTTGCAGCAGTCCCAATAACGGGTTGCCCAGCCGGAGCCTGTCTTGCCGCCACTCTTAGTCTTGATTGTCGGGCACTTGTTCGTGACTACGGCAGAGCTGCTGCTCGGAGGAGGTGCAGAACTGCTGCTCTTTGGCTTGGAGGAGCTGCTCTTCGGGGTGGCGCTACTGCTATTCGGGGTAGGCGGGACGTATGTCGAGGAGCTGCTGTTTACAGGAGGTACGTATGCGCTTGAAGAAGAAACGACAGGAGCGTCATAGTCCACGCACTTGGAATTCAACTGCAGGATGGACTTAGGTTGCATCAGCACTGCGATGTCAACCACGGTAAGCGGCGCAGTCCTTTCGAGATTGAAGATGATGCCTGTGGAGAAATCGATAACACCGACTGCTTTTCCTGACGGATTGGTGACAACCGTGCTATTATAGATGACGTAATTGCCTTTCTCGTCTTTCCAGTGGTAGGCGGGTTCCGTAATCTTATAGCGGATTCCATCGCCAGGGATAATTTGCTGGTACAGGTTGAGATCGATGTTATTCATGATCGGTGTACCGGACAAATCCACCATGTTAAAAAGCGTCGTGCCCAGGATGGGGGAGAGCGTGCCGATTGGATTGCCTGCTTCGTCAGTCACTGAGCCGTCAGCGTAGATGAGGTAGTTCTTGTCTGCGGTCAACAGGCGGGCGTCTTCGCAAGTGGAAATCTGGGAACCGGATTTGCCCACGTTGCAGTTTGCCGGGTCGCCGATAAGCTGCGTTACGATGCTATGGTCATTGATGTTCAGGGTTTGTTGGTCTCCGAGTAGGTTTAGACCAGCCATGTCCTTGAGGACAATAACATTAGTTGTGACACCAACGGCTTTTCCAATCTGGTTGCCAGAAAGATCAGTGACCTTGTTGTCCTTGGTATAAATCAGGTAGCCTTTAGAAGGCATATACAAGGCGTCTTCACAAGGTATAACGGAAGAATCGCCGCTGCTGGGCGATTTGTCTGAACACGAACAAGCCAAAACGAGTGCCCCAAGCGCAAGCAGGGGTCTCAAAAGGGGGTATTTCATAGAAGTTCCTCGAAATTATCCCCAAACACCTTTGTTTAAAGATAGCAATATTATATATAATGTCTTGTAAAAAATCTTTTCACGTGATAATCGTGATATAAAACAATTCGGAATTTGGTAATTGGTCTTTAGCCGTTGGTCATTCGTTAGTGGTTGTTGGTAGTTTGTCGGTGGTCGATAGGGATGATTTTGGAGACGCGAATTCTGTTATTTTGAAAGGGACGGGAAATCTCAAAATATTGAAAGTCAATGGTTTGGGAAGTCTGGAAAGGTAAAACTTTGTAAAATTTTCAAATGTAAAAATCTTTTTACTTTTAATGTATGCCCTTGTGAAATCGATTTTGGTGGGTTTATAAATAATGTTGATAAGATGTTAGAAACTTGGTTTTATCGTTGATATAAATTGCTATACCTTTGAAAATTAAGCGAAAAAGGGCATTTTTATCCTAGGAAATGAGCGGGTTTTCAACGCTCCGGAAACACCCCGAAAAATTGTGGATAAGTCCGAAAATCCGCATTTTTAGCGCAATTTCAAAAGAAAAATACTTGCAAATTACCTAGCATTTATTAAATTTGTGTTCCAATTTCGCAGAGTACCGCTTCCTATGCTTTGCGAAAATACGGAGAACTCGTGTAGTTCTCTTGAACTTGAAGCGATAAACCTTCTGCTGAAGAAGAGGAAAAAATGGCAAAAGAACATTTTGACAGAAGCAAGCCGCACTGCAACATTGGCACCATCGGCCACGTTGACCACGGTAAAACCACTTTGACCGCTGCAATCTGCACCACCCTTGCTGCTAAGGGTCTTGCCGCTGCAAAGCGTTTCGACGAAATCGACAACGCTCCGGAAGAAAAGGCTCGTGGTATCACGATCAACACCTCCCACGTGGAATACACCACTGCAAATCGCCACTACGCACACGTCGACTGCCCGGGGCATGCTGACTATGTGAAGAACATGGTGACTGGTGCTGCTCAGATGGACGGCGCTATCCTCGTCGTTGCTGCTACTGACGGCCC
>NZ_FRCO01000006.1:0-146561 GCF_900142945.1 Fibrobacter sp. UWB7
ACCGACAAGCCGTTCCTCATGCCGATCGAAGACGTGTTCACGATTACTGGCCGCGGCACTGTCGCTACTGGCCGTATCGAACGCGGTGTCGTTCGCTTGAACGACAAGGTTGAACGTATCGGTCTCGGTGAAACCACCGAATACGTCATCACCGGTGTTGAAATGTTCCGCAAGCTTCTCGACGACGCTCAGGCAGGTGACAACGTTGGTCTCCTCCTCCGTGGCGCTGAAAAGAAGGACATCGTCCGTGGCATGGTTCTCGCCGCTCCGAAGTCTGTCACTCCGCACACCGAATTCAAGGCTGAAATCTACGTTCTCACTAAGGACGAAGGTGGCCGCCACACGCCGTTCATGAACGGCTACCGTCCTCAGTTCTACTTCCGCACCACCGACGTTACCGGCACGATTCAGCTCCCGGAAGGCGTCGAAATGGTTACCCCGGGTGATACCGTCACGATCCACGTGAACCTCATCGCTCCGATCGCCATGGAAAAGCAGCTCCGCTTCGCTATCCGCGAAGGTGGACGTACTGTTGGTGCTGGCTCTGTTACCGAAATCATCAAGTAAGGAATAATCATGGCTGGTGAACGCATCCGTATTCGCTTGAAGAGCTTCGATCATCGTATGATCGACCGCTCTGCTCAAGATATCGTGAATACAGCTAAGAACACTGGGGCTCGTATTGCAGGCCCCATCCCTCTCCCGACGAAGATCCAGAAGTATACGGTGCTCCGCTCTCCGCATATTGACAAGACTTCTCGTGAACAGTTCGAATCCCGTACGCACAAGCGTCTTATCGACATCCTTGATGCTACGCCGCAAACTGTAGATTCCCTCATGAAACTTGACTTGCCGGCAGGCGTTGAAGTCGAAATTAAGGTCTAATAACAATGAACGGTATTCTCGCAAAGAAATTGGGAATGACCCAAGTGTTCACGGAACAGGGCGAATGCGTCCCTGTCACGGTTCTCGAAGCCGGTCCGTGCGTGGTCGTTTGCCATAAGACAGAAGAGAAGGACGGCTACACTGCTGTCCAGATCGGCTTTGGTCTCAAGAAGGAACAGCGCGCCAATAAGGCAGAAGTCGGCCATTTCAAGAAGGCTGACGTGGCTGTTCGTGAACACCTCGCTGAATTTGATGTCGCTGATCTCGAATCCTGGCCGGTTGGCAAGGAATTCGGCGCTGCCGACTTCGCTGATGCAAAGACTGTGAACGTCTCTGGCATCTCCAAGGGTCATGGTTTCTCTGGCACTATCAAGCGCCACGGTTTCCATAGCGGTCCTCGTTCCCATGGTACGCACAATATGCGCGAACCGGGTGGTACGTCCGCTCACTCCTATCCGGGTCGTGTTTTCCCGGGTAAGCGTATGGCTGGTCAATACGGCAACAAGAAAGTGACCGTGAAGCACCTCCAGGTCGTCAAAGTTGATGGCGACCGCAACCTGATCTTCGTCCGTGGCGCTGTCCCGGGCCCGAAGAACAGCATCATCGTGGTGAGGAAAGACTAATGGCTAGTGCAAAGCTTTTCGCCGCTACTGGCGATTTTAAGAATGATATCCAGCTCCCGGCTCTCTTCGACCAGGAAGTCAACAAGGTCTGCATGTACCTCCACATCAAGGCTATCCTGAACAACAATCGTCAGGGTACTGCTCAGACTAAGTCCAAGGGCGAAGTCAGTGGCGGTGGCCAGAAGCCGTGGAAGCAGAAGGGTACCGGCCGCGCTCGTTCCGGTCAGAACACCTCTGCAGTTTGGGTTCGTGGTGCTAAGGCACACGGTCCGAAGTCTCATGACTACTTCGAAAAGGTGAACAAGAAGGTCAAGAAGATCGCTTTCTACTCCGCTCTCGCCAACAAGGCTAGCGAAGGCAAGGTCTCCGTGTTCGAAGCTCTCAGCTTCAGCGCTCCGAAGACCAAGGATCTCCTCTCTGTTCTCGCCAAGTCCGGCATCGAACAGCGCAACGTTCTCTTCATCGTTAGCGAAAAGGATCAGAACCTCTATCTTTCCTCTAACAACATTCCTTGGTGCCGCTGCGCTCGCGTAGCTGACGTCAACACTTACGATGTTGTTCGTGCAAATAACGTTGTCATCTCTCAGGCTGCTCTCGCAGAACTTGAAGGAGGCCGCTAATGAAAGAAATTCGCGAAATCCTCGTTGCTCCGCACGTTACCGAAGAAACCATGAAGAACATGGTGAACAAGCGTAACGACGTGCACAAGTACGTGTTCAAGGTCGCCATGGACGCTTCTAAGGAAGACATCAAGGCCGCTATCGAAAAGCGCTTTGAAGTCAAGGTCGCTAAGGTCAACACTTTGATCAACCGCGGCAAGATCAAGCGCGTCCGCATGGTCGCTGGCAAGAAACCGAACTGGAAGAAGGCCTACATCACATTGAAGGCCGGGCAAAAGATTGCCGAGTTTGAAGGAGTATAACCATGGGTCTGAAATCTTATCGCCCGATTACCCCGACACTGCGTTACAAGCAGATTGGTGACCGCAAGGAACTCTCTGCTGTAAAGCCGTACAAGCCGCTTACCGAAGGTATCAAGCGTAGCTCCGGCCGTAACAATGCTGGTGAAATTACCTCCCGTCGTCGTGGTGGTGGTCACAAGAAACTGTATCGTATCATTGACTTCAAGCGTCAGTTTGCCGGTCTCTCCTGCACTGTCGAAACGATTGAATACGATCCGAACCGTACCGCTCGCATCGCTCTCGTCAAGTACGAAAACGGCAAGCGCGCATACATCATCGCTCCGGCCGAAATCAAGGTTGGCGATGTGCTGAACGCTGGTGAAGGTGCTGAATTCCGCGTAGGTAACGCAATTCCTCTCCGCGACATTCCGCTCAACACCATTATCCACAACATCGAAATGAAGCCGGGCAAGGGTGCCCAGATTGCTCGTTCCGCTGGTGCCGGTGCAGAACTGGTTGCCAAGGACGGCAAGCTCTGCCAGGTCAAGCTTCCGAGTGGCGAAGTCCGCTACATCCCGGAAGACTGCCTCGCTACCGTTGGCCAGGTTTCCAATATCGATCACATGAATGAATCCTCGGGTTCTGCAGGCCGCTCTCGCTGGCTCGGCAAGCGCCCGGCCGTCCGTGGTGTCGTTATGAACCCGGTCGATCACCCCCTTGGTGGTGGTGAAGGTCGTACCTCTGGTGGTCGTCATCCGTGCTCTCCTTGGGGTAAGAACTCTAAGGGTGCAAAAACTCGTAACAACAAGCGTACTGATAAGTTCATCGTACGTCATCGTCAGAAGAGGGCCTAATTCATGTCTAGATCCCTTAAGAAAGGTGCGTTCGTGGATTCCCACGTTCTCAGCAAGGCCCAGGCGATGGCCGGTTCCGACAAGAAACAGGCTATCAAGACCTGGTCCCGTCGTTCCACAATCGTCCCGGATATGGTCGGACTCACGTTCTCCGTCTATAACGGCAAGCAGTTCCTTCCGGTTTATGTCACCGAAAACATGGTTGGCCATAAGCTCGGCGAATTCTCCATGACCCGTACTTTCCGCGGTCACCGCAAGACTGAAACTGCTGGAGGCAAGAAATAATGCAAGCTGTTGCTAAAGTTAAAAACGTCCGTTACGGCGTTCGCAAGCTCCGTCGCGTAGTCGACCTCGTTCGTGGCAAGTCCGTCAGCGAAGCCTTCGCGATGCTCTCCATCCTCCGTACGCAGACCAAGGGTGCTCCGCTGGTTGAAAATGCTCTCAAGTCCGCTGTCGCTAACTTGAAGCAGAAGTCCGCCGCTCCGGTTTCCGCCGAAGAAATCGTGATCAAGACCATCACCGCTGATGGTGGTACGATCATGAAGCGCATTCACCCGCGTTCCCAGGGCCGTGCTTTCCGTATCGAAAAGCCGCTCTCCCACATCACCGTCGTTGTCGCAGACAAGGAGAATTAACAATGGGTCACAAAACTCATCCTAATGGTCTTCGTCTTGGCGTTATCCGCGGTTGGGAATCCAAGTGGTATGCCGAAGACAAGTTTGCCGATCTTCTCTATGAAGATATCGTGCTCCGTCGCTACTTGATGAAGCGTTTCGAACATGCCTCCCTCTCCAAGGTCGGCATCGAACGTACCGTCAAGAAGGTGAACGTTAACCTCTATACCGCTCGCCCGGGTATCGTTATCGGTAAAAAGGGCGAAGAATTGGAACGTTTGAAGGGCGAACTCCAGTTCCTCACCGGTAAAGAAATCTATATTGCAGTCCACGAAATCAAGCGTCCGGAAACTGATGCCAAGCTCGTGGCTGAAAACATTGCTCGCCAGCTCGAAAAGCGTATTTCTTTCCGCCGTGCCATGAAGCGTGCTATCCAGTCCGCTATGCGCATGGGTGTGGAAGGTATCAAGGTGCAGTGCGGTGGCCGCCTCGGTGGTGCCGAAATTGCCCGCGTTGAAAAGTATGCTGAAGGCCGCGTGCCTCTGCACACTCTTCGTGCTGACATCGACTACGCAACTGCCATCGCTAAGACCGTTTATGGTGCCATCGGTATCAAGGTGTGGATCATGCACGGTGAAAAGATCGGTAAGGACGTCATGAACGACAACAAGAGAGAGAAGTAATTATGCTGAGTCCGAAAAGAACATTGCATCGTAAGCAAATGAAAGGGCGCATGAAGGGCGTCGCCTCTCGTGGCAACTATATCGCCTTTGGCGAATTCGGTATCCAGGCTCTTGAAAAGTGCTGGCTCACCGCTCGCCAGATCGAAGCTGCTCGTATCGCCATGACTCGTAAGATCAAGCGTGGTGGTCGCGTGTGGATTCGCGTCTTCCCCGATAAGCCGATTACCCGTCACCCTGCAGAAGCCCGTATGGGTAAGGGTAAGGGCGCAGTCGAATTCTGGGCAGCCGTAATCCTCCCGGGTCGCATCCTTTTTGAAATGGGTGGTGTTGAACGTGAACTTGCCATGGAAGCTCTCCATGTCGCAATTCAGAAGCTCCCCCTTAAGTGCAAAATCATCGAAGAATCGGAGATCTAATGAAAGCACGTGAATTGAAAGAACTGGGCGTTGACCAGCTCAAGGAAAAACTGGCTCAGTTGAATCTCGATTTGTTCAATTACCGCATGACTGCGAAGCTCGGTAATTTGGAAAAACCCTCTGTGATTCAAGCTGCCCGCAAGGACATCGCCAGAATCAAGACCATCCTCAGCGAAAAGGCCAAGGCATAAGCCGGCAGGAGCAGGAAATGGAAAGAAACCTTCGTAAAGTCAAGCAGGGTATCGTCTCCTCCGACAAGATGGACAAGACGATTACGGTTGTGGTCGAAAACCGCAAGCGTCACCCGATGTACAACAAGATCATGACTACGACCAGCAAGCTCAAGGCTCACGATGAAAAGAATGAAGCCGAAGAAGGCGACTTGGTCGAAATCATGGAAACTCGTCCCCTCTCTGCAACGAAGCGCTGGCGCCTCGTCCGCATTGTGGAAAAGAAGAAGTAAACTCCTGGAGTAAGGCGAATATGATTCAAGAAGAAACCAGACTCGTCGTGGCCGATAACAGTGGTGCCAAGGAAGTCGCCTGCATCCGTGTTTTGGGTGGCACAAACCGTCGCTATGCTAGCATCGGTGATGTCATCAAGGTAGCCGTTAAGGACGCTATCCCCCAGAGCAAGGTGAAGAAGGGTTCCGTGGCCGACGCCGTCGTCGTCCGCACAGCTAAAGAAATCGCACGTCCGGATGGAACGTTCATTCGTTTCTCCGACAACGCAGTGGTTCTCATCAACAAGGATGGCGAACCGCGTGGAACCCGTATTTTTGGACCGGTGGCTCGTGAGCTCCGCGACAAGAAATACATGAAGATCATCTCCCTCGCACCTGAGGTTCTGTAATGGCTAACATCAAGAAGAATGATAACGTCAAGGTGATTTCCGGTGCCAACAAGGGCAAGACCGGCACCGTGATCAGTGTCAAGGATGGCAAGGTGACTGTTTCTGGCGTCAACGTCTGCAAGCGTCACGAAAAGCCGTCTCAGACCAATCAGACTGGTGGCATCGTTGAAAAGGAATTGCCGATCGACATTTCCAACGTGATGCTTCTCGAAGGCAACACTCCCGTTCGTACCCGCATCGTTCGCGAAAAGGGTAAGAAGGGCGTTCGTACCAGTGTCAAGACTGGAAAGGCTGTGTAAGGTAACGCAATGAACCAGATGAAGCAATTCTATCTCGAAAAGGTCGTTCCGGCCTTGCAGCAAAAGTTTGCCTACAAGAACGTGATGCAGATTCCGCGTCTCGAAAAGATCGTACTCAACATGGGCGTGGGCGCTGCTTCCCAGAACCGCAAGATTCTCGACGAAGCTGCTGACACTCTCACTGCTATCACCGGTCAGAAGGCTATTGTCACTAACGCTAAGAAGGCTGTCGCTAACTTCCACCTCCGTGAAGGTATCGGCATCGGTGCTAAGGTCACACTTCATGGCGACAACATGTGGGACTTCCTCTATCGTTTCATCAACATCGACCTTCCGCGTGTCCGTGACTTCCGTGGTCTCGCACGCCGTGGCTTTGATGGCATGGGTAACTTCACCCTCGGCATCAAGGAACAGACGATCTTTGTTGAAATCGACATTGACAAGATTTCCCGTACCTTCGGTATGGACATCTCTTTCGTCACCTCCGCTAAGACGGACGACGAAGGCCGTGCCCTCCTCGAAGAACTTGGACTCCCCTTCAGGAAGTAAGGTAATACCATGGCAAGCAGAAGAATGATTGAAAAATGCAAGCGTACTCCGAAGTATACCGTTCGTGGGTACAACCGTTGCAAGCGTTGCGGTAGGCCGCACGCCTTTATGCGCCGCTTTGGCCTTTGCCGTATTTGCTTCCGCGAAATGGCACTCGCCGGCGAAATCCCCGGTATCACAAAGTCGTCTTGGTAAGGAGAGTATAAAATGGCAATGACAGATACTATCGCCGATATGCTCACCCGTATCCGCAATGCCTCTACGGCAAAGCTCCCCGTGGTGGACATTCCTGCCAGCAATCTTAAGCGTGATATTGCACGTGTGTTGCAGGAAAAAGGTTTCATTAAGAAGTTCGTCGTCGTCGATGACGGTAAGCAGGGCATCCTCAAGGTCCTCCTCCGTTACACGAAGGGCGAATCCGCTATCCAGGGCCTCCAGCGCGTTTCTACGCCGGGTCTCCGTCACTACGTTGACGTGGCCAAGCTTCCGCGCGTTCGCAACGGCCTCGGCTATGCTATCATCTCCACATCTAAAGGTGTCATGACTGACCACGAAGCCCGCGAACTCAAGGTGGGTGGCGAAGTCATCGCAAAGGTATGGTAAAGATGTCCCGTATCGGTAAAGCTATTATCACTATCCCGGCTGGCGTTAAGGTTAACGTCAACGGTCAGAACATCAAGGTCGAAGGCCCGAAGGGCAAGCTCGAAACGACAGTTCACGAACTCATCTCCATCAAGCTCGATGGCGACAAGCTCTCCTTCACCCGCCCGAATGATGAAAAGTTCACCCGCGCTATGCACGGCACCACTCGCGCTCTCGTCAATAACATGGTCGAAGGCGTGACCAAGGGTTTCCAGAAGACTCTCGAAATCGTTGGCGTTGGCTACCGCGTAGAACAGAAGGGCAAGGACCTCAACTTGGTTCTCGGCTTCTCTCATCCGGTGATCTTCAAGGCTCCGGAAGGCGTTGAACTGAAGGCTGTTGATCCGCTGAAGATTACGATCTCCGGCATCGACAAGCAGAAGGTTGGCCAGGCTGCCGCAGAAATTCGCAAGTACCGTAAGCCTGAACCGTATAAGGGCAAGGGCATCAAGTACGCTGGCGAAATTGTGCGTCGCAAGCAGGGTAAGAAGACAGGTAAATAAGGGTAAACTATGACTGCAATTGCTAAAAAAAGAATCCAGTCCAGAATCGCACGCCACGAACGCGTACGCAAGTCTGTTGTCGGAACTGCAGAATGCCCTCGTTTGGCTGTTCGCCGTTCCTTGTCTCACATGATTGCCCAGATCTTTGATGACGAAAACAACAAGTCTGTCGCTCAGGTCACCACAGCTTCCAAGGAATTCCAGGGTAAGTTTGGTGAAATGACGAAGACCGAACAGGCTAAGCAGCTCGGTCTCCAGATTGCTGAACTCGCCAAGTCCAAGGGCATTGAATCCGTGGTCTTCGACCGCGGCGGTTACATCTATCACGGTCGCGTTCAGGCTCTCGCTGAGGGAGCTCGTGAAGGCGGACTCAAATTCTAGTGAGGTACACTTTGGAACGCGAAGCTCAAGTTTCTGAATTTGAAGACAAGGTTGTACACATCAACCGTTGCGCTAAGACCGTCAAGGGCGGCCGTCGCATGTCCTTCTCCGCTCTCGTTGTCGTCGGCAACAAGAACGGCAAGGTCGGTGTCGGTCTCGGCAAGGCTAAGGAAGTTTCCGAAGCTATCCGTAAGGGTACCGAAGCTGCCCAGAGAAACATCGTGGAAGTCCAGCTCCTCGATGGCACCATCCCGCACGACATCGAAGTGAAGAGCGGTTCTACCCGCATCCTCCTCATGCCGGCTGCTCCGGGTACTGGTGTTATCGCCGGTGCTGCTGCCCGTGCAGTTCTCGAACTCGCCGGTGTCCGCAACATCCTCACGAAGATTCACGGTTCCTCCAATCCGAGCACTGTCGTCAGCGCTTGCTTGGAAGGCCTGCTTTCTCAGAAGAACAAACAGGACTGCGCCAAGTTGCGTGGTTTTGAAGCCTAAGGAGTAATACCTAATGAAGAAAGTTCGTATTACTTTGATCAAGGGTATCGTCCGTCGCCTTCCGGTGCACCGCGCTAACGTGGCTGCACTCGGCCTCCGCAAGATCGGACAAACTGTTGAACACAATCTGACTCCGTCCATTGCTGGCATGATCAATGCCGTGAAGGACATGGTCAAGGTCGAGGAGATCTAAGATGGAACTCAATACTCTCAATCCTGGCAAGGCTGCCAAGGGCAAGAGCCGCAAGCGCATTGGTCGTGGTCCGGGCTCTGGCTGGGGCACGACTGCCGGTCGTGGTCAGAAGGGTGCTGGTGCTCGTAAGAGCGCTAAGGCCGGTCGCGTCGCTTTCGAAGGCGGCCAGATGCCGATTCACCGTCGTATCCCGAAGCGCGGCTTCAAGCACGCTGGTGTTGAATTCCAGATCGTGAACCTGAAGCGCCTCGCTGGTGTCAGCGTTACTGATTTCGATGCCAAGGTCCTCTTCGACCAGGGCTTCATCAAGAACGTCGAACTGCCGGTCAAGGTCCTCGCTTTTGGTTCTATCGACAAGGCTATCAACGTAAAGGTTAACGCTATCAGCGAAAAGGCAAAGGCTGCCATTGAAGCTGCTGGCGGCAAAGTTGAGATCATCTAATGGAAGCACTCAAGAAAGCCATCGATGCGTTCGTAAATGCTTTTAAGATTGAAGACCTGCGTAAAAAGATCCTTTTTACGCTTGGTCTTTTGATTGTCTATCGCATTGGCGCACACATCACCATCCCCGGAGTTAACGCTGCGGTCCTCGCAGAATACTTCAAAAATTCGAATAACTTGTTCGGCCTGTACGATTCGTTTACCGGCGGTGCATTTGCGAAAGCAACTGTATTTGCCCTCGGTATCATGCCGTACATCAGCGCAAGCATCATCCTCCAGTTGATGGGCTCGGTTATTCCCGCCATCCAGATGCTCCAGAAAGAGGGTCAGGAAGGTCGCGCTAAGCTGAACCAGTATACCCGATACTTCACGGTGGTCCTTTCCGCCTTGCAGGGATGGGGTATTTCTATGTGGCTTTCTAACCTCAAGGTGACGACGGCCGCCGGTACGGGCATTTCGGTCCTTTCCGACAATTTCTCGTCCGGTCTCGGTAACCTCGGCTTTCGTCTCCTTGCAACGTTAACCTTCACCGTAGGTACAATCTTTTTGATGTACGTTGGCGAGCAGATTACCTCGCACGGTGTGGGTAACGGTATTTCTCTTATCATTTTCGCCGGTATCGTCGGTGGCCTTCCGCGGGCCATCATGGCTGAATTCGAAATGTTTAATGAAGGCATCCAGCCGCTTGCGATCGAGGTCTTTATCTTGGCGCTGGTAGTTGTCATTGTCGGATTTATCGTTTTCGTCGAGCAGGCGACCCGTCGCATTCCACTCCAAAGTCCTCGCAGGACCGTCGGAAACAAGGTCTTGGGTGGTCAGGCTAGCTATTTGCCTTTCAAGGTGAACACCGCTAACGTGATTCCCGTGATCTTCGCATCTTGCATCATGTTCATTCCGGCCATGGTTGCATCTTGGTTCCCGAACGTATCTGCGATGCAGGCTTTTGCTTCTGCATTTATTCCGGGTCACATCTCCTACAGCGTAGTAGATGCCCTCCTCATCATATTCTTCACCTTCTTCTACACGGCAATCCAGTACAACCCGAACGACATTGCCGAAAACCTCAAGAGAAGTGGTGGGTTTATTCCGGGAGTCCGTCCGGGTAAGCAGACAGCAGAATACATTGACCACGTTTTGACCAGAATTTCATTGCCTGGGTCTCTTTACCTCGCTTTAATCAGCGTTGTTCCCCTGCACATGAAAGACGCTCTCAATATGAGTTTCTATATTGGGGGTACCTCGGTACTTATCGTGGTGGGTGTTGCTCTGGATACTCTTCGTCAGCTCGAAGCCCAGTTGCATACCAAAAATTATGAAGGTTTCTTGAAACGTGGCCGCATTCGCGGCAGGATGGCATCCTAGTGGCTAAAGAAGAAGGTATACAAGTAGAAGGCGTTGTGTTGGAAGCTCTTCCCAACGCTTTCTTCCGTGTTCAACTCGGAAATGGTCATGAGA
The DNA here is from genome assembly GCF_900142945.1 of Fibrobacter sp. UWB7. Classification (NCBI taxonomy): domain Bacteria; kingdom Pseudomonadati; phylum Fibrobacterota; class Fibrobacteria; order Fibrobacterales; family Fibrobacteraceae; genus Fibrobacter; species Fibrobacter sp. UWB7. The sequence continues at coordinate 10,786 of NZ_FRCO01000006.1, forward strand.
TCCTGGCACATGTTTCAGGAAAAATGCGCCGGCATTTTATCAGAATTTTGCCGGACGACAAAGTGTTGGTCGAGATTTCCCCGTACGATTTAAATCGCGGGCGAATTACTTACCGTTACAAGTAATAGGTATTACAAAAGAAGGTCAAACCTATGAAAATCAAAGCCTCCATCAAACCCAGATGTGAAAACTGCAAGATCATCCGTCGTAAGGGTGTATTGCGCATCATCTGTTCGAAGAACCCCCGTCACAAGCAGAAGCAGGGATAAGGAGATCGTATGGCACGTATCGCTGGTGTCGATTTACCGAAAAACAAGACTGTTGAATACGGTCTGACGGCAATCTATGGTGTCGGTCTGTTCACCGCTAACAAGGTCTGTGCTCAGTTGGGCATTGACAAGAACAAGAAGTGTGACGACCTGACTGAAGAAGAACAAGGTAAGATTCGTCATCTTTTGGAAGATGAATACTCTGTGGAAGGTCAGCTCCGCGCAGAAGTTACCTTGAACATCAAGCGTTTGCAGGACATTGGCTGCTATCGCGGCATCCGCCACCGCAAGGGCCTCCCGGTCCGCGGTCAGCGTTCCCGCACCAACGCCCGCACACGTAAGGGCCCCAAGAAGACTGTGGCTAACAAGAAGAAGTAAGGAGTATCATCGTGGCTGAAGAAGAAATCAAGGAAACTGCTGCTGCCGCTGCTGAAGCTCCGGCTGCTGCTGAAGAAGTCAAGATCAAGAAGGGCAAGAAGCGCATTGACATCCAGGGTATCGCCTGCGTGTTCGCTTCCTTCAACAATACAATCGTTTCTATCACCGACGCTCGTGGCAACGTTGTCGCTTGGGGTTCTCCGGGTAACTCCGGTTTCAAGGGCTCCCGCAAGAGCACGCCGTTTGCTGCCCAGCTCGCCGCTGAAACCGCTGCCCACAAGGCATTCGATCTCGGCATGCGCAAGGTGGACGTTCGCGTTAAGGGTGCTGGTGGCGGTCGTGAATCTGCCGTCCGCGCTCTCAAGAATGCGGGCCTCGAAGTTCTCTCTATTCGAGACGTGACGGGCATTCCGCACAATGGTTGCCGTCCTAAAAAGAAGAGAAGAATTTAATCCAAAGAGGTATCGCCAATGATGTGGAAATCACTTCAGATGCCGCGCAGCTTCCAGAAAGTGGAAACCGGCGAAGATGGCCGCTACGCCAAGTTTGTCGTAGAAGCCTTGGAACGTGGCTGGGGTATTACCCTCGGTAACGCTCTCCGTCGCGTGCTCCTCTCCTCTCTGCAGGGTGCGGCTATTGTCTCCGTGAAAATCGAAGGCGTTGACAAGGAATTTTCGACGATTCCGGGTGTTAAGGAAGATGTCACTGACATTATCCTCAACCTCAAGAGCATCCGTGTAAAGCTCCTGTCTGATCATGATGAAACCCTTCACTTGGACATGTCCGGTGATGGCGAAGTCACGGCCAAGGACTTTATGGACAATCCAAATGTCACTATCCTGACTCCGGATGTTCACATTGCGACATTGAACGGCAACGCTTCTTTGTCGATGGACGTGAAGATCTCCTGCGGTCGTGGTTATGTTGTTGCCGACGAACTCAAGGACAAGGACGCTCCGATTGGCGTTATCGCCATGGATGCGAACTTCAACCCGGTTCAGAAAGTCGCAATGCACATCAGCGATACCCGCGTTGGTCAGAAGACGGACTACAACCGTCTGGAACTTGAAATTACAACAGACGGTTCCATTGACCCGGAAGACGCTCTTGCATACGCTGCAAAGCTTCTTGTGGATCACTTGGAAATCTTCATCAACTTCGAAGGCGATCTCGAATCTCCTGAAGAACTCGAAATGGATGAAGAACGTCAGCGTATCGCTAACCTCCTCCGTATGCGCGTGGACGATCTGGAACTTTCCGTTCGCTCCAGCAACTGCCTCCGTATGGCAAACATCCATACCATTGGCGAGCTTGTTCGCAACAAGGAAAACGATATGCTCAAATACAAGAACTTCGGTAGGAAGTCCTTGGTTGAACTTAACGAGGTGTTGACGTCGATGGGCCTTTCTTTTGGCATGGACGTCGATGATTACTTGAAGGATTAAACATGAGACACGGTGTAAAAAACAAGAAACTGGGTGTTAACGCCCAACACAAGCGTGCCATCCTCCGCGCCCTCACGACTTCTATTCTCGAGAAGGGCATGGAAACGGATCAGAACAAGCGCTATGTGCGTACCACTCTCCACAAGGCTAAGCTTGTGCGCAGCTGTGTAGAACGCATGATTACCTACGCAAAGAAGGGTGACCTTTCTGCACGTCGTGAAGCAGCTCGCTTCGTGATGGACCCGAAGGTTCTCCAGGATTTGTTCAACACGATCGGTCCGCGTTATGCTAACCGCAACGGCGGTTACACTCGCGTGCTGAAGCTCGGCCCGAACCGCGCCGGCGACGCTGCTGAAATGGCTTTGATCGGTCTCGTCGAAGACGAAATCGTTGCTAAGGCTAAGAAGGCTGCTGAACCTGCCAAGGCTGACGCTGCTGTTGACATGGTCGAAGGCGAAGGCAAGTCCGCTAACTAAGATCAAAAACGGTCTTTAAAAAAGGCACGGCTTATATGCCGCGCCTTTTTTGCATTTTGATTTTTTGTATAATTAGGTAACTTGTCAGTCTTTTTCTCAACTGTAGAAAAGTATTATGCGATCTTTTATTGTCTGTCTTTTATTGGCGTGCGTTTGTGCCTTTGCTTCGGATTCGATGTTTGGCAATTCTGCGTCTAAGGGTCTAGTTCTCGGCGAAGGTACGTCTACGCGTGGCGCCGCATCGCTTACGCCGATGTATGCCGAAATGGCTGTGGATTCCAATTACGTGCTCGGTCCGGGCGACTTTCTGGACTTGATGCTCGAAGACAAGTACCTCTCTATCCAGGTGTATCCGGACGGCGGCGTGGCTGTCGAAGAGTGTGGTGTCGTGAATGTGAACGGCAAGACTTTGGCTGAGGCGCAGAGGCTGATTCTCGACCTTGTTTCCAGGCGTTACAAGCGTGAATACTGCTTTGTGCAACTTGCAGCCATGAAGAGGTTCCGCGTGAACGCCATGGGTGCAATTCCTGCGGTCGGACAGCATGTGATTGACCCGCAGAACAGGCTTTCGATGTTTATCCGTGCGGTTGGCGGGCTTCTCCCGAACGCCAATAAGGAAGATGTCCAGATTATTCGCGGTAAGGATACCATCCACGTGAACTTCAATGACATGGCGAAGAACGGCAATTTTGAAAACGATATTCTGCTACAGCAGGGAGACAAGATTTATGTGCCGTTTGTCCCGATGGGCGATAACGTTTCCCTGGTTTTCCCGGGGTATAGAACGACGGTCGCTTACCGTTCGGATAGGACTCTCCAGGATTACTTTGAGCTTGCTGGTGCTGATAGGATGCACAACCAGGGCTATAAGTCTGTATGCATTCGCGAACCGGACAAGGAACCCCGCTGGATTTCGCTTGGCGAAATGAAGACGACGACTGTCGAGCCGAATACGGAAGTGGAATTCTTTATCAAGGAACTGTTCGTGTACCTTGGCGGTGCCGTAAACTATATCGGCCGTTACACTTACAATCCGACATGGCATGCCATTGACTATATCTCTTCGGGTGGCGTGAATACGATTACGGGTTCCTGGACCCAGGCGAAGGTCTGGCGCGGTGCAAAGCCGGAAGCGATTTCTATCAACGTGGCGACGGACCCGATTTTGCCGGGCGACGTCATTGAAATTCCCAAGAACCATTACGAATCGTTCAAGGATTTCACCTTGTTCATGGCATCACTTTTGAGTGTGATTTCGTCTGCGTTCATCATTTACGTCAACTACAAGTAATTTATGGAAAAGCAAGAGTCTATCGGTTTTGTTGAAATCTGCTTGCGGATTCTGAATAATGACTTGAAACATTTCAAGTTTGTTGTGGCAATGGTCCTTATCTCGACGATTGTCGCTTTTGTAATGGTCATGTGGGTCATTAAGCCCAAGTTTGCCGCTGCTGCGGTTGTCACTCCGCCTGCATCGACGCAGCCTATGGCGGGTGCGCTTAGCGGACTCATGGGTGGTTCGGGTATGAGCTCGTTGCTCGGTATCACTATGGACAACGAGGATGTGAATGCCGTGTGGACGATTTTCAATTCCTGGGAACTGCACAACATGGTGATTGAAAAGTTTGACCTTGCCAGGCATTACGAGTTCAAGGGAAAGTTCCATGCCGACTTGCTGAAGGAGTTCCGCAAGAACTTCGGGCTCGAGATGAACAAGGAAGACATGCTTTCCCTCTATTACAAGGATACGGACGCAAAACTTGCAGTTGAAGTTTTAAACTTCATGCTCGAAAAGGCTGATTCCTCATTCAACGCATTTAAGACGAAGCAGGCCCGCCAGTCCAGGGAATATTTCCAGTCGAGACTTGATTCCTGCGAACATGTGCTGGATTCCTTGATCAAAGACTTTGTCAATTTCCAGGTCAGCAACAACGTGTATGAACCGAACGTGCAGCTCGAAGCGACAATCAAGTACTTGAGCGAATTGCAGGCGATGCGCGAGGAAGTCGGCATCGAGATGAATTTTGAAAAGCTTGACCGTGGCGAAAACAGCAAGCGTTATCAGGAACTTTCCAAACGTGCAAAGGGCGTGAACTCCGCTCTCGGCGGGACGCTCAAGGGCAAGCACAGCAATATCGGTATTCTGGAACTCAAGAAGTCTCCGGAGCTTTATGCGGAATACATGAGGCGCGAAGCGGAAATCCGTATTCAGGAAGCGATGTACAAGGTGTTGCGTCAGCAGAGCGAACAGATGCGCTTGGAAGAAGCAAAGATGCTCACGAACCTGCATGTACTTGAAGCGCCTTGGGAAAACGACAAGAAGATTTCTCCGAAGCGTGGACTTATCCTTGCGTTTACGGTGTTCTTCTCGTTCTTCTTGGCAACACTTCTCAGCAACCTTGTCGAGTATATGCGCTCTGAAAGCCGCACGAACTCTAAGACCGCTGCCGAGTGGGATTTCTTCGTCAAGAAAGTCTGCTTCTGGCATAAGTAATTTCTGGGGCGTCAAGGCATGATGGAGGCGTTGTTTGCTCATCCAGAGTCAAGCGTGATGTTTACGCTTGGCATCGTCGCCTTGGTGCTTGTCTCCATTTTCAAGGAAGATTTTTTCCGCCCGTCGACTCTGTACTTCTTGGTGCAGATGGTGATGCTTGGTGTTTCTTATTTGCAGTTCTTGCCGATGATGTCGGATTTCAATTATTCGACGTGGCTCGTTTGGGGCGGCGGCATGTTCTGCTTTTTGGTCGGTTGCTATGTGACGGACTTTGCCTGGAAATCGGCTGGCGGACCTCCGTTGCAGAAAAAGCTTGAAGTTCACGGCGAGTACAACTGGGTTTGTCATTTCTTCTTGAGTTTTTCGGCGTTCGCCTATTTCTTTGTGGGCGTGCTCGGCGTGATTTCTGTGACCGGGAACCTTGTGCTTTTGACGGACAATCCGTCGCAGTGGCTTACGGGAAAAGATAACGATGTGCTCAAGTACGCAGACTTCTTTACCTCGGGCGCAATGGTGGTCGGGCTTTTTGCGGTAGCGTCGTTCAAGTCGATGAACCCGGTGCGCTGGGTGCGCTATGCATCGCGGTTCATGGTGGTGTTTACGATTCTCCTTTCGTTTGCGACGTACCCGAGCCGCGGTATCAACATGCTTTGCCTTGGCATGTTCATGATTTTGTTCAACTACTTGCGCGGGCGATTCTCGTGGCGTTCACTCGCGGTGGTGACGGTGTTTGTCTGCATTTTCTTTGTGGCGGTGGCAGCTCTCAAGGGGCAGTATGGCAATTCGGATGTGACTGATAGCAAGATTGCAAAAGAAGTGGCGCTTCTCCCGTATAAGTACGTGGCGAACAACTACTGGAATTTGGATTATGCGTTCAACCGTTATAGCGATGTTCCCGAACACGAATGGACGTACGGCATCGACGCGTTCTTTGGCGTGACGCACCTGTTGCATATTGGCGATGGGCTCCAGGCGAACTTTGGCTGGGATACGCCGTTTAACGAGAGCGTGGTAAAGTACACGGGCTTAAATACTATTCCGTACCTTTGGGATGCGTACAAGGACTTTGGACTCCCGGGGATTTTCCTGTTGCCGTTTTTCTTTGGCGTGCTGTTCACGTATAGCTATCACAAGATGGCGGTTGCTAAAAGCCCGCTTATGCTTTTGCTCACGGCGACGTTCATGATGTGGATTATCCTGTGGAACTTCACGACCGGTTACAAGCAGAGCATGTACTGGGTGTGGATGTCGTTCTTTTTCTTTGTCTGCACAGTGAGCAGCGGTCGTACGATATTACCAGCGGACCCTGCGGTGGTGGGTGAAATACCCGAAGAGGATCACAGTGATCACAAGATCGCCTGTGAGTGCAAATAGCGGGATCATTGCATTTTCTAGATACATTCCGGCGAGTCCGCAAGCGATGACGTTCGAGGCTCCGCCAATGCTTACCATGATGGCGTAGGCGCGTGTCGCATGCTCCTTGAGGAGTGTGGAGATGAGCGTGGTGCGTGCGGCCTGGAAAATGAGCGAGAACGAAAGTATCCGTAAAATATTTGCGCTTGTCTGTAATGTGGCGTCGGTCCAGGGGGCGGCAAAGAAGAGAATTTTGAGAATCCACGAGGGGAAGAGCCAAAGGGGCGAGGAGCAGACGGCGATGAACAGCGTGAATACTGCGATGTCCTTGAGGTGGATGTTCTTGTCGTGCGTGGAGTGGAGCGTGATGAGGTTCGACGAGATGAAGTGAACCATGATGCCGGAGCAGAGCACGAGAATTTTATGCCCGAAGTTGTAGCAGCCGAGGAATTCGGCGCTTGCAAATTTATCCGCGACATAAAGCCCGATGGGGAGGTAGGCGAAAGCGGCGAAGCTCGAGATGGCATACGGAATGCCCGCTTTGACCATGAGCACGATAAAGCGGAACGTGCGGCGCGTGATTTTTAAGAGGTGCGCGTGGAATGCCTGTGTGACACCGTAGAAGAATGCGGGGAGTGCGGCGAGCACCATCGCAAGTGCAATGAGTTCGATGCGTTCAATCTTGAAGTAGAGAAGGGTCATGAACATGACCGCAGAATACGAAATCGTGTGCAATAGCTTCGAGACGAAGAGTCGCTTCCAGAATTTCCCGCAGATGAAGTACCAGTCGAAAAACGCGTGCTGGAATACGAGCCCGAACGTGAAAATCAGTTCGCCGTAGAATATTGGGTGGTTGTAGCGGAACGTGAACGCGAAGGCGACCATGAGGAGTGCTGCAACCACGGCAGAGAAAAGTCGTAGCTGGAGGATGCTCCTGAAAAGAGAACCTTTTGTGGCGCGGTTCCCGAAAAAGGCGAGGATGAGGGTTGTCATGCCGAAATCGGCGATGGCGCAGAAAATGGAGTAGTCGGTCTGGAGCAGCCCGAAATGCCCGTAAGAAGCGGTTCCAAGGTTACGCGCAATAAAATTCTGGACGAAAAATGAAATTCCTTGGATAAGGAGGTTTACAAATGCGATGAAAACACCGATTCTTATATTGCGGAAAGCTTGAAACATGGAGGTAAAGATAAAAAAGAGTTTAGTTATTGGTTATTGGTCAATAGTCATTGGTTGTAGGTCGATTAGTACTAAAGACTAACAACTAGTGACTAAGAACTATTGACTAATCACTAAAAACTGTTTACTATATTTCGAGTCATGGGTAAGTTGCAAGGTCAAAGTTCTTTCTTCGTTCCGGGTCCGCCGGCAAAGCCGGGCGAGGCTCACAAGCCGCTGGTCGAGTTCTTGCTTCGCGAAGTTCGCGGGGAGACCGTGCTCGATCTCGGTGGTGGCGAAGGAGCCTATTCACTTGAGGTGAAGAAGGCGGGCTTTGATACGACTGTCGCCGATATCAACGAGAAGTCGCTTGCGGTTGCCGAAAAGAATGGACTCAAGACTAAATTGCTTGAACCGGGTGAACCGCTAGGCGTAAATCTTGCCGATACGGTCATGATGATCGAAGTTTTGGAACATGTGCCGAGTCCGGTGGACTTCTTGAAGTCTGCCATCGGGGCTGCAAAAAAGCGCGTGGTGTTTTCGCTCCCGTGTACGAACGATTTTAACACTTTGTTCGAAAGCGGGCTCACGTATGCGCATATTGCGGTATCCGACCACTTGTGGCATTTCTCGTACGACGAGATGAAGCAGATGCTTGACTCCCTTGGCGTGGAATATCGCCTTACTATGGGCGATTACCTGTTCCCGGGGGCTGGAATCAAGCTCTTGCGCGGCTGCTTTAAGGGACCTTTGGGTCTTTTGATGCTTCCGTTCCGCGTACTGAACAAGCTGGGCATGATTCCGAAGCGTTACCCGTCCCGTTTTTACGGGGTCATCGAAAAAAGGTGATTCGTTTTTAGGCAATTTTTTGTATCTTTGGTCTTGAAATCGCGAGAGTGGCGGAATTGGCAGACGCGCCAGACTTAGGATCTGGTACTTCGGTGTGTGGGTTCGACTCCCACCCCTCGCAGTTCTTTTTTATCACCTTTTTAACAACCGTATACCGGAGTATATATGTCCGCTGAAATCAAAGAAACAAGCGCAACCGTGCGCACCCTTGAAATTACAATCCCGCAGGGTGATCTCAAGGTTCCGTTCGAAAAGAAGCTTTCTCAGTACAAGAAGCAGGTCGCCTTGAAGGGCTTCCGCCAGGGTCAAGTGCCGAAGTCCATGATCTTGAAGCAGTTCGGACCGTCCATCCGTCACGAAGCTGTTGATGAAGTCGTGAACTCTATCGTTCAGGAAACCCTCAAGAAGGCTAACATCATTCCGGTTGGCAAGATGATGGTCCAGGATTTCAAGGACGACGAACAGAATGACATCACACTTAAGGTGGAAGTCGAAGTCGATCCGGAAATCGATATCAAGGGTTACGCTGACACGGGCATCACCGTTCCGGCTACAGCCGTCCACGAAGAAGAAGTCCAGGCCGAATACGACCGCCTCATGCAGATGTGGAGCAAGGACGAACACGTTGACCGCGAAGCCAAGAAGGGTGACGTTGTTGTTGGTGACTATATCGAAGTTGTTATCGACGGTGAAAAGCAGGAACTTCCGGAAAACAAGGAATTCCGCTCTCTCCTCGGTGAATCCGCTTCTCCGGGATTCGATGAAGGCCTCATGGGCGTTAAGGCCGGTGACAAGAAGGAAATCAACTTCAAGTATCCGGATGACCACAAGGACGAACGCTATCGCGGCAAGACTGCCCAGTTCAACGTCGAAATCAAGGACGTTCGCGAAATCGTTCCGCCGACTGTGGACGAAGAATTCTGCAAGCAGATTGGCGTTAAGGACGAAGCTGACTTGAGAAACAACCTCGCTGAAAGCCTCGCTGCCCAGAAGAAGGACGCTGCTAAGAACAAGGCTATCAACGAAGCTATCGACAAGCTCATCGAAGCTAACCCGTTCGAAGTGCCGAAGGCTCGCATCTACGACCTCATCAAGTGGACGCTCAACCGCAATGCCCAGAGCGAAAAGGACGTTGTCGAACCGACCGAAGAACAGATAAACGAACTCTCCGCTGAAGCAATCCGCGAAATTAAGAAACACCGCATTCTCGAATTCGTTGCTACGCAGGAAAAGATCAAGCCGACGCAGGCTCTCGTTGACGAACGCCTCCAGCAGATGGCTAACGCTTACCACGTGGAATTCGAAAATCTGAAGAACCACTTCCGCCAGTCTGGCCGTATCAACCAGCTGCGCGACGAACTTCGCTTCCAGATGGCTGCTGACTTCATCGTCGGTATCCGCCCGGCAGCTGAAGAAACAAAGTAATAAGAGGAATAAATGATCATCCCTACCGTCATTGAAACAACCGGGCGCGGTGAACGCGCTTACGATATCTATTCCAGACTTCTCAAGGAACGTATTATCTTCTTGGGCACGCCGATTAACGACGAAGTGGCAAACAATGTCATGGCCCAGTTGATTTTCCTTGAATACGAGAATCCGGAAAAGGATATCACGCTGTATATAAACAGCCCGGGCGGTTACGTGTCGGCAGGGCTTGCCATTTATGATACCATGCAGCACGTACGCCCGAATATCGCTACGATCTGCATTGGTAGTTGTGCTTCGATGGCCGCCGTGCTCCTTGCTGCAGGTACGAAGGGCAAGCGCTATGCGCTCCCGCATTCCCGCATCATGTTGCACCAGCCGTCGGGTGCCGCTACTGGACAATCTACAGATATTCAGATTACCGCCAAGGAAATTATCCGCACGAAGGATACCCTTACCGAAATTGTCGCTAAGCATACCGGAAAGCCTGTCGACGAAGTCCGCGAAAAGACGGACCGCGACTTTTACATGAGCCCGGAAGAAGCTAAGGCCTTTGGCGTCATTGATGAAATTTTTGTGCCGCGTAAAGAGGGAATTTAATGTACCGTAGTGGCAAGAACCACCCGGCTGTAAGCTGCAGTTTTTGCGGAAAGCCGGCAGAACAAGTCGAAAAGATGATCACCGGTGCAGGTGCGTATATTTGCAGTGATTGCATACGCATGTGCAGCCGCATTCTTGAAGAAGACTTGGCACGTACGAAACAGGAACAGGAAGCGAAGGAAATTTCTTCAAAGCCGCTCCCGCTCCCGACCGAAATCAAGGCGCACCTGGACGATTTTGTCATTGGGCAGGATCGTGCAAAGATGGCGCTCTCTGTGGCGGTTTACAACCATTATAAACGCTTGCGTTACAAGCAGACGCACAAGTCCAAGGACGATGTCGATGTCGAAAAGTCGAACTTGCTCCTGGTCGGCCCGACCGGTTCGGGTAAGACGCTCTTGGCGCAGACGATGGCCCGTTTTTTGGACGTGCCGTTCACGATTGCCGATGCGACTGTCTTGACTGAAGCTGGTTACGTGGGCGAAGACGTCGATAGCATTATCGTGCGCCTTTTGCAGGCTGCCGATTACGATGTGGCGAAGGCTGAACGCGGCATTATCTTTATCGACGAAATTGATAAGATTGCTCGTAAGACTGCAAACCCCTCCATCACCCGTGACGTGAGCGGTGAAGGTGTGCAGCAGGGACTTTTGAAGCTCTTGGAAGGTACGGTTGCATCGGTCCCGCCGAAGGGTGGCCGTAAGCATCCGGAACAGCCGCTTGTGCAGGTGAACACGAGAAACATCTTGTTCATTTGCGGTGGCGCCTTTGAAACCTTGGACAAGATTATCTCCCAGCGCGTGAACCAGGGTGGCATGGGCTTTGGTGCCGATATCCACACGGCAAGCGAAAACAGCTTGAGCGAACTCTTCAAGCAGCTGGAGCCGGAAGACTTGATCAAGTTTGGCCTCATCCCGGAAATTGTCGGTCGTTTGCCGATTGCTGTTGCTCTCGAAGAACTCGACGAGACGGCTCTCCTCAACATCTTGACGAAGCCGAAGAATGCGCTTGTGAAGCAGTATAAGAGCTTGTTCGCAATGGACAACATCAAGCTCGAATTCGAAGACGATGCCCTCAAGGAAATTGTCCGTGAAACGATGACCCGCAAGACGGGTGCACGTGGGCTTAGATCCGTGATGGAACGCGTGCTGCAGCAGGCGATGTTCAAGATGCCGGGCTCTGGCGAAAAGAAGTTTACCGTGACTGTCGAAATGGTCAAGGAAGGCCTCACGCACAACAAGAAAAAGTCTTAGTTGTTGCTGTGATCCGCGAATTCCTGAACGTTGCGACTTCACGAATGCGAATTTTAGCAGTTGCCGAAAAACGGTGACTGCTTTTTTGTCCCCTCATCTTCAAAATACTATCTTTGTAGTATATGGCTTTTGACTTTAATAAAACGTATCCGTTGCTCCCTCTGAGGGATGCTGTTGTATTTCCGCTGACGACTAGACGCATTTTGGTGGGCCGCGAGATGTCGCTCCGTGCCCTGGAATTTGCTGAGAATCATAACAACGAAATTATCTTGGTTGCACAGAAGAATGTGGAACAGGAAACGCTCGATAACCCGATGCTCGACCTTTACTCGGTGGGCGTGGTGGCTCGCGTGGCGAATGTGACGCCGTTCCCGAATGGCTGTGTGAAGGTCGTGCTGGAAGGCGATTCCGTGGTGGATCTCCGTTCGATTGCTTTGCGCGACGGATTTTTGCAGGTGACGGTCTCGCCGAGAGAACATTTTATCAAGGCCGAAGACAAGAGCGAAAAGTTTGAAGATGTGCTGAACATGTTCCGCGAGTACGCCATGCACAGGAATATTGCCGATGGCATGGTCGAAGCGCTCTTTACGATGGATAGCCACATCAACGCGTTTTACGGGATGATCCCGTTCCTCTCGATTTCGCTTTCCGAGAAGCAGGCGCTTTTGGAACTCGAAACGATTGACGCTCTTGCGGATCGTTTGATTAGCCTGATGCAGGTGGCGCAGGAAAACGAGAACGTGATGATTCGCGTTCAGCAGAACGTACGCCAGAAGATGGCTCAGCAACAGAAAGAATGGTTTATCTCGGAGCAGATTCGCCAGTTGCAGGATGAACTGGACGGCGAAAATGGCGGTGCTTCGGAACCGGACCAGTTGCTCAAGAAAATCAAGGCCAAGAAGTTTAGCAAGGCGATTGAAGAAAAGCTCGAAGAAGAAATCGGTCGCATGCGCATGATGCAGCCGACGTCCCCGGAATACGCGGTGAGCCGCAATTACGTGGACTGGTTCCTCTCGCTCCCGTATGGTGTTTACACCGATACCGTTTTGAACATGAAGAAGGTGAAGGCGGAACTTGACTCTAAACATTTCGGTTTGGATAAAGTTAAAGAACGCATTATGGAATACGTGGCCGTGCTGAAGCTTACCGGTACGGAACGCCGCGCTCCGATTCTTTGCCTTGTGGGTCCTCCGGGTGTTGGCAAGACGACTCTCGTGGAATCGATTGCAACCGCGATGCAGCGTAACTTTGTCCGCATTACGCTTGGTGGCGTGCGTGACGAAGCTGAAATCCGTGGTCACCGCCGCACTTACATTGGGGCGATGCCGGGCCGCTTTATCCATGCGTTACGCCGTGCAAAGTGCATGAACCCGGTGATTTTGCTCGATGAAATCGACAAGATGGCAAGCGACTTTAGAGGTGACCCTGCAAGCGCTATGCTCGAAGTTTTGGACCCGGAACAGAACCATGACTTTACTGACCACTTCATGGAAGTGGGGCTTGACTTGAGTCGTGTGCTCTTTATTGCGACGGCAAATAGCGAAGGCGAAATTCCGGAAGCTCTGCGTGACCGTATGGAAGTGGTGCGCCTGCCGGGCTACTATCCGCATGAGAAGTTGCAGATTGCGGGCAAGTATTTGCTCCCGCGCATCTGTGAACGCACGGGCGTGAAGCTTGGCGAACAGGTGAGCTTCAGTGACGAGATGATTAACGCTGTGATGCGCGGCTGGACGCGCGAAGCGGGCGTTCGTGAACTCGAACGCGTGCTTGAAAGTGCTGTGCGCCATCGTGCAAAAGACATTGTGATGGGCAAGAAGATTAAGCCGGAAGTGACGGCGAAGGTGCTTCAGGATTACCTCGGCGCTCCGAGATTCTTGGACAACCAGCTGCCGGAACCAGGTCGCCCGGGCGTTGTGACGGGTCTTGCCTGGACAAGTGTCGGTGGCGAAATTTTGCCCATTGAATGCATGCTCTTGAGCGGCAAGGGTCAGCTGATTTTGACGGGTAAGCTTGGCGACGTGATGAAGGAATCCGCACAGATTGCCGTTTCGCTTGTTCGTGAACGCTTGCAGCGCTTTGGCATTGATCCTGCGATTGTGCGTAAGACGGACATCCACATTCACGTGCCGGAAGGTGCCGTGCCGAAGGATGGACCTTCTGCAGGTATTGCGCTTACGCTCTGCCTCTTGAGTGCGTTTACGAAGCAGCCGATTTCACCGGACATTGCGTTTACGGGTGAAGTGAGCCTTACGGGCGCCTGCCTCCCGATTGGCGGCTTGAACGAGAAGGCGCTTGCTGCACTCGCCGCTGGCGTGAAGACGCTCCACTTGCCGGAAGGCAACAAGAAGGACGTGGCTGAACTCCCGGAACCGGCGAAGAAGGGCCTCAAGATTTACCCGCACAAGCATATTGACGAAATCGTGAAGATTTTGTTCAAAATGCCGAAGGTCGCAAAAAGCGCGAAGAAAGCGTAATTAATTGTGAAAATGAGCCCGCCACAGTGATGTGCGCGGGCATTTTTGCTATTTCCCTTTTTCTTTGGCGTAGGCAGAGGCCTTGTCAACAAAGGTTTGCAGATCCATTTTGTCGAAATGTTCACGTTGCCATTTGGTATAGTCAAATCGTTCTCTTTGGACCGCTGCTATAAAATACTCAGTGTCAACAACTCCGAGTTCACGGATGAGGCATTCCATTCCTCTGGAAAGCAATTCGATTGTTGCTGGTGGAGTGATTTCAGTTATCATTTTCAGCACCTCCGCTTATTAGATTAAGGAACTCTATGGGGTTGATCAATTTTATCGAATTACTTTTATATTTAAGCATCCGCTTGTCCGTACTTAAAAGATAATCACAATTCATTAATTCTGCACAGGCAATGTGACAAGCGTCTTTCATTTTTACCCCTGTTGCCATGATTTTCTTGGCATTTATGGCGATTACATCTGATTTGTCGCTTCCTACATAATCGAAAACATTATCATTCAAAAATTTTGTTATAGCAGATTTTCTGTCTGTGTACGGATTACAAGAATTTTCGTAATCAAGAATAAATGATGAAGCCAATTGCAATTTTTGTGCTTTTACAAGAGATTGTATTTGCATTTTAGCTTGTACTTCAATGGAAATGGTCAAATGGCTTTGGTCGTCATAAGGCCGGTTGTAGCAGCAGTTGTCTAGATATATTTTCATATCCTTTAGATTATATAGTTGATTAAATTGAATCGGAGTGCCGATTCATCTAGCAAACGATATAGCTAAGGATTTAGGAAAAGATATAAGAAAGGATATAGCAAAATCCAGTATGTTGATACTGGTACTTTGTAATTTATAAAAATCTTTTTGAGAAGAGTAGTATATTAACTGGCGAATAAATTTTTTAATATTAGGCCGAAAAGGATTTATTATCTTTTAACTGAAAAACATAATCACTAATCACTGTCTACTTCCAACTTCTAACGGTCTACTAAAACTATGGAATTCACACTTGATGAAATGCGCGAGCACCTTGCAGCTCTCGAAGCAAGGATTGGCGAGGCTTGCAAGATTGCGGGCCGCAGCCGTGATTCGGTTAAGCTTGTGTGGGTGAGCAAGTTCCACCCGGCAGAAGCTGTGGAAAATGCGATTGCTTTGGGTGCAACGGACTTTGGCGAAAACCGCGTGCAAGAAGCCGAACTCAAGTTCTCCGAGCCGCGTACGGCAAAGGACGGGAGCCGCGTGCGTTGCCATGTAATTGGTCCTGTGCAAAGTAACAAGCTCAAGAAGGCTGCACTTGTAGCCGACTGCATCCATTCCATTGCAAGTATCGAAGCGGTGGAAAAGTTGGAGAAGGTTTGCGCTGCAGCTGCAAATGGTCAGGGAAAAGTTCTCGACATTTTGTTCCAGGTGAATGCGGGCGAAGAAGAAACGAAGAGCGGCTTGGACGTGCATGAGGCTGAAGCTTTCTTGAACGATCTTGCGGCAAAAGCGGGCGCAGCAGCGGACGGCAAAAGCGAAAACTTCCCGCATTTGCGTTTCCGCGGCCTCATGACGATTGGCAAGAATACGGGCGTACCTGAAGATAGCCGCGAATGCTTTGCTTTTTTGCGTGGGCTGCGCGACAAGTTCCTTGCTAAAGGTGGCGCCTTTGCTAAGTTCGATCAGCTTTCGATGGGCATGACGCTTGATTTGGAAGTCGCCATTGAAGAAGGCTCTACGATGATTCGCGTGGGAACGGCTTTGTTTGGAGAGCGTGACTATTCTAAGCCGGTGAACGATCCCGCTTAGGAACTCTACACCTCAATTTCCATGCCGGTGTGCATCTGTCCGACTTTGTCGCCGAGCACATCGTGTAAAATCTCGTAGGCGCGTTGCCCCGTGCAATGCCCTGTGTAGATTTTTTGAACGTTCAAAGTGCGGAGACGTTCGGCGAATGCTTTCACGCGATCGTCGGGTGTACGGAAAAGGTGGAATCCGCCGAGGATGGCGTAAATTTGCTTGCCGGGGAATGTTGCTTCGATTTCCTTGATGATGTTGTCGGCGCCGCCATGGCTACAGCTGTTCATGATGAACAAGCCTTTTGGCGTATCAAAGACTAGACTTTGTTCATGGTCGAAACTGTCGGGGCGGTATTTGCCGTTTTCTTTGACGCTCATGTGGGCGCGTTTGCCAATTTCATCGAGGTTCGGAGTCTTGTGACCGACGAGTGTGACTCCCGGAAAAATTTCGCAGTCGCCTTTTGCAAATACGATTCGGTCGGCATTGCGCTTGAGAGTTCCTTTGTGGATGCCGATGTATTCTTGATAGGTGAAAAACTTTAAGAACTTGTGCGTATGGTAGCAGTTTTCGCGGGCGGCATCACGCAAGTAGAATTTGGCGTGGTCGTTCTTGTCGAAAAATTCCTGCATGCCGTCGGCGTGATCGTAATGCGCATGGCTTAAGACGCCTGCATCGATTTTGGAAATGTCAATCCCCATGATGGCGGCGTTCTTGGCGAATTGCGCAGAGGCACCTGTGTCGAGCAGAATGCGCTTGCCATTGAATTCGGTATAGACGCAAAGTCCCCATTCGCCTTTTAATTGCTTTTCGGAACAGCTGATGTTGTCGATAAGAATTTTAATTTTCATTTTCTCTTATGGTTCCTATCGCCTTCGGCTCCAGGATGACAGTGCCTTTTGCGGGCATCTCCTTATTCACCTTTAAACGCCTTGTAGAAATTCAGGAACTGCTCGGGGCTGAGTTCTTCGGCGCGGATGGTCGTAGGCCAATCCAAAAGTTCGATGGTCGCCTGGATTTTCTTCTTGTCGTAATTGCGTCCAAAGGAATTCGCAAGCGTCTTGCGCTTTTGCGTGAATGCGGTACGGACAAAGTCAAAGAATCCGTCGGGCGCCTGGATTGCGTCTTCGCGCGGTGTCAAAAGCATCGTCGCGCTATCGACATTTGGCTTTGGCGTGAAATGTTCCGGCCCGATCTTGCGCAAAATCTGCGTGTTTGCAAATGCAGAAACGAGTACGGAAAGGCTCCCGTAATTGCTGGAGCAGGGTTCGGCGCAGATGCGTTCAGCGACTTCGAGCTGCACCATTCCCATAAAGCCTTTGGTCAAGTGCAAGCGCGGCATAAGCCCTGCGATAATTGCTGTACTTACGTTGTATGGTAAGTTGCCAGTAACCCACGGCTTTGCGTGTGCGTCCAAAAATGATTGCAAGTCAAACTTCAAAAAGTCAATGTTGACAATGTTGAAGTTCTTGTAATCTTTGAATTTTTCGTTCAAGACTTCAACGCACTGCTCGTCAATTTCGACAGCAGTAAGTTCTAGCCCGCGGTTGAGCAAGTGCTCCGTGAGAGCGCCGTGACCGGGACCAATCTCAAGGACAAATTCGCCTGCTTCGGCTGGCAAATCGCCTGCGATGGCGGTGGCGGTTTCAACATCGAGAAAGTTCTGTCCAAATTTGCGACGGCGTGCTCTATCCATGACGGGGAATATAGAAATTGCTGCGGGTGTTCTAGGCTAGCAAAAAATTAAAGTTGATTTTTTGACAGTAAAGTGTCAAAATCAAAATGTACATTCTAAGTATGTGTTCTTGTTTTACCCTTATCGCCGCTATAATTATCACCGCAATCCTGTTTACGTTTGCGAAGTAATCGCTGTCTGGTTGCTTGTTTGCGCAATATATTGCGCATTTTAGTTGACGAATTATACTATTTGTAGTATTTTTACTATAGAATAGGCAATATGTTGCATAATTTGGAGTTTAAACCGATGGGTCAGACGGAAATATCTTCTTTGGGCAAGCAGATTGCCGACAGGCGTAAGGAGCTGAATATATCTCAAGCTGATCTTGCTGAAATGTCGGGAGTCAGTCTGCGTACTGTTAATGGCATTGAGAGCGGGCGCGCAAATCCGAGCGTTAAAGTACTTTTCGAAATTTTGCAAGTTCTTGGACTCGTTATCACTTTGAAGGAACGGGTCGTCCATGAATAGCATTTATTATAAAATTCGAAAGGCTTTTGTTTTCAAGAACGGAAAAATTGCAGGTATTCTTCTTGCTAGTAAAAGGCGGTTCGTCTTTATTTATGATGCGGATTATATCGATAAAGACGGAACCTCTATTGCTATCAATTTGCCGAAATCGAAAAGGATTTTTTATTCTAAATGTTTGTTCCCTTTTTTTAGCGGACTTTTGCCTGAAGGCGAAAATAGAGCAGATATCTGCAAGCGACTAAAGATTAACGTCAATGATGATTTTGCGGTTTTATTGGCACTTTGTAAAAATGAATCTATCGGGGATATTACAGTGCAGGAGGCTCGATAATGCGTTGCCGTAGCTGTCTTAGGGAATGTGAAGATGATTTTTGCCGCACTTGTTCTAGAAAAATTTTTAATAAGGATAAATTTAGTGCGAAACTTGATTTTACACTTCCTGATATTGCTCAAGGTACAGGTGATGTAGTCAAACGCATTTCAATATCTGGAGCGCAGATAAAGTTTTCATTAAGATTTGGTTGGAAAAAATTGGAGCCTACCGATCGTGCTGGAACCTATATTCTCAAGCCTGCTACAAGTATGCGGTTTCGCTTATTTCGTGATATGCCAGCCAATGAACATGTCACTATGCAAATGGCAAAACAGATTTTCAAGATGAATGTGGCTGAGTCGGCATTGATGGAATTTTCTTCTGGAGAATTTGCCTATTTAACAAAACGGTTTGATGTCCGTAAAGACGGTACGAGGATTCATCAAGAGGATTTTGCCCAAGTTGCGGACTTGTGCAGCCAAAATGCGGGTTCAAACTTTAAGTACGAAAGTATTAGTTACGAAGAAATTGCGGGACTTATAAAACAACATGTGAGTGCTTATATTGTTGCTGCCGAAGAATTTTTCAAGATTATTTTGTTTAATTATCTTGTGTGTAACGGCGATGCGCATATCAAGAATTTTTCGATATACTCTCCAAATAAGGAGGGGGTATTTGTATTGACTCCCGCTTATGATTTGTTGAATACGTCGTTGCATGCTTCTGATGAAAGAATGGCACTTGATCTTTTTGCAGATGAAGAGAATTACGAAAGCGACTTCTTTAGTGCCAATGGCTTTTATGGTGCTCCGGATTTTATGGAATTTGCAAAACGTATCGGCATTGTCGAGAAAAGGGCTGAGCGGTTTATTCGTGAAATGACCAACCATCTTGATGAAATGAACGAAATGATAGACGCGTCTTTCTTAAGTGAAGAAGCGAAGGCTAAGTATAAGGAATGTATTTACGATAGAGCAAGGGCGTTGGAAATATCTTAAAAACAGATTTTTCTATCTTGTCCATTGTAAATCATTTGGCGGTTTTAGAGACTTCTTACTGTCTACTTCCTACCGCCTGCTAAACAGAGGTTTAATATGTCCGTTGCGATGCAAGATGTTATGAAACAGTCCGGGGTGGCGTTTGGTACGAGCGGTGCCCGCGGTCTCGTGAGCGCTATGACCGACCGTGTGTGCTATGTGTATGCACGTTCTTTTATCAAGTACTGCGAAGCGTCTTACAAGTGCGAACGCACGATTGCGATTGCGGGTGACTTGCGTCCGAGTACGGAACGCATTTTGAAGTCTCTCGTGCAGGCTGGCACTGATGCGAACTGGAAGGTGATTTACTGCGGTCGCATCCCGAGCCCCGCGATTGCGATGTACGGCATCGACAAGCATTTGCCGACCATCATGGTGACGGGCAGCCACATCCCGGCAGACCGCAACGGTATCAAGTTCAACCACCCGAATGGCGAAATCACGAAGGCCGATGAACAGGGAATCGTGTCGCAGTCGGTCGATTTCGACGAAGCGCTTTTTGACGACAAGGGCATGCTGAAGGCTGCGCCTGAACTCCCGGCGGTCGAAGCGGAAGCCGAAACGAATTATTGCAAGCGTTACCCGGACTTTTTCGGTAGCGATGCATTGCATGGACTCACGATTGGCGTTTACCAGCATTCCGCTGTGGGCCGCGACATTGTGGTGAAGGTTCTCGAAAGCCTCGGTGCAACGGTCAAGCCGTTTGGCCGTAGCGATGTGTTTGTGCCGGTCGATACCGAAGCTATCCGCAAGGAAGATGAAGAACTCGCCCGTGAGTTTACGCACAAGGATTACGTGGATGCTGTGTTCAGCACGGATGGCGATTCGGACCGCCCGCTTTTGGCTGATGACGTGGGCATGTGGCTCCGTGGCGACGTGCTTGGCATTTTGGCCGCACAGTCTCTTGGCATCAAGCGCATTGCAACTCCGGTGAGCTGCAACACTTCACTTGAAAAGTCCGGTAGCTTTGAAAAAATTTGCCGCACGCGCATTGGTAGCCCGTATGTGATTGCCGGCATGGAAAGCCTGGTCGATGCAAACGACAAGAGCATCACGGTTGCGGGTTACGAAGCGAATGGTGGCTTCCTGCTCGAAACGGATTTGACGCTCGATGGTCGCACGCTCAAGGCACTCCCGACGCGTGATGCGCTCCTCCCGATGATTGCCGTGATGGTGATGGTCCGCAAGGAACGCATGTGCGTTGTGGATTTGCTCCGCAAGTTGCCGAAGCGCTTTACCGTGAGCGACCGCCTCAAGGAATTCCCGACCGAAAAGTCGAAGGCGAAGCTCGCTGAAATCCGCGAAAAGAATCTCGGCGAAAAGCTGTTCGGCGCTCTCGCTGCAAAGCCCTCCAAGTTTGCAAAGGACAAGACGTTCCAGGGCAAGATGGTATCGCTCAACGAAGTTGATGGCTACCGCATGGAATTCGATTCTGGTGACATTATTCACTTGCGTCCGAGCGGAAACGCTCCGGAATTCCGCTGCTATGTGGAAACGGAAGGCAAGGAACGCAGTGCAGAACTCCTCGCGGACTGCCTCAAGATTATGGAAGGTTGGCGCGTTTAGACAAAATCTGAATTCCCACTTTTTTGTATCTTATTAATCGTATGTTCAAAAAGTTTCTTTCGTTTGCACTGACTGTTGGTTCCCTCGCGTTTGCAGGGGAGTATTGGCATTTGGACCCGGGCGGTGTGACGATGAAGTTCCTTGCGATGCAGGTTTCGCCGCGTGCGGCTGCGCTCTCGGGTGCAGGCGTTGCTGATCCCGGTCGCGTGTCCGAAATTTCGCGCAATCCACTTGCGATGAGCGTTGCAAACGATGCGGAATTTGGACTCAGTCAGGTGATTTTTGGCGAGGGCGGTGCCGATAACTTTGTTTCGGCATATTACGGTCTCCCGATTGGCGAAAAGTACACGCTAGGGCTTGCGGTTGACTTTTTGGGTTACGACGACATTGAAGGTCGTGACGAGGATGGTCTCAAGACTTCGAAATACGGCTCTTATGCCTGGTCGCTTTTGGCGGGTTTTGGTAGCCGTTCCAAGATTTTCAACTGGGCCGCTTCGGCACGTTTTGCCACGCAGACGATTGATGATGAAACTGGATTTTTGTTCTCTGTCGATGCGGGTGGCTCTTTCCGCGTGAATCAGTATTTATCATTCGGTGCAAACTTTACGAATCTCGGTTTTGCAAGCAAGTATGAATCCGAGAAGGAGGCGGCTCCGCTTGCGCTCCAGGCGGGCGTGACGGGATTCATCCCGATTCTTGACCGTTGGATGGTGCATTTGTCTGTAGATGCGTACCGCCGTGCCGATACAAAGGCTCAGGTCTTGATTGGCGGCGAAGTGGTCTACTTCGACATGCTTTCGTTCCGCATGGGCTACGCAATCCGCCCGGATACCGAAGATGCAGTTAGTGGCGGTCTCGGTGTGACGTTTGGCATGATCGTGTTTGACTACGCTTATAGCCCGCGCCCGGCGTTTGAAGGTGGCAACCATTACATCGCCGTCGGCGTGAAGTTCTAATTTAAGCCTCAATCGGACGGTTCAATTTTTCGCACGAGTTCCATTCGCGGAGCTCGTGCTTTTTTATTTGATAGCACAGGCAGCCACGGCTGATTTTTAGAGCTTTGGCGGCCCTGCTTTTATTCCCGTTGTGCTCGTATAGTGCTTTTTGAATAAATTGCCAATTCGGTGCCGAGGCGCGTGTCCCGCTGTACGTGTAGTGTTCATCGATATCGTTTATCGCTTGGCGTGAAAATTCTTCGGAGAGGATTTCTTCAAGCGAGATGTTGTGCTGCATTAAAAGCGCGTAACGCTGGAGTACGTTTTTCAGCTGGCGGATATTGCCCGGCCAGTCGTACCTGGAAAGAACCCTGATTTCCCATTTGCGGAGCAGTAGCTGTACGGCGAAAGTCCTTGCTGTGATATCGTTCCAAATGGCTGTGGCAATGTCGGCAAAGTCTTCCCGGTTGCGGAGGGGCGGGATCACGATGGGGAAGGCGTTCAGCCTGAAGAATAGGTCCTTGCGGAAATTGCCGCTGTGAATTTCGTTTTGCAAGTCGCGGTTTGTGGCGCATATAAGCCTGAAGTCGACCGGCTCGTTTTGCGTGGCGCCGAGCGGGAGCACGGAATGTTCCTGCAAGATGCGTAATAGCTTGCTCTGCATGTCGAACGGCATTTCGCCGATTTCGTCGAGGAATAGCGTGCCGCCGTTTGCGGCTTGCACAATGCCCTGGTGGTCGCACGCGGCTCCGGTGTAAGAGCCTTTTTTGGCGCCTTCCAAAAGGCTTTCGGCAAGGTTCCGTGCAATGGCTCCGCAGTTGAGTGCAACGAATGGACCCTCGTTTCGTGGGCTATGCTCGTGTATAAACTTGGCGGCGATTTCCTTGCCGACTCCCGATTCCCCCTGCAACAGCACGGGAATGTTCGATTGGGCTGCGATAAGCATCAATTGTTCGTGTTTTTTCATAGACCTTCAAAATTCTATTTGAGGTGGCTCTACTATATAACACGCTTTTTTCCGCCAAATTATTCGGTAAAATTTTGTTTAAATAAAAGGCCCCTTATGGAGCCTCTGTGATGGGTAATGCGATGGTGCTGAGGCATTCCTGGAACTTTTCGTGGTCGGTGTTTTTGTACCTCGAAACATAGAAGTACTTGTTGCCATCTTCGTCTTCGTCATCTTTGACCGTGAAATATTCGAGGTTTTCCGTTTTGCAGAGATTTTCGTCTACGTTCTTGTAGATGGCGTAGCTGCTGCAGGTGGTGGTGCCGTCAGACACTTCGACGATGGCTTCCCTGTTGGTGCGACCGCTGTAGTGGAGGGTGGTTTCCGCTTTCTTGATGGTTACGGTGTATGTCTTGTCGCCAATTTTGAAAGTTTGGTTTGTCTTGGTGCCTTCGATAATTTGAACGCCGTTGTTTTCAATGCTTCTGGCGATGCTGCTAGCTAGATCTTCGTTGTCCATGATGTTGATGACATCGTCCATGTGGCTTCGGCGGGCGAGATAACCATACAATTCCACCATAAAGCTGGATTCCATGTAGCCTCTTTCCTGTTCGTCGGCAACGTAAAGGTCCATGTGGTATTCGAGATTGATGGTCACTTTTCCCGGAGCGTAAGTGTAGGTTCGGGTCACGTAACGGGTGTTTGTGGAGTGTTCTTCTTCGCCTGTTTTTCGATTGCGCTCAATGCCGGTATAGACCCAGCACCCGTAAATGTTACCTGCTGTGCCACCCACGTACAGTTTGCCATAGTTGTCGGCTCCACCTTCGTAATAATCGTAGAGGACTAGCGTATCGCCGATGAATTCGTACTCGAAGGAATCTATTATAGCGTTTTTTGTTATAGTTTTCCAAATCAAATTGTCGTTTTCGAGATCGCAACGGTTTCCATGGACGTCTGTGAATGTTGTTACCATCAGGTGTTGCGATTCATCGACGTAAAGTGTTCCTGTTGCTGAATTCGGATCATTATTAGAGGCGCTATTGGTGCTACTGTCATTTGAAGCGCTTGACGGATTGCTGTCGCTACAAGCGGCGATGAGGAATGCAGATGATACAGCCGTAAGCAGGGTGTATTTCATGATTTTCTCCTTTTTCCTAAAACACAATTCATTATGGGAATATAGTAAATGGATTTTTGGGGGCTAATGTTAAAGCCAAAAGCCTTGCACGTGGGACGTTTATTTTCTATCTTTCGCGCGCGGCGGTAAAATGCCGTCGTGAAACACCAAGTGGCTGGCTCGATGGGTAAGCTTGGGCAATATCCCGAACGGGGTATGATCGCGAGGAAAGCGGTCAAGCTTGAAGCTGAGAGGTCAGCGGCCCAAAGGAAAAACATGTCTAGAATCGTATGTAAGTTCGGTGGCTCCTCTGTCGCCGACGCAGGTCAGTTCAAAAAAATCAAGGCCATTGTCGAAAGCGACAAGAACCGCAAAGTCATCGTCGTTTCTGCTCCGGGCAAGCGTAACCCGAAAGAAACCAAACTGACCGACCTCCTCTACAGCACCTATGATCTCGCCTCCAAGGGTCTCGATTTCTCCACGCCGTGGAACCTCATCCGCCAGCGTTATGATGAAATCTGCAAGGACCTCGGTCTTGAAGACAAGCTTACCGAAGACCTCGACAGTCTCGAAGACAAGCTCAAGAACCATCCGGAATCCGTGAGCACGGACTTCCTCGTGAGCCGTGGCGAATTCCTCTGCGCACGCCTCATGGCAAAGTATCTCGGTGCAAACTTCGTCGATAGCTACCCGCTCATCACTTTCGATGACAAGTACCGCATCGCTCCGAAAACCTACGAAGAAATTGCAAAGGCTCTCGGCGACGAAAATCAGTTGTACGTCTTGCCGGGCTTCTATGGCTCTAACCTCCGTGGCGAAGTGAAGACCTTCAGCCGTGGCGGTTCTGACATCACCGGCGCTATCCTCGCGAACGGCATTGACGCTGCCAAGTACGAAAACTGGACCGACGTTTCGGGCATGCTCATGGCTGACCCGCGTATCGTCGAAAATCCGCTCCCGATTGAATACGTGAGCTACCGCGAAATTCGCGAACTCGCTTACTCCGGTGCAAGCGTGCTCCACGATGAATCCATCGCTCCGTGCCGCGCTAAGAAGATTCCTATCAACATCCGCAACACGAACCGTCCGGAAGACGCCGGCACCATCATTGGCCCGACTCCGGAAAATGCAAAGCTCCCGATTACGGGTGTTGCAGGCCGCAAGGGCTTCTCGATGATCTACATCGAAAAGTCCATGATGAACAAGGAAGTTGGCTTTGGCCGTCGCGTGCTCGCCGTTCTCGAAAGCGAAGGACTCTCCTACGAACTCTGCCCGAGCGCAATTGACTCCATGAGCATCGTCGTGGATTCCAAGGCTCTCGACGCCGTTCAGGACGTTGTCCTCGAAGACATCACGCAGCAGATGCGTCCGGACCGTATCAAGATTTTCCCGGGCATCGCTCTTATCGCTACCGTGGGTCACGGCATGACGAACAAGATCGGTGTTGCAGCAAAGCTCTTTACGGCTCTCGCAGAAAATAAGGTGAACGTCCGCATTATCGACCAGGGTTCTTCCCAGATCAACATCATCACTGGTGTTGACGAAGCCGATGCTGAAAAGGCTATCAAGGCCATCTACGCCGCCTTCGTGAAGTAATTCGCGATTGTCATCCTGAGCGAAGCCCGTAAGGGCGAAGTCGAAGGATCCAGTAACATTTCAAAGACGACTCGGAATAAAATCCGGGCCGTTTTTTGTCTATTAAATTGTATAATTTGATTATATGATTTCTTTTATCCTGAGCCTTGCCGCCCTAATCCTGGGTTACTTTTTCTATGGCCGCTTTGTGGAACGCGTGTTCGGTCCCGATGACCGTGAGACTCCCGCAGTTTCTAAAAAAGACGGGCTGGACTATATCGCACTTCCCGGTTGGAAAGTTTATACGATCCAGTTTCTGAATATTGCTGGCACGGGCCCCATCTTCGGTGGAATCATGGGGGCAAAATTCGGTCCAGTCGCTTATCTCTGGATTGTGCTTGGCTGTATTTTTGCGGGGGCAGTTCACGACTACCTGAACGGAATGTTGTCTATGCGTAACGGCGGTGCGGGAATGCCCGAACTGATTGGCAAGTATCTGGGCGACAAGACGAGGAAGGTCATGTTGTTGCTGACCGTGTTTCCTTTGGTCATTGCGGGAACGGTGTTTGTCTATTCTCCAGCGGTAATTTTGCATACGCTGGGCGGTGACGTGATGATGTGGGTGGCTATCATCTTTGTCTATTACGTGATCGCCACGATGACACCCATCGACAAAATTATTGGGAAGGTTTATCCTTTGTTTGCTATTTCGCTCCTGCTTACGGCTGGGGCGTTGATGGTGATGCTCTTTGTCAAGATGCCGCAACTGCCAGAAATTTGGTCGAACCTGCACAATATGGGGGCTAGTGCAAATCCAGGAAAATTTACGGACCATATTTTCCCTGCACTTTTCATTACTATTGCCTGTGGTGCTATTTCTGGTTTTCATGGAACGCAGACACCGATGATGGCGCGTTGCCTCGCAAGTGAGCACATGGGCCGTCGTGTGTTCTATGGGGCGATGATTACCGAAGGCGTTGTTGCTCTTGTTTGCGCTACCGTTTCCATGTGGTTTTTCTATGCAGGCCCACCGGGCTACGAACAGATTTCAGGTGCAAAGGATGGTTTCTTTACCTCGGCCCCGATGGTGGTGCATTTGGTGTGTAATGAATGGTTGGGCGTTGTAGGGGCAGTCCTTGCCGTATTAGGTGTGGTCGCGGCTCCCATTAGCAGTGGTGATACGGCATTTCGCTCCGGCCGCCTTATCGTGGCGGATTGGCTGAAAATCGATCAGCGTCCCATCCGCAATCGTCTCTACATTTGCGTACCCATGTTTGCGACGTCTATCGCCATATTGGTGTGGCAAATCAAGGTTCCCGATGGATTCAATACTATTTGGCAATACTTTGGATTTTTTAACCAAACGCTTTCTGTATTTACTCTATGGGCGATTACAGTCTATCTGGTGCAGGAACGGAAGAATTTTTGGGTGTCCCTTATTCCAGCCCTGTTTATGACCACCGTTTGTACGACATACTTCTTCGTTTCGCGCCAGACGCTTCATTTGCCCGACTGCATTGGCTATCCTTTGGGCCTTGTTTGCCTTGCCGTGGCCTGCGTGTGGTTTACCGTGTGGTATAGGAAAGTGTGCAGGGGTGGATAGCTAAAAAATCCGGGTCGTTTTTTTGTATTTTTAGAACGAGTTAATTATTTAACGAAATAGGGGAGCTATGAATCTCGCTTTACTCAGGGTTTGCACTATCGTGTTTTTTGTGAACATACTCGGTTTTATTATCAGTATGCTTTTTATGGCTGTGCATTCCGGTGAACTGGCTTCGCTATGGAATGCGCTTACGACATCGTCATTTGAAGATTTGCTTGGAACGGGTGGGCTGATGATTGCGTCGGGGGTTTTCATTCCATTGGTATTAGGAACTTTGGCGGTTGTAGCTCTTTTTGCGCTGGGGATATTTACGCTTGTCAAAAAGAATGTGAAAACCTTAAAAATATTGGCGGTGATGTTCCTTGCCTGGGTTGTGCTAAGTGCTATCGTTATTAATCACACGAATGCGGGAAATGATATAGTTAACTTGATTTTTAACGTGAACGTGGTTGTTGCGATAGCGGCGTTCTTTGTTGCCCCTAGAAAACGTGATGAAATCGGGGCTGTTGTAGATGAAAAGTTTAATTTGGGCTTGTTCCGGCTTTGCGCCATCTTTTTTACCGTAAGCGGATTGAATAGCTTGGCTCATTTTGTTTTTATACAGCCACCCATTTTTCAGCTTGCCTTCTTTGGCGTTTTTTATTTAGCGGTCGGCGTATTTGCACTTGCCAAAAAGAATGTGCCTGTTCTGATGGTGGGATCTTTAATGATGTTTGTGAAAATTTTTTGGAGCGTGATGCAAATTATTCACATAGATGGATGGAGCTTTTATATGCTTTCCATCATGCTTATCCATTCCCTTTTAAATGTGATGACTGTGATTAGCGTGGCTGTATTTTTTATTGAACCGGAACGGACCAGATGTTATTTGCAAAAGGCAAAACAAAAGTCTCTATAATCAGAGACTTTAGTTGTTCACGGGTCGTTACAACGACGGTAGGCGTATCTTTGGGTTGTGGCGTCATTTTTTCCATTTGCTGGTGTCCAGTTTGATTTTGCAGAACCATCCATTGTCGGGGAATGGGGAAACATCGAGGTATTCAGAAAGATTGCTCAAGTCGGTCACATTAGAAACGTCTAAAAAATTCAGGTCTAGAACATTGCTCAGGGTAATTGTATTTTCCTCAATAATTTTCCTTTGCATATACAAATTTGTTTTGACATATCTTTGCAGTTCCTTAAGGAGTTGGTCAAGATGTTCACGATTTTTCACGACAATTCTCTTTTGATTATCAGTATCTTCTTCTGAACAATCTAAAAAATCATGGGCTACCAACTGCATTTGAAGGTTTTCGTCACCAGTCATCGGTCCGACATGGTACTGAAAGCGACCTTTTTCAACCTGACCTTTACCTGTAAACCACTCGTCATAGGCTTGATCACACCACCAACGTATTTCAAACACCAAGCCATCCGCCGCCATCTTTTCATAGACTTTAAAGGGAGGCCTTCCAAAAGTGTAGAACCCATATTCCCCCTTCAACAATCCCTCTAATGATCGAATATCCGGCCCTTCAAGTGAGTCGTACAAAAGATCACTAGGTGTTCCCCAGTTTTCATATCGCCAGATTTCAAGTTCTCGACCAACCGGTTCGGGCTTTTCCTCTTCAGCAAAATGTCTGAAGGACCATATATCTTGCCGAGAATTATCGACCCAATTCTTGTCTGACCCGTTCTTTGCCGGTTCAGGGATAATCGTCGAAAAAGATATTTTTGTATCCACCAGAACATCACATATAAGATGTTGTTCACCTTCGCCATAGAGCTTCTTGAACTTTTCGATGTTCTCGTCGTCCATCGTGATGATGTTTAAGAATTCAATCCAATTTTCCCTGTCCATGTCTGCTCCGGTTTGCTTTTACTCGTCTTCTGGCTCTCTGCACCAAAAATCGTTTTCGGTGGGTTTTTCGTAGTCAAAACGGATTCTTTGAAAGCCGAGAGTGCTCCCTGAATCGTTCAATATTCCCATCCAAATAGGGTTCCGTCCCTTGAGCTTTATCTTGTACCAGCTTACTATGCAAGGAATTTCGCTTATTGTGTCTTGGGGAGGGACTTCAACACGTTTCGCCCATCCTTTATTGACAAGGTATTCGCCGAAATCAACATAGTCTTCTACGAAATAGCTTGAGCATAAAAATACATGATAGACCAGCTTGACGTTGGGACCTGTTACAGTGACGCTCCATGGTTGCGGCTTCAGGACAGTGTCCAAATCTAAGTTCGTGGGCTTGCCATCTACGCTGAGGTAAACTTCGCCCTTTCTGCCTGTTCCGTATGGTTTCATTGGATCTTTGCTGTAAGGTATTTCTTCGGTGTATTCCGTGTACCACTGGATTTTGGACCATGGCTCGGCTCCGACACGCATCGAGGGGACGCAATAGGATTCGCCTTGATTTTTGCATTCGGATTCTGCGATGGTGATTGTTTTTAGGAAGTCGATAAATTCCAGGTGTGCTTCCTTGTATTGCAAAGGCGGTGGTGCTTCTTGGTCGCAGGCGGCAAGGATTAGAGCGAGCGAACAGAGGAGTATCCGCTTGACAGATGCGAATGAATGTGCAAAAGATTGCGTTGCAAAAGACATGTGGCCTCACTGAACTTTTAGGAGAATGGTTCTCTTTATGTATCGTTCGGGGAGGCGAAATTGTAAACGGGAAAGTTTATTTTGGGTGGAGGTTGGATTTTTAAATATTTTTTGACAAATGCCGCCTTTTAGACGATAATACAAGAGAAGGCCAAAGGAGCATTTTATGGATGAATTCGATAGATACCAGTGCAATATTTGCAACTACGTTTACGCCCCCGAAAGCGGGGATCCGGAAGCCGGCGAAGATGCTTTGCCGGGGACTTCCTTCCATGAATTGCCCGATTACTGGGTTTGTCCCCACTGCGGAGCGGAAAAAGAAGATTTCGAGAATATCGGCTGAGTCTACGACCTTTGGGTAAAAATGAGAATTACTAGAAAAGAATTAGAAGAAAAACTAAAGGCGGCAGGTCTGACGATAGGCAGCGATACTGTTATAAACCCGCGTGACGGGTACGCAATCGGCTTCATCGAATTAAGGCAATGGAGTTTCAAGGAGCCAATCCTATACGAAATAGAAAAACTCTACTGCTCCGACGTCAATTATATATATAAAAGTACTGGTTATGGAATGTTCGACCAAATGGTGAACGAGTACGGTTACCACCGTCGCTCTGTCAAGAAAAATGACCTGGACGGTTTTATTGCTGTTTGCAAGGAATTCATCGAATGGGTCAATGCCAAGTACCCGCGCGAGGCGGTTCTGCAAAAAGAACGCGACGACAAAAAACTCCGCGAAAAGGTAAAAAAGACCGTCGCCAAACTCAAGCGGAAAACTCGCGAGAGAATCAAGGGACTTTTGTAAAAATACCGTTTTTAAATTTGTTTTCGGACTTTTTTCACAGGATTTTTAAGGAGTGATATGAGCTTACAAAAAGAAAAAATTGTTGCCCGCGATCGCGATCACCTTCGACAGATCGTTTTTGAGTCCATCGAAAAGTACGGACCGAATTGCGACTTGAATTTTATCGATGTATCGCAAGTCACGGATATGTACTGCATTTTCTCCGGACCGAACAGCGTGTTCAATGGTGATATCAGCGGTTGGGACGTGTCGAACGTTGAATCGATGAACGATATGTTCCACGGTTCCCAATTCAATGGAGACATTAGCGGCTGGAATGTCTCAAAAGTACAAGATATGTCGTATATGTTTCAAAGTTCGGCGTTTAATGGCGACATTGGAAATTGGAACGTGTCAAACGTTGGAAACATGTCATGCATGTTCCGAGATTCTCAATTTAACAGAGACATTAGTCGCTGGGATGTATCGTCCGTTTTCGATATGAGCAACATGTTTGCTCATTCACAGTTTAATGGAGACATTTCGCAGTGGAACGTTTCGAACGTTAAAATGATGATCGAGATGTTTTCGTTTTCGCGATTCATGGGAGATCTCAGCGGATGGAATTTCTCGAAAGACGTTTGCGTGTTCGATATGTTCTATGGCTCGCTCATGGAGTTGAAGGGGCTGCCTCTCGAATGGTGTAAAAATTTGGAAGAAGAGTGGCAAAAGAACCACCCCCCGGTTCACGATGAGGAGCTGGACGACGATTTGCCGTTTTAGAGGAAAATGGTAAGCGAAATAGCTGCTTCTCGTGCTGGGAGGTGGATTTTGATATAAACGAAACCTCTGATCGATAGTGATCAGAGGTGATTTTGTATTAAACGATTTTGATGATAGGAATTTAAAGATTACAACGGCCAATGGTCAGCAATTCGAGTAAAAACTTGATGTTTGTATACAATTAGACCGTCTTGTATACCATCTCGTATACCATCTTTATCGGATGATTGATATACTAGATTAGTATCCATTTCATTTACAATTTCTTTTTTAGGAAATGAATCTTCATCAATCTTATATGGTTTCACATTTTTGCAATTGTTTAGATCCCTTCTGAAAGAATCTTTATCGTCTTTATATTTGTCAGGGTTGCTAAGATTGTAGTAATTTGTATCGTATTCATACAATCCTAGGAATATATATGTATTGGGAACGCAATTTGGCAATCCTCTAAATTGCCCGAAAATTAAACGTTGTGTCGGGTCTGGCAATCTTCCCCTTAAAACGTTTAAATCGAAGAAAGGTTCGTAATGATTTCTTGGTTCTGCTCCTGGCATTTCGGTATTTGCTAACGGAGAGATAATTTCGTGAATGACCTTAGTCTTTTCTTGAATCCATTTAGCATTAAGGCAATTACTCCGTGCTTCCGCCTTTGAAACACCGTCAAATTCATTCCAACGTCCTGTTGGGAAAAAATCAATGTTGTAAAAAATATGTTTTGCAGCACCGATATTTGGATGTCTAACTTTGGGGTTATCAGGGCTGATTGGAACATGCGGTATCCAACCATTTTGTGGAAATTTAATTCCGATGTTTTCCTGCATAGCCATTTTAAGTCCTTCTGGTCCATAGAATATATCGCCAGTTTTTAGCATTTTTTCTCCTTATGAAATAGGCATAGATGCTTTAGTAAAATACGGAATTGTATTCTCACACGAAAATATATATTTATTATTGGGAAATATTGGATTAATTATGTCATTTAAATTCAAGAGGAAATAAAAAACGTTATTTAAATGATGTTCACTACCTTTCATCCACAAACATCAGCATATACAGTGGTAGCGTTAATACGCTGCCCGTATTTCCGACATTGTAATTCCCGAACTTGATAGCCTTATTGACATGATATTTTTCGGGATGGTTCAAGATTGTTTTGACACTCTTCGCATTGCCTGTTTCAGATTTGACTTCTAATAAGGTACATTCGCCTTTGTGACGGATGACGAAGTCTATTTCTAGACCAGAATCTTTGCGGAAATAAAACAGTTTTCTTCCCATTTTATAGAGAATGCTTGCGGCAAGGTTTTCAAAAATGGCGCCTTTGTATCCAAGTAGATTTCCACGTAAAATATCACCTTGCGTTCCTTGTTCAAGCATGCTGACGAACAGTCCTATGTCGTTCATATAAACTTTGAAAATGCTTTTGTCGGCATTGCCTTCTAACGGGAGCTCTGTTAAATGCAGGTTGTTGCATCGAGTTACAATTCCGGCATCTTCAATCCATTGTAGGCATTCTGCGAATTTGTTGGCGGTTCCTTTTTTTTCGATGAGCGAGTATTGGAATTTTTTGTTCTCTTTGGCGAGTTGGTTCGGAATGGAGTCGAAGCATTCTTTGATTCGAACTTTATCTGAATCAGATGCGTATTTGACCATATCGTCGCGATAAGAATTGACGATTGATTCTTGCAGTTGGAACACGCTATCCATTTGGTGTGTGTTCACGAATTCCTGCACGACTTCGGGCATGCCGCCAACGACGATGTATTGCAGTAAAAGCTGGTGCATCCTGTTATGGAGTGCTTCGGGAACAGGTGCGATTTGTTCAAAACATTCGCGGAGTTTTTTAAAGACCGGTTCCTGAATGTCGTTTGCCCAAAGAAATTCCTCGAAGTCTAGCGGATACATCGTGATGATCATTTCGGAGCCGACTGGAATAGATTTGGGGGCTTTTCCGTAGCCTTGAACTCCTAGCAAGGAGCCTGTTCCGACGACATCGTATCTGCCGTCTTCTTTGAAAAACTTTAAAGCGGTGCGAGCGTTGGGGGCGTCTTGAATTTCGTCTAGAATGATGATAGTCTTGTGTGGCAGGAATTTTGAACCGGGAATGGTTGCTCCCATTTGCATCGTAAGTGTGTCGATGTCAAGCGGCCCTTCGAAAATCTGTGCATATTCCGGATTTTTGAAAAAATTGAGATAAACCACGCTTTGGTAGTTCTTTCGAGCGAATTCCAAAACGGAGTGGGTTTTGCCGCACTGCCTGCACCCCTTTATGATGAGGGGTTTTCTAGATGGAGAACTCTTCCAATCCATAAGCTGTTTTTCAATTTTTCTCTTCAGCATTTTGGTCTCTGTGCGACTTTTTCCAACGACTTTTTTAGTATTTTGCGATTTTTTTAAGTGACTTTTAATAGTAATATAGACTTTTTCAAGCGACTTTTGCAATATGTTGAGACTTTTTCCAACGACTTTTTGTCGAAATCGCGACTTTTTCAATGGACTTTTTTGAAAAATGCCGTTTTTCGCTCAAAATTGAACATTCCGTTTTGGGGCTCATTTTGGTCTGTGTCGCATTTTTAGGCGTTTTTCTTTACATTTTCGCCCTTATTGACGATAATATAGAAGAATAAGGAGGTTGATGAACATGCCTGAAAAAATTATTGCGCGCGACCACGACCATTTGGTGCAACTCATCGAAGAAGCTATCGAAAATAAAGGCCCGAAATGCGACTTGAATTTTATCGACGTGTCGCAGGTGACCGACATGAACTGCGTGTTCTGCAATTCTGAATTCAAGGGCGATATTAGTCAATGGGACGTGTCGCACGTTACCGACATGCATGCGATGTTTGCCGCGTCCAAATTCAATGGCGACATCAGCAAATGGAACGTTTCGAACGTGACGGATATGAGCAGCATGTTCTCTCGCTCTAAATTTACGGGCGACATCAGCGGCTGGGACGTGTCGCGTGTCCAAAATATGGGCTGGATGTTCAGCAGATCCAAGTTCAATGGCGACATCGGCAAATGGAACGTGTCGCATGTGACTAGTATGACCAACATGTTCAGCGAATCCAAATTCACGGGCGATATTAGCGGTTGGGATGTGTCGAGCGTGCATGATATGAGTTGGTTGTTTGGCCGCTCTAAATTCAATGGCGATATCAGCAAGTGGAATGTGTCGCAGGTGAGCGATATGACTTCGATGTTCATTGAATCTCCTTTCTATGGCGACATCAGTGAATGGGATGTATCGAATGTGTGCGTGATGTTTGGAACGTTTGCCGAATCCAAGTTCACAGGCGACATCAGCAAATGGAATGTGGCTAATGTAATTTATATGAATGACATGTTCCGCGGGTCACAATTTAATGGTGACATCAGCGAATGGAATGTTTCGAATGTGCTGGATATGACCGGCATGTTTAAGCGTTCGCAATTCGATGGCGATATCAGCAAATGGAATGTTGATGCCGATTGTTCTTTAAAAGATATTTTTACGGGCTCGGTCTTTAAAAAGTCCGGAAAGGCAAAAGAGTGGCTTCGCTTACGTTATCTTAAGAAAATCGAAAGCTCAAAGGATTCAACTGGGAAAATAATTGCGGGGGACAGAACTCATCTTTGTGATTTGATTGAGGCGATGACGTTTCTGTATGGCAATAAATGCGATTTGAATTGTATTGATGTGTCGCAGGTGACGGATTTGGGCAACTTGTTCTATGGCTCTCGTTTCAATGGAGACGTTAGCAAGTGGGATGTGTCGAACGCCACGAATATGTACGGTATGTTCGCTGAATCCAAGTTTAATGGCGATATCAGTAAATGGAACGTCTCGAAAGTTACGGATATGGGCGAGGTGTTTTGTGAATCTCAATTCAATGGCGATATTAGTGGATGGAATGTGTCGAGTGTCCAAAATATGGCGGGCATGTTTCGGTCTTCCAAGTTTACGGGTGATATCAGCAAATGGGATGTCTCGAACGTGACGGATATGAGTTGGATGTTCTGCGAATCTCAATTCAATGGTGATATAAGTCAGTGGAATGTCTCGAATGTAACTCAAATGTGCTGCATGTTCACGCTTTCTCATTTTACGGGCGACATTAGCAAATGGGATGTATCGAATGTCAAGAATATGAGGTGCATGTTCCAGGAATCTCAATTTAATGGCGATATTGGTTCGTGGAACGTGTCCAAAGTCCGGGATATGCGTTGGATGTTCTGTGCATCTCCTTTTGATAGGGACACGAGCGGGTGGAACATTGATGACTTGTGCCTTGTCGATGGTCTTTTTGAGGATTCGGCCTTTGAAAAGAGCGGTGCCGTTAAAGATTGGATGAATGTGTTTAATCTTCGAAGAATTGAACATGCGAAAAATCCTGACGGAAAGATTGTGGCAAACGACAATGCCCATTTAAGGGAATTGATTAAAGTGATGATCGAGTTGAACGGCTTCGACTGCGATTTAAATGTGATTGATGTCTCGAACGTGACGGACATGAGCGCTATCTTCTATAAATCTCAGTTCAATGGCGATATCAGCCAATGGAACGTGTCGAATGTAACTTGTATGAATCGCATGTTTGCAGGCTCGTCTTTTGACGGCGACATCAGCCATTGGGATGTTTCCAATGTCGTGGAAATGGAAGATATGTTCTATGGCTCCACTCTGGAAACGTCTGGCAAAATCCCCGCTTGGTATAAAGAATCTTGTTTTTAAGGGGAAATATGAACCTGCAAAGAAAAAAAGTCATCGCCCGCGACCGTAATCACCTCCGACAGTTAGTTTATGAGTCCATACAAAAGAATGGCCCTAATTGCGACCTGAACTTCATTGATGTTTCTAATGTTGAAGATATGGAGGGCGTGTTTGCGGGAGCGAATAGTATTTTCAATGGTGATATTAGCCAATGGGATGTGTCCAATGTAGAATCAATGCGAGACATGTTTCACGGTTCGCAGTTTAATGGAGACATCAGCGATTGGGACGTTTCGAGAGTTTGTTATATGGACGGCATGTTCCAAAATTCTGTTTTCAATGGCGACATCAGCAATTGGAACGTGTCCTGTGTCGAATCCATGTCGGGCATGTTTGAGGATTCTCAGTTCAATGGCGATATCAGCCGTTGGAATGTGTCGTCTGTAGTGTCGATGTGGGGGCATGTTTGCCTATTCGCAGTTTAATGGCGATGTGTCACTCTGGAATGTTTCTGATGTTTGGGAATTGACCGATATGTTTGCTTATTCGCAATTCACGGGGGATGTCAGCGGATGGAACGTCGCCGATGATGTTATTTGTGTCGGAATGTTCAACGGCTCCCTTTTAGAATTGAATGGGCAAATTCCCGAATGGTATAGGGCTATTGAAGAAAAACAACGCCTTGAGAGAGAGAACCTTGACATCGAAGAAAATTCTGTCAAGGAGGAAGAATTTAATCGATCTGATGATGGTGAATTGGAGAATCTGTCGTTCTAGTGACGACCCTTGACAAATGACGTGAAATTTACTATATTACGCGACCCGTTTTTGAAGGGTTGCGTTTTTTTTTATTTAATAAAAATTGTTGTAGATAAATAAAAAATTTGAAATAGAATTTTTGTATTTGTGATTTTGTATAAAATAATTCCGTGAGAATTATTTGTTTTTTGACATGCTTGGATTTTTGAAAAACACGTTTTGTCGTGTTTAAAAATGAGGATTTTAATTATAAGGAGAAAAAATATGGTAAATACAATTAACGAAAGTTACGCTCATTTTGACGATGTTCAACTTGTGAACATGACGCAGAATGGCGATTTTGACGCTCTGTCGGAACTGTGGATCCGGCATGTGGATTTTATCAAGAAAGTCACCCTTAACCAGTATTATAAAATTCGTCCGGATTTTTCTGAGGACTTTTTGAATTCCGAAAAACTCTGGAGTTACCGTTTAGGTAGTTCTTATATTAACTTGGCTAAGGCTGCCGAAACTTATGATTCCAATTATAGCGTGCCGTTTCTTGCGTATTTCGCGATGAAGAACAAGTATGCGTTTAAGGATGAGAAGTCGTTTAATACCGAGATGTCGATGAGGAACTCTTATTGTGAGAATTATGATAGTTATGAGTTCCGAGATCAAGATGATGATATGACGGAAATCGTGAACTCCATTGAAAAATGTCTTAGTGGAAATGAAAGGCTTCGAGCATTCTTTAAAAAGTATGTAGCGACGTTTGACGAGCTTGGCTATGTCAGCCAAACAGACATGGCGAAGGTTATGGGAATTTCACGTCAGATGATTAATACAAATTTCAAGAAGATTCGCTTTATCGCCGAAGAAAATGGTCTGGAAAAAGAATTTGCGGATTTCCTCTCCGCTCAAGATGAGGCTCAGAATTATATTCAAAAGCCGTATTCGAGCGAATGCTATTCGTAATATGTGTCCAATGTGACGGAAATGCAAGACATGTTCAAAAACTCTGCTTTGGGAGAGGCTGGTAAACTTCCGACTTGGAAAAAAGACTAACCCTTTCAAAATGGGTTGAAAAACTTACAATTAATTTTGTTAAATTGTTTTAAAAGGAAACAATTCTTTGATAGGAATAATATGAAAAAAGAAGAATTTAGAGCATGGCTAGAAAATGCAGGATATGATGAGAGAACGATTAATTCGCGTATAGCAAACTGTTCGACTATTTGCTCTTATGAGGGCGATATAGATGAACATTATGACGAAGATGAATGTGCCGAATTGTTAAGGCGACTTTCATATTCAAAAGATGATGAACGTGCTGGGCATCCGGCTAGACATAGTGTTCCAATCAAAAAAAATATATATGATGGTACAGCGACCTTAAGATCTGCATTAAATCGCTATATTGAATTTCGCAATGGTGGGGCTCGTGAAGTGCGGGCTGTGGCGCAAGCTGCACGAGCTGTGGTGCATGCTGCTAGACGTGCTCGTCCATGGCCTGATTGGGATATGCCTGCTGAAGATGAATGTTATCAATTCGCAAAGGCGACAACTAAATATTTAAGATTCTTGTCTCCCGAAATAATTGAAGCCGTTGTTCGGGACAATGAAGAAAACCGAGATATGTTTTGTGAGTATCTTAATGAAGCGGGAATAGTCCCGGAGCTCTATTTATGGGAAAAATCTCCTTGTTGTTTTCCAGGTATTCGTAGAACCGCCGGCAGTGAGGAAGTTTCTGCTTTACGAGGTCATGTTGAAATGCCAAAATTTGAAGATGCAATTGGAATAGATGACAACGATTACCCGAAGCATTTATGGTCTTTTATTTTTAGAGGAAAACAGTTTAGTAAATTTGGTCCAGGTGGGTATAGCTTAGCTCATTTGGTTGACCACAAAAAAGAAAAAAATAGAATGGCCGATGAGTTTATTTTTAGTCGCGGTCATGAATTTCAAAAGCCATTTTATGGTTTATATTCTTGTCCGTCCAATACCGTTTATACGCCGACAAATTTGATCAGACTGACTGATTTTAATGGTGCTATTAGAAATATGTTGTTCCGCAAGGCGGAATCTTTATACAAAGGTGTTTGCAACATCGTTCCGCCTTATGCTAAAATCAAAAAAAATGAAGATCCTCGATGGGACTTGGACAAATTTGAATGGGCTGAACCTGTCGGGACTTTGGAAAATATGGAAGCTTTCCTTACTGATAGGCGAAAGAAAATAGAAAAGATGCTTGAAAAAATACACCAAAAAAGCTAATGGAGATGATTCAATAAAATATTTGGATTGATATTTCCTTGCCCCTTTACACATCCCACTCCTTTACCGATATATAGGGGTGGGTTTATTGTATCTAAATCATCGTCAAAAAAAGGAGCGTTCATGAACAACAACTCTCAAAACTTCCATTTCGAAATCAAAAACGGTTGTATCGTCTATAAAGAAGGCTCAGACGTTGTTTTGTTAGATACGGGTAGTCAGCAGACAATTAACGTTGCGAACGATCACTTGCACATTTTTCCAAAAATTCATGAATTTGTAGATTCGTCTATTACGATACTGAAAGGCATGAACACGATGTCTCACCGCAAGATCCTTGTAGATTACTTGAATAACGAAATCTTTATAAACGGCATCCCGGAAATCGCATCCCCCATTGCAAGGTTCGAAATCGATTTACGGGACCTTTGGCCGACGATTCAAATCAGTATCGACGGGCAGATGCATCGTATGCTTTTGGATACCGGGGCTCGCACGAGTTATTTGTTTACGCCTTATGTGAATGTAGGAAATCCTGTTGGCGAAATTGACGATTTTTTCATTGGCGAACCGAGTTTGTTCAAAGTCAAGCTTTTTGAGCATCGCGTTAATGTCGGAAATCAGTTTGTTTGCATGAATTTTGCTCCACCTACGGAATCCATAGCAAATACTTTGGTTTATCTCGGTGTAGATGGTATTATCGGCTATGAGTTTTTCCGCAATTTCAAGGTGCTATTTGATTTCGAGAGAAGACGATTCGTTGTCGGAAGGTAACTTTCCTTCTTGATTATACACTCCCCACTCCTTTTTCCGATATATAGGGGTGGGTTTATTGTATCTACAGCTCCCTTTTATGGATGGATTTTTGAGGGATTCATTTTTTTTACCCAAATAATGTATATATAAAGAAGATAATGAAGATTTTGCGTTGTTCATACGCAAAAGGAAAAATATGTC
This sequence comes from Fibrobacter sp. UWB7, assembly GCF_900142945.1. Lineage (NCBI taxonomy): Bacteria > Pseudomonadati > Fibrobacterota > Fibrobacteria > Fibrobacterales > Fibrobacteraceae > Fibrobacter > Fibrobacter sp. UWB7. Next base: position 50,854 of record NZ_FRCO01000006.1, read on the forward strand.
AGAAAAAGTTATTGCCCGCGACAGCGAACACCTAAAGCAACTCATCAAAGAAACCATAGAACAAGAAGGTTCAAATTGTGATTTGAACTTTATCGACGTATCGCAGGTGACGGACATGTCGGATTTGTTCAGTTGGTCCCCATTCAACGGAGACATCAGCCGATGGAATGTCTCAAATGTGACCAATATGGCATGGATGTTCTACAAATCCAAATTTAATGGAGATATCAGCAAGTGGGATGTTTCCAATGTAACTGATATGTCACGGATGTTCGATAGCTCCAAGTTCAACGGTGACATTAGCAAATGGGACGTGTCTAATGTGACGGACATGTCGTATTTGTTCAGTGGTTCCCAATTCAACGGAAACATTAGCAAATGGAATATATCTGTCAATGCTAATGTTGCTAAAATATTCGAAGGTGTTGAAATTAATCAGCCAAAAGATAATTTGGATGCTATTCAGAACTTGTATCAAAAGGTTTTAGATTCATTGAAAAATTCGTCGGGTAGGCTTGTTGCGGTTGACAAAGATCACTTAAAGCGGATTGTCAACGCCGCCATTGCTCGTTATGGTTGTGATTGTGACCTAAATTTTGTTGACGTGTCTCATGTGACCGATATGTCGAACTTGTTCGATGGTTCCCTGTTCAACGGTGACATCAGCCAGTGGGATGTGTCCAATGTGACTAACATGTCATCGATGTTTAGCAATTCCCAATTCAACGGTGACATCAGCCAGTGGGATGTGTCTAATGTGACTAACATGTCATCAATGTTCAGCTGGTCCCAGTTCAACGGCGACATCTGTCAGTGGAATGTATCCAATGTGACCAATATGCATTGGATGTTTTCTGGTTCCGAGCTTAACTGCGACATCAGCAAATGGAACGTGTCCAATGTGACTAACATGTCATCGATGTTTAGCAATTCCCAATTCAATGGCGACATAAGTCAGTGGGATGTGTCCAATGTGACCGATATGTCAGAAATGTTCAAGAGTTCCCAGTTTAACGGAGACATTGGCAAATGGAACATATCTGCCAATGCTAACGTTGCTGGAATATTTGAAGGAGTTGAAAATAATCAGCCAAAAGATAATTTAGATGCTATTCAGAACCTATATCAAAAATTTTTAGATTCAGCGAAGGATTCGTCGGGTAGAGTTATTGCGGTTGACAACGCTCATTTAAAACGAATTGTCCACGCTGCCATTGTTCGTTATGGCAGTAACTGCGACCTAAATTTTGTAGATGTGTCTCAAGTGACAGATTTGTCGGATATATTTTCTGACTCCCAATATAACGACAACATAGACAACTCCCAGTTCAACGGCGATATCAGCAGGTGGAACGTGTCCAATGTGACTAACATGTCATCGATGTTTTGCAATTCCCAATTCAATGGCGACATAAGTCAGTGGAACGTGTCCAATGTGACTAACATGTCATCGATGTTTTGCAATTCCCAATTCAATGGCAACATAAGTCAGTGGAACGTGTCCAATGTGACCGATATGTCGTGGATGTTCTATGATTCTAAATTCAACGGTGACATCAGCAAGTGGAATGTGTCAAAAGTCCAAAAGATGGACTATATGTTTGCATATTCCATGTTTGCCGGTAACATCAGTCAGTGGAATGTATCCAATGTGACAGATATGAGCGAGATGTTCTGCGATTCCCAATTCAACGGGGACATCAGCAAGTGGAATATATCTGACAATGCAAATGTTATTGGAATATTCAATGGTGTTCAAAATAATCAGTCAAAAGATAACTTGGATGTTGTTTGGGGTACATATCACAAGATATTAGATTCAGCAAAAACTTCTTCAAGTAGGCTTATTGCAGTTGATAAAGATCACTTAAATGATATTATAAATGCTGCTATTGCTTATTATGGCTGTAATTGTGACTTGAATTTTATTGACGTTTCCATGGTGACGGATATGTCGTTTATGTTCAGCAACTCTCAATTCAACGGAGACATCAGCAAGTGGAACGTATCCAATGTAACCAATATGTCATGCATGTTCAGCGTATCCGAATTCAATGGAGACATCAGCAAGTGGGATGTGTCCAACGTGACCGATATGCATAATATGTTCAGAAGTTCCAAATTCAATGGGGACATTAGCCAATGGAACGTGTCTAAGGAAACCGATGTGATCCATATGTTTAGTGATTCTCCCCTTGAGAATCGCACTCCAGAATGGTATAATCTCAAAGTCACAGCCCGCGACCGCGAACATCTGATTGAACTCATCGAACTTGCCGTTGGACATGATGGTGAAAATTGCGATCTGAATTTTATTGATGTTTCACATGTGACCGATATGCATGAATTGTTCAGGGGCTCTAAATTCAACGGCGACATAAGCAAATGGAACGTGTCCAATGTGACCGATATGAGCAAGATGTTCTGTTTTTCCGAATTCAACGGCGATATAAGCAAGTGGAATATATCTGCCAATGCTAACATTGCTGGAATATTTAAAGGTGTTGAAAAAAAACAGCCAAAAGATAATTTGGATGCTGTTCAGAACCAATATCACAAGATTTTAGATTCAGCAAAAGATTCAACGGGTAAGCTTGTCGCGGTTGACAAAGATCACCTAAAGGAGATTATAAATGCCGCTATTGCTCATTACGGCAGTAACTGTGACCTAAATTTTGTCGATGTTTCTCATGTGACAGATATGTCATATATGTTCTCTCATTCCCAATTCAATGGAGACATTAGCAACTGGAATGTATCGAATGTGACCAATATGGCATGGATGTTCAACGGTTCCAAATTCAACGGCGACATCAGTAAATGGGATGTGTCAAATGTAACGGATATGTCACGGATGTTCGATAGTTCCAAGTTCAACGGTGACATTAGCAAATGGGACGTGTCTAATGTGACGGACATGTCGTATTTGTTCAGTGGTTCCCAATTCAACGGAGATATCAGCAAATGGAATATATCTGACAAAGCAGATGTCAAAAAAATATTCGAAAATGTTGAAAATAATCAGCCAAAAGATAATTTGGATGCTGTTCAGAACCTATATCAAAAGATTTTAGATTCAGCGAAGGATTCGTCGGGTAAACTTGTTGCAAATGATAAGTACCACTTAAAACAGATTGTAAAGGCCGCCATTGTTTGCTATGGCAGTAACTGTGACCTGAATTTTATCGATGTATCTCGTGTGACGGATATGTCGTTTATGTTCTCTCATTCACCATTCAACGGTGACATCAGCAAGTGGGATGTGTCCAACGTGACAGATATGTCATATATGTTCTGGAGTTCCGAATTCAACGGCGACATCAGTCAGTGGGATGTGTCCAACGTGACCAATATGTCAAAGATGTTCTGTTTTTCCGAATTCAACGGCGACATAAGCCAGTGGGATGTGTCCAATGTGACAAATATGTCTGAGATGTTCTTGAGTTCCCGATTCAACGGCGATATCAGCAAGTGGAATATATCTGTCAATGCTAACGTTGATGGAATATTTGGAAATGTTGAAGATAAACAGCCAAAAGAAAATTTGGATGCTATTCAGAATCTGAAGCAAAAGATTTTAGATTCAACGAAAGATTCGTCGAGTAAACTTATTGCAATTGACAAAGGTCACTTAAAATGGATTGTAAACGTCGCTATCGCTAGTTACGGCAGTGACTGCGACCTAAATTTTATCGATGTATCTTGTGTGACAGATATGTCGAACTTGTTCGATGGTTCCCGATTCAATGGTGACATCAGCAAGTGGAATGTGTCCAATGTGACAAATATGTCTGAGATGTTCTGTTTATCCAAATTCAACGGCGACATAAGCCAGTGGGATGTGTCCAATGTGACAAATATGAATCATATGTTCTCTCATTCATCATTCAACGGCGATATCAGCAAGTGGAATGTGTCCAACGTGACAAATATGTCTGAGATGTTCTTGAGTTCCCGATTCAACGGCGACATAAGCCAGTGGGATGTGTCCAATGTGACAAATATGAATCATATGTTCTGGAATTCCCAATTCAACGGCGACATAAGCGAGTGGAATGTGTCCAACGTGACCGATATGAGTCATATGTTCTGGAGTTCCCAATTCAACGGCGACATCAGTCAGTGGAATGTATCGCATGTGACCAACATGGAAGGCATGTTCTGGAATTCCCAATTCAACGGCGACATAAGCAAATGGAACGTGTCCAATGTGACAAATATGAATCATATGTTCTCTCATTCATCATTCAACGGTGATATCAGCAAGTGGAATGTATCGCATGTGACCAACATGGAACATATGTTCTGGAGTTCCCAATTCAACGGTGACATCAGTCAGTGGAATGTATCGCATGTGACCAATATGGAACATATGTTCGATAGTTCCCGATTCAACGGCGATATCAGCCAGTGGAATGTGTCTAACGTGACTAATATGTATGCAATGTTCAATGAATCCGATTTCAATGGCGATATCAGCAAATGGAACGTGTCCAACGTGACTGATATGCGGAGAATGTTCGCTGATTCTCCCCTTGAAGATAATCCGCCAGAATGGTATAAGAGGTTCAAAATTGTTGCCCGCGACCGTAGGCACCTGATAGAACTCATTGAAGAAGCTATTTGTTATGATGAGGAGGGCTATTGTTGCGACTTGAATTTTATCGATGTATCGCAAGTGACGGACATGAGTGACTTATTCACTACTTCTAGTAGTTATGAATATGAATTGGATCAATTCAACGGCGACATAAGCCAGTGGGATGTGTCCAATGTTACTAATATGTCAGGAATGTTTGCAGGATCCGAATTCAATGGCGACATCAGCCAGTGGGATGTGTCCAACGTGACTGATATGCGGAGAATGTTCGCTGATTCTCCCCTTGAAGATAATCCGCCAGAATGGTATAAGAGGTTCAAAATTGTTGCCCGCGACCGTAGGCACCTGATAGAACTCATTGAAGATGCTATTGCTGACGAGGGCGATTATTGCGACCTGAATTTTATCGATGTATCGCAAGTGACGGACATGAGTGACTTATTCACTACTTCTAGTAGTTATGAATATGAATTGGATCAATTCAACGGCGACATCAGCCAGTGGGATGTGTCCAATGTTACTAATATGTCAGGAATGTTTGCAGGATCCGAATTCAATGGAGACATTAGCCAGTGGGATGTGTCCAACGTGACCAATATGTCAGGAATGTTCAATGATTCTCCCCTTGAAGATAATCCGCCAAAGTGGTATAAAGATAAAGGTTTTTAGGAGTATGTTAATGCCCTTGCAAACTGTAGGGCATTTACCTTTTTTTTGAAATAATATATATATGTAATGAATATTTCATTTATACACAAAAGGAAAAAATATGTCTGAAAAATTCACCGTCAAGGACCGCGAAGAACTTGAACGACTCATCAAGGCAATGATTGATAGAGACGGCCCGAACTGCGACTTGAATTTTATTGACGTGTCGCAAATAACGGATATGAGCGAATTGTTTTACCATATCCAAGAATTCAATGGCGATATCAGTAAATGGGATGTATCCAATGTTACGAATATGTCGGGAATGTTTATGGGATCTCGTTTTAATGGAGACATCAGTCAATGGAATGTGTCTAATGTAACGGAAATGTCGATGATGTTTCATGGGGCTCAATTCAATGGCGACATCAGCCAGTGGGATGTTTCTAATGTAACTAATACGGTAGAAATGTTCAATCTTGCAAAATTTAACGGTGATATCAGTAATTGGAATCCAGTCAGTCTCACCGATAAGAGAAATATGTTTTTTTGTTCTTCCCTTACTCCACCTGCATGGTATGATAAGGAAAAGGTTGTAGCTGAAGATCGTAACCATTTGGAAAAGCTCATCAAAGATGCAATTGAGAAAGATGGCTTGAACTGCAACTTAAATTTCATTGATGTGTCCAAGGTGCAAGACATGAGCTATTTGTTTAGCTCGGATGAAACTCTCAGAAAATTCAATGGAAATATCAGAGGATGGAACATATCTAATGTAACTAATATGGTGGGAATGTTTGCAGAATCCGATTTCGCCGGAGACCTTAGGCAATGGGAGTCGAAGTTCGCGGACAAAGTGGATAGAACCGGAATGTTCTACAATGCAAAAAACTTTACCAAAGAACATGCCAAAACATTTGCTACATGGTGCTCAGACGGTAATGGTTCTGAATGGGACGACCCCGATACACTGGGTTATATAGATATAAACGATCTCGTGCTCTAGCAATTTTCCCTAAGAATCATCTCGCTTTACATTTCCTTGCCTTGCTCCGATAATATGGAAGCAACAATTAGCAAAGGAAAAAATATGCCTATCAAAGTTACAGACAAACACGTATTCTTTTACCATGAATGGCTTTCTAACTTCTGGAATGCTCCGTTCGAATACAAGGGACACACCTTCTTTTGCAATGAACAGGCGTTCATGTGGGAAAAGGCTGTGTTGTTCGGCGACAAGGTGATGGAGGAAAAGATCCTAGTTGCCCAAACGCCGGTAGAAGCCAAGAAGTTGGGCCGCAAGGTGACTCCGTTTGACAAAGAGAAGTGGGATAGCGTCCGTTATCAGGTGATGCTTGATATCAACTACGCCAAGTACAGCCAGGTGGAAGATTGCAAGAACCGCCTTTTAGATCCGATGTTCGACGGACACGCGTTTGTCGAAGCTTCGCCCCGTGATAGAATATGGGGCATCGGGTTGTCCGTGACCAATCCGAACATCGATGACCCTGCAAACTGGAGGGGGCGCAATCTCCTTGGGAAGGTCATCACCGAGGTTCGCGACCGGTTGGTCCAAGAAAAGAATTCTCCGTAGTCCAACTGTCCATTTTCCGATATTTTCCAAACAAATAATTTGAAAAGTGGCGATTTTTGCGAAATTTCGCCATTTTTTAGTTTCTCGACTTTTGGGCTCTTTACATTTCCTTATCTCGCTCCGATAATATGGAGGTTGAGATAAGGAGATTTTTTTATGGTCCAAATTACCGAGCAAAAGCTTGGCGAATACGCCGACAATAATTTCGAAATAGACTTGAACCGTTTCTTTACGGTTTGTGCCGGGTTCTCGCTGGGGATTGAATACGACACCCCCAAGGGCGTGATTGTCGGGTGGAACTCGACGGTGTGGGACGAATGGGATAAGGAACATCGTCTATTGTTTGCTTCGATGGCGACGTTCATGATCTATGAGCAGAAATCGCTGTTCGATGAGGGCGAGGAACTGCTTGCGAAATGGCACGTTGTATGCGATTACCCTATGTTTGCTCCATCACTTTTGCGCATGGATACGGCGGCGCTTGTCAAGGCGACGGGAATCGATATCATCTACACAAGCAATTTTGTAGGCTTTAGCAAAATTCACCAATTTTTCAGTCAAAAGTTTGCCAAAATCTACGACAGGTTGAGGAACTCCGCGATACCGGCTATCTACTGCGGCGACCATTTAAGTGAACCGGTGTTTACTAGGGTCCGTATCCGTTTTGAAGGCGAGATTTGGAATATGCGTTACAGGCGGGACTCTATGTGGAAAACCTACGATCGGGAAAATTTAAGTTGTCCCATAAACTATCCGTTGCTGTATCTTCGCAGTGGGGAATTTGAACGCGACTTGCATCGTTATTTTGGTGAAAATGGTAATGTGGATGACATCTATGCCATTATCAATTTGGAGTACCGATTCCACGACAGGTTCATGAACAAGAAACTCCCTGCTGGCGATAACCCGATTCGCAACTTCATGTTTACAGGGATGTTCGCGTACTTGCTGGTCGCAGCTGTCACGGTCGAAGAGGTTTTGGATGTCGATAGTGCGACGGAATTCTACCGCCTCTCCGGTTGGCCGTGGATGTCTTGGAGCGCAAACTGCGGGCTCCCTGATTTACCGGTCAAAAATCTTGAATTGGCCGGACTCATGCCGACCAAATTTGAAGCAGAGCAGTTCCTCACGATTCTTGGAAGCGTCTTCTATGTGATGGACTCTCGTTGCCGCGAAATCGTGAACAAGAATAATATCTTGGGACACGCTCGCGACAAGTTCAAACGCAAATTGGCGGAGCGCAAAGAAAGAGTGTTTAAGGAAATTTCGGACGCTCTTTTGCAGTGAACTTTATTGGAATCATAAATTTTTTTGCCACCGTACTTTATAAGGTTCGGTGGTTTTGGTTATTTTTAGAAGTGTAATTATTCGCACTTTTTACATTTTGGCATTGATTGGCAATAATAGAGTAGAGAAATAAGGAAACGTATGAACCCGCACGAAAAAGTCATCGCTCGCGTTTCTTGAACGCAACGATGGTGGCTTGCGTGGCATCGTTCTTTGTTGAACCGGAGCGGACTCGATCCTATCTGCAATGTGCGAAGCGCGTGTTGTTCCGGAAGAAATGAGGAATATTTCAATTTATTCTTTAATTAATTTTTCACCATGCCTTTAAGAATTGTCCGTAACGATATTTCGAGAGTCCGTGCTGACGCTATTGTCTATTCCGCCAACAAGAATCCTGTTTGCGGGGGTGGCGCCGAATATCATATTTACGAGGCGGCGGGGCATGAAGCGCTTTTGGCGGCGCGTGAAAAGGTCGGTCCGCTTGAAGTTGCGGAAGTGGCGGTGACGCCTGCTTTTGCATTGGATGCGAATTACATCATTCATGTTGTGGGGCCAAAGTGGAATGGCGGCGAATCAGGCGAAACGTCCGCTCTTGCGAGCTGTTACCGCAGAGCTCTTGAAAAGGCTCTGGAACTGGGGTGCGAGTCTATTGCGTTTCCGCTGATATCGAGCGGCGTGTTCCGATTCCCTAAAGACAGCGCGTTGAAAATTGCGTTGCAGGCGATTGGCGAGTTTTTGCAATCTCACGAAATGGATGTGCAGTTGGTCGTGTTTGACCGCAAGGCGTTTGATGTTTCCGTAGAGCTTTGCGATGACATCCGAGCGTATATTGATGATAATTACGTTCAGGAAAAGTACAGTGGTGTTCGTGAATCTGCTCGTTGGAATGAAAATGGGGTTTCGGCTGATTTTGAAAAATGCGATTTTTATGAAAATAGTTTTGTAGTTTTTAATCGCGCGGAGGCCTCTCATACTATTTACGAGCAGGAGGAAAAAAGCCTTGAAGAAATGCTTGCGACTGCTGGCGATACTTTTTGCGGCAGGCTCTTTGCGCTCATTCGCGAAAAGAACCAGGACGATGTCGAGGTTTACAAGAGAGCGAATCTCGACCGCAAGCATTTTTCGAAAATCCGCAGCAATGTGAACTACAAACCGACCAAGAAGACGGCGCTTGCGCTTGCCATCGCTTTGCGTCTAAATTTGGACGAAACAAAGGATTTGCTTTCGCGAGCTGAGCTTGCTCTTTCGCCTTCAAGCAAGGGCGACTTGATTGTCTCCTATTTTATCGCTCACCAAAAGTACGATATTTGGGAAATTAACAGCATGCTGTTTAAGTTCGGGCAGCCGACTCTCGGCGCGTAATTTGTGGGCGCTTTTCACTGCGAAAATCGCCTTTGAAAATGTCGCCTGCCGGGCGACCTTTTTTGCTTATACGGCAGCTATAATTGTCTCTGTCAAAACCGCTAAGGCAATGAAGCCTGCGGTCGCACCAAAGCCGCACTGATAGCGGCAGGGAGGCAATTATGAAAAAAGGACTCACTGAAATCGTATTCATCCTCGACCGTAGCGGCTCCATGAGCGGGCTCGAAAAAGATACCATCGGGGGCTTCAATAGCACCATCGAAAAGCAGAAGAAAGAAGCGGGTGAGGCGTTTGTTTCGACCGTCCTCTTTGATTCCGAAATGGAAGTGCTCCATGATCGCGTTCCCCTCGCAAGTGTCGCTCCGCTCACCGACAGGGAATATTACGCCCGCGGTTGCACCGCACTCCTTGATGCTATCGGTGGGGCCATCCATCACATTGGCAATGTACATAAGTACGCCCGCGAAGAAGACCGTCCCGAAAAGACCATCTTTGTCATCACGACCGATGGCTACGAAAACGCAAGCCGCAAATATTCGGCTGATCGCGTGAAGCAGATGATTGAACGCCAGAAAGAAAAATATGGATGGGAATTCATTTTTCTTGGCGCGAACATTGATGCTGTTGAAACTGCAAAAAGTTTCGGTATCAGTGAAGACCGTGCCGCAAATTATGTCAATGACGGGGAAGGCATTGAGGTCATGTACAGTGCGCAATGCTGCTTGATGAGCGATATCCGCCGTAACCGTGTCAATGAACGCTCGTGGAAATCAAATGTTGAAGCGGACTATATGCGTCGCGGCAGGCAAAATTTAAAATAGCCTGCTAGAATAGCGTGTAAAAAATGCCAGCGATAATGAAAAATGCTGGTATTTTGAAAATGCAGAGCGTTTAAAAAATGCATAAATTGAAGTTTATGCAAGAGCGAAAGTTCTGCTGGAAACTTTTTTGAATTTTTGAATGTCGTTGATGTTTGTGAAACGCTCTGGATCGCAGGCGTGGAGAGCCATTTCGCGGATGTAGTTGTCGATTTCTGGTTTGACGCGGTTGATAAAATAGATGAGTGAGAACTTGACTTCTTCGACGTTGTTGAAATGTGGTTTTTGTTTCCAGGTGATGAATTGTTCGAGAATCCAGTAGAGTAGAATTTGGGCTTTTTTGGTTGATGTTTGTGTTTTTTCGCCCATGTTGTTGATGTTGAATGAATGGTCGAAATTGTGGATGGCTGTTTGGAGTATTGTGAGATGTTGGATGAGTAGATCGAATTTTTGGGCTAATTTTTTATTTTCTTCACTTGTTTTAATAAAAATTTCTTTAGTTTGTTTGTTTTTGATGTTTGATTTTTTGGGTGATTTTAAATAGTTGATGAATTGTTGTTTGTATGTTTTTGAATCTTCGCCGCAGATGAGTTCCGCGAATGTTATTTTGAATTCGTTCGGCTCGATAGTGGTGTTTTCGAGAATGGTGGTTTGGAGGAATTGGTTGAGATTGATGTTGTTCATAGTTTGTCCTATGTGGTTGATGTTGGGAAATAAAAAATTTTAAAGGCATGACAAAAAAGGCGATAAAAATAGAGCGCAAAAAAGAGGGGGCACAAAAACTATAGGGCGAAAAAAGGACGCGACAAAAAACAAAAAAATCTTATTTAATTTTTTTTATTTAATGGGGCGACAATTTCAATTAAAAAATTTTATTTAATCATATCTCAAAAAAGCGGATGCGCAATATAGTAAATTTTCAGTTTTTTGTCAAGGGTAAAAATTTAAGCCTTTATTCGGCTATGATAAAATAAAAATGACCCTTTTATCAAGGGTCAAAATATGACAGCTAAAATTTGTATATTATATATAGTTAGTTTTCGAATGGGCGAACTCTCAGCGTGACGCCGAGCTCTTCGCAAATCTTGCGGCAACGCTCAATTTTTTCTTCGGGCATCACTTTTTCGACGACGGTCATCACCACATTCGGGATATGCTCTTTCGCGAGCACCGCGAATTCTTTCACGGCATCAAAGGACTGGATGCCAAATCTTGAACGCGTGAGCTCCAGGAACTCTTCGGCATCCGGGGCGTTCATCGAGATGGAGACTGTGTTGAAACGGCCTTCGAGATCGGGTGTTACGTCTCTGCCGTGGATGAGGTTTGCAAGTCCGTTCGTGTTGAGGCGAACTTTTAATTTCGGGTATTTGCCGTGCAACAAGTCAATGACTTTGCACACGTCATGGAGACGTTCGAGCGGCTCACCATAGCCGCAAAAGACGAGCTCATTGATGACGGAAAGGTCGTACTTGTCGAAAATGCTCATGACACCGTTGACGCTCGGTTCACCGCCTCTGAGCCAGAGAGAGTTGCCTTCCATCATTTTCTTTGTCTGGCGTAAGCAAAAAACGCAACTGCACGGGCAGCGGTTTGTCATGTTCACATAAATATTCTTGCCTGTGATGTCGCCGCTGTTGGCGATGTCGAGGTAGCCTGCTTGTCCAACATTTCCTGTTACCGTATAAACAACCATTTTAATCCTCCATCAAGTCACGAAGGTACATTTCGAAGCACAGTCCCCAATGCGTGGGAACGTTATTGTCTTCGCAGTAGCGGATGCATTTAGTTACAAATTCTGCGGCCTTTTTGACCGATTCGTAAAAATCGTGACCGTTCATGTACATGCCCGCAATAATTGAACTGATGACGTCTCCAGTTCCGCTGCGGTCGCCGCCGATGCGGTCCACCATCACGATTCGCGGTTCTTCGCCTTTGCTGTAGACGTAGTTCATGATTTGCTTGCTATTGTATGGAATGCCGGTCACGACGATGTGTTCGGGGCCTTGTTCCGTGAGCTTGCGGCACATTTCGCCAAGTTCGGCGTCGGTGAATCCTTCGGTGCGGTATTCAACGTCGGTCAACGTGCAAAGTTCAGTCAAGTTCGGCGTCAAGATGTCGGCGTAATGGACAAGCGCTTTCATCTTTTCGCACAAATTCGGCGTGTAGGTCTCGTAGAGCTTGCCGTAGTCGCCCATCACGGGGTCCACCAAGGTAAACGAACCGTTTTTCTTGAATGTCTTGAAGAAATCTATGACGATGTCGACCTGTTCTTCGGAACCGAGGAATCCAGAAGCAATGGCGTCGAATGATAAATTCAAATCCTTGTAGGTTTGAATGTAATCGCGCATTTTTGACGTGTAGTCGTCGAAGTAGTATTCGGGGAACTGCGTGTGTGCCGAAAGGACTGCGGTTGGAATTGTAACCGCTTGAATTTTCATGGCGGAAACAATCGGTGCCATGACTGCGATGGAGCACCGACCAAATCCTGTAACATCATTAATTAACGCGATTTTCTTTTGAGACATGGCGAACTAAAAATTAAAAATCTTTCTTCTCCGAGAGTACGCGCACGGATGCAAATGCTGCCGAAACGATAACCGCAAGGAGTGTGGGGCCGAGGAAAACAGAATCGAAATGTTCCGCCACCTGGTAAGCGATAAAGCCCGCGAGCCAGGCGAAAATGTTCCAGAGCCAAACGCCGAGCGATTCTGTACGTTCCTTGGAAAAGTAGAACGAGACCAAGAGAACGGCAGCCATCGGGGCGAACACGGAAGCGATCAGGTAAAGGAAGCTGATGTAATGTTCCATGATTCCCGAAATAGCGAGTGCAGCGCTCAAGAAACTCACGACGACACCTGCAATTTTTGGATTTATTTTACTGTAAATCGCCTTGGAAGATTCGCCAGCGGAGTTTGCCGCAAGGAAGTTTGTTGTTACTGTCGAGAGTACTACGATGATGATTCCGGGGAGGCCGAGACCTGCGAGGAGAATGGCCTGCGCGATGTTATTGCTTGCGCCAATGCCCGAAATTTCAATACCGATAATGTACATCCAGAGACTTGCGAATGTGTAAGCGATAGCAGAAATTGCTGTTGCCTTTACGGGCTTTTCGGCGTCCTTCGTGTAGTCCGAAATCACGGGCAACCAAGAAATCGGCATCGCGATTGAAATCTCGAAAATGTTCCAGAACTTGAGAGCGGTAGCGGTTGCTGCGTTTCCGGCGTTTGTTGCAGACGAACTATCGAGTCCGAACAACTTCACGGAAAGAATGGCAAGCAGAACGGTGAGTGCGGCCATCACGACGGTCGTCACGTTTGCAGAACGGCGGATGCCCACGTAAACCCAAGCAGCGATGAGGGCGGCGAGAATCACACACGTGAGCGGGAATGAAATCGGCAAGTTGAGCCCTGCCAAGGCCGAAGCGCCCTGAGCGTTCAAGACGGCGACCCAGGCGAGCAACTGGAATGTGTTCAGCGCGGCGAAGAACTTGGAGCCGTATTTGCCGAATGAGGATTTGGTCGTTTCCATGGCGTTCAAGCGGACGCGCGCTCCGATGAGGCCCACGAAAAAGAGCAAAATGCCGCCCAAAATGTGCCCGAGTACGAGCGGGAGCCAAAGCGAATCCCTTGCGGCGGCAGCGCCAATTTCTATACCCGCTTCGATTTCGGAAACGGAGATGGCGACGCCAAACCATATAATTCCATTTGCAAAAAGTCCTGTGCGTTTTTCCATATTGCACCTCCTGTTGTCTCTTTCGCTTGTCGCTTCGCTTTCGTCATCCTGAAGCCGAAGGCGATAGGATCCATTATTTCTTGCATTTGTTTTTTGATGCTTCTTTCAAATGCGGCACAAAGATAGCAAAGCAGTAGGTTATTCACAAGGTATAGGACTATACTACTTTTTTATGCTTTGTTATAGATTTTTGCTATAGAAAATAGGAAACGATAGTTTATACTTAGTACGTGGTTTTTGTAATGTTTGATAGAATGCAATGTCGAAGCATGATTCGCTATCTTCCGGCTATAGGAAATCCCCGCGGCATTACGCACACGGGGATTGATTCGTTTACCGTCATTGCAAGGGTTTGATCGATAGACTAGAGCGAACTTGGAATCTGTCTATCAGTAAAGAGAGGTGTTCCTTGCAACGACAGTAGAGGTGTAAGTTTTTACTTTTCTTCGCGCAGCTTCTTGGCGGCGGCAACGAGGTTCTTGAGGCTTGCCGTCGTTTCGGTTTCGCCACGAGTCTTGAGGCCGCAATCCGGGTTCACCCACACGTTTTGCTGCGGAACCTTCGCGATGATCTTGTGGAGTGCGTCAACTATTTCCTGTTCCGACGGCACACGCGGAGAGTGGATGTCATAAACACCCGGACCCACCTGCGTCTGGAACTTGGCGTCGTTCAAGGCGTCGAGCAGCTTGAGGTCGGAACGGCTGGCTTCGAACGTGATGACGTCGGCGTCCATGTTGTCGATGTCGCGGACGATGTCATTGAATTCGCTATAGCACATGTGCGTGTGGATCTGCGTTTCGGGCTTGACCTTGGCGTGAACCAAACGGAATGCAGGGATTGCCCAGTCGAGGTATTCCTTGTGCCAGTCGCTCTTGCGGAGCGGCAACTTTTCGCGAAGAGCGGCTTCGTCAATCTGGATGATTCTGATGCCGTTCTTTTCGAGGTCCAAAACTTCGTCACGGATGGCAAGGCCGATTTCTTGAGCCTGCGTCTTGAGCGAAATGTCTTCGCGCGGGAAGGACCAGTTGAGAATCGTGACAGGACCCGTAAGCATGCCCTTCACCGGCTTCTTGGTGCAACTTTGTGCGAAAACGGACCATTCAACCGTAATCGGAGCGCTGCGGCTCACGTCACCCCAAACGACAGGCGGCTTCACGCAACGGGTACCGTAGCTCTGCACCCAGGCGTTCTGCGTGAACACAAAGCCGTCAATCTTGGAACCGAAATATTCCACCATGTCATTACGTTCAAATTCACCGTGCACAATCACATCGAGGCCGATTTCTTCTTGCAGCTTGATGCATTCGGCAATCTTCTTGCGGTTGAATTCCACATACTGTTCCTTGGAGATTTCACCCTTGCGGAATGCGGCGCGGTTGGCGCGAACTTCGGCAGTCTGCGGGAAGGAGCCGATTGTCGTTGTCGGGAATGCCGGCAACTTGAATTCTGCCTTTTGCACTTCGCGGCGTTCGAGACGGCTCGGCTTGCGTTCGAAATCAGCAGCACCGAGGGCGGCAAGTTCTGCCTGAACCTTTGCGTTTGCCTGCACGCGAGCAGTTGCGAACAAAGCCTTGTTCTTGGCGAGTGCATCTGCGTCAGCGCTTGCGAGTTCTGCAAGTTCCACGAGCTTTTCTTCGGCGAATGCGAAGTGCTTGAGAATGTCAGCCGAAAGCTTCTGTTCTGCAGCGACCGTGTACGGCACGTGCAAGAGAGAGCAAGAAGTACCAACAACAACATTTTCTGCAGCGACGACCTTTTTGATTTCGTCGAGGATGGCATTCTTCTGTGCGTAATCAGCGCGCCAGATGTTCTTGCCGTTCACGACGCCTGCCAAGAGGAGCGTATCCTTCGGGAAACCTGTCTTCAAAAGTTCGAGAGACTTAAGACCTTCAACGAAATCCAAACCGATAGCGTCAAAGCCGAGTGCGGTTACATCCTGGTAAACGTCGCGGATGTCGCCAAAGTAAGTCTGCAATGCAATCTTGAGGTTCTTCTTTTCGCCGATCTTTCTCAAGAGTTCTGCGTAAATCGTCTTGAAGAGTTCGCGTTCTTCTGCGGTCACGTCGAAGACGAGAGCCGGTTCTGCGAACGAAATCCACTTGGCGCCTGCGGCGGCGAGCTTTTCGGCAAGTTCTGCGTAAGCGTTAACGGCTGCGGCAGCGAAGTCCTTAGCCTTCTTTTGACCATTGTAACGTGCAAGACGGAGGAACGTGTAAGCGCCGATTAGCGTCGGAACGGATTCAATTCCGGCCGATTTGGCTTCGTTGAATTCTTCAACCGGCTTCTTGCCGACGAGCTTGAGTTCGGTAGCGTCATCGATTTCCGGAACAATGTAATGATAGTTCGTATTGAACCACTTCTTCATCGGGAGAGCCTTCACGTCGCCCTTTGCACCCTGGTAACCGTGGGCGGCTGCGAAATACTTTTCGAGCGTGCTCAATTCGAGGCTGCTGTAGCGTTCCGGAATGACGTTCAGCAAAAATGCAGTGTCGAGAACGTTATCGTAGAACGAGAAGTCGTTGGACGGGATGAAGTCGATACCTGCGGCCTTCTGCTTCTGCCAACCGTACTGGCGGATTTCTGCGGCGACCTTCTGGAGTTCAGCTTCTGAGATTTCGCCCTTGAAGAACTTTTCGCTTGCGAACTTGAGTTCACGATTCTTACCGATACGCGGGAAACCAATTACAGATGTTTTAATGCTCATAGTGTTTTACCTACCTTTTTACTTTGTTTTTTGAACGCTCCAAATATACCTCACTTTTTATCATCGGTAAAATACTATTTTTTATGCGTTCACCATAGATTTTTCCTATGGTAATTTATAACTAGCGATAAGGAAAACTTATGACTCTACAACAACTTAAATACGCCATTGCTATTGCGGACACGCGAAATATTACCGAAGCATCCAAGCGAGTCTTTATCTCGCAACCAAGCCTTACCGCTGCTATCCACGAACTCGAAGAAGAAATGGGCGTGACGATTTTCAACCGCTCCAATAAAGGTGTGACCATAACAAACGAAGGCGATGAATTTCTCTCGTACGCAAGGCAAGTTCTGGAACAGGCGACACTTTTGGAAGACCGCTATAAAGGCGGCAAGGGCGGCAACATGATTTTCTCCGTCAGTTGCCAGCACTATTCTTTTGCCGTGAATGCATTTGTCGATGTTATCCGCAAGTTCGGTGGCCCGAGCTACGATTTTACGCTTCGCGAAACGCAAACTAACGAAATCATTGACGATGTCGCCAAAATGAAAAGCGAAATGGGCGTACTTTACCTCAGCGATAAAAACGAAAAGGTTATCACGAAGCTCATTCAAAAAAACAATCTCGTGTTTGAACCACTTTTTGCAACACCGCTTCACGTGTTCATGTCATCGAAGAATCCGCTTGCAAAAAAAGAAAAAATCACGCTTGCGGATCTCAAGCCATTCCCGTACTTGACTTACGAACAGGGCGATTTCAACTCGTTCTACTTTGCCGAAGAACCGCTAACCGCCATTGATTTCGATTGCCCGCGAAACATCAAAGTCCGTGACCGTGCGACACTTTTCAACTTGCTCATTGGCCTTGACGGCTACACCATTTGCTCCGGCGTCATTAGCCACAAACTCAACGGCAAGAACATCATCGCAAAACGCCTTGATGTCCACGACAAAATGACCGTCGGTTATGTTATGCGCAAAGGTGTCACGAAATCGAGATATGCAGAAGCGTATATTGCCGCGCTAAAGAAGCATTGCAAGTAGGGGGAGGGACAACGCGCTTAAAATAGGCGCTTATACTTGCATCAACTCACGACCGATTCGATGGAATTCGTCGTTGATCTTTTTACGCCTAGCTGCGGATGGCTTCTTAGAGCCATTGACATAAGCCGCAAAAAGTGGTTGCGGAATTCCCAAACGACGCGCGAATGCGGCTGCGTTCAGTTCGGGGAAAAGCCAAAATATGCGACCAACGGGATTTGTTTTCTTGGGCGAGAAAAATCCAGATAGCGCAAGCCCTTCGTCTAGATCGTCAAACCATACGCCATCGAGATCTACCCTGCAATTTTTCAGCTGTTCTCTGGTGGCTTTTTTGAGCGGCTCGTAATCGCGAATGAGTTCTTTCCCTATGCGACCGTCCTTGAGCTCGACGCAAATGGCATCCTTTTCGACCCAAACCCTTTTTACGTCTTTTTCCGTTATATCGTTCATAAAAGCTCCTATCCGAAAATTTCAAACCATTTTTTGATGATGAGTTCGCTATTTTCAGTCGCTAGTTCACTCGCTTTAGCCATATCGGCTTTTGATAGTTTTCCGAATACAGGTACTGCGTATCCATTTAGAATTTCAAACTTTGCAATCTTCCCTTGTTTTCTCACATGGACATGCACTGGTTCGTGTTCATTCATGTAGAAGAAAAATGAGAATCCTTCCGCTTCGAATATCTTTGGCATTTTTAATATAGGTTATTATTTAATAACTGTCAATAGTTGGAAAATTTATGGAGATTCCACTAGCGCATGGTAAATCTCTGGACATTCAATTTGCATGATGGTGGTAATTTTATTCCCAGCATCTTTGCTAGATGATCCGCAATGGAAAAGTTTTTCATTTGGAGTGTCGTAATCCAAAAAGATATAACGATCGTGGAATTTTCGGCTTGTTTGCAGGATTGAAAGATTGATGTCAGGCCTTGCGGTTGAAAAGTCATTGACAATATCAGGCGTGAGAGCCGCACAACCCTTTGTATTGCTGATGATTCTGATTGATATGCCTTTTGCGATTCCACGAAACAGGTCTAAAGTCTTCACACCTAAATAATTGTCAATAATGATGATATTCTTTTTCGCCATGCCGTAAATTTTAGTATAGGCAATATCGGCGTCTAGCTTCTGCCCGTCCAAAATCAAGAAATGCTTGAAAGTTGTTGGATCGATGAAATTTTCCATGACTTTCTTAACATCGTTAGAAAGCTGGTTTATCTTTTGATTTTGGGCGTTGTGTACGGTATTGACGAAAAAATCAACGCGTTGCTCGACTGCTGTAAGTCGACTGTTAACAGAATGCTTGATGTTTGCAATCTCTGATCCTTGTTTTTCAAGCTGTAGTTGTTGTGCTTGGAGTAAATTTGTCGGTTCTATTCCTTTGGCGAACATCCGTTGATTGATGCTATATCCCTTGAGCATATGGTCTTTTAGAACTTGGTTGGCCCATTGGCGGAAACGTGTTCCTTGAATGGATTTTATGCGATATCCTACGGAAATGATGACATCTAGGTTGTAGTATTTTACTGCATGTACTTGCGTTTTTCCGCTTATCGCTCCATGTAGAGTGGTTGTCAAGTATTCCTTGACAACCACTTTTGGGTCTAATTCGCCTTCTTTGAAAATTTTTGTGATATGCAGGCTGATATTTTGTTTCGTAGCGTGAAATAGTTCCGCCATTTGAGCCTGTGATAACCATACCGTCTCGTTTTCGATTCTGACTTCAATGTGGAATTCCCCGCCTTCCGGCTGATATACGATAATTTCATTTTTATTGACATTATCAGGCGTCATCTCTTTCTTCATCTTTACCTCGACTGCCTACATGCAAAAAAGGCAGACTAAAACAATCAAAATTCAATTTAAATTATTGCGGTGACAGAATGTGACATTTTGAGAAACTTCCACTTTTTTAGGCAAATTCCGTTGAAAATTTTATCAAACTAATGTTTTTTTTGTAGTGCAAACAACCCACGCACTGTTGTGCATCCCTTTGGTTTATTGTTTCGGCTTTTGGCCTTTTAAATCTTTTTGTTTGTTTTAATTTGGCATAAAATAGGCTATATTTACAAAAAAAGCCCATTATTATGTCCTACGAATACAGCGAAAACATTCTTGTTCAAGAAAGCGCCGGAAACCTGCTGGAAGAGCTGGGTTGGCGTGTTGTTTTCGCCTATAATCTTGAGGTTCTTGGGGATAATGGTACATTTGGGCGAAAGTCGTATCGCGACGTTCTTTTGCTCCGCTACTTTAAGGTTGCTCTTCAAAAATTGAACCTTTGGATAAACCAAAATCAGATTGAAGAGGCTGTTCAAAAATTTACGGCGACGCTTAGCACATCTTCGCTTTTGCAAATCAACGAAGAAAAGTACGGATTCATCCGCGATGGCATTCCGGTGACGATAAAAAAGCCAAACGGCCAAGTCGATGAAAAGCGTGCGTTGATAGTTGATTTCAACAATCCGTCGAATAACGATTTCCTTGCCGTGAAAGAGATGAAAATTCATGGCGAGTTGTACCATCGTCGTACGGATATTGTTGGTTTTGTAAATGGTATTCCGCTTTTGTTTGTCGAACTCAAGCGTAACGATGTGGCGGTGCAAAATGCTTACGACGATAATTATACCGATTACCTGTCGACTATTCCGCAGCTGTTCTACTACAACGCTTTCTTGATGCTCTCGAATGGTTTTGAGGCGAAAGTGGGAACACTCGGAAGCAAGTTTGAATTTTTCCATGAATGGAAACGCCTTAAAGAAGACGACGCTGGTTCAGTGGCTCTTGCTACGATGCTCAAGGGTATTTGCCGAAAAGAAACCTTTATTGATTTGCTTGAAAACTTTATCCTTTATGACCACAGCGATGGCCATACGGTAAAAATCCTTGCAAGGAATCATCAGTATCTTGGCGTGAACGAGGCTTTTGAAGCTTATAAGAACCGCAAACTCCGTAAAGGTAAACTTGGTGTGTTTTGGCATACGCAGGGGAGCGGTAAAAGCTATTCGATGCTTTTCCTTTCGCAGAAAATTCGCCGCCGTACGGACGGTTCCCCGACAATTGTCGTGTTAACCGATCGCGATGAACTGAACAAGCAAATCAGTGAAACTTTTGAAAATTGCAAAATGCTTGGCGGTGTAAAAGCATCCAAGTTTATCGCTACAAGCGGAAATGACCTTATTAAAAAACTAAAGGCTAATCCGAGTTTCATCTTTACACTGATTCAAAAGTTCAACAAGAAGGATTTGGAGCCGATTCATCCTGATCATGATATCTTGATTTTGTCGGATGAAGCACACCGTAGCCAGAACGGAATTTTTGCGGAAAACATGTGCAACTTGTTGCCCGATGCCTCTCGTTTGGGCTTTACGGGTACTCCGCTTTTAAAAGACGACAATATTACCGAGCGCACGTTCGGCGGCTACATTTCGATTTATGACTTCAAACGTGCTGTAGATGATGGTGCGACGGTCCCTCTTTATTACGAGAACCGTGCCGATAAAATCAAGGAACTAAAGAATCCTGAAATCTCGGACAAGATTTTGGATGCCATCGAAAAAGCAGACCTTGACCCGGATGCCCAAGAAAAGCTGGAAAGGGATTTTGCCAAGGAATATCACCTGCTTACGGCTGAACCCCGCTTGCGTGCTGTCGCAAAGGATTTTGTCAAACATTATTCCGACCTTTGGACTAGCGGAAAGGCAATGTTTGTTTGCCTAAACAAGGTCACGTGTGTTCGAATGTTCAATTTCGCCCAGGAATATTGGGCAGAAGAAATCAAGAACCTCGAATCTATTTGCAAGCAGGCTACACAGCAAGAGTCTCAAGAACTGAATCGCAAAATCCAGTGGATGCGTGAAACCGAGATGGCTGTTGTCGTGAGTGACGAACAGAACGAACAGCAGACATTTGCAAAATGGGGCTTGGATATTGTTCCGCATCGGAAGAAAATGGAAAAACGCGAACTTGACAAGGAATTCAAGGATTCCAATAGCAAGTTCCGTATAGTTTTTGTTTGTGCGATGTGGCTTACCGGTTTTGATGTAAAGAGCCTTAGTTGCCTTTATTTGGACAAGTTGTTAAAGGCTCATACTCTCATGCAGACGATTGCCCGTGCGAACCGCGTAAACGAAGGCAAAAGCAATGGCTTGATTGTTGATTATGCTGGCATTGTGAAGGCTTTGCGTAAGGCTCTTGCGGATTACACGAATAAGGTTTCTGGTTCCGGTAACGATCCTACCATTGATAAAGAAGAGCTTTTAAAACGCATTGTAGAAGTGGTCGCTAAAACAGAAACTTTCTTGGATGGTTGCAACGCGAATTTAAAGAGCATAATCGAGTCTAAGAATTTTGACAAACTTGCTGCAATCAAGGATGTTGAAAATGCGGTTTGCTCTACGCTTGAAAACAAGAAAACTTTTAGCACGTATGCCGCAGAACTTGTGCGATTGATGAAATACACGAATCGCGACGATGTGACAAGTGAAATTCGTGCGAAGTTTAAAGCGATTGATGCTGTTGCTCGCGACTTGAAAACTAAACGTCGTCATGTGACAAATGTGGATTTGATGGTTCAACTGAACCAGATTATGAACGAGTATGTTGATGTCGTTAAGAATGACAAGAAAAAGTCTAAACAATTTGACATTAGCAAAATCAATTTTGATTTGTTGCGTCGTGAATTTGCGAAGGCAAAACGCCAAAATTTGCTATTCCGCGATTTGGAAGAATTGATAAAGGATCGCTTGGCTGTGATGCTTGCGCAGAATCCGTTCCGCATCAATTATTACGACCGCTACCGTGAAATTATTGAGGCTTACAACAGCGAACAGGACCGAGCGACGATTGAAAAAACATTCATGGACTTGATGAACCTTGCGGCAAGCATGAATGAGGAAGAA
Organism: Fibrobacter sp. UWB7; assembly: GCF_900142945.1. NCBI lineage: Bacteria > Pseudomonadati > Fibrobacterota > Fibrobacteria > Fibrobacterales > Fibrobacteraceae > Fibrobacter > Fibrobacter sp. UWB7. Next base: position 73,542 of record NZ_FRCO01000006.1, read on the forward strand.
CAACGCTATGTGCGTGAGGGCTTCAAGAACGACGAAGAACTTTCGCTTTACGACATGCTCTTCAAAGATGATTTGAGTAAGCAGGACATTAAAAAGATCAAGGAAGTGGCTGTAGATTTGCTCCAAAAGGTTAAAGCAAAAATTGCTGAATTTGACCATTGGACGGACAAACAAGAAACAAAGGCTGCTGTCGATAACTTGATTCGCGATACGCTATGGAGCGAACTCCCTGAAAGCTTTGATGAGCTCTCTATTTCGGAATACCGCCAGCGTATTTATGAGTATGTTTATACCCACTACAAAGTTGCGTAACGGTTGCATTTAAATTTTTATAAGGACCAAAATGGATAATAAGAGCTTAAAGAAACTTGAGGCGGATTTGTGGGAATCTGCGGATTTACTCCGTGCCGACTCCAAGTTGACTTCGAATCAATATTGTATGCCTGTTTTGGGCCTGTTGTTTTTGCGTTATGCCTATGGGCGCTTCAAAAAGGTTGAAGCCGAACTGTTGAAAAATCGCCCAAGTCGAGGCGGTCGCGTTCTCCCCATCGAGGCGAGTGACTTTGTTTCGAAGAGTGCCTTGTTCCTCCCTAAGGAAGCCCAGTTTGATTATTTGGTGAACTTGCCTGCGAACATTGCTTCTGCCAAACTCAAGAATGTGCATGGTCAGCCGCTCAACAGCCTTGGCGAAGTGGTGAATAACGCCATGGAACTGGTCGAGGCTCAAAGCGAAAAATTGAAGGGAGTGTTGCCCAAGACCTACACCGATTTTAAGGATAACCTTCTCGCTGAACTTTTACGCACTTTCAACAACAATGCGTTGGATGATGTGGGCGGCGATGTAATGGGTCGTATTTACGAATACTTCCTCAGTAAGTTTGCAAAGAATATCGCTAGTGATGACGGAGTTTTCTTTACCCCGAAATCATTGGTAAAGATGATTGTGAATGTGCTGGAACCTTCGTATGGTGTGCTTTTGGACCCCGCTTGCGGAAGTGGCGGCATGTTTGTGCAGACGGGAGATTTCGTGAATGCTGCCGGAATGGCGAGCAACGAGACCATGACTTTTTACGGCCAAGAAAAGGTGGAATACAATGCCCAGCTTTGTTTGATGAACATGGCAGTGCATGGCCTTACTGGAGTTGTCAAGTCTGGCGATGAAGCAAATTCCTTCTATCACGATGCTCATAATTTGACGGGTCAGTGCGATTATGTGATGGCGAATCCGCCTTTTAATGTGGATAAGGTTAAGGCTGAAAGTTGTCAAAGTGCAGGGCGACTGCCGTTTGGTTTGCCCGCCGTCAACAAGGATAAAGAAATCGGCAATGGCAACTACCTTTGGATTTCTTATTTCTATAGCTACCTGAACGAAAAAGGTCGTGCAGGCTTTGTGATGGCAGCCTCTGCGACGGATAGCCAAAGCAAGGACAAAGATATCCGCGAAAAACTCGTGGCGACAGGTCATGTGGATTGCATGATAAGCGTTGGCAACAATTTCTTTTACACCAAGAGTTTGCCATGCACTCTGTGGTTCTTTGACAAGTGCAAAAAGAAGAATATCAAGGACAAAGTTCTTTTTATTGATGCCCGCAACTACTACACCGTTGTTGACCGCACCTTGAATGAATGGAGCGAGTGGCAACTTAAGAACTTGAACGCTATCGTATGGCTTTATCGCGGAGAGCTTGACAAGTATCAAAGCTTGCTTGCGGAATACCGCACCACGCTCCTTTCTTACGCCGATGAAACCGACGATGCAAATCTTGAAAAGATTCTCCGCAAGACATCCAAGATTGCAAAGCAAGTAGAATTGCTCAAGGAATATCGCGAAACTCTCCGTGCCGAAGCAAAAGCATCTATTGATGCCGCCGATAAGAAGAGCAAGAAAAAGACTCAGGAAGAATGGGACACGCGTCTTGCAGAATTTGATGAAATTCTGAATGTGGCGAAAGAAGCCGATTGGCTCTATGAAAAGTTCGGTGACGGAAAATACAAGGACATTCTCGGCCTTTGCAAAATCGCAACCCGTGCTGAAATTGCCGAAAAGAACTTTAGCCTTACTCCCGGTGCGTATGTAGGCGTTGCCCCCGTTGAAGATGACGGCGTAGACTTTGTCGAACGCATGCACGAAATTCATGAAGAACTCCTGAAGCTTCAGGACGAAAGCAACACGCTCATGAAAACCATCTCCAAAAACATGAAGGAGTTGGGGATATGAGAAAAATGGAAAAACGGACAAAATACGATGGAAAATAGTTGGAAAAACGGACAGAATTAGTTATTTTAAGGTTGGATAAACGGAAAAATGATGATTCAACGTAAAATCGACAACTATTTGGCTGATTTCTATGCCAAGCACAAGAACGCATTGCTTGTCACCGGTGCAAGGCAAATCGGCAAGACCAGTTCCATTCGAGAGTTCGGAAGGACGCATTTCAAGCATTTTGTAGAAATCAACTTTCTTGAATCTCCGGCGGTCAAGTCCGTATTCGAAGGCTCCGATAGATCGAACATCCTTTTGCGCCTGTCGGCCTACGCCGAGACAAAATTGGTCAAGGGCGAAACGCTGATTTTCTTGGACGAGATCCAGGAATGCCCTGATGCAGTTACCGCAATCAAGTTTCTGGTCGAGGATGGCTCTTACCGTTATATTCTGAGCGGCTCGCTTCTTGGTGTTGAACTCAAGGACATCCGTTCGCTTCCTGTCGGTTTTTTAACCATCAAGGAAATGTTCCCTCTGGATTTTGAGGAATTTGCAAGGGCGGTGGGCGTTCAGGCAGAGGTCCTGGATTCGGTACGAGCCGCTTTCGAGAACAAGGTGGAAGTTGACTCTGTAATCCACGAAAAAATGATGGAGATTTTCCGTCTGTATATGGTTGTTGGCGGCATGCCCGCTGCAGTTGCGGAGTATTTGGATTCGAACAACATTCAGAACATATTGGAAATTCAGCAAGGCATTATTGAGTTGTACAAGAAGGACATTGCCAAGTACGACCCGGAAAACAAACTTTACCTGAACGAAATTTTTGACCTGATTCCGCCGGAACTGAACAACCAGAACAAGAGATTCATTCTAAAAAAATTGAACGAGAATATCAAATTTTCGCGTCACGAAAATTCCTTTATCTGGTTAAAGGAAGCGGGAGTGGCTCTCCCCGTTTACAACGTAGATGAGCCCAAAATTCCCTTGCTCCTTTCGCGTTCGCGCAACTTGTTCAAACTGTTCTTGAACGACGTCGGGCTCCTTACCTGCCAATACGCAAACGGGATACAACTAAAAATCTTGAATGGTGAAAACGCCATCAATTTCGGTTCCGTTTATGAGAATGTGGCTGCGATGGAATTGAAGGCACACGGATTCGACCTTTATTATTTCAATAGCAAAAAACAAGGCGAACTGGATTTTGTCATTGAGCGGAATGGAAGTGTGCTCCCCATAGAAATCAAGTCGGGCAAGGATTACAAACGGCACAATGCCCTAAAAAACGCCTTGGAAACGGCAAATTACGCCATTCCAGAGGCAGTCGTTTTCTGCAACGACAATGTTTGCGTCAAAGAAAAAGTCTTGTATTGCCCCATCTACATGCTGATGTTCCTGAATAACGAAAAAATTAATTTGGGAACATACAAAGTAGATTTAAGCGGGCTGAACGAACATGCTAATCGCGGCAAACCAAAGCGGGGTAAGTGATGGCTTGGGAAAAAGTTGTTTTAGATGAAAGACGAGAGAAAACATCATCCTGAGCAACGCAAAGGATCCATGGAGGTTATTTTCTGATGACTTGGGAAAAAGTGAAATTAGGAGATGTGTCTGAATCTTGTCTTGGAAAAATGCTTGACCAGCAAAAAAATCGAGGCGATTTTCATCCGTATCTTGCGAATGTAAATGTTCGTTGGGGAAGCTTCGATTTGAATGATCTTCCTTTAATGAAGTTTGAAGAAAATGAACAGGAACGATATGGGCTAAAATATGGTGATTTAGTCATATGCGAAGGTGGGGAACCTGGACGATGTGCGATTTGGAAAGAACAAGTTCCAAATATGAAAATTCAAAAAGCCTTACATAGAGTTCGTATAAACAGCGATATGGATTATAGGTATGTTTTCTATTGGTTTTTATATGCTGGAAAACGAGGTGCTTTAGATCAGTATTTTACTGGAGCAACTATTAAACATATGCCAGGGGAAAAGCTAAAACAAGTTGTGATTGACAAGCCACCACTGAAAACTCAAAAGCGAATTGCCGATGTCCTTTCTGCATACGATGATCTGATTGAAAACAACCAGAAGCAAATCAAACTTCTTGAAGAAGCCGCCCAACGCCTCTACAAACAATGGTTCATCGACTTCAAATTCCCTGGTCACGAAACCACCAAAATCGTAGATGGCCTCCCCGAAGGCTGGAAGAAAGAGAAATTAGTTGATTTAGCATCAGTTCAATTTGGTTATGCTTTTGACGGATCTTTATTTAATTCTAATGGAAATGGAACACCTATAGTCCGCATAAGAAATATTCCTGATGGAGTTACAAACGATTATACTACAGAAAACGCTCCTGATGAATATCTAATCAACAATGGGGATATTGTAGTTGGTATGGATGGTGAATTTCACATCAACTCATGGAGTGGTGAAACATCATATTTGGTTCAACGATCTTGTTGTTTTAAGCCCCATAATCCTAAAATGAAGGGATGGCTTCTGTGGGCTATTCACGATCCAATCAAATTTTTTGAAAAAACAGTTGTTGGTGCGACTGTGGCTCATTTGGGAAAAAAACACATAGATACAATTGAACTCTTGGTGGGTCCAGAAAAATTGTATGAACCGTTCCAAAATTTATTCAGCAAACGTCAAACATTGCTCAATCAAAATCGTAAACTAGTGGAATCCCGTGATCGCCTTCTCCCCAAACTTATGGACAACGGAATAGAGGTATAAGGAATGATAAACGACCTTTCTAAGAAATGGAATAATGTTGATTCTTTAGAAATGTTGTTCTATTTCTATCAGTTGAGCGAAGAATTATTGGGTGAATCAACGCCGGATTCGTTCGCTTTGCCAATGCACAATAAGGTTACGTTGGTTGAAGAAATGCGATTCGTATTTCAACTTTTAAATAATTATCGTTGTTTGGATGAATATTATAAAAAATACATATGCCCAATTATAGATGAATTTCTATCCGATTTAAGTCGAGATTATTTAGTAAAAAATATTCTCGGGAAGAAATTTGATTCTTTTGTTAATGGTTTTAAGAGTTCTAAGGAATCGCCTAAGTGGTTTGGTAATTGGGTGGAGTCTTTTTTGAATATATGCTCTCTTGATATATATGAAAAAGAGTGTAGAAAAGAAGTTGTTCGATTAGTGCGAGATACGAATGATAAAAAGAAACTGAATGAAATATTGATAAACTATTATGTGTGTCTTGTTTCTTTTGGGTATTCGAAGCAAGGTATAAAAAGCATTATAAAAAGTTTTTTCAGGCAGAATGACATAGACTCGTTAAATCAAATTGAAAATGTTTTGTCTCTATTATCAAGGAAGGAAAAAAATTTTGAATTTTTAATTCTTTTGAAAACAAATGCTACGGGAAATGCTGGAAATCTTTGGGAAAATTTTTCCAAAGACAAGGTCTCAAATATTTGTGTAGAAGACTTTCGCAATACAGATGTTGCGAAAATGGATGAAGTAAAAAAATTAATAAAAAAATATGATCAACAAGTTGCAAAAAATGCGAAAGATTCTTATTCAATTATAAGTTATAAAATTGATGCTCTGGATTATTTTAGTGCAGCTCAGTCATTTGATGCGGATTACAAGTTTTTCCAAATTTTTCCGCAATATTATAGTCATATTCCTTACACAAAAACGGTGGATTACATTTTGTTAAAAAGAGATGATGGTTTGTATACATCTGTTTATATTCCGTATTTGCTAAAATCAAGAAAAGGAGGTGATCCAACTAAAGCAGGTGATAACATAAGCAATATTGTGAAGAATAAATTGATGGGACCTGCTGCTTTAGACTCGTTTATTCAAGCGATGGAAATGCATTCAGAAGCGATAGAATCTCGAAATGTAAAAACAATCCTTCGAAATTTCTGGATCGCATTAGAATCATTGTGTTCTGTTCCCTCAGAACATGGGTCTAGAGAGGATGTGTTTAATGCTGTTGGGTCTTTGTCTCAAAAAACGTATATATTAAAAACTCTGAGAATTTTACACCATCAGGTGACACAATGTTTGAAAAATGAATATCTTGATGAATTGAATATACGGGAATTTGATGGGTTTGTTATGTTTTTTGTTGAGAATGATATAGAATCAGAGCTATTCAAAAAATTATTTTCTCTATGTGCCGGCAATATTTTGTTGCGATCGCGTTTGCATTCAGTCAAAGAAACTTATGGTAATTCACAAGGTATTTTGAATAGCATTAAGAAACATGCTGAAAGAATCGAATGGCATTTAAAACGTCTCTATCGAATGAGAAATATTGCAACGCATTTGGGTCTGAAGTATCCTGGAATGGAAGTTGCTGTAAATCATTTGCATAATTATTTTGACTATGTGGTCAACTATATTTTGTGTAAAACGGATAATGGCGAATATATTCATAGTTTGCCTGGATTATTTTTTGATGCAAAAAATGATGTAGGAGTGCATTTATCTCTTTTGAAAAATAAGGAGATTTTAACGAAGGATAATTATATAGATTTGCTTTTTGGATCTGATAAGGAAATGCAAAAGTATTCTTTAGAATGATTTTAAATATGTTTTTTAGGGATGTTTTTCAAAATTGTGAAATAAGGAATGTCGTAAACTATGAATTTTCTTATAGTCGATTCTTTAGAACAATATGAAGAAGTAGTTGAAGGAGTTGTTAAACTTTTTTCTAATGAAAATTGGTTTCGTGGACATTCAACAGCAGAATATAGACTAGTGCCAAATATTTATAGAGAAGATCGGACCCAGTTCAGATGTAATTTACTTGGTTATAACTCTCGCTCTCTTATGAATCCTCAATCAGGATATTATCACATATATCAATATAAAATAGCGGATGATATTACTAAACGTAAGTATCCTAAAGACTCTTTTATTGAAAGAATGTATAGGAATCAGCATTATAATATTTTGACTCCTCTTTTAGATTTTTCTACAGACCCTTTAGTGGCTCTTTTTTTTGCTGTTGAGAATCATTCTAAATGGCAGAGAAAATATTCAACTAATTATATAATGAATGAATATGGTGATAATTTGGCTTGTGTGGGAAAACAAGCTGGAGCTATATTTGTTATTAATCCTTCATATTTGAATTATAAATCATTAGGTACTGAAAAACTTCTTGATTCTAATGTACTTAATAAAAAGTTTATTCTTAATAATAATCTACCTTTTGCAATTTCTCCTTCAGTACTCAATAATCCTCGTATAAAAGCCCAGTCAGGCAAATTTGTTTGTTTTGGCTTGAAGATGGAACCTTTAGATTTTTATGAAGTCCTTGAAAAGGATATGACAAAAATTCTTATTCCTAATGCTGCAAAGCAAGAAATCTTTGAAAAACTGATTGAGAAGGGATATACATATCAAAAGATATATCCAGATTCTGAAGGACTCGCTAAGGAAGCGAACTATCAAATGTGGCGTGATTATAATAATAGAAAAAAAGCATAGAGAATTATCTTGCTTAGTAGAAGTGATTTGTTCAAGGAACCTTTTGGAAGAATAAGGCTAAAAAAATATGTTTAATGAATATGATGGCGTACATTATTTTGGTGAAGATGATTCATCATATTTGTGGGAATTTGATAAAATAAATGAAAAGTTGGTTAATTTTAATTCTTCCCAAAATCCTTTAAATATTAATGAGGCTATAGAACTATTTAATATTGCATGTTTGATTGATAAATGTGCTTTGTTGGGAAAATGGACTAACGAAACAATCAAAAGGTTTGTTGATTATAAAGGCTTATTAAAAGCAAAAAGTGCAGAATTTTTTTCAAAGATAACGTCTGAAAGCTTTGTTTCGATTGAAGACCAAGTTTGTGCTTTATATCAAGAAAATTTTTGGGATTTATTTGCTAAGTTTGACACTTTTAAAAAGATTGATAACAGTGTTTTTAAAGATTTTCTATTGCAAAAAAAATATGCTTTGGAAGAAATTCTTTGTCACGAAAAAATAGTTACATATTTTTCTCAAGAGATAACAGAGGTTCTTGAGGGATATGAGAGAACTGCTGAGTTTATAGTTCGTCGATTTCTTGAAAAGAATCCAAACTGTAAAATCATTTTTCCAAGAGCGTTTACTTCTGATAAATTTGAACGGATTTTTGAAAAATATGTGGTTTATGATGGCGCAAATCATAATACTTTATTTTTTCTTTCGATTTCAAAATCTTCAAAAGAATGCCCTATAAGTCCAGAGATTCGATTGGCTGCAAAGGAAAAACGTGAAAAGATATTAATGAGACACACGTCTTCTGGAGAAACTCCTATTATTGCAGTTTCCTTTGCTTCTATTCCAGATTATATTCAATGTGAAGAGAGAGGGTTGAGCACATTAATAACTCATAATATTGATTGGTTAACCTGCAATTTAGATTATCCCACAATATTGAATAACTTTAGATTCATCTTTGAGTTTTTTGATGATTGTTGGAGGATTAACGGTGTCTCAATTATTTCGGAATTAAATGTTTTTGAGAGACCTTGCTTTTTCATTGAAAGAATGTACCCAATTGGAGTTGCTTTCCAATTTAGGTATAAGAAGACATGTATGGAAATGGACTTGTATTATTCGTTGTTGCAAACCAAAGAAATATACATAGAAAAAATAATTTCTTGGTTTTATACTGAATATATAAAAAACGAGTTTGGAATAGATGGCTTCCATATTTCGGTTCCTGATTATCGTTCAGATTTAGTAAGTAAGAGTAGGTCTTTTGCTCCCGAAATAGATGGAATTCTTAAACAGTTTAAATTGTTGGCGAAAAATGGATCTATAAATTACAAATTGTTAGAAAATTCCGCAGAATTTGTTGATTTTAAAGGGATTCCTAGTTTGATTCAAAAAAAATATGCGTACGCCAAAAGTGAAGACCTTAATCGTGAAATTTATTTAATGTTTTCAGATCAATCCCATTTATCGTATTTACATGATCGGGATTTGGGAGAGAAATCGCTGTTTGAATTACTCAAAAAAAATGATGTCATGTTGAACGATTTTGATCAAATTCAGCAAGAAGGAATAAGATGGCTTCTGAATCGTCAAACAATTTTTGTTGATGAAAAAGGAAAACTTTCTTGCTCTCCGTTGAGATGTCAGATACTCAAAGAATTTAATGATAAAGAAGTTGTGTGTCCGTTTCATCGACCAGGTTATAACCCCTTATTGGATGAAATGGAAAAAAATGGTGAAATAGAATTTCAGAGCACTTTGTTTTCTAGGCCAGAAGCAAAATATTTGAATTTTATTTTAAATGACAAAGAATTTGACAATGGGAGAAAATTAAGAAATAGATATGCACATACAGGTTATCCTCTTGATAAAAATGATCAATGGAAAGACTATATGTTGCTAATCAAGGTTTTAATTGAGATAACTGGTAAAATATATGATGATATTGCTTTAAAAGATCAAATATCAGGTAGTGCCGTTTGATAAAATTTGTCAAATAAACTATTTTAAATTAACTTATATTTATGTCTTGCGATTATTCAGAAAAAATTCTATTCCAGGAAACTGTGTACGTCGCATAAAAACAACGATTTCAGGACTTGATTTTGATAATCCCTCAAATTACATGGATTTGATGAACGAGGCGATAAACCGCGTTGTCAAAATGCGTGACGTGTTTAAAAAGTATATATAAATTCCGTGTTGTTTTGTGAAATATCCCACCATTGCATAAAAATCCATAGGATGTTATATGAACCGTTAAACGATAAAATAGTCACCGCAGATAAAAAAAGAAATATTTTGTTTTTTTTAAAGTAAATTTTATATAGAAATATTCTCATAGGATTTACATTATGATGCATGACTATAAACAAGAACGAATTATTGAACGAAAAACAAAAGCAAATATTGCAAATTCAGATTTTGATATATTGTTGCAAGAGGATGTCATTGCTTTTTATGAAACCTGTGAAATGACACAGATTTTTTTGTACGATGAAGAATTAAAAAAAGTCCAAAATTACTACACTCTCTTTGTTTTTGAAGAAATTCCTAACAATGAGAACAAGGAAAAATATCTTTTTCCAAAGCTTCAAAAAATAGATAAAAGATATAAGTTTGGAATTATTCAAAAAAGATTATCTGTGGAAGAGGCAAAAGTGCAATTTAAAAATATTCAGCAACAACAAAAGATAATTTTTGGAAATGAAAATTGTGAAATTTCGTCTCAAATGGTTCTTTTGCCCAAATCATTTGTTCCATTGTATTATGGTTCAACAACTCCGATGCTTAGCAATGTGCTGAAAAAGAATTTTTGGGGGGCTAGTTATATAATTGAATTTTTCGATGAAAAAAAAGATTTTGTCATTGAAGAAAATGAAAGAGCTAAAATAGACTTTATAAATAAAACTGTAAAAAGCGTTATCGATATTGATTTGGCGAAAGTGTCAGATAGAATAGGAAATGTCGTTTTTCAATTTCCTATTACAATTATGGATTTAAACACCCTTTTAATTAAACCTGGGGCAGAAATTAGAACTATTGTTAAGCCTCATGTAAAGTCAAAAATTGAAAAGAATATTAGCATTCAAATCCAAACATCTTTTAATAACACCATTACGGGCTATGATTCGCAGCATTTTAAAAATTTAGACTTTGCATTTGATTCCCAAATAGGCGATGATAACAACGTTCGTACAACCGTTTTTGATTTTGAAAATAAAGTTGTTTTATATGATTGTGAAACAAATTTTATAAGAACAATACATACGACAATGCAAATGGCAGGTGCTATACCGCCAAGAACAATTGCTCAAGAAGATGGTTCTATAAAAGAAATAAGTCTTGTATATACAACTCCTATAAATGTTGGGCTTTCTCTAGAATCTGATTACAATAATCGCATTTTGAAAAGGTCATGGAATGACGAAGTGCTGAAGAAAAGTGGCGATTTTAAAGTATTGAAAGGAAATGAATCTGACAAAGCTCTAGATTTTATCAGAAAAAAAATTATACAATCTGATGCAAAAGAAATATGTCTTTGGGATCCTTATTTGAGCGCCCAAGATATAATGAACACTTTGTATTATGAACCTAGCGGAAAAATATTTCGTTGCATAACTTGTGTGGCTACTGCTAATTTACTATCTCGTAAAAATGGAGTATTAGGTGGTTATGAAAAGCTTTGTCGAGATCATGGGTACACATTTAAAAGGATTGTGCAAAACGATGGCTTTGAAGTTTTATGCAAAAATGTCAAAGCTGAATTCAAAAAATCAAACAATTTAAATGTAAACCTAAAATTTTTAGCACAGCATGATAATTACGGATGGAAATTCCACGATCGATTTTTAATTTTAGTTCCTTATGATTCATCGCGGTTACCTGAAGTTTATTCTTTAGGCATATCTGTTAATCAGATTGGTGAAAAACATCATATTATTCAAAAAGTGACTGATTCACGAGAAATATTGAATAATTTTGAGGAATTATGGCATGAACTAGACAATGATGCCTGTTGTGTTGTAGAATTTCCTAAAATGAAGGATGCTTTATGATTAGTGAAAATGAATTGCTTTCTAAAATCCAAAAGTATGCAGAGGAATCTAATGATTTCTTTGCTAATGATTCTTATAATCAAATTTGTTCTACACTAGATTTATACATTTCGCAAAATTCTGGTTTGGGAAAGTCTCAATGCCTCAACCTGGCTCGTCTTTTGTATGATGATGCTGTACGTAATACAAAAAATAATGGTTTGCTGACTTCGCTAGTCATTTTTGATTATTTAAATAAAAATGTTCCAATTTCCCCAACAGATTTCATCAATAATAATCTTGTTGCAAAAATTGAACTGTTGTTTGACCATATTAAATTGAATATAAATATACCTGATTGGGCTCCTTATTCTGATAAGAAGTGTATGGAAAAAGTGAATGCGGCTGCTCAAAGTAAAAATTATATTTCTATCGTACAAGAATTACAGCCTTTTTATAATGGATCGGTGTTTGATGATTGTAGAGGCTCTATAATTATTAAATGTCTTTGGGCTATTGATAAGAGGAAAATAATAGATTATTTAAATAATAATGAATGGACTTTTAAAATGGAATTAGTCCTTTTTTCATTAAAAGAAGATGCGAAAGACATAATACAACAAACTTTACATAGTAATAGCCGATATCCTGCAGTTCGTGCAATGGGCTTTTTTATCGACCTTTTAGAGAAAAAAGATTTTCGAAAAGAAACAAAAGACGAGGTTTTAATTTATTGTGAAATGATAAAAGACTTTGTTTATTCATATTGCGATGCATTGAATGGATTGAAAATTCTGTTAGGTATTTCAATATCGAAAAATTTTAATTATTTAGCTGGATTATGTGCAACCATTTACAATGATTTCTTGCCTAAATATTTACCACTTATAAAAGATTTGTCTGATAACGCAAGAGAATTCTTTAGTTACGGCTATTTAAGGAATGCAAATGAAGATGCTATTGCTAGAGATTCATGGATCATAATGAATTATTGGAGAGATTCTAGCATTAGTGTTCATGATAGTGTTAATAAATTCAATGGATTGGAACAATTGCTGATACTTGGCTTATGTGTTGGTATTTCTTCAAAAAAACAATATTTGATGAGATTGAAAGAATTTGCATCAAATATTATTATGGAACAACACAAATGGGGTGAACATGTATTGCAAAAGGACCTCTATCTTATGTTTTGCTTGATTTTAGCAAATAAACGAAAAAAATATCTTTTTACAGAAGAAGAAGTGCTATTGGAATTGCCGATTCTTTTCGATAAACGATATGAAATTAAATTTGGCAATTATATTTTTGATATCATGAAGCGATTGCTGATCAATCCTGACGATGTCCATGAAATTATTTTTAAAGACACTGTCAATAATAAAGAACGAAAATTTTGTTTTCTAGAAACTCTAAACTCAAGGCAGCCTACAATGTAGCGCTTAACCGCAATTTAGACAAAAACAGGAAATCTGAATGTCACAGTAAATTTGGACTTGCCGAATGGGCGAAATAAGTGAACGCTCTTTGTAAAATTTTTCTGCTCCCCTTGCCAGTTTTTTCGATATTAGGTACATTAAAAGCCGACGCATCTCGCTGTACAAAGGCGAGGTGCGTTTTTGCTTTTATCAACTTTTTGATTTCGCAAGAACGCCTCTAACATTAACCGGTCGCTATTTGCGGCCATATGGAGGCTTTATGGCAAAATCCGAAGACCTTATCAGGAATTTGCTCTCTCTTCCCCATGAATATGAATGGCTGGATATTAAGGGCAACTGGTTCTCGAAAGAAGAAATTGGGGAGGTCTAAAATGAAAAAGAAAGAGTCTATGAGTAAACCGATGTTTGTGTTTCGCGATGGTATGTTGGCTGATAGCAGTTATGTTGAATGGTTGTCCGATGTTAAAAACCGTTTTCGCCAGAGCCAGGTGAAAGCTTCCATTCGCGTGAATACCGAAATGTTAGAGTTATATTGGGGAATTGGTCGTGATTTAGTTGCGTTGCGAGCCGAAGAACGTTGGGGCGCTGGAGTTGTAAAACAATTTGCGCTTGATATGCGTCATTCTTTCCCTAATGAGACTGGTTTTTCTTTCACGAATGTGAAGTATATGAAACAGTGGTATTTGTTCTATTTTGAGCGAAATAAAAAAGGCCAACGGGCCGTTGGCCAATTAGAAATGCCCAAGGCTTTTGGTAAAATTCCGTGGGGACAACATATAGACATTGTTTCTCGATGCCGATCAATAGACGAGGCCCTGTTTTATGTCAAGGGTGTAGTGGATAATGGTTGGTCGCGCCCCACTTTAAATGCATATATAGATGCTAATCTTTTTCAAACGAAGGGAACCGCTGTTACCAATTTCAAAAAAACTTTGACATCCTCTCAGGAGAAACTTGCAAAGGAAATTCTGAAGGATCCTTATCATTTTGAATTTCTGAAAATGAAAGAAAAGTATGATGAAGGTGATTTAGAAGATGCTCTTATTGCCAACGTTACTCAGTTTTTATTGGAGCTGGGCAAAGGATTTTCCTATGTTGGGCGTCAGATGGAATTTCGGATGCCTGGCGGGCAAGCATTTTTCCCGGACTTGATTTTTTATTTTATTCCACAGCACAGGTATGTCATTATAGATCTCAAGGTCGTGAAGTACACTCCGGAATTTGCTGGTAAACTTAATTTTTATGTGACTGCCGCAGATGAGTTGCTTCGGGGTGAAGGCGATAATCCTTCTGTGGGTTTGATTATTTGCAAATCGACAGATAAGACTGTTGTGGAATGGTCGCTTAAAGACATCAACAAACCGTTGGGTGTGGCTACATATAAGTTGCGAGAGGTTGTTGACCGCACTATGGCGGAAATGAAAAAGAAACAGAGGAAAAAGTGATAATAGCATTTTTTTAGGAGATGAAAAGAAATTTGCGAATATGGAAAATTTATATTCTCTCTATGCATTTCCCCATCCATTCCTCTTTCACTCTTGCCGCCTTAACCTTCCTCCTCGCTTCGTGTTCGGAGTCGTTCACGGATTCGCGTGATGGGCAATCTTATGATGTCGTGAAAATCGGTGAGCAGACGTGGATGGCGGAGAACTTGAATTTTGAAACGGCGGGGAGTTTTTGTCCGGAGGATGATTCCCGTAACTGCAAGCGGTTGGGGAGACTTTATTCGTGGGCGGAGGCGAAAACGATTTGCCCTGAGGGATGGCGCCTCCCAACGAAGGCTGATTTCGAGGTGCTGGTGGCTGCGCGGCCTCACGTTGGCGCGGCTTTAAAATCTCGCGACGGCTGGTTCAAAAAAGGAAACGGCACGGATGAATTCGGATTCAACGCGCTCCCGGCGGGTTATCGTGACGCAATCTTGAAAGCTGATGACGGCACAATTTCCGGTGGCAAGTTTGATGGCATCGGTGGTTACGCGTATTTCTGGAGCGCGACCGAAGATTCTGAAAATCTAGAATCGAATGCATTCTATTTATTCTTGTCGTTCAGCAGTGATGCGGCGAGTTTAAATGCGTTCGCGAAAGAGGACTATCGTTCCGTGCGCTGTGTCCGATAAAGTCCGCGCAGTACCATTTGCAGATACATTCTATATGAGGTCGCGCGCATTCCTTATTGCATGCGCAGTTCCTATTGCATACACATTCCCCGCGCAGTTCCCCTTGCAATAAAGCAGTCTTACAGCAAATAATCCATTCTGATATTTCGCATGCTTTCGAATAAATTTGCCTTAAGCGTGGAACTTCCTTTCGTCAAGCTCTTGATTTCTTCGCGGATGGTCTTGCGGTGGCTTGCTTTTGAGAATTCGCAGGTACAGGTGAACTTGCGAATGTCCGCGTCTTCGGCATAGGCGATGATTTCGCTTTCTTCGCAGTAGCAGAGCGGGCGGATAATGCTACACGGATACTTTTCGTACGGCACCATTGGCGGCATCCCGCTGAACTCGCCCTTGTATAGCATGTTCATCAGAAGCGTCTCAACGATGTCATCCATGTGATGCCCGAGCGCGATCTTGTTGAAGTTGTTTTCGCTTGCGAACTTGATGAGTTCCGTGCGGCGCTGCGTGCTGCACCAGTAGCAATTGAGCTTGCGACCTTCCTTGAGGCGTGCTTCTACGGCGACATCCTTAAAGTAGAACGGTACTTGCGGATATTCTTCCGCCATGCGCTGCAAAAATTCGCGAGGCGCCTTGTCTGCAAAATCGCTTTGGATGTGGATGGCGGCAAGTTCGCACTTGGGCCCGAATTTGCCGAGTCGCGCGGCAAGTTCCATCAACAACACGCTTGAATCCTTGCCACCGCTTGTGGCGATGAGCACGCGGTCTCCGTCTTCAATCAAGTTGAAGTCGTGAATAGCTTTCGTGATTTTCTTATTGACTCTCTTGCGAATTTGACTCGACATAATTACTTTATTCAAAGTGTGCGGCTGTTCCTGATTAATTCTCGCGGCAGTTCCCGATTAAACTTGGCGCAGTTCTCTCAGCAGACACAGTACCTATCGCAGATACATTCCCACTAAAAAAGGCTCTCTCGCGAGAGCCCTTAAATCTTTCCGAACTGTGGTTAGTTGTCGGTAAGGTGCGTCGGCATCAACAGGAACGAGAAGTTCATGTTTTCGCCAACCGGCTCGATGATGCAAGCGCCAAGCGGATTGTTCATCTTCATGATGACTTCTTCGCTCTTGCACATGCCGAGGATTTCTGCGAGGAACTGGCCGTTGAAGCCAATGCAGAAGCTGCCTTCGCCGTTGTGCGTGATAGCGAGTGCTTCGCGAGAATCGCCGCCGACATCCGGGTCTGTGGCGCTGAGTTCGAGGATGTTACCGTCGAACTGCAAGCGGATCTTGCGGGTGCGTGCGTTGGCCATGGAAATCACGCTGCGGATCTTGTTCTGGAATTCCGTGGTGTTGGCCTGTGCGGTACGTTCAAACTGCTGCGGGATCACAGAGCGGTAGCTCGGATATGGTCCTTCGTAAAGCTTCGAGATGACCTGGATAGAACCCGTGTTGAAGAGGATGTGCGTTGCAGAGGTGCGGACTTCAACCGTGGAGTCGCCCTTTGCCATGTGCAGGATGTGCTGCAATGCCTTGTGCGGGATGATGACGCCGTTCGAAAGTTCTGCGCCTTCCTGGTCGATGGCTGCGCGGCCCAAGCGGTGACCGTCTGTTGCGACCATGGAAATCTTGCCGTCCTTTGCTTCGAGGAACACACCGTTCAAGCTCAAGCGCGTGGAGTCGGTAGAAGTGGCGAACAATGTCTTTTCGGCGAGGAATGCAAGTTCGCTTGCGGCGATGTTCAAGGTTTCGCCATTTTCAATTTCCGGGAACGGCGGGAAGTCGTTCGCGTCAAAGCCGATGATGCTTGCTTTACCGCGTTCGCTCCACTGGATCTTGACCAAGTAATCCTGTGCGTCGAATGTGATGTTTGTGATGCTCGGGTCCACGAGGCTCTTCACCTGATCGAACAGCTTGCGTGCGTTGATGACGACTGCGCCATCACGTTCGCCCTGAACTTCCACCTTGACCCTGATACCGAGGTCGAGGTCCGTGGCACTTACTTCGAGGAAGTTGCCTTCGAGGCGGAGCGAAAAGTTGTTGAGAATTTGGATGGTGGACTTGTTCGGGACGGCGCTAATTGCCGCTTGCAGTGCATCCTGCAAAACATTCTTCTGGATAGTAAACTTCATTAATTAGCCTCTCTGGATGATCATTGTTCCTACGAAAAATACCACGGCGATGATTGCGAGGAGTACGATGACTCGTTTATCCAGCGCGTTTGACTTCTTTGGAACGAATTTTTTGACGTTTTGCTTTGCTCTTCTGCGATCGCTGCGACTCATAGAAAAATCTCCGTTGTTTTATATCGAAAAATCTACTATTTTAAAGGCTAGTCGGAAGATACTATGAATGAAAAAACTCTAAATAAGCTGAAAAATACGGCTAAGGGCTGTGCGTCCAACGTACTTTCCCGTGTGGAATTGTCGATGGTGCAGTCTAAGCTTAAGACTAAGTTCCAGTTGCTCGGGCAGAAGGTTTACGAGGCTATCCAGGAAGGCCGTCTGGACTCTATCAAGGATGACCCGTCCGCTGTCGAAACGGTGGGCGCTATTTTTGAAATCCAGAAACAGGTTGCAGAGCTCGAACAGAAACTGAACAAAGCCGAAGGTCCTAGTGAAAAAGCTTGAGGTGCATCTTTATCCGAACAAGGAATCACGCGGGAAAACGGTCACTTTTTCCGTTAAAAAAGTAATTATTTACTTTGTTCTAACTGTCTGCGCGATTCTTGGATTTATCATGTTCTCTCCGGTGCAGATTGTGGAGAACTTGTCTAACGGCAACCTGATGGAAGTCTATCACCAGAATTCGGTGATTAAGGATGAAATCAAGAAAATCCGCACTGTGGTCGATACGACGATTTTGAAGATTGAAGAAACACGTGTTGTTCGCGATAGTACACTCAAATTGGGTGGTCTTGGTTTTACGCTCGAAAATACATCTGATGAAGAAGCTCCGAAAAAGAATTTGCATGCGATGCGGTCTACGTTCCGTAAGACGCTGAACAAGCTGGAGGCTGATTCTGCGCTTGCGGCGCATGTCCCGGTTTTGCACCCGCTCAAGAACCATCACGATAT
Source organism: Fibrobacter sp. UWB7 (assembly GCF_900142945.1). NCBI lineage: Bacteria > Pseudomonadati > Fibrobacterota > Fibrobacteria > Fibrobacterales > Fibrobacteraceae > Fibrobacter > Fibrobacter sp. UWB7. Next base: position 91,888 of record NZ_FRCO01000006.1, read on the forward strand.
CAAGGCTCGTTTTGAAATGGTTTTCGATGCGTTCACGGATCAGGAGCTCCCGCACAGAGGTGTTGACTTTTTGGCTGCCGACGGCGATACTGTCTATGCGCCAGGTGCCGGTACCGTTGTCGAGGTTCGCAAGCATCGTGGATTTGGTCTTTCGATGAAGATTGAACACATGGAACATGTGAAGACGTTCTATGCCCATCTCGGTGAAACCCTTGTGAAACAAGGCGCTAAAGTTCGTCGTGGCGACCCGATTGCTCTCATTGGCAAAAGCGGGCTCCAGTCGAGTCTTGGACTCCATTACGAAATCCGCGTGAACGGTATGCCTGTCAATCCGGAAGATTACTTTATTACAAAATAGCCGTTAGTTATTGGTTGTTGGTCGTTAGTCATTAGTTAATAGTTGTGATTCGAGGTTCCGTATTAATGGCTTGGATCAAATCGGTCGTAAATGAATCCTTCGGTAGTTTTAACCATATCATCGTAATTGTAATAAATATTGCCGTCGTTGCATTTAAAGATTATATACTTATAAAATGTTTCGTAACAGAAACCTAGAGAACATTTTGTCTCGAATTCAATTTTGTAAATATGTTTGCAGTATATTGTAGTGTCTCTTTCTAAAATGTAAGGATATGTTGTACTAGTATCTGCCCGAAAAATGATATCTTCTTCAGAAATACTATTTTCATAAGCATAGTGAACAATGAAATTTCCATCTAAGGTAATGTTTACGTTGTTAGGGAGCATGCTTCCGTCATCGCATTTAAAAATAGGGATTGTTTTATTGTAAGAAAATATTGAATCTTTACAGTGAATAGTGGGATGGATTTTTAGAGTATATGGATATTCATCATTTATGCTTGAAGATGATTCGATGTCTTCAGGATGAATTGTCTGAGTGGTGAAAAAATCAGAATTCTTTTCACAGGATGTAAAGAAAATTATGGTAAATTCCAATAATACTATACTCACGTTTTTTGAAAACACAATGTACCTCATTTTCTTGTACGACTTGTGAGATATAGAAAAAACATAGATCTAAACTATACCAACTAACCTCTAACCCCTCAATATCCCCCTACATTTCCCCTTCCTACTGCCTACTGTCTACTTCCTACTTATTATATTTATGGTCCCCAGGCTTTGCTTTGCAGGCGGGCGGTACTTTCCGTCAAGAAACATCGGGAGCTCGGATGCGGTCCATACTTTTGGACTGGTCTTGGGGATTTCTATCAAGTTTTGCTTTACCCTTTAGGAGTTTTAATGGCAAATAAGTGTAAGCGCGGAATCTTGATTAGCAAAACACCGTACGAAAAGCGCATCGCTATCATGGAAGATGGCGAACTTGCGGAATTGGTTGTTGAAGGTGTTTCCTCTAATCGAGTTCTGGGCAATATTTATAAGGGTGTCGTTCAGAAGGTGCTCCCCGCACTCAAGGCGGCATTCATTGACATTGGTCTTGAGAAGGCTGGCTTTTTGCATCAGGAAGACGCCATGGACCGCAACGAACTGTTGCGCCGTGAATATGGTGACGATGATGACGAAGGCGATGCCTCCAAGGAAATTTCGATTGACGAAATTCTCCAGGAAGGCCAAGAAATCATGGTGCAGGTGGTCAAGGAACCGATTAGCACCAAGGGTGCTCGTTTGACGACACACTTGAGCTTTGCTGGCCGCTTCCTGGTCTGCATGCCGGGTACAAATTTCGTCGGTGTCTCCAAGCGTGAACGCGATCCGGTCAAGCGCCGCGAGTTCAAGAAGGTCGTGCGCCGTCTCAAGGGCCGCGACGTGGGCTACATCGTCCGCACCAACGGCCTCAACGAATCCGAATTCGAAATCAACAAGCAGATGCGCGAACTCGAAAGCAAGTGGGAACAGACGAAGTACAACTTCGAAACCATGCCGCCCGAGACCTGCATCTACGAAGAATCCGATTCCATCGAACAGACGGTTCGCGAATACTTCGGTGACAACACGGACTACGTGTATATCGACAACCGCGACGAGTACTTTGCTCTCCGCGATTACCTGAAGGTTCTCTCTCCGGATAAGCTCGACAAGGTCAAGCTCTGGAGCTCCAGCGAAAGCTTGTTCGAATACTTCAAGATTGAAAACGACTACGCTCGCTCCTTGCAGCGTCAGGTCCCGCTTCCGCGCGGTGGCAACCTCGTCATCGAACAGACCGAGGCTCTCGTCTCTATCGACGTGAACACGGGTCCGAAGGTTCATGGCAAGGACCAGGGCAAGATCATTCTCGAGACAAACCTCGATGCTTGCCACGAAATCGCAAAGCAGCTGCGCCTCCGCGATGTGGGCGGCCTCATCATCATCGACTTCATCGATATGGAAACCGATGAAGACCGCGAAGCCGTCTATCAGGAATTCCGCAAGGCAATCCGCCGCGACAAGGCCCCGATTAGCCCGGCCCCGATCAGCCAGTTCGGCCTCATGGAAGTCACCCGTAAGCGCGTCCGCGTGAACCTGATGACCGAAAAGACCGAATGCTGCCCGGTTTGCAACGGCAGTGGCCGCATTGCAACGCTCGAATCGACGCTCGGCATGATCGACCGCTGGCTCGCCCGCGCCCATACCAAGGGTCGCCTCCGCGAAGTGACCCTCGTCGTGAGCGCTCCGGTCATCGATGTGCTTTGCAAGGACTTGAACCGTATGTTCAACTATCTGGAATACAAGCATAACATCAAGATTTCCCTCGTGGAAGATGAATATGCCCACATCAACCAGTTCTGGATGTACGACAAGTCGGGCGAAGACATCACGGACCTGTACAACTTCGCATAAGTTGTCCCCGCGATTCTCGCGCAGGCATTAGCGTGTTAAACGCAAAAAGTCCCAGCTCCGCTGGGACTTTTTTTATCCTTAAAATTCCGCATAAAAAAAGACGCCTGCGTTGCAGGCGCCTTTTAGAGAGAACGAAACCTTATTCATTCAAGTTGATGGTGAATCCCTTTGTCCTTCCGTGACGCACACCCCAGAGGAAGTCTTGCGTGCGGTCGACCTTGGTAATTCTACCAACCGTAATCTTATACGAAAGTCTTGCGATGTAAACGCCTGTACCGACCAGTCGACCGTTTTTCGATTTCATGTTCCAGGCGAGGAATATCTTGCCGTCCTTATCTTCGTCAAGGCAGCTTCCGTTGTACAATGTGTCTACGCATGAGAGCACGCCAGAAGTGTTGTTCACGAATACGCCGAGACTTGTAAAGTACTGGGTCTTGTATTCAAGCTTGGTCTGCTTTGCGATTTCCCTAGTGACTTTTTCGATGACAGATGCATTGCCGTTTGCGATGCCCGTGACGTCGTTTGCCGTAATGGCGCCACTGAGGTAGGCGTTGACAATTTCGTCACCGAGACGGTACTGCTTGTTTGCCTGGTCAAGGGTTAGCGCACCTGTCTGGACCTGCGTGAGAATTTCTTCGAGATGCGGACCGCCCTTTTCTACGCTTGCCGCATTGAAATTCTTGATGGCAGATTCAAGGGCTGTGACTTCATCTTTAACCAAGCTCGAAAGGCTCAAGTCTCCAAGATAGTGTCCTTGTGCACCGTAGGTCTTTGCTAGATCCTTTGCGGTTACAGGCTCGTCCGTCTGTACAAGCTTCGGGATGGTCGGAGAAGGATTGTTGATGATGGTTCTTGAAGAATCCGATTCGCCAATCGTTACGACCGGAGGGCTAGTCACGACGACATTCTGTTCACCGGAGATGCGGACGAACGGGTTGTTGTCCGGTGTGCTCCTGTGCAAGAGGTCCATGTGGACGCCAGGAACCAGCTTGATGGAGTCGCCCATGACAGGGATATTTGCCTTGTCGTTTGTCGTGCTTCTGAAAATCAGTTTCCATCTTGCCTTGTTCTCCTTGGCGAGAATGTCCGGAACGATATCGGTCCTAACCGTAGCTGTCTGCTTGAAGTAGTAGATGAAGTAATTGGCATCCGTTTCGTTTTCGCAGTCAAGACCTTCGCTGAATGACACGGTAAGCACTGTTGAACCGTCATTGCTGTAAGCGATATCAGCTGATGTGATAACAGGTCCGATAGAGTCGGTCACATCGCTTGTGAGGCTGATGGTGGACTGGCTCATTCCTTCCGAGTACATCCAGAACGGAGTAATCTTTCCGCTGTAGACGTTGTCGGCGCCGCCGGTAAATGGAACGTTTCCAAAGCCTCCGTCAGTCGTAATGGCAAGAGAGCTGTCGAAGTCGTTCGGGACAAATCCGTTGATGATTGTCGGGAACGTTTCGCCGAATTCCAGGTGGATAGAGTCCATGCGGACCATGCTTGCGTTCAGCGTGCCATACGGCTTGGAAAGCTTGGCGTAAACGCTGTCGCCGCGGCCGTCGCCGTTTCTGTCGAAGATGCAGGCAAACGTGATTTGCGGGACCGGCGGTTCCATGAACGAGATGTTTTTCCAAACAGCCTGCTGCGTTTCGTCACCGCTAGTGACGATGAGCTTGACGCCCTGAACGGCAGCAGAGGACTTGACGTAGAATGTCGCTTTTCCGTTCTTCAGCGTGATTGCCGTAATCTTGTTGCCGTTTTCGTCGCAGGGGATGACTGCAATATTGTTCGTGGTAATGTAAACGATGTCGTCAAACGTTGCCCATTCTTCTACGAACGAGACGTTGACTTCGTAACGCGTGTTTACCCACTTGCCGAGTGTATCGATGTTTCCGTCGACATCGTTTCCGATGAGCGTCCATTTGCCTTGTGCATCAACGCGGGCGTAGTTGATGGTGGGCGAGCCGTAATTGTCGATGGTAAACGTAATTTCATCGTACTGGGTTTCATCGCTCTGCAAAGAGAATCGCAATACGTAAGATCCCGGCGGGAGTGTACGCATTTGCTGGATCGTTGTCGTATTGATGGTGAATCCTGAATAGCCGGGCTTGATGGTGATGCCGCCAAACCAGGTACCTACGCTATCGAGTGCAACACCTTCGGCATAAGCTCCGCTACCGATCAAGGTAAAGTTCGAAGGAGCTGCGACCGTATCTGTCGTCGTTGCGCCGGAGAAGTCGCAAGAGAGAGCTTGCTTGCTCACGCGCTGGTAAATTTCGTAGTTGATCAGTCCTGCTTCTGAAAGGTCCTTAGCGAGAATGCTCGTTTCGGTCTTCAGGTCGATGGACGTTCTCATCATGAAGTTGGACTGGGTTGTATGGCGTTCGGCATAGAAGATGTGGAACGGATAGTTGACACCTTCTTGAAGTCCGAGCGTGTCGAGGTCCACTGAGCCAAAGACCTTCGTGTGCTGACCACCGATATCCACAACGAGACGGTTGTTGATGAACACCCACACGTCATCGTCACCGTTGAATTCAAAGTACTGGCCCGGAATGTATTCGAACGTGGCCTGAATCTTCATGGTGAAGCCAAAATTGTGTCTTTTGCCTTTGCCAGAAAGGTTGTCAAAGTAGGGGTTCTTGATGGTCTTTTCGGCATCGAGGTATTCGAAATCATCGATCAAGAAGAGCCCGCCTTCAGTGCTATTGTCGTCTTTTTGGCCGAGCCAGAGACCGTCGTTCTGGAGTTGCAATTCGATAGAACGGCAGGTGGCGTTGGTGTACGGAATGCCGTCCTTAGTGGCGATGACTTCTGGCAAGAACCATTGAGCGAGATGTGTTGTAATCTTGCAATTTTCTGGGAAAGGATCGGCTGGTACGGGTACGCCATTGGGGCCAAGGTATTCTTGAACCATTCCTTTGGTATGCTGTGCACATCCGCTAGAACCGAAGTCTGCACTCACACCGTTGGCGGGGTCGCCGTTTTTGCCTGCTCCGTCGCCATCGCCTTTTGAGCCGTGGAGCCAGTCAAACATCATCACAGGGAGAGTCTTGGTGGGGCAATCGCCTAAAACGCCCGGGTACTTGGTGTAAACAGTTGTTGCTGTCCCGATTTCCTTGCCTGCCTTGACCCAGATGGTATCGGCTTCGGCAGCGGCTGCATCGAGCGAAAGCAAAGTGCTTTGATCGATAGGTTGTGTCTTGGAGGTGTAATGGTAGTCTGTGACGTATTCAGATCCGAGAGTCTGCTTGAAGTAGACCTGGAACGAGCCTTCGGGCGGGGTAACTTTGGATTCGAACCATCCACAGTAATTCTTGATAGTGGACATTGTGTCAGATTTGCCACCTGCGACATAGAGAATGGCGTTCGTGTTTGTCCAGGGGACAAAGAAGCGGATTACTTTATACTTCGTCTGTTGAGTCGGTCTGTTAGGAGTCTGTGTGCCGGGACCATCGTTGCCGGGTGTTTGCGTGCCTGGGCCGTCATTGCCTGGAGTGGTTGTCGAGGGCTCGGTGGTGTTTGTGCCGTTAGCCTGTGTAACGACCTTGTTTTTGCCTATAGTGAGGGTGAAGTCGCTCTCGACAGGTTCTGCGCCAGCCAAAGGCGAAATGCTGCCAATGGCAGAGTTGCATTTGCCGGAGGAAGTCCTGCCTGTGTAAAAGGTCAGTTTCGGCTCTGTTTCGGCGGTCAATGTTGCCTTGACGCTGAAGGTGCCGTCGGCGTTGCTTGTTAGCTGTGTGCAGTTGCTGGATGTGGTGACTCCGTCTACCGTTTTTTCCAAAACGACGTAGATGCGCCTTGCGGGCGAACTGGATCTTTCATCCTTGACGGTAATGTTGTAATCGGCCGCCATCGACGGAATAGCTGCCCATAAGAGTACGAAAATTAAACTTGAGACAATATTTTTACACCGCATCCACAACTCCCGGAAGATGTTACCCTAATAGAAAATACATTCAATATTGTGATATTTATCAATTTTTTTTTGCCTATTTGTAAAATAAATTGCGAAAACAGCAACACCCGCTCTGGGAGCGGGTGACTAGGGAAAAAAGTTCCGGTTTTTGGGTTTTACTATCTAAATTCGATATCGAATATCGTCATTCTGCCGTGGCGGACGCCCCAGAGGAAGTCCTGCGTACGCTTGGTGATGCGTTTGCCGTTCACGATAAGGCGGATTTCGAGGCGGGCGATGTAAACGCCAGTACCTACGAGGCGCTCTTTCTTGTCGCGGGAGTTCCAGGCAAGGAACAGGTGTCCTTCGTTTCCGAGGCAGTTGACGGCCCCATCCGTCTTGAAGATATCGTCGTTGCAGGCGATTCTTCCTTCGTCGTTGTTGACGAAATGCCCGAGACTGGTATAATAGATAGTCTTGTAGCTGAGTTCTGTCTTGTCTGCCATGGATTCGGCGATCGTCTTGACGTCTTCATCGGTACCGTGCATGTAGTTGTGCAGGTTGTCCTTGTTCAAAAGCCCGTTGCTGTGGGCGTTGATGATGACGTCGCTTAAGCCGAACCTGCTCTTGGCTTCCTTGTACGAAATATCGCCTCTGTCCAGCATGGAAATGATTGTTTCCAGCGATACGGGGGTAGACGGTGTGCCGTTTTGGGCGGCAGTCTTGTCTTCGTACATGGTTTGAGCCTTTACGACCTTCACAATTTCGCTAATTTCGTTTTCGACGAGTTCAGACATGTTCATGTCGCCGAGATAATGACCCTGGGTGCCGTAGATTTCGCCAACCTGGTTTGCGGTAAGGGGTCTGTCGCTCTTGACGATGATGGGTACTGTCGGCTTTTTGCTGTTGACGATTTCCCTAGTCTTTTCGAAGTTGGGCGAATTCTTGTCCATGGTGACGACCGTCGGGCTTGTCACGGTAATGCGCTGTTCGCCGGTAATGCGTACCCACGGATTCTTGTCGTGTGCCGGATTGTCCATGAGATCAACGGCGAGTCCGCCTTCGGAGGGAGGCCTAATGCGGATGGAGTCGCCGACGATGGGGATGATGTCGCTAGAGGCTTTCTTGGAGAAAATGAGCTTCCAGCGGTTTGCCGGGATCGCTGCTACATATTCGGCTTCTTTCACGATTGTGGACAACGAGCCGCTGCCGTAGCTACGGTAGCCGAACAGATTGGAACTTGCGCCCAAGGAGCTGAGGCCTTCACTGAACGTGAGCGTGAGCTGGGTCTTACCGTCATTGGTATAGGCGATTTCTGCCGCCATGATGATAGGTCCAATCTTGTCGCCGAGAAGTCCGTCCACTGCGAAATTCGAGACTGTATGGTCTTCGGGGTTAGTGTAGGTGTACTGGGCGGTAATCTTGCCGGAATACGGTTCCGTTGCGCCACCTGTTGAAATGGAAGGTCCAAATCCGTCACCGTCAGCGACGAAAGAAAGTTCGCGGGCGCCTTCGGTATATTTAACAGGTGCCTGTTCGTAGTGCGTAAGGCCGAACGTGAACGAGATAGCGTTGAGCACGCTGTTTCCGCCCAGCGGCTTGTTGAAGTTGACCCAGATGCTGTCGCCGCGACCATCGCCGTTCCTATCGTAGATGTAGGCGGTTTCGATTTGCGGAACAGGCGGTTCGGCAATGTTGATGTTTGTCCAGTTGATGCTCTTGTTCTTTGCCGCTGCGGTAGAAACGGTCAAGGTTCCGTTGACTATCGCGCCTGTTGCCTTCACGAAGAACATGTTTTTGCCGTCCATGAGCGTGAATTCATTGTTCGGGAGCGGATTGCCGAGGGAATCGCACGGGATGAGCTTCGGGTCGGATGTCGAGACTAATGCCGCAATGCCGCTATAGCTTGATGCCCATTCTTCGACGTAAGAGACATTGATGGGGTAGATGCGGCCTGCCCAGAGCTTTTCTGCCTTGTTCAAGTTGATGGGGAGCGTGTCGCTATTGATATCGCGGCTGACTTCGTTTCCGAGTGGTTTCCAGTACTTGTCGACGCAGAGCGTGTCCTGCTTGATGACATCGGCGATGAAGCAGTAGCTCGAGTCGATGATGTTTGCAAAGGCGATGTTCGGCAGTTCCGTCGGCGGGATGGTGAAGTACACATCCTTATATTCCTTCGGGTTGTTCTTGAGCGATACACGGACGTAATAGGTTCCCGGCGGCAATGTCTGCATGCGGGAAATATTCTTTGTGTTGATCGTGAGCATCGTGAAATCGTTCGTAATCGTGATGCCGCTATAGTAAGCAGTATCGAGCTTGCTCAAGGCAACACCCGTCATCGGGAGGCTCTTTCCGAACAGCGTAAAGTTCGAAGGTCCGCGTTCCGTGCGCTTGGTTTCGGAGTTTGCGGAGAAGTCGCAGGCGAGAGTCTTTTCGCGGATGTTCTGCCAGACTTCTTTCTTGATGAGTGTTGAGTCCGACGAATGGTCCGTGAGGAGCATGCTGGATTCCACCTTCAAGTCGATGGACGTTCTCATCATGAAGTTCGATTGCGTGCGCTTGCGTTCGGCATAGAAAATATGGAACGGATAAGTTTCACCCGGCGTGAGTCCAAGATCGTCGAGATTTACGGATCTCTTGACTTTCTTGTGCTGTCCGCCAATATCGACCACGAGCTTGTTGTTGATAAACACCCACACGTCATCGTCGCCGTTGAATTCAAAGTACTGTCCCTTGACATAGACAAATTCAGCCTGGATCTTCATGGCGAAACCGTAGTTGTGGTAACCCGGAATGTCATTGCCTCCGCTGATGGAATCGTAATGGGGGTTTTCAATCGTATGTGCGCTGTCGAGCCAGCGGAAGTCATCGAGCAAGAAGAGTCCGTGTTCCGGGCTTTCGTCGTCCTTTTGTCCAAGCCAGAAACCGTCATCGGTAAGAGTGAGTTCCAGGTCGCGGCACGTGACGTTCGTATAGGTGTTTACGCCGTCATTGTAAATAACTTCAGGGAGGAACCAGCTATTCAGATGAGAAGAGTTCTTACAGCCGCTCGGGAAGTTCTTTGCCATCACGGGAACGCCATTGATGCCAAGCTGTTTTTCGACCATGCCTGTCATCGGAGAACCTTCGCAACCGCCCTGACCGAAGTCCTGGCTTGTTCCGTTACCGAACATCGGTACACCGCGGACATCAAAGCCTGTGCGGCCTGCGCCGCCTTCACCGTAGTTGAGCCCGTTCTTGGAACCGTCGGAATTCATGGAACCGTCGTACCAGTCGAACATCATCACCGGGAGAATCTTCGGGAGGCATTCACCGAGAACGCCTGGATATTTTGTATGAACTTCAGGAGCGCCGTATTGGTAAGCGACAATCCAGATGGTATCGCTTAATGCAATGGCTGAATCCAAGTTGATGGGCGTAACGGTCGATTCGTCTTCGGTTGTACCGTCTGCTCCGACAAACATAGTGCCGATAGTTTGTTTAAAATAAACGTTTGCGCTGCTAGATGGCTTGGATACCTTGCTTTCGAACCAACCGCAGTATGGGGAGGCTGCCGCGCTCATGTAGTTCTCTGTATCGTTCAGGTACATGATGGCGTTTGTGTTTGTCCACGGCGTTAAAAAACGGATATGTTTTTTAGGCTTGACCGCGACCACCGGTTTAGTGTCGGAAATCGTCAATGTCTTGTCTTCGTTGATGACAATCCAGATTTCCTGCTTTACGATGCTTGCAGCGTCTGTGACGTTTTCCTTGTACCCCGGGAAAAGTTCGCCCAGTAGAGGCTTGTTGTCTGGACTCAGGTCCGTATGGCATGTGTTGCCGTTACAGCCTACTCCAAACTGTAGTCGACGAACGTCTTTCTTGCCGTTAGCAAGGCGCTCGTTAGTGAATTCGATGGTAAATGTACCATCTTCGTTTTTTTCAACAGCCTTGTACACGAAATTGCTTTCGTTGTCGGCATAGTACAAGACGTTGCCCTCGTAAATGATGTGTGCGACAGCAACCGTCTGCGCAAATGCGTAGGCACTGAAAATCGCCAAACACACCAAAACCCTGTAAAAAAGTCCACTGATCCTCATCCGTGACTCCTAAGTATTTATTCCCCTATCCCACAGTGTTTTCCCATACACTTTCAACGCCAAAGATAACAATAAAATTATGTTGTCAATAGAGTTTATGAAAATATTACATCGGAAAATGCGCTAATTTGTGAAAGATTTTGGCATTGTAAACTAAAATAAACGTATTGGCAGTTAGTCATTAGTTGTTGGTCAATAGTTATTAGAAAAAGCCCCTGCCCGCAGGGCAAAAAAATCCTACCTTTACACTCGTAAATTCAAAATTGGAGATTAAAATGAATCGTGTTTACCTAGTTGCCACGGCTGCCTCCAACATGGAAGCCAAAGTCCAGGAACTTGTCGACGCTGTTACCAAGGCTGGTCTCATCGCTACAGTCTACAAGCCGCTCGAAGTTTTCAATGCTGCCGATAGCGTTGCTGAAATCAAGGCCGGCAAGTCTGCCGTGCTCATGGAAAAGATCTGCGCTGATTTCCTCAAGCAGGATTTTGACGATGTCGACGCTGTTGTCGTCGAAGGTGCAACCGGCATGAACGATGTCATTGCTCACAAGTTTAACGACGACCTCGCCTCTGCCCTCGATGCAAAGATTTTTGCCGATGGCGAAGATGCCGAACTCTTCTGCCCGAAGCGCTTGCTCCGCTGCGAAAAGTGCGTTGCTGGCGACCTCGCCGCTCCGGCAGCTGAACGTCGCGTAAGCCAGGCCATGTTCCGCGCAAGCCTCCTTTCCAAGGCTTCCAAGTGTGTGAAGCGCATTGTGCTTCCGGAAGGTTCTGAACCGCGTACCGTGCAGGCTGCTTGCCTCGCTGTCGAACGCAACATCGCTGTGCCGGTCCTCATCGGCAAGAAGGCTGATATCGAAGCTACTGCAAAGTCTGTTGGCGTGAAGCTCCCGGCTAACATCGAAATTATCGAACCGAGCGCAGAACTTGCTGAAAAGTATGTGCCGACTCTCGTGGAACTCCGCAAGGCTAAGGGCATGACTCCGGAATCTGCACGTGTTGCTCTTTCTGACAACGTAATGCTTGCTACGATGATGCTCAAGTTCGGTGAAGTCGATGGCCTCGTTTCTGGCGCTATCCACTCCACGGCTGATACGCTCCGCCCGGCTCTCCAGATTATCCGTACCGCTCCGGGCGTGAAGTCCGTGAGCTCCGTGTTCTTCATGTGCATGAAGGACAAGACTTACATCTACGGCGACTGCGCTATTAACCTGAACCCGCTCGCCGAAGAACTCGCCGATATCGCTCTCCAGTGCGATGACACCGCAAAGGCTTTCGGTCTCCCGAGCCGCGTTGCCATGCTTTCTTACAGCACCATCAATTCGGGCAAGGGCCCGGATGCAGACCTCGTCGTGGCAGCAACTGCCGCTGCTAAGGCTGCCCGCCCGGAAATGCTCATCGATGGCCCGCTCCAGTACGATGCCGCTACGGTTCCGAGTGTTGGTGCCCTCAAGGCCCCGAACAGCCCGGTCGCTGGCAAGGCTACCGTGTTCGTGTTCCCGGACCTCTCTGCCGGTAACATCGGTTACAAGGCTGTGCAGCGCTCTGCTCACGGCACGATCGCTATCGGCCCGATGCTCCAGGGCCTCGCCAAGCCGGTGAACGACCTTTCTCGCGGCGCCCTCGTCGAAGACATCGTCTACACGATCGCTCTCACCGCTGTTCAGGCCCAGAAATAACTCTCTACATTGTCATCCCGGCCTCTGTGCCGGGGTCACCATTAAAAAAAACGGACTTTTAAAGTCCGTTTTTTTTATAACAAGTTATTTCTTCTTATTCTTCGCTCTCAGCGCTTCGATCGCTTTTCGGATGTTCTCGCCGTCTTCAAGGTGTTTTGGCGAAAGCTTGTCCCTGTGCTTGTAATCGATTTTCTTCCAGAGCTCTTTTAAATGCCAGCGGGCGCGCTTGTCTTCAAGAATGTATCCGGGGCGCACGCCTGCATCGAGACCTTGTACGATAAATTCCACAGCATCGTCATAGCGTCCCTGATCGTAGCGCAAGTCGGCAAGGAAGTAGTAGTTGTAAATGTCCTTGCGATTTTGTTCAAGAGCCATATTCAAGTACTTGTCTGCAAGCTTTTCATCCGGCCAGGAGAGGATTAGCGGCACGTAAGGCAATACAAAGTGCGCTCGCCCGAGAATCTGCCAGTCTTCGGCTTTGGTCGCTACATCGCGGACTTTGCCTGCAATGCCTTCCTTGATGGACGTGAATACGTTGCGTTCAGAGCCCCACATCGAAAGCGTCGAGGCGTAGACGTGTGCGATTTCCTTGTTCTGCGGGAACTTCTCGTAGGCGCTCTTGCTTGCGTCCATCAGCGTATCCAAATGGAGCTGGCGTTTCTTCTCGTCGAACTGCACGAATCTAAAGCAGAAGTACAGCGTCTTCACGTAGCCTTCAGTCGCCGCCTCCAGAACGGTGGAATCCTCCATCGCTTTCTTGTAGGATTCCTTCATTATTTTTGCATTCTTTGCATCGGCCTTGTCGCCGTTTGCACGCAAAGCACGTGCCGCATAGCAGGAATCCGCTATGTGCAAATGCTCGTTTGCACTTGCGAAACTAATCGCAAGTAGCAATGCAAAAACAATGTTATGCGTAATTCTCATGAATACGCTTAGACTTTCCAGTTCTGGAGCAACTTGTTCACCGTGGCAATGCGAGTCTTTTCTTCGTCGGTGCCATGGAATGTCTTGAACAAGAGATTGCGGTATTCCATCAGTGCGGTACGGATGATGACTTTTTCTTCTTTTTTGAGCATGGTGATAAATTAATTAAAGGATTACTTGCTGCGTTTGCCCTTGCCGGAGAAATAGTCCTGCTGGCGCGTGATACCGAGAACGGCGTGCCAAAGGGGTCCGTTGGGGTTGATTTTCTTGCGTTCGCTCACGGCGTATTCGATAGGCACGTGCGAGAAAACGTTGTTCATGCTGCCAACGACCATGTCCGTCTTGCCTGCCATGCCTGCATGTACTGCGTTTTCTGCAAGCTGGAAGCAGAAAATGGCGTCAGTACCTTTGGCGGGAATGCTACGCACCGTGTAGCTCGGGTCAAAGTACTTGATGTTGATTTCCTTGCCGACGCTATCGAAATGTTCCTTGATCTTGTGGGTCAGGAATTCACCGATATCGTTTTTCAAGATGTTGCCGCTTGCGTCCCTGCGTTCTTCCTGGTTCTTGAAAAGTTCCTGTCCGGCGCCTTCGGCGACGGCGATCACGGCGTGAGTCTTGCCGCTTGCGTAACGGCTTTCGAGAGCCTTGAAGAGCCCGTCCAGCGTAAAGGGAACTTCGGGGACGAGGCAGATGTTCACAACTGTTGTTGCAAGCGATGCGTACGCTGCGATAAAGCCGGAGTCGCGACCCATGAGCTTCACGAGTCCAAGACCGTTGAATGCTCCGTTTGCTTCGATGTGGGCGCTAGTAATCACGTCTGTAGCGCTGAGCACGGCTGTTTCAAAACCGAACGTCCTGTCGATCAAGTTCAAGTCGTTATCGATTGTCTTCGGGATGCCGATAATCGAGATGGGCTGTTTACGCTTCTTGACTTCTTCGGCAATAGCATGTGCGCCGCGGAGCGTACCGTCACCGCCAATGCAGAACAGCACGTTGATGTTCAAGCGCATGAGCGTATCGACCATGATTGCCGGGTCCTGCATGCCGCGGGAGCTACCGAGAATCGTACCGCCGTCTTCCTGAATGGCATCGACCACATCCGGGTCAAGCACGATGGGGGAGTAACCGTAATTCGGGTTCAAGCCACGGTAGCCGTACGGGATACCGAAGATGTTCCTCACGCCGTAGTCGAACCAGAGCACTTGTACAAGGCCCTTGATCACGTTGTTAAGGCCAGGGCAGAGACCACCGCAAGTCACGATACCTGCGCGCGTCCAGGCGGGGTCGTGGAAAATTGTCTGTCGAGGGCCGGCCACTTCGAGTGAAGGTACCGGGATGCCCTTCGCCAAGTATTCAGAGATGAGATTGACGTCAGTGGTAAGGCTGACCTTGTCGTTTTCCGAAACGAAAGGAACGCCGTTCATCGGGGACTTAAGCGTGCCCTTGCCAACGGTTTCAATGGAAAGATCATAATCCAACGGATTCTTGATGATATCGTCCTGAGTCATACCGCGCCTCTTTGATTTTTTGGGTTTCCGCCATACTGACGGAACGCCCTAAAAATACATAATGAAAACTTAAATGGACAGACTTGGGAAGTGTATTTTTGTGCGCAAACCGGGGTTTGCGTTTTCAAGTTCAATCGTCATATTACATAAAGCGCACAATTTCTTTACCATCGAAAGTCCGATGCCTGTGCCACTCGTCTGTCTTGTCATTTCGTTTTCGACTCTGTAGAATTCCTGGAAAACTTTCTTCATTTCGGAAGGCGGAATGCCCGGACCGTAGTCGCGCACGGCGAGGTACATGTCAGTGCCCTTGATGCGCAGTTCCACATTGATCATCTTGTAATCGGCGTTCTTGGAGAACTTGAGCGAGTTGTCGACGAGGTTCATCAGAATCTGCATGATGGCGTCGCGGTCGATCATGAGGCTGATGTTGTCGGCATCTGTGTCCGAAGAAACGGTAAGTTCGAATCCCTGCTTTTCGACGTTCTTGCTGTAAGTCGAGACGAAATCGTCGAGGACTTGCTTTGGCTTGTCCATGCGGAGCTGCACGTTCCAACGGTTGCCATCGAGCTTCGAGAGGTTCAACACGTTCTGGATGAGTCTCGAAAGGCGGTCTGCTTCGCTTGCAATTTGTCCGTAATACTTCTGTTTCTTTTCTTCGCTCGCGACCCAGGAATTCTGCAACAGCTCGGCATACATCTTGATAGCGGTGAGCGGAGTCTTGAGTTCGTGCGTAATGGCGGAGACAAAGTCCTGGCGCTTCGCGGCGAGCTTCACGCGGCTCTGTGTCACATGGTAAATCGAAATCAAGCCTATTCCCAGCACAGCAAGCATCAAAAATCCGATGAAGGTGACGAATTCACCGCCAGGGGCGCGCTGCGTCGTGTACATCTTAAAAGTGATATCCGAGAGAGGTGCCTGCAATGATTCGGAGAGGAGTTCCGTCGTGATGTTGTTGCGTTCGCCGAAGGCGACAAAGGACTTGTTCTTGTGGAAAAATGCAAGTACGAGCGGGTCTTGCTGATTGCCTTTTGTAACGCCCTTGTACTTCTCGATTTCGTTTTTCACGAGGTTCGTGAGGTACATTCTAGCATCGACAATGAAGCCCTGGATAAAGACGTCTGTGCCGCGTCTAACGGTACGGTGGAAAATGATGTAGTTCGAATCGACAATCGCCTGGAAGAAGTCGATTTCAGCTTCCATGGAGTGTGTCGTTTCGGTATTGATCAAGCGGACTAAAAGACCGGTCGTATCGAGCTTTGTCGATTCAACGCCAAAGGCAAAGTCGCCTGTTTCGGTAATTTGTTCAACACGCGGCCTGTTGGCTTTCTTCTTTTTGCGCGTGCTTGCAATGTCGAGGTCCTGCTTGTAAATCTGGTCGATGAGCCTGCTATCGTTCTTGTGCGTCGTATCAGCCTTTTCCATGCTGCTCGATGTCATCGCAAAGGCGACAGGAGAAGACATGGCCGCGAATCCCGACGTGTTGAGGATCTGGCTAATCTTGTTGCGGATGGCAAGGCGCTTGTCCCTGTCCATCATCGGAATTTTTTCAAGCACGCCATCCGGGAGGACGGGGGTGCTCAAGTTGCCGGCGGGGTCCAGCTGGAAATGCCCGACAAGGCCAACGTAGTGGCTACGCTGCGGAAATTCCGCAAGTTCGGACATCGTGATTTCTTCGCCGCCGAACACAGGAACTGAGCGGATGAATCGATAGTCGGCGTAAGAACGCCTGTCTTCGATAGCGAGGTCCGCCGTGATGTTCTTGTTCAAGTTCTGTAACACAGAGAACGCGTGTTCCTTGTAGCCAAAGAGCGACGACGTTTGCAACTGTGTGTAAGAATGGCTTAAAAGCATTATTACGGGAATCGCAATAACGATAAAAATCGCCACAAAAATGAGACGATCTTTAGAGGCAAGGATAAGGCTCCGAAGAGCCTTGTACTTGCTAGAGAGGTATGTAGAGATTTTGTTTATACTGATTTCTCGCATTCTGGTGCCGAACGCATCTGGTAACCTTCACCGCGGAATGTGACGAGCAGCTTCGGATGAGCCGGATCGTCTTCAATCTTCTTACGGAGCTTGGTAATGTGAATATCGACGGTACGTGTATCCACAGATTCTGCATTTTCGTAACCCCAGACCTTGCGGAGGAGTTCAGAACGCGGAATGGCGTGGTCGCGGTTGTTCCAAAGGTATTCAAGAATTTCAATTTCCTTGCGGGTAAATGCCAATTCTTCTGTACCGCGCACGCCCGTGTATTCACGGAAGTTCACGCGGAGATTGCCGGCAACAAGCTTGCCTTCGTTTTCCATCGTCTGGCGGCTACGGCGCAACACCGCTTCGATACGTGCAAGGAGCATCGGCACGGAGAACGGCTTCGGGATGTAGTCGTCGGCGCCGAACTTGAGACCGTTGATGATATCGTCATCGGAATTCTTTGCAGAAAGGATGATAATCGGGAGGCTCTTGTCCTTTTCGCGGATTTTGTCGCAAACGGTAAATCCGTCCATGCCCGGAAGCATGAGGTCCAGGAGTACGAGTCCGTACTGTCCGGAAAGTGCTTCGGCAAGACCGCTTTCGCCGTCGACAACGTGTTTGACACGGTAACCGTTGAGCTCGCAGAGGTCTACGAGGCCTTCGGCAATGGCAATTTCATCTTCGATGATGAGGATGTTTGTGCTGCTTGTATTTTGAGTCATTCTTGGATACCTACTCTCTTCTAACCAACTTTTTTTAATCTACAAAAATTAAAGGGCAAAACCGCCACCGAGTTCAAATGCAAAGTGACCGGCATCGATGTCTGTATCGTAGTCGCCACCGAGATAGCACTTGACGTTTGCATAAGCTGCAATCGGGATGATCGGGAGCTTGAAGCGGACACCGGCGAGCAAGTGGATACCGATGCTCTTGTTGAGGCCTTCGTCCTTGGCGTATTTTACAACTTCCTTGCTGAGACTCTTGATGTAATCGTTGCGAGCCTGTTCATCGGTCGGGTCTGTCGGCATCGGGATGCCAGCTTCTTCCATACGGGTGATGATGCCGTCAACAAACTGGTTGTTCAGGATGAACGTGTTCCAGTGGAACGTGAGACCGCCACCGATATACGGACGGATGGGGAAGAGCGGGATGGAGAACGGCTTCGTGACGGAGAGGTCTGCGTTCATGCCGACGTACTTCGGAGTTGCCTTTGCAAATGGAGTGCCGCCAAGTTCAATCTTGAGCGGGATTTCCTGATAGCCGATGCTCTTGTCGCCAGCCCAGAGGGATGCATTATAAGAGGCGAACTGGATGTTGAATGTACCTTCGATATCGATGAACGGGAGAATATCGACCCAAGCCTTGAAACCGAAGCCCTGGATGTATTCGAAGCTGCCATGGCTGAACTGGATGTTTTCGCTGTTGTGAAGCGGTGCCATGTCGGCCTTCTTGAGGGTTGTTCCGACGTTCGGGGTGTAATGGGCGCCAATACCGGCGATAGCGAAAGACTGAGTAGCGAGCATTGCTGCTGCTGCAAAGATCAATTTGAAATTCATTTTTTGCTCCTAGGAATGTTTTTGCCTTGAAACTAAATAATTATTTAGAAAAAAGGTATTTACAATTCAGAAAATGATGCTTTTTCGCCTATTTATGATGTTTTATTTAACTGCCGGAACAAAGATGAACTTCTTTTCGCCCTTTTTCACGGGGACACTGCCAAAATTGAATACCTTGACCGTGCCAGCATCGCCTTCAGCAGCGACACTGACTTCATGGGAACCTGGTTCGACGGGGATACGTGTCATCTGGAACGAGTTCGGCAAGAAGAGGGCGATGCGGAGGTCCGCTTTTTCCATCTGGTCCTGCGCGATGTCCGTGCCGATGCTTGTGAAAATATTGAGGAGTGCGTTGTCCGACTTCATAGCTTTTTTGGCGGCTTGCGAGGCGATAGTGCGGAGCACGACTCGGATGGCGGTACGCGTCATGGTGGAGGCGAAGTCATCCTTGAGGTTCATTTCGAGTTCCTTGTCGAGCGCCATGACTTTTTCGGGGCGGATGCCGGACTTGCCATCGACGGAAACGTTAAAGCGTTGGACTTGGCTCCTGAAGGAGTGCGCTTCGGGGAGTGCAAAAGCGATGTGGAATGTTTCTCCGTTGCTTGCCCCTGCGACTGGGGGTGCTCCGACGGTGGTGCTTGTCACCTTGCCGGTCTTGCTGTCTTTGTAGGTGAGGTTCAGCAGCCCCCCGTTCACGTAAGTACCAGACATCCTGAGTTCGGTGAGGATGGGACCGTGACCGGCGTAACCGACGACGATGATTTCTTGGCCGAGATCGTAAGCGGCTTTAGCCTTAGGTGTTTCGAGGGCGTTGTCGAGCTTGAGCGTTTTGAGGTCGTCTTCGCGGTCAGAGCGTCTTAAATTTTCAATGATGAATTCGCGGGCTTCTTTCGGGAGGTTCAGGATGTTTTCGTCGTAAGCCTTGACCGTCTTATAGTAAGCGATGGCGGCTTCGTCCCGTTCACCTGCCATTTCGTAGACAATTGCGGTAAGGTAGCGCAAAAAGCCGTTGTCGTTCGTCTTGTCGTTGTCTTTCTGGTAAAGTTCTGTCATCGCCTTTAGAGCGCGGTTCACTTCAACCATGGCGCCATCGAGATCCTTTTGGGCGAGGTAGTTCATGATTTGCATTTCATGGAGCACGAGTACTTCGAAGGGGCGTGCCCTATACGGGCGGATGTTGTCGTTCGTGACAATGGCGGCGGCTTCGTTTGTTACAGATCGCGTGTAGAGGTCGTCGTAAATTTTTTCGGCCTTGGCAAAGTTGTCTGCACTTTCCTTGTAGTTTCCGTTGTAGTGGTAAAGGACTCCCAAGTCAAAGTAATAGAGAAATTCGGTCTTTTCTCCGTAGAGGTCTTCTTGCTGTTTCTTGACTTCGTTAATGGCGGCTTCGAATCCATTGTGCTCAAATACGGGGGCGAGAGCCTCGTAACGCGTCATGGACTTGTTCGCACAAGCCGTAAAGAATAAAGTTGTCGCGAGGAGTAATATAATTTGTTTCATATAAGTAAATGTATATAAAAAATGCTCGCGGGTGCGAGCTTTCTTAGTTATTAGAACTTAGAGCTTAGAATACGTCATCCTGAACGAAGTGAAGACAACTCAGAAGGCGAGTGTTGCGTCCATGCTTGCATGGGCATAACCGAGCCAAGGAGTTGGGGCTTTAGCCCCATCCAGTGAAGTCTTAACTAGAAATGACTGGATTCTTCGTCTTGGCAGACTCAGAATGACGTTGTCTGATTAAGTCTAAAACTTCACGCTGCTCTTGGATACGTATTTCTTGATCTTCTTGTCACCAAGCCAAAGCTTGCGGTGGCTCTGGATATCCGTGAGCTCCATGTCAATCTGGTAGAAGACCACCTGTTCGCCGCCTTCCTGGTCGAGGACGGAGTTGATGGTTCCGGTAAGCATGAGGTCTGCACCGATTTCCATGCCGGCATCCTTGGTGGTTTCTTCGGTGGTATTGCCCTGCTGGTCGGCGAGTTCGTTGCGGAGGTCTTCGCGTTCGTTGGAGTTAGCGACGAATTCAGCCTTGCCGGAGTTGATGAGGGCGCGTTCGATATCCTTGATGAAGGTTTCGACGCGGATGTGTTCGTGGCTCTTGTTGCGGACCTTGCCAATCACGATGGTCGGGACGGAACCTTTCTGAGAGGAGTACTGGCTGTACCACGGACGGCCAAGGCAGTCATTAATCATTTCTTCAGCTACGAGACGGGAGTCTGTATCGTTCCAGCTGCCTGAAAGGTCTGTTACGGAATTGGCATCGAGACGGGTGACTTTCTTGCCGCCATCGCTTGCGCAGCCGGTAAAGAGGGCAAAACTTACGCAAAGGGCGAAAAACCAAATTTTTGACATTTTTTTCTCCTAGATTAGAAACATTATGTTATAAACATATAAAAAAACACAAAAAAAAACTCCCCAAAAAGGGAGTTCTTTAAAATTTTTAATGAAAAACCGTTATTAGCGCTTTTTCTTCTTGGAACCGGTTGTTGCGTCGAGATGGACTTCAGCAGTTTCTTCGCCGACAACCTTCACGAGAGCTTCTGCGCTCTTGCGGTTGCTGCACTGGGCGCGCACAACGTGGTCACCAGCATCGAGGTTGTGGACAACGAGTTCTGCACCGTCGGTCTTGTCAGCCTGTTCGCCATCGACGAAGATGAGGCAGCGCGGCGGATTTGTCGTAACCTTGATGTGGCCCTTCGGAATCTTGGTGCTGAAGTCGAAGTCGTTGCGCTTGTCCTTGCCCGGCCAAACGTTCACGCGCTTGTTCACGAGTTCGAAGCCCTGGTCAATGACGACGAGCGTCTGGCGACCAGACTTGACTTCTCTATCCTTGATCGGACTCTTGCCGAGAGGTTCACCGCCGAGGAACACGTCACTGTTAGGCGGTTCAGTGATGATGTTGATGGTTGCTGCCTTGCCACGCGGAGGTGGATCTTCTTCGTCAGCGACGGCGGTCGTGAAGAGGAATGCCATCATCAAGGCAAAAAAGAAAAGCTTTTTCATGGGTTGTACTCCTGATTTGCATGTAAAAGAGTTAGTTCACACCTAGAATTTAATTCTTTTTTTACAGGACAAATGTTAAAGTGCCGTAAAATGTGCGTAAATAATAGGTGTAAAATTGGTCTAGTTTAACTACTTTTATGTATATGAAAGCTCTTTACCAGAAAATTCGCAGTTTACAAGGGAAAAATTACGGTCTTTACAAATCCTTGGCGGACCGCTCGTGGGATTTCGGAGACTTTGTGCTGGAATTCCTGCATGTGCAGGGAGACCCGTACGCACCGGCATCTCGCGTGATGATAAAAGCGAGTTTGTTAATGCTTGGTTTCCCGAGCGAATGGGGTGGCTCGTTTGAACGCCGCTTGGCATTGAGCGATTACCTTTATCGTAGGCTTTCGGCACTTGTTCGTGAAAAGTACCCGGATAGGGATGCGGCGGTTGTTTTTGACACTGCTGGACCTGAAATGCTAGTGCGAAATGCACTCTGGGTCGATAACGGCGAGTTGCGAGCTTGTTTGCAAGTGCGCTTGCCGGGCGACGGTCGCAAGATTCAGGCGGAAGCTGCTGCCGAAATTTTGACGATGGTCTTGCCTGACTTGGTGTCGGCTGCGCTGTACAATTCGGGCGAATCGAAGAAGGACGGCGTGGAGCCGGAACTTGTCGAACATTACCGCGTGCTTGCCGAGCGCAAGGAAATCTTGTCGCAGCTCGAGGAACGTGGACTTTGTGCGTTTGTGCCGGATGGCGCTGTGCTTCCGCGTGCATCGGGACTCAGTGAACTCCCGATGGAAGGGGCGGTTCCGTTTGTATCGCCTGAAGAAATGGCGGTGACACTTATCGCAAACGGCCGTGAAATTCGCGGCATGGGAATCCCGAAGGGAATCACGGTAATTTCGGGCGGGGCGTTCCACGGAAAATCGACGCTTTTGCAGGCCTTGACGAAATCTGTTTACCCGCATATTCCGGGCGATGGCCGCGAAGGCATTGTCGTTAGCGAATCGGCGGTGCGCGTGGGCGTCGAAGACGGCCGCAGCGTGCGAGGCACAGACCTTTCGCAGTTTGTGCGTGATCTGCCGGGTGGAATCTCGACAAAGAACTTTACGACGGCCTGTGCGTCGGGCTCGACGAGCGAGGCCGCAAACTTGATGGAAGCGATGGAAGCGGGGAGCGATGTCTTCTTGATTGACGAAGACTCCTCTGCCGTGAACTTCCTCATTCGCGATGTGCGCGTGCGTAAGCTCTTGGGCGATGACCGCGAACCGCTTATCCCTTTGACGGACCGCATCCGTGAAATCAAGGGGCGCAGCTTTATTCTAGTGGCTGGCGCCTGTGGAGACTTTTTGGACTTGGCGGATAACATCATCGTGATGGCATCGTACAAGGCAGAATGCGCAAGAATCAATGGAAAGAATGTGGCGGCTGGACTCGGTGATAGTGCTGTTGGCTCGGCTGCCGGTGATGGCGCAAAAGTCGTGCCGGGATTGCCCGCATTTTTGGAACCTGAGTGCCGCGACTTTGCGGAATACGTGAAGCCGTTGCTCCCGTCACTTCGCCCTGCGTCTGCTGTGGAGCGCCAGGTGAAAGTGAAAATCTCTGGCGATACATTACTGCAAATCGGTTTCCTTGTCTCGGATACGTCTAAGGCGGGTGCGCTTGTGGATAAGCAACAGCGATTCGGTGCGGGCTTCATGTTGTTGAATCTTTGCCAGAATGCCGCAAGCAATAACGATGCTAATGGCGAATCGGCGAAGGCGACAATCATGGAACGTATCAATGCGCTTTGCGAAAAAATCAAGAATGTCGGGTTCCGTAACTTGCCGCAAGGCTTGAGCCGTGAAATGAGCTTGCCGCGCCCGATTGATATTGCGTGCGTGCTCTATCGTTTGCGCGATAACGGAAGGTAAGGAACATCTCTCGACAAAAATGTCCACACCTGAATCAATTTTTTGAGATATTTGCCCCATAATAATTTATTTTCCGAAAAGGTATTTAAGTTTTTGGGGTGAAAATATGGAAAAACAAAAGTTTGCGCGCGTATTTTTGAATGCCGCGCTTGTTTCTGCTTTGAGTGGAGCCTCCTTTGGGGCATTTGCAGCTACATCGAGTCCGAACGTGAGTCTGGGCAAGAATCTCTATGTGGCGGGGGCAGTCAATTCCAACTGGAAACCTGAAGTCTACACTGATGGCAAGTTGGACTTCAACCAGGTGGCATCGGTATCGGATTTTGCATTGAACGTGGGTGAGGGCCCGACAAAGCTGTTCATCACGTGGGAGACTCGCGGTGATGAAGCCTGGGCTGGTGAAAAATACGTCCACGCGGCAAGCTGCCAGCATTCCGTGGATGCATCGGCGAGCCTCCAGAATTTCAAGGTGATGACGTCTGCAAATTCGACAAACGGCGTCGATGGCGACTGGGAGACTGGTGCCGAGGTGGGCGAGAGCGGTGCCATGTCTCGCGGGCTTGCGATTGATTTTGCAGGGAAGACCTGGTTCCGCATCGTGGCGGAATCCCCGGTGAAAAATCTCGAGGAAGTCGGTGCGTACGATATCAGCAATGGCGGAGACGATACTTGGTTCTTCATGGGCACAAGCATTAGCCAGATGGGCATGAAGCAGTTTGCGGTCGATTCGAATTTTGCGCAGTTGATACACGCGCGTTTTGCGGATTACTACCCGGCGATGCTTCGCGGAGGCATTGGTTGCGTCACGAGTCAGGGCGTTGTCGATGCGCTCAAGTATTACGCGGAATACGTGGGTAACGTAAAGTTCTGGGCGATTGAAATGGGAACAAACGATGCCTGGGGCGGCAGCAATGCGAATGTCGAAACGTTCACGAAGAACTTGCAGACGATTATCGATACGGCAAAAGCGCATGGGATTACTCCGATTATCGCGCGCATGATTGCGACAAATCCCGAAATTGCAAAGTGGCAGGTGCATCAAGATTACCTCGATGCCATCGACAAGCTCACGAAAGATAATGAATTGCCGGCCGGCCCTGATTTCTACAATTACTTCTTGGAACATCCCGAAGAACTTTCTGCAAGCGATGGCGTGCATCCGGCAGAACCTAAGGGCGGACAGTCGATGCACCGCTTATGGGCAGAAGCTGCGGCGCCTTTGTACAAGGATGATCCGTGTGCCGGGAGACCGGATGTTGTTGGCTGTGGAGGAACGTCGCTCCCGAAAATGCACAATGTGAATTTTGCATTGCCGCGCGTGAACGTGAACGGTCGTGAAATTTCAATTTCCGGATTGCGCGAAAAAGATCACGTGACCATCATGGACGTGATGGGACACGTTGTGTGGAACGGCTCGGCGGGAATTCCGAAAATGCACGCAGGGAATTACTTCGTGAATATTCGCGGTGCAAAAACCAATTATTCGACGAAAATTTCGATAAAATAAAAGGACTTTGTACTCCTCTTTGAAATATTCCATTCTATAAAAACCTCTATTTTGATGTTCTTTTTTTCATACTTTTAAGAGATTGTCCCCATAAAAACCTATTTTACATTTTGGTGTTTGAGATGTGGGGTCGTGGAATGGAATGCTCAAAAAAATTAAATAGGCTCTGGGGCGTAGCACTTTGTGCGTTAGCATGCAGTAGTGCATTTGCTATTACGCCAAATCCCATCGTGAGTATGGGAAAACCCCTTTACGTATCTGGAATGAATAATTTCAGTTTAAATCCGCTTGCCTATACGGATGGTATCCTCAATTTTGACCAGATTGCAGAGGCGTCGGACTTTGCCTTGAACGTGGGCTTTGGTCCGAAAAAGTTGTTCATCACGTGGGATGCCCGCGGTGACGAAGCTTGGGCTAGCGGGGATTATGTGTATGCGCAGGGGTGTGTTCACAACTGGATGGAACATGCGACCTTGCAGAATTTTAAGGTGTTGACATCTGCGAATTCGACAAACGGCATAGACGGTGATTGGGAAATTGTTGCCCAGGTCGGGGAAAGCGGTGCCGCATCTCGTGGCATTGCGATTGATTTTGAGGGCAAGTCCTGGTTCCGTATTGTTGCTGCCGAGCCTGTTGCTAACTTGGAAGAAGTCAGTGCGTACGACATCAGTAATGATGGGGACGATACGTGGTTTTTCTTGGGTACTAGCATTACCCAGATGGGCATGAAACAGTTTGTGGTGGACTCAAACTTTTCGCAGTTGATCCATGCCCGTTATCCGAATCACTATCCGGCAATGGTGCGTGGCGGTATTGCCTGCGTTACGAGCCAGGGTGTTGTCGATGCCATTAAGTACTATGTGGAATACGCCGGAAATGTGAAGTTCTGGGCGATTGAATTGGGAACGAACGATACCTTTGCGGGTAACGGCGTGACTGTGGAAATGTTCGAAAAGAACTTGCAGACAATTGTCGATACGGCGATTGCTCATGGAATTACCCCGATTATTGCACGTTTGTTTGCGACGAATCTTGGCGAATCTGCATGGCAGGTGCATGAGCATTACCTGGCGGCTATTGACCGGGTGGTGGAACGCAATAACTTGCTAAAGGGACCTGACTTCTCGAGTTATTTTGCTGCCCATCCGGAAGAAATTGATGGCGACGGTATCCACCCGGCGAACCCGGCTGGGGGACAGTCGATGCATCGCTTGTGGGCGGAAGCTGTGGCGCCTTTCTACGATGGCAAGAAGTTTGAACCGGTCGTGGGCAAGGATTCATCGATGAATGCCCCCAAGAAGCTGGATTTGCATGTCGCTTTGCCGCAGGTTAGCGTGGAAGGGCGAACGGTGTCGGTTGCACGAGTGAACGAACCTGTTGCTGTCGCGATTGTCGATTTGACGGGGAATATCGTTTGGCACGGACGGATTGGAAATTCTGCTGATGGTTCATCGGAATCTTCGTTCCATTTGAATGCAATCCCGGCAGGGAATTACATTGTGAGAATTCGTGGCGCAAGTACATCGTACAAGACTCGAATTTCGATAAGATAATTGGCTTGATAAATGGCGAGAGTCCGGCGGAAATCTGCCGGATTTTTTTGTTGCGCTTTATCCTTAATTTTTGCTAGATTATCGTAAATCTTTATTGTGCTATTGGCGAAATGAAACCGTGACTTTATATTACGAGTATGAGTTTAATGAGAGCTATTATTTGTATGTTGCTTGCACTTAGCCTTGTGGGCTGTGCGGTGAGCAAGAATCCGAACCCTGTAATCCGTTACGGGGCGAATACGGGTGCTACGTTGGCAGGTCCGGGCTTTGCCGCCATGTGTGTAGCAGGTGCGTTAAGCGAAGACGGTTCTTCAAGTAAAGATGTAGAGCAATTAGGATTGTTTGGTATTGCGGCTGCTGCCGGAGGGTTTGTTGTTGGCGCTGTTATAGGTGGAACAGTTGGCTTTTTCAAGTGGATGTTCAACGGCTTTGAAAATGATGATATCCCCAAAGCGGATCCTTTGCCGGAAGATATTTTACCACCGGTAAAAAGCGATACCTATGGGGAAAAACTGTAGAATAAAGGAGATGCCCGCTCGGAGGCGGGCATGACAAATGTTGTGGCGGGCATGGTTGCCCGCTTTTTTAATGCGCGAGGTGCAGCTTGCGGAGAACCTTTCCTAAAAGTTCGTTCAGGATGTCCTTGGCGTCTTTACTGCCGAGGTAACGCTGGACAATGAGCGTAAGCGTAAAGAGTGCTACACCTGCGGCGCAAGCGTAAACGACGAGCGTTACAAAACCTGCATTGCGGACGAAATCATCAGAAATGTGATCGAGTCCAACGGCGGCTGCAATCATGATGCCGAAGGCAACGAGGGCGCGTGCCATGTTGAGGAGTGCATCCTTCATGCCGTCGGTGCCGTTCTTTTTAGCCCACATAAAAATCATCGAAATCACTTGCAAAATAGCGCCTGTAGCGCCGATAATCGGGACGCTCTTGATGCCAAGCCCCACTTCGGGGGCGCCAAGCAAAATGTAGGCGGGGATGGTCGCGGCAAAGATGCCAGTATTCAAAAGTGTCGGGACCCACATGCGTTCGCAAGCGTAGAAGCTGCGGACGAGAACTGCCTGCAGGCAAAGCCCAAGGCTTACGGGCAAGTACCAGCGGAGAATTTCAGAGATCGCTTCGGTCGTTTCGCGGTGGAATGCGCCACGTTCAAAGAGGATGCGCACTGCCGGGAAGCTCAAAGCCCACACGGCGACGACTGCTGGAATCAAGATGCAGAACATGCGCGAGAGGCTCTTCCAGATTTTGCGGTTGAGTTGCGGGAAGTCGCCTTCCTTGACGAGACGCGCCATGTCGGGGTAGCTCGTGACGCTGACCGAGAAGCCGAATACGGCGACGAGCGTGTACATGACACGGTAAGCGTAGTTGAGGCTCGAAATGCCACTTGTGCCAAAGTTTGCGCCAAAGCTACGGATGATAAATTCAAGACCGAACATGGAACCCACGCCAAGGGACATCGGGAGCATCATCTTGAAGTAACGTGCGATATCCGGATGCTTCGGTTCAATGATAAATTCATAATGGACACCGCCGCGCTTGGCACCAAAAATCTGGAGTGCGAAAAATCCGATGAATGCGCCGACTGGAACGCCCCAGGCAAATCCGGCGAGACCGTAATCGTTGCCTGTGTGGTTGCTGAGTGCAATGCCTGCGGCACCGCCGCCTACAATCGCGATGTTGTAGATGAGACCCGTGAGAGATGGTATCAGGAACTGCTTGCGAGTGTGTTGTACCGCAACGAGGATGCTACCGACAAAGATGAATATCTGCCCCGGAAGAATAATGCGTCCATAGTAAGTCGCGCGTTCCAAAAGCTCAGGAGTCACTCCGTCGACGGTCAAAAGCGCGATGAGTTCCTTCATCCAGATGAACGCTGGGATCACGAGAATCAGGAGTGCAAGCCCGAATGTGTTGAGTACGTTGCTGAAGAACTTCCAGCCCGCCTTTTCGTCACCTGCGACTTTGTAGCCCGTGAAAATCGGAATAAATATAATGGACAAAAATCCGGTACTGACAACGTGGTTCAGGATGTCTGGAATCATGAACGCAAGGTCGAGAGCGTTTTTTTCGAGCGACACGCCGGCGGCGTGGGCGAGGAGCATTTCACGGAAAATCCCGAGCACGCGGCTTAGGAGCATCGAAACGGCAACAATAATAGCGGCTTTATTCATGTTGGCTGAAAATTTATATATTTCTTATCATGAAAAAGATACTTTTACTCGTTACTTTCCTCGCTCTTGCAGCTTTTGCTCAGGGTAATACCACAGAACCGGAGAGAACTCTCCAACGTCCGGTTTATAGTTTCCAGACTGCCGCATTTGGCTTTGGTTTCTGGAGCAACTATAAGGATGAAGTGAAAAATCCGGAAAAGGATAAGGTCACGGCATTCCCGCTCATCCGCTATGGTCATATTTGGGAAATGACGACGCACGGCGCTGTTACGGCTATCAGCACGTGGAACTTTGAATTCGGCAAGACTTGGGAAGTTCACGGCAGCATGCTTTTGGGTGGCCGTTATTCCTTCCTTGAAGAAATTGTTTCTCCGTTCATCGGTGGCGGCCTTGGTCTTGGCTTGCAGTTCGACTCTCACTTTAAGGATTGGGACTTTGGCGAACGCTGGGCTATCGGTTTGAGTATGGGCGGCGAAGTCGGTTTGTCGATTTTCCACAATTCTTCGCTCCAGCTTGAAGTTGGCTTTGGCTATGACATTGTTTGCTCCAAGGCAGACTTTGGCAAGAGCTTTGATACCTTCAACCTGTTCTTCGGTGTGAACTACTAATTTGTAGAAAGAACCTGCGTGTCGAGATGCGCGCAGGGGCTGTTGGTAAAGCGCGGGCTTGATGTCCGCGTTTTTTTTATACAGCTATTTTGAAATCGTTTAGGAGTGTGCGGCGACGGAGCTTGCCTTGCTGTTGCAAGCGCTCGACAAGGATGCTCGGGCGTACGTGGAATACGCCGGAAAAATGCTCGATGCAACGGCGTTCGTTAAAGCGACCGCAGCAGATGAGTTCGCACTCTTCGGCTTCAGAGAGGAGGAGGTCTTGTGCGAAGTGCGATGCTTCAAGTTCGAGAATGTCTTCGGGACGGGCGGCGAGCAATTCGGGTGTTTGGGCGGGTTGCAAGAGAGCTTGTTGCGAGAATGCGCCGAGTTGCAGGCATGAGGTGTGCTTGGGGTGCAAAAGCAAGTGCCCGACCGCGTGGAACAATGCTTCCAGGAATTTGGAATCTTCCATCTTGGTTGTCGGGAACTGGATGACGGGGCGTGAACCTCTCCAGTAGAATGCACAAACGGGCGTGGGAGCCGTGAGGAAAGGTTCTACTTCGACGTATTCAATGCCGCAGTTGTTTAGCACTTCGCGTGCAATTTTGCGAATGCTCTGGTTGGACAAAAATACGTTTGTTCGCAAAAAATTCAAGTTAGAGATAATTGCCTTGCGGTCCGGCGTGTAGTCCGTTGCCAAACGCTTGACTTGGAGTTCTCCGAGACGGATCCATGCGGCGTAAGTCTGCGGATTTGCAGATTGCAATGTGGCGCCGTAATAGTTTTCGAATCCGGCGATGCTTCCGATTTGCATGAACTTGAACACAGCGCAAACGAGGTCTGCATCTTTGACGTTCTCGGGAATGTGGCCCTTCTTTTGCAATGCGCGGATAGGGAATTTGCGAACCCACATTAAAATTTTTTCGAGATTTTCTTTGTCTTTGAAAAACGCTGCTTTGGAGATGCTCTCGAGATTGTCTTTGTCGGAGATTCGGCTGGAGTCGCTCCCGAATGCGAGCTGGAATGCGGCTTGCGCATCGGTAGTTGCGTGATCCATAAGCCCACTGCGGGAACAGCCAAGACGGCGCAAAAGTTCGTCTTGCGTGATATGCTCCCGTTTTTGAAGTTGCTTAATGGATTCTTTCAAGCTCATGCTTTTAAAATAAATAATTAACGTGTCAGGTGTCAAATTTATTTCAGCAATTCTTCGGGGACGCATTCGGCCATGGCTTCGTATGCCTTGGCGCTCGGGTGCAAGTGATCGCCCGAGTCGAATCCGGCGGCAAATGCTTTCGGATCATCGTGACCGCGCACGGCCTTGTCGAAGTCCACACAACCGTCGAAATCCGGTGCAGTGCGGAGCCATTCGTTGAATGCAGTGCGGATGATGTCGCGGTTTTCGTTGTAGGTGCGCCAACCGTAAATTGGGAGGAGCGTGCCGCTATAAATCTTGAGGCCGAGCTTGCGCGCGTGCGTGATGTAGAGCGAGCGAACACCGTTGATGAGGTCGTCTGCAGTGGGCATGTCGCTCCACGGACGGAACTTGTTGACTTCAATACCGACAGGGTGGATGATGTCGTTGATGCCGTGTTGCACGATGACTGTGCGGGCGCCTGCGACATTCATTTCGATCGGGAATCGCGTGGCGCCTTTGAGACCATATGCCGCATATGTGATGCAGCTGTATTCGCGGAGAATACGTGTGCCGCTCACCGCGCGACGAATGATGGCGACATTGTTGAACCCTTCGCGTGCGCAACGGAGCGTTAGGTAATCGGGCCAATCCTGTGCCGTGATGGAATCGCCGAAGCAGACAAGTGCGAAGTTCTTTTCTTCGGTGAAAATGTCAATCGTATTGAGGAAATAAATCCAGTTCGTTTTGCGCGTGAGGTCGTCGGGGAGAGTCGCGCTTTTGGCGAAATTGCCGTAGCTGTACTTGCCGCCAGAAAGCGGGCCCGTAATGGCTGTGCCGGCATTCATCTGCGTGAAATCGGCGAAGTAAAGGCTGACATCGAATGTTTCGCCGGCGGTCACGTCGAATGCGATTTCGTCGCTCAGGATTTCTTCGCCGGCAGGGATGGTGGCAGAGGTGCGCCCTTCGAAAGTAATTGCGCACGGAGAATATGCTGAAATGCTCGCGGGCTTTTCGGATGTCGTAGAAGACTGCGCGGTGTTTGTGGATTGCGCGGACTTTGCGACGTATGCTTCACTAATTTGTACGGACTCTGTGCCCGTGAGGTTTGAAAAATGGAAACGCAACTTGCTCCCTGAAAAGCAGGCGCGAATCGGATAGCGGAGCGTTAAATCTTTAGCGTAAGTTGCTTCTTTGCGGTCTGTAATGGAGGTGGCGTTGCCCCAGCAAGCGACCCATTTGGAAAATTTCTCTGGCATATTGACTCCGCGAATTGTTGACGATGCGCCAAAAATAGCTAATTACTCCTATGTTAGTGTTTCGTTCGCGACTTTTGCAAACTGTGTCGCGGTTATGCCCGAAATCTATACGAAGGAGTAAATGGAAAAATTGGACAAAATTGCGGAAAATTCAGAATGTGTTAGAATTGTACTGTCAAACCGAATGCTGCTGGAAAGACGATTTCTTTGTTGCTGAGGCCACCGTCATCCATGTCAAGGTACGTGTAGTAACCGCCTTCGCCTGCAAAGAATTGGAACCCGATTTCAAGGAAAACGCCCAAGTTTTTAGTGAACATGTGCTGTAGACCGAAACCGAATACAAGACGCCAGTAATTGAATCGTTCTTCCTTTACGCCACCGAGTTCTTCGTGGTATATGTGATCGTTAGTTCTACCCGTAAGCCATTCAGAAGAGTGGAAAACGTATGGACCCGTGAACCCATTAAAACGATAGGCGACACCGATACCACCCATGAAATCGTAGTCGGAATCGTAACCGAGCCAGTGTGCGTTTACAGACAGATGGTCGTCTAGGAATGTTTCTTCTACGCCGACTAAGCCGTGGTAACCACTGCCGAGTCCAACGAAAATGCCAGTCTTTTGTGCGAAGCTAATGCTTGCTAAAAAGCACAAAACCAAGATAATCTTTTTCATATTTGTTCCTCCTTTTTGCGTATGATGCGCTACAAATTTACAAATTCTTTTCTATGAAAAACAAGTTGTCTGTAAATATTTTGTGTGGGATGGGGGAGATGAGTGTAGTTTGGTTATCTCTTTTTCACTAAGATCTGGATATCAAGCAGTTTTTCCCAATCGGCTTTGGTTCGCTTTTCTCGGGGAATGTTCCAAAAGTTTTTCCAAATTTCGTTGTTGAGTGAATCAATTTCGGCTGCTTCGGCATCGGTGACGGTGCCATTGGCGGTATTGTACATTATTTTCTCCTTTCTGCGTACATGCTAAAAACGCAGATGTTTTAAACGACTATCTAAAACTACACTTTTGTGCACTGTTTGTCAAGAGGTAAGATTGACTTTTTTCAAATGCGTCGAAAGTCAATATTTTTTTTGCGATGTCACTTTAGTGACAGCATAAAAACTTATATTCACTAAGGTGTTTTATATACACGAGCGATATTGATATTATGCCTAATCTTTTTACGGAAGCGACGCGCGTTCAACTGACTGCGATTCAGCATTTGGCTCGCATCGGCTATACGTATTTGGGCAAAATTTCGGAGTCCGGAACAACATCTAACGGAACATCGGTAATCCCTTATGATCCCGAAACAAACATCCTTGTGGACATTTTTGCGGAGCAGTTCAAGAAGCTGAATCCGGCAGCGACTGTTTCTGCGCAAAGCATTCTTTCGGATATTCAGAAGGAACTGGATGACGACGATTTGGGCCAGCAGTTCTACAAGCGTCTGACCAGCTACTCTCCGCTTCGCTTGATTGATTTCGAACACCCGGAAAATAACACATACCATTGCACGGCGGAATTCACTTGCAAGAATGGCGATGAATGTTTTCGCCCCGATATTACGTTGTTCATCAACGGGCTTCCGCTCGTGTTTATCGAGGTCAAGAAGCCGAATAACGTAGGCGGCATGGTGGCCGAAAGCAAGCGGATGAACGACGAGCGCTTTCCGAAGAAAAAGTTCCGCCGTTTTATCAACATCACGCAGTTGATGATTTTCTCCAACAACATGGAGTACGATGCCAAAGGCGGCGTTGTTCCGATTGAAGGCGTGTTCTATTGCACGGCGGCGAAAAACGAAGCGCGTTTCAACTGCTTCAGGGAAGAGAATCCTAAGCGTGCAGCAATTGCGCCGTTCCATGCCAATTATCCTTATTTGCCGATTCCTGCAGATCTCGAAAAAAGAGTTCTAATGGATTTCAATGTTCCGGTTTTGAAAGAGAATCCGGAATACAAAACGAATCTCGATATCAACACGCCTACGAACCGTGTGCTTACCTCTATGGTGAGCCCGGAGCGTTTGCTCTTTTTGCTCAAGTACGGCATCGCTTACCTGCATGTCGAAAAAGAGAAGGACGGTCAAATCGAGAGCCGTCATGAAAAGCACATCATGCGTTACCAGCAATTTTTTGCGGCCATGATTATCCGTGAAAAATTGGCGGCGGGTGCGACATCTGGCATTGTGTGGCATACGCAAGGTTCGGGCAAGACGGCGCTTTCTTTCCATTTGAGCAAAGTCCTCAAGGACTATTATGCCAAACAGAATAAGGTTGCCAAATTTTACTTCATTGTGGACCGCTTGGATTTGCTGGAGCAGGCGACTGAAGAGTTGAGCAACCGTGGCCTCAAGGTGACTACGGCGAATTCCCGCACGGAACTCATGGAGCAGTTCCGCACGCAGCAGGCTTTGCAGGGCAATACCGGTGTCGATGAAATTACCGTGGTGAACATCCAGAAATTTGAAAACGATACTGAGAAAGTGGAAATCCCAAATTACGCCACGAATTTGCAGCGCGTGTTCATTATGGACGAAGCGCATCGCGGCTACAAACCGGGCGGATGTTTCCTTTCGAACCTTTTCAATGCAGACAAGAATGCCATCAAGATTGCGCTTACCGGCACACCGCTCATCGGGAGTGAAAAGGCGAGTTGCAAGGTCTTTGGCGATTACTTCCACACGTATTATTACGACCGTTCCATTCAAGACGGCTATACGCTAAAGATTATCCGCGAAGATATCGAAACCAGTTACCGCAAAAAGCTGAACGATGCTTACGAAAGCGTGCAGAAACTGGTGGAGAAGGGTTCTGTCTCGAAGGACATGATTATTCGGCACCCCACATACGTTAAGGCGCTGCTTCGCTACATCATCAATGATTTGGTGAAGTTCCGTGCCATGCAGGGCGACAACGACCTTGGCGGCATGATTATTGCTGAGTCTTCGGAACAGGCACGAAACTTGTACAAGTTCTTCAATGAGATTCAGGACGAACTGAATGAAAACCGCATCCAGAAAATCAACTTGAAGGCGGGCCTGATTCTTTTCGATAGTGATGACAAGGAAACCCGCAAGCAGATTATCAACGACTTCAAGAAGAACTACACGATTGATATTCTGATTGTTTACAACATGTTGCTGACGGGCTTTGATGCACCTCGTCTTAAGCGATTGTATTTCGGTCGCAAAATCGAAGATCATAATTTGTTGCAGGCAATTACACGCGTGAATCGCCCGTACAAGAATATGAAACGCGGGTTCTTGATTGACTTTGCCGACATCAAGAAGAATTTCGACGAGACCAATGCCGCGTATTTGCAGGAACTGAACCGCTATAATGATGCCGATACTGACCCGGACGATAAATTGCCCGATATGTACAATCAGGTCATGGAAGATAAGGATGCCCTTATCAACCACATGAAGGTGGCGCGTCAGGCTCTGTTCAGTTATACCACCGACAATGCAGAAGTTTTCTCTACCGAGATTTCTAGCCTTGAAGACAAGAAGGTTTTGATTGAACTCCGCAAGGCCTTGGAACTCGCCAAGGATGCGATGAACCTTGTGCGTACGTTCGGTGACGATGCCCTTAAAAAGGACTTTGAAAAGCTGAATATCGAAAAGCTGCCGCTCATGCTTTCGGAAGTGAACCACCGCATTGCGATGATTAACCAGAAAGAGGCATGGACCAACAGCGAGGCGACTCAGTTTGCCGTGAACGAAGCCATGATGAACATCGAGTTCAACTTTAGCTGCATTGGCACTGAAGAACTGAAAATCATCGACAACGGCGCGGAACTGCGTGAAAAATACAAGCGCGCACTCCGCGGGTTCCTGGATAACTTCGATCACGAAGACCCCGTATTTGTTGGATTGGAACAGGAGTTCAAGCGCATCTTTGACAAGCACGGCTTTACCCCAGAAAACCTTGCCGTTTATAACGAGCAGAACCAGGCGATGAACGACATCCTGAAACGCCTTGAAGAACTCCGCAAATCAAACGAAGCCCTTTTGCGCAAGTACAACGGCGACACGAAATTCGCCTATGTCCACAAGCGTATCCGCGAAGAGAACAAGGCCCGCGAACCCAAGCACCAGGCACCGATTATCTCGAAGTTCGACGAAGAAATCGTGCAGGCTCTTTTGACCATCAAGGGGACGATTGACGCGAAGGTTTTCGATCGCAACGACATCCTCAAACAGGACGCCTACTTCGGCAAGACCGTGATGAAGGAAATCGCAGACGGACTTGCGCACTTCCCGCAAATCAAGCCCGAAATGCCCGATTACCTGTTTATCCAGCAGCGCATCGCTAAGCAGTACATTAACCAGTATAACGCCTACTACGGAAATTAAATGAACATCAAAGACAAGACCATTGCCCTTATCGACTCTCTCAAGGCTACTTGCCAAACGTACGGCATGGGCAATGACGGCAACGAATACAAGATTATCACTCAGGTGTTTTTGTACAAGTTTATGGCCGACAAGTTCGGCTACGAACTCAAGAAAATCAATGACCCTTGTTTGAAGGCCCTCAAAAAATCCGACAAGTGGGAAGAGGAATATGCGAAACTCTCCAAGGCCGACCGCGAAAAGGTGAGCCTCTTCTTGCCGCCCGAAGTCCCGGTGTTCAAGCCCGACTACCTGATTGCAAACCTATGGAACAAGCAGGCCAAGGGCGATTTCGACGTCATCTTCGACGAGACCATGGTCGCCATCGCGAAGGACAACCTGGACGTATTCTACACCAAGACCGCGCAAGAGACGAAAATTCCCATCTTCGAAAAGCTTACCATCTTTGTGACCGACGACGCCCAGCGTGCAAACTTCGCCCGCGCCCTTGTCGATAAGCTGGTGAACTTCAGCTTCGAAGACGCCTTCGCTGAACATTACGACTTTTTCTCGGACATCTTTGAATACCTGCTCAAGGATTACAACACCGCAGGCGGCGGCAAGTACGCCGAATATTACACGCCCAAGGCCATCGCAAAAATCATGGCCCGCCTGTTGGTGGGCGACAACGCCGACCTGCACAACGTAGAATGCTACGACCCCAGCGCAGGCACCGGCACCTTGCTCATGGCGCTCAGCCACCAGATTGGCGAAGACCGCTGCACCATCTTTGCGCAGGACATCTCGCAGCGCAGTAACAAAATGCTCAAGCTGAACCTGCTGTTGAACGGCCTCGTTTCGAGCCTCGATCACGCCGTGCAGGGCGATACCCTCCTGGAACCCTACCACAAGAGCGACGACGGCAAGAGCCTCAAGCAGTTCGATTACGTGGTGAGCAATCCGCCCTTCAAGATGGACTTCAGCGATACCCGCGACGACATCGAAAAGAAATGGAATGCCCGCTTCTGGGCAGGCGTGCCGAAAGTCCCGAACAAGAAAAAGGAGAGCATGGCCATCTACACCTGCTTTATCCAGCATGTGGTGAACAGCATCAAGGTAGGCGGCAAGGGCGCCATCGTCATCCCCACCGGGTTCATCACCGCGAAATCCGGCATCGAGCACAAAATCCTCGAACGCATCGTTGACGAACACATCGTCTATGGCGTGGTGAGCATGCCGAGCAACGTATTCGCGAACACCGGCACCAACGTGAGCGTGCTCTTCTTCGACAAGACCCGCAAAAAGACCGACAAAGACAAAGTCACCCTCGTTGACGCAAGCAAACTCGGCAAGGAATACAAGGACGCGAACGGCCTCAAGAAAGTCCGCCTCGAAGACGACGAAATCGAGAAAATCGTGACCACCTTCCGCAAGGCCAAAGCCGTCGAAGACTTCAGCGTGGTCGTGACCTACAGCGAAGTCAAGGAAAAAGGCTACAGCCTGAGCGCCGGCCAGTATTTCGACATCAAGATAGACTACGTAGATATCACCGCTGACGAATTCAACGCCCAGATGAAAGCCGACACCGAAGAACTCGCCGCCATGTTCGCCGAAAGCCACAAACTCGAGAAGGAAATCCAGAAACAACTGAGCAATCTGAAATTCAATTAAAACGATGTCATCCTGGAGCGCAGCGATAGAATCCACAGAGCATGTGTCATCCTGAGCGGACCCTAGAGCGCGAAGCGCGATAGGGGAAGTCGAAGGATCTAGTAAAGGTTTATTATGGAAATAGCAACTCTTTGTATTAGTTTATTATCGTTCTTTGCTGCATTAGCCGCAGTCATTGTTCCTATTGTCATTTATAAAAAGCAACGAAAATACGAAGCAGAAAAAGAAGAATTGGCTAAAAAAGAAATGGCTAAAATGGAACGGATGGAAGCGCAAGCAGAATTGGATGCTATGGGTATTAATTCATCACCATTTTCCTTAAGTGGCTATAGTAAAATGGAAATTGCAAGAGCGAAATACTTGTGGAAAAAGGCGGGCAGAAGATAGTATGGAAATGATTAAAGTGACTTTAAAAGAAATGTGTGATATAGTCCCTGGCTATGCTTTTAAATCATCGGATTTTGGATCTGGGGATAATTTTGCCGTTAAGATTACAGATATCCAGCCGCCGTCTATAGATGTGATGAATCTTGAAAATGTTAGTGCCATACCAAAAGATGATAGAACGTTATTGTCTAAAGGTGATTTTGTGATGGCAA
The DNA here is from genome assembly GCF_900142945.1 of Fibrobacter sp. UWB7. Taxonomy (NCBI): domain Bacteria; kingdom Pseudomonadati; phylum Fibrobacterota; class Fibrobacteria; order Fibrobacterales; family Fibrobacteraceae; genus Fibrobacter; species Fibrobacter sp. UWB7. The sequence goes on from NZ_FRCO01000006.1 coordinate 130,024, forward strand.
TGACTGGGGCGACTATTGGAAAAGTTGGTTTATTTGATGGCAGTAAAGAGAATGTCTACATAAATCAACGTGTTTGTAAGTTTATACCCAAAGATGGTTATGATAAATCATTTCTTTATTATTTGGTATCGCAACCAAATTTTAGAAAGTTTATTTTCGCTAATGTAGATAGTTCATCAGCGCAACCCAATATTGGTCATCCTACAATGTATAGGTATGAACAAAATGTACCTACATTGGATGGGCAAAAGAAAATCGCGTCCGTTCTTTCCGCATTAGATGACAAAATCGCTCTGAACAAAAAGATGAACCAGAAACTCGAAGCAATGGCAAAACGCCTATACGACTACTGGTTCGTCCAATACGACTTCCCCGACAAAAACGGCCACCCCTACAAAACCACCGGCGGCCCCATGACCTACAACCCCACCCTCAAGCGCGAAATCCCAGCGGGATGGGAAGTTGTAGATATAAATGAACTGTGTCAGGTTGTTGATTGCCTGCACAGTAAAAAGCCTGATTATTGCTATGAAGATGAAAACTCTTATTTGCTTGCTCTCGAAAATATTACTAAAGAAGGCTATATAGATTTATCAGACAAATACTACATTTCAAAAAAAGATTTTGCCGAGTGGACGAGTCGCATTTGTGTTAAGGAAAATGATTTCTTGTTTACGAATGCTGGTCGTGCCGGAGACATGGGAATGGTGCCTGAAGGAGTATTGTGTGCCATTGGCAGAAACATCACTGCTGTTCGCCCTGAAAAAATCAATCCTTGGTATCTTAGATGTTTCTTCAAGAGCCTTTACATGCAGGAACAGATTTTAAACAATTTGGATCAAGGCTCGTTCTTTATGAGCTTTAATGTTCGCTCAATCAAGAAACTACTAGTTTTGATGCCATCTGAGCCGTTGATGAAAAAGTTTATTTCCTTTGTTGAACCGCATCTCAAGCGAATCGAAAAGAACAACAAAGAAATCTCTCGCCTCACAAAACTACGTGATAAACTCCTCCCGCTTTTAATGAATGGCCAAGTAGTGGTAGGGTAATATGTTTAGCAGTAAGGCGGAAGCGGTAAAAGTACTTGAATGTGCATATAGGAAATTGAAAGCCTATTATTACAAAAACAAAAATTTATTGCCTGTAAAAAAGAAAATTGTAGATTTTGAATATGATTCTAAATCTATGACGGCGACATTGAAAAAAATTGCAGATGTTCTTCGTCATCCCCAAAAAGTTGAAACGATAAATTATTTAGAATCGTTGTATAAAGAAATTGATGTTTATGTACTTCCCAAAAAGTTTGAATCAGTTGAAACGAATTCAGATAAACCGGTAACTAACGAAATTCTTGAGAATAAAAATTTAAAAACAGTAAATTTTTTTATCAATGCTCCAATAGAACTTATGTTGTTGGATGTTGTTTGGTCAATGTTTCTTTCAAAAGAAATGCTTGATGAAAATGTATTAAGTGGTGATGTTTATGCAAATTGTGTTCGTTATGATGCAGTAAATCCCTCAGGAGGCTTTGAAAGTAATCGCTTTTTTTATCATTACTTTAATCAATACAATCAATGGCGAAATGGAGCTTTTAGATCTCTTGAAGATAATTACGAAAATCATCAGAACTCTGTCCTAATTTCACTTGATTTAAAGTCATATTACTATTCTGTTAAATTCTCTTTCGCTTCTTTACGAAAGCATTTGTCGCAACAAATATTAAGAAAACTGAAAAATCTATCATTGATTCAGGAAAAAATTTACTTAAGGTATAAGGAAATTCTGTCTTTATATAACAGAGATATTAAAGGTTTTAATAGTAATGAGTATCCATTGCCATTGGGGCTTTTTTCTTCAATGATTTTGGCGAACCTTTATTTGACTGATTTTGATAAGGATGTTCGATCGTTGAATGCCATCTCATATTATGGTCGATATGTAGATGATATGTTATTTGTTTTTAATGACTCTGTACAAAAGTCGGAAAAAAATGAAGATGTGATAGATCGTCTTCTTGTAAAAACGGGTGTGTTAAAAAGTAAAAGAGATGGATATTTTTTACAAAAAATCCCAAATTTAAATATACAAAATGGGAAGATTAAGATAATATCAATTGATTGTCTGGAATCAAAAGCTATTATAGATACATATAATAAAACATTTAGGCTCATTCCAAGTGAAATCAATCCACTACCTGATTATGAAATGAAATTAACATCTTTTGAGGAAGAAGCCTTTGACATAAAATCTTTGTCGGTAAAGGATAAAATTCGTGATATTGGACAAATAAATGTTGATTCTTTTGAAATAGGTCGTTTCTTTTCATCATTATTGACTAATTATTCAAGAGTTAATTTTTCTGAAGACAAAATATCAGGAAAGAATAATATAGAGAAAAATATTTCTGGAAATGTAGAACAGATAAATCGTTTCTTTTCAGGATATAGATGTATTGAATATTATCATCTTTGGATTAAGTATCTTTATTTTTTAGTGATTATAAATAGATGGGATGATATAAAAAATTTTTTCTTATATGTAAAACGACATTTGGATGATATTTCCTTTGATTATTTAAAAAAAGAATATAAACGGGGAAAAAGTGTTTGTTTAAAATTGAGAGAAACTTTGCAAGATTGCCTAAATGTTGGTTTTTATTCCGCTTTGTCGCTGAATGTTGAATTAATCAGTAAAGTTCGTACATATAATAAAACGCAAACCAAATTATGGGTGGATAAATTTATAGCGGCGAATTATTTTGATGATTCTTTAATACCTATACCGTTATCCAATTATTTTAACTACTCCAATGATGTTTCTTATTTGACGATGAAAATTAGTGATTTGGGGAAGCTATATGGAAATTGGCAAAAAAATAAAAAATTGAAGTGGAGTCCACGTTTTATCCAATATGATGAAATATCTTTGTTGTTGTTCTTTTCTCAGCATCGGCGTGGAATTCGTTCAGGAAAGGCGGCTTATGCGAGTTCTGAAAGCTACGAATTTTATAGAGCCGTTAATTATTTAAAAAAAGATAATGCTCATGTGGAAGTAAAAGATGGTAATAGAAACAATCCAAATGCGAAGTATAATTTAAGAAGATTTATTATTCCTGGATATCATGATGTTAGCAAAGTTTATATTGGTGTAGCAAGTTTAAAATATGAACCGAATGCGTTAAATGCTAAAAAGAGGAGCTTTGAATATAAGCAAACTTTAAATAAAATTCTTCAGGATATGTATTCGTTCTGTCAAAAAAATATGTGTAATATTCTTATAATGCCTGAAGCTTGTATCCCCATTTATTGGTTGAAAGATTTTATTCGTTTTTCAAAGTTGACACAAATAGCGATAATTGCCGGCTTGCAACATATTGATGGTAAGAATGATAGAGTTTGTAATTATCTTTTTAGTTCGTTTCCTTATATGCATAAAAATCCAAAAGTATTCAAGGAAACATTTATCCATATACGAGAAAAAAATGATTATGCTCCAGATGAAAAAGTAATGTTTTCAGAAGTTGGGAAAAGATGTATAGATGCTGTTCCTAAAGAGTATGCTACATTCTATTGGCGAGGAATGTATGTTGCTCCTTTGGTTTGCTTTGAATTAACTGATATTAGAGCTCGTGCTTTGTTGAAAGGCCGTTGTGATTTGCTTACAGCATCGGTTTATAATCATGATACGACATATTTCTCGAATATTATCTCTTCTTCCGCACGAGATTTGCAATGCATTGTCGCCCAATCAAATACTTCGTTATTTGGTGATTGTAGAATAACTGGACCATATGATCGTAATCATAAAGAAGTCGTTCAATTAAAGGGCGGCGCAAATGATAATGTGATTATAGGTGAAGTTAATATTGCAGAGATGAAAAAGGGGCGCAAGCAATATTATAAAGACAAAAACTATGAAATTGAATCAAATATTGCTCGGTTCAAAAGTGGCAAGCGTTTAACGGGCAAGGAGAAAAAAATTGACAAAGCCGAATTAAAACCTCTGTCTGCAGGTTGGTTTGTTAGGAAAAAATAGTGCGAAAGTCTAATCAAACAAATTTACTTATAAACTTCAATATAAAATGTATTCATTTTTTTCAATCAAAGGATGACTTATGGAACAATTTATGATAAATTGTATAGAAGTTTTGCGCAACTCAAATGGGCTTGATAACGAAGCTTTGTACAAAAATTTGAAAAAAGGAAAGTATCTTTTAAATGATTATTATACGCTTGATGAATGTGGAAATTTGAAGAAAAATAATGTATTTTTCCATTCTACACATTTTTATGGCGAAGGTGTAAATATCCAAGCCATTGTTGGTAAGAATGGGTGCGGTAAAAGTACTTTAATGGATTTATTGTTTGCTGCAGCGAATAATTATGGATATATAATTGATAGAAATGAAAATGGAGAAGGCGAATCGCATGCTCTTTATATCGCAGATTTGTATTTAAGACTTTATTATACTCAAGGTGCAAATGATTATGTGTTGACGTTAGAGGATCAAGTAATTTATAAGTCTGATATTACTGGAATATTGGTTGTTGATGATAATGTTGTAAATCAAAAAAGATTAACAGATGAATCTTTTTGTTATGATCCAAATGACGCTAGGGTTGCGAATGATTCCTATAAAGGAGGGGGCTTGAGCAAAGAGAATGAAAAAGATGCTTTAGGGAAATTTTTTTATACGATTGTATCGAATTATTCAATTCATTCCTTCATTGACAAAAATTATATTGCTGCATACTATGCGCCGTACAAACAAGGGGGAACTGTTGCAAAAAGAACACGTGGCGAAGTTGCTGCTGAAAATAAATCTTGGATTAGAGCTATTTTTCATAAAAATGATGGGTATTTCAGACCCGTTGTTTTAAATCCATTCCGCGATAATGGTATTATAGATGTAAATAATGAGATAGAATTATCAAAAGATAGATTAAGCTCGTTGTTGGTATATTATAAAAAAAATGGAGCGGATATATTTTCGCCTTATGTCTTTAAGAATTTTTCATTGACTTTTAATCAAAAATATAAAAAGAATTGTTTTGAAAAACTTATTCACAGCGATGCTTTTGATTGCTTTGCTGAGCGCCGAAAAGATGACCCTCTTTTTATTCCTACGAAAAAGATGCAAGAACAGTTTGAAAGAAATTTAAGTCTTTTGAATGAAGAGTTTTTTGTGAGCGAAGAAAATGTTTTTTTGAAAAAAATATTAGATACATTTGGACTATCTTATAAGGATAATGATATTGCGAAAACCGCTTATATGTATTTGCAATTAAAAATAATTAAAATTATTCGTAATTATGATTCTTTTAACAAATATACTCATGTTGTAAAATATGACTTTGTAACTAATCAGTTTATCCTAATTCCTCCCTTTATAGATCATCTTATGTGGCAGATTAAGAATGATGAATCTCATATCACAAGAAAAATTCGACGAACGGTAAATTTCTTGGCTTTGTCAAATGAATCGTTTTGTAATTCTTATAATTGGAACGAATGTGAATTCTTTAATCGGTTTGATTATATAAATAAATCGATTTTCTTGAGAGGAAAGAATAGAGATGATTTAACAATTGATGATGTAAACGATTGCTTGCCGCCTCCATTTTTTGACTATGAATTGTATATGGATAAGGTGCTCAAGGATGGTCGCATTTCTGATATAACCTATCGTCAAATTAGTTCTGGCGAAACTCAAATGTTGCAAACATTGTCGATACATGCGTATCATATATCAAATTTGTTGTCTGTTCCTCATGACAGAGTTAAATATGATAACATTAATTTGGTCTTTGACGAAGTTGAATTGTGTTTTCATCCTGAATTTCAACGACAATTTACAGATCGCTTGATAATTATGCTTAAAACATTTAGAGATGATTATAAAAAAAGAGGCGAGTCTCAAAGTAAGGTCTGGAATTGCTTTTTTAATGTATTAATTCTTACACATTCGCCTTTTATTCTATCTGATATTCAACCAGGCCGAACTTTGTTTTTGAAAGAAAATGGAGTGCCCAACTACTCTTTATCAAAGAGAAGTACCTTTGCGGGGAATATTGGCGAAATGTTCTATGAATCAATGTTTATGGAAAATACAATAGGAGAATTTGCTGCAAAGCAATTAAATGATTTAATAAATACCTTTCCTAGTTTGAGAAAAAATTCAACGGATTATCATTTGGCAAAGAAGAAAATTGAGCTAGTGTCGGACTCTATATTAAGAAATCTCTTGCTGGAAAAATTGGAGAGGGAGGTTCAATGAAAAAGATTGAAATTCCACATGATAATGTAACAGAAATAAAAAGAATACTGAATAAATATAGGCGTAAAGGGTATGATGCGTTTTCAAGAGCGAAGGCTGATGCATATCAAGTCGCATGTTTGTACAATATTAAAATATGCCCTTATTGTAATATCAATTACACATATACGGTGAAAAAAAGGCTTGTTTGCCGACCTGATTTTGATCATTTTGAAAAGAAATCTACTGTTCGAATAAAACAATTGGTATGGGATAATCTTATTCCTTGTTGTCAACAATGTAATTCTCGTGTAAAATTCAAAAAAAATTTTACACGCTCTTCGCATATACATCCTTATTATGATGATTTTGATTCTCTAGCTTTTTTTGTAATTGATATTATAAAAGTGGGCCGTTTGATGGATGAAAAAAATATTGGAATAAAGTGTGTTAGCAATAACAGTCGTGCATTAAAGTCGATTGAAGATTTAAAAATAAATGAGAGATATGAATTTCATAAAGATGTTGCTTGTCAAATAATAAAAAATGGATATTTAAATAATCGTTATAGACTTAGTGAGATTGGTACTATGCTAAAAATGAAGTCTCTAGGTAATAAAGATGACTCCTTGGAAAAGACTCTTGTGGTACAAAGGTTTTTATTTCCTGATATTGATTGTGATATAAGTAAAACATCCTTAGGCAAACTAAAAAGAGATGTCTCGAAAAAGATAAGAAAGTGGTCATCGGAAAAATAATGCTATATTTTCTGGAATGGTGTAGGACGATAATTGTGGGGACGCTTACATCTTAAGGCCCCGTGTCCGTGAGGTCATAAATCTCTACCCCCATACAATTTCCTCTTCAGCCTTGCGGTACACTTCTGCAAGGTTGATTTTCTTTTTGGGCTTGAGAAAGAGTAAATTGGTTGCGTTCAAGGAACGGCGTTTCTGGTGTTCCTTGGGGGCGTTTTTTATTTGTCCGTCTCCATTCAGGATTCGTGAAACTTGGCTTTTTGAGATGCCGGAGAGTATTTCGATTTCTCGGACGGTGAAGCCCTGCGTTTGCAATTTATGCAAGTCGTCGGGGGTGCTGCCGACGAATGACTTGTAAATATTCTTGAGATAATCGCATTCAATGGTTGCGTCGCTGAATGTGATGTCCGCCTTGATAATTTTTCTCAGATCAGCTGGGCAGGGCAATTTCTTGTTCAAGCCGAGAATCTTTCGGAAAAGGCGTGGGTTTCTGCCTGCAATTTTGAAATCATCGAGGAAACTGTTCAAAATAGATTCTGCGATTTCTTGCAGGTCTTCTTGCGTGTATCTGTTGAAATCGACAATTAAATCGAAACGGCGGGAAAGGGCCTTGTCAAAGTGCTTGAAAAGGTTCGTCGTGGCGATGATGGTAATCTGTTCGTTCAGGTTGTCGAAGCCCTTGAGAATGGCTGACGTGGCACGGCCCATTTCGCGAAGGTCGTGAGAGTTGGTTCTGTCGAGAGCGATGGCGTCTATCTCGTCGAACAGGACGAGAATTTTTTCGGGGTGCGCAAAATGGTTCAGTTCGTCGAACAGTGCGGCGATGTTCTTTTGCGTCTGGCCGAGCTTGCTGTCGATGATAGTGTCGAAATCGACGCAGAACAGGTCGCGCTCCAGAATGCGGGCAATTTGCCGTACGGATTCGGTTTTGCCTGTTCCGGGTGCACCTTGGAATAGGAACTTGTTGATTCCCATGTTCCGCTGGATGGCGTTGATGATTCCGATAATGTCCTTCTCAATGGGCGTGGGGAGCGGCAGCGAATCGTGCGAAGGGGTGACCTTGCGGAAAAAAGTCATCTGGTCTTCGTGCATTTGCGGCACAAAGGCGTTCGCGCTGGACATAAGGGCCATGATGTATTCCGAAAGCTGAAAATCGCCGCTAGCGTCAAAATCCCGAGCAATTTCGTATGCCTCCTCGCGGAAAGCGGGGTCGTTTTTCTCGGCGTAATAGCGAATCAGATTGATGACATTCTTCTTTTTCATGGACTTGACCTACCTTATTTCGTAATATAAATAATTACGGGACAAAATACAAGTATTTTGGGACAGAATGTTTAAATTTGATTTGAGCTGTTCGGAAATTCCGAACAGCTGCGGAAGAATTGAAAAAAAATTTGCAGTTAACAACTGCACAATTTAGCTTATAGTAGATTTTTCAACTATTTCCATTTTGGAAACAGTTCTGCTACCGAGGAAAACTCGGCAACTGCAAAGTTGGTTCCAAAAATGACTTAAAATTTCAATTTGTCATCTTTTGACATTTGAGTGAAATTATATTTATCAGTGAACGATTTACTCCGCTTTTTTTTGCTTGTAGGCGGAAAGGATGTATATGCTTGTTGAATTATTTGCCTTGAGGTGGGCGCTTCATCAATTTCTCTGGACAATGCGGTTTTGGAGGCTTTTATCCCCTTTGGGGTTGTCTTTTTGTTGTCAAAAATTTATATTTTTACACATAATGTGTAAATAGGGGGCGTATGGAAACGCAAAACGATGAAATCGTTGCCTTTTCTTCGCCTCCGAAGGACCCTGTTGAAATATGGCTACAGTTACTGAGTTACTGCAAAAAGAAGCGTGCCTTAATACAATTGTATGCCAAGGCCCCTACGGAAGAAGTAAGTTACCGGTTAAATATCATCAATCCCCGCGAGGATATTTGCCGATGGCTGTTGCAAATCAAGGATGTTCCTGAATGTCTGGGAGTAAAACCTTTGCGCAGGCCCGAGGTCGGCGTAATCGGCACTCCGGTGTATGCTTATAGTATTCCTTACGATGATCAACATTACTATTTGGCTTTATGCGAAAAGGTGAATCAAAAGGCGGAAAAGATTATCACGATAATGTTTATCAAGTCCTTGAAATTAGATAACCGTTTCCCGATGTTATAGAGGTTTTTATGATTACAAAATGTCCTGTATGCGATTCAGAAAATATTGAAATCAAGAAGGATTTTCGGACCCTGATTGTTCCACTGGCGGAACCTGTGCAACAAGAAATTTCCGTATGTCATTGCAATGATTGCATGTCAGATATCTTGCTGGATTCCGAATCGAAAAAGGTTGTGCAGAGTAGAATCCTAGAACGGGCAAAGGAGAGTGTCCCAACCTTGTTGAAAAAAGTGAACGAGTGCGGCTATTCCGACAGTCGTTTGGAGCGTGCTTTGGGATTGGCTCCGCATACGATTAATCGCTGGAAACAGGGGACTCAAGTATCTGCTGCGGCAATTGCTTTGTCTAGGTTTGTTTCGATATTGCCCGAGTTAACTCTTGTGGCTGAGGCTGGTTTTGACGAATCATACGCACGAGCTGCAATTCTTAAAAAGACCGTGGACAAAATAAAGGCGGTGGATTCATCGGTAAGATCGTTCTATTTGAATACTGACGTTTTTAAAGCGGCCGGAATTGTGGCATTCAATAATGCCGCAAGCAACGAAAAAGCTGAGTTGTCTTCCTTTGCTCAGCCTGCTTTGATGGAGGTTTAGAATGCAAGTAAAGTCTTTTGTGTTGTGCGAGCAGATTCGCCAGGAAAACACGGGCAAGTTCATGCTTATTGGCGTGTTTGGTACGGATGTTATTGAAAATAACATTCCGCAGGAAAATCGATGGAATAACCCGCTGTTTTTCGGAGTCTATTTTGCGTTAAAGGTGGATCGCGCTATTGATGCGGGTTTTTATACTGTCAAGGTTGAAGTTGATAATGGCGTGGTTCACACTCCTGAATTGACTCTTGAAATAAAGAAGGACGGAGCGTCAAATTTGCAGATTCCGATGAGTATTGCTTTGATGTTGAATGGTCCGTCCGAAATTCGGATGAACATTTATAGGAAAGATTCCATGGAGCTCGTAGCAGAACTTGGAAAATTTTCTATTGTTAATGCGGAAAAGTAATATGCCCGATTCTCTAACCAATAACCAATCTCCGGCCGATAAAGCCGCTTCCTCGGAGCAAGCCTCTGCCGCTTCGTCCCAGACTCCTTCTTCTGCGCGCATCAAGCGTATGCGCGGCTGGTTGGGCGTGAAAAGCACTTCGTCGTTGGGCGGTTATGATGATGGCGGTGGTGGTGTCGTCTACGGTGATGGGCATTCCGGTTGGAACCGGTAAAAAAATAGGGCTCCGTATGGAGCCCCGTTTTGTATAAAGTGCCGCGCATCTCGCGTTAGATCCTTCGACTTCGCCCTAGCGGGCTTCGCTCAGGATGACACAGGCGTTGCGCGCATCTCGTTAGAGCTCAGCGCGGTCTACTATTAGTAACGGTAGTGATCAGCCTTGTACGGGCCTTCGACCGGCACGCCGATGTAGTCGGCCTGAGCCTGCGTGAGGCGGGTGAGGTGAACGCCGAGCTTTTCGAGGTGGAGGCGTGCGACCTTTTCGTCGAGGATCTTCGGGAGCGTGTACACGACGCCGCTTTCGTACTTGATGCCGGCGACGGTGTCCTTGCCCTGGGCGTTGAGCCAGAGGTCGATCTGTGCGATGGTCTGGTTCGTGAAGCTTGCGCTCATCACGAAGCTCGGGTGACCAGTAGCGCAGCCGAGGTTGAGGAGGCGGCCTTCGGCGAGCACGAGGATGCTGTGACCGTCGGGGAAAATCCATTCGTCGTACTGCGGCTTGATTTCGTTGCGCTTGATGCCCGGGATCTTCTTGAGGCCGGCCATATCGATTTCGTTGTCGAAGTGACCGATGTTACCCACGATAGCGCGGTTCTTCATCTTTTCCATCTGGGCGGCGCTAATGATGCCGGTGTTGCCGGTGGTGGTCACGAAGATGTCGGCGTAGCTAACGACTTCGTCGAGAGTCTTGACTTCGTAGCCTTCCATGGCGGCCTGGAGTGCGCAAATCGGGTCGATTTCGGTGATGATCACGCGAGCGCCCTGACCGCGCAGTGACTGTGCACAGCCCTTACCCACGTCGCCGTAGCCGCACACGACTGCGATCTTGCCGGCCATCATCACGTCGGTGGCGCGGTTGATGCCGTCGATGAGGGAGTGGCGGCAGCCGTAGAGGTTGTCGAACTTGGACTTGGTCACGGAATCGTTCACGTTGATTGCCGGGAACTTCAGGCGGCCTGCCTGGGCCATCTGGTAAAGGCGATGCACGCCGGTGGTGGTTTCTTCGGAAACGCCGCGGAGAGCTTCGCGGGCGCGGGTCCACTGTTTCGGATCCTTTTCGAAAATCTTACGGCAGGTGGCGAGGAATACGCCCCATTCTTCGGAGTCGGTTTCTGGGTTAAATTCAGGCACCTTGCCGGCGTCTTCGAATTCTGCACCGCAAGTCACGAGCATGGTGGCGTCGCCACCGTCATCGACGATGAGGTCGGCGGTCTTGCCGTCCGGCCATACGAGTGCGCGGGCGGTGTTTTCCCAGTATTCTTCCAAGGATTCACCCTTCCAGGCGAACACAGGCACGCCCTGCGGATTGCTCACGCTGCCGTTCTTGCCAACCACGACGGCGGCTGCAGCGTTGTCCTGCGTACTGAAAATGTTGCAGGAGACCCAGCGCACGTCTGCACCGAGGTCCACGAGCGTTTCGATGAGGATGGCGGTCTGCACCGTCATGTGAAGGCTACCCATGATGCGAGCGCCTGCGAGCGGCTTCTTGCCGGCGTATTCCTTGCGGAGGGCCATGAGGCCCGGCATTTCGGTTTCGGCGAGGTCGAGTTCCTTGCGGCCTTCGATCGCAAGGTTGATATCCTTAATTTTGTATTCCATAATGTTTCCTTTTGGCGTGGCTTTGCGTCCGCGCAATTTTATCAATCTTATTTATGCGTAAATATAGTTATATGCATAATTGTGGTCAAGTCAAAAATTTAATCCAAGCTGTTTGGATCCCCTCCCGTTGGTCGAGGATGACGATTTACTCAGTAAACAACAGTCCCTTGATGCGGAGCGAGCGCCCTGTTTCGGACCATTGGCTCGTATGCAGTTCTTTGATTCCGATGGCGGCGTGGTCTGTGGTGATGGACTCGAGCGAATCGTTCAGTTCTTGCTTTGTCGTGTAGAAACTGTAAACCTTGCTTTTTGTTTTTGCGGAATCCGCGGCACTTGGTTTTGCGGCGCTTGAATCCGCGGCATTTTCGTCATCTTCCGAGAGCGTAATCCGGAAGGTAATCGTGTCGCCCCGGTATTCAAATTCGCTTTTGTCAAAATAATGGTCCAAGATGGCGACTTCCTTGGCGCCTTCAGGAATGATGAACGAAATGATATCGGAATTTGATATGTCCGCTTCGAAGGAGTCGAATGCTGCGGTCGTATCTTCTTTGACCGACGTTGTCTTGGTGTTGCTTTGTTGGGTGGGGGCGTTTTCGATTTTGGTTGCTCCTACGAGATCTGTGATGTTTTGTGCGTTTAGCGGGCTAATGGTGGTGATGAAGAACAATGCGCAGAAAGCGATGGCGATGTACCTTGATTTGCGCTGGATTTTTTCTTTCAGCAGGATGGCAATGATGATATAGAAGTAAATATTGATAGTGATGACCCAGATGATTTCTGGCGAGAGGCATTCTTGAATAAATATGTGCATGACGTCGATGGACATCAGGACGACGAGCGGGATGCATGCGGCGGGGAAGATTTTCAGGAGCTTCTTTTCGGTGGTCTGCTCGGCCGAGAGTCGCATCGGATGCATGGCAATAATGAGCGCTATCAAGTAAATGATAAATCCCGAGACGAATGCAGATACGGTTCCTTCGTCGGGCATGTCCCACAAGACGATGAACTTGATAATATAGGCGTAAAAGAGGAGGATGCCGATAGCAAGCACCGGAATGAACAGGAACCGAATGGTGCTTGATGCGAACTTGTTCAAGGCGGGCGTTTCTTCGGTGCATTCGTCAATGGACGGAATGCCGGAAAAGTAAAGGATAGGGACGACAACGCTGGCGCAGAAATAGAAAATGTAAAGGTAGATGGTTTCGCCGGGGTCGGAATCGAACAGTTCTGCAAAGCCTAAGACGAGCCCTTCAATGGCGCCGAGCAAAATTGCCGAGACGAGAATGGCAATTATCGCTGACTTGATGTTCTTTTGCAAAAAGTTCCAGAAGCCGTTTTCGTTAGGCTGCTTCCAGAACGGTCCGAGAAAAACTGCAAAGGTGGCGATTAGGTAAACGAGGGTGACGGTGCACCCAAAGTAAAAGGGATCGTCGTCAAGTGGCAAGCCTGCAACAAGTGCAATGGATAGCAAGAACCATGTGCCGCTCGCGATAGCTTGTGGGCGCGCGTTTGTGCTTTTTCGAGATTCCTGGACGAGCGATGTCGCAAGGGCAACGAGTATGGCTGCGATGGGGTAGATGGCGAGCCATAGGAATAGCCGCGTGAAATGGTCGTTGCCGAATCGTGCAAATTCTGTGTTGGTGACCAGCGCGATAAACGTAAAGAACGCCATCGCCGATGCGAGCGGAAACCGCTTGAACGCCGTCGAGATTTGACTCGGGTATTTCTTGATTGTCGCTAAGTCCATTTTCCCTCCTCTTTTGTTTTCCCGTCATGTCCGCGATTCTCGCGAACTACTTTCCTTCCTCAGGTCCCTGTGGTTCGGCTGGCTCACCAACCTTATGTCGAAGGGCCTGCCGCTCTTTCTTCATTTGCTTCAGCTGTGCGAGTTTTTCACCGAGCGTCTTTTCGCGCCCGTACGGCTTAGGTTCGTAAATCGTTGTGCCGACAAGTTGCGTGGGCAAGTGCTCCTGCGCAGAGTATCCGCCCGGGCTGTCGTGATCGTACTCGTAGCCGTTCCCGTAGCCGAGCTGTTTCCCGACGCGTGTCACTGAATTGCGGTAGGCGCGTGGCACGGGGAGAGTGCCGGTCTGCTTCACGATAGAATCTGCTTTCATTCCTGCAAGCTCAACGCTGTTGCTCTTGGGCGCAAGCGCCAAGTAAATTGCAAGCTCGTCGAGTGCAATCAGCCCTTCGGGGATGCCCATGAAGTCGTATGCTTCGCGAGCGCTCGTTGCTAGCAAAAGTGCGTTCGGGTCTGCAAGTCCCACATCTTCCATGCTCATGCGCATCAGGCGGCGCAAAATGAATCGCGGGTCTTCGCCGCCCTGCAACATTCTATGGAGCCAGTAAAGGGCCGCGTCCGGATCCGATCCGCGTACGGACTTGTGCAATGCCGAAATGAGGTTGTAATGCTCTTCGCCGCTCTTGTCGTAGCGCAGGGGCTTCTTGTACTGGAATTCTTCGAGCAGTTTCTCGTCGATTTTCTTATTGTCGCCGAGGTTCTTGCCAATCCATTCGAGCTGGTTTAGCAAAAATCTTGCGTCGCCTTCGGACTGCGCGATGAGCTTGTCGACAACAGCGTCTTCAACTTCAACGTCCTTGAGCTGTAAACCGCGCGGGTGGTCGCGGAGTGCACTGAAAATGAGTGTCCGCAAGTCCTCCTTGCTGAGAGGCGCAAAAAGGATCAGTTGGCAACGGCTGAGCAAAGCCCCGTTCACTTCGAATCCCGGGTTTTCTGTAGTCGCGCCGATGAGCGTTACCGTGCCGTCTTCCACGGCGCCGAGGAGTGCGTCCTGCTGCCCCTTGTTAAAACGGTGGATTTCGTCGATGAAGAGTATCGTGTCCATGAACGCGTGCTTCATCTGGCGAGCGTCTGCGAGAACTTCCTTGACTTCCTTCACGCCGCTTGCTACTGCCGAGAGCGCGACAAAGCGCTTTTTGGTGTGCTGCTTGATAACGTGGGCGAGGCTCGTCTTTCCGCAACCCGGAGGTCCCCAGAAAATCATGCTGGGGATAGAGTCGTTTTCAAGACTCTTGCGCAACAGGCTCTGCTGTCCAAGAATCTTGTTCTGGCCGAGGAATTCGTCCAGGTTTTGCGGGCGTAGGCGTTCTGCTAAAGGGGCGTCCATGGTTATACTATATAAAAATTAATCGCTAAAGATCTTGTCTTCGACTTTCTTGATGCATTCAGGCTTTTCGCGTGTCGGGACTCCGCCTTTCGTGAATACGTGTACGGAATAACCGGTCGTGCAGAGTTCGCCGTTCAAAGTCACCTGGTAGAGGAACTTGTACTTGCAGCGTCCTTCGTGTACGAGCTTTGTTTCGACGTCGACAAAATCGCCAAAGCGGCACGGGCGCTTGTACTGCACGTTGAGTTCGAGGACCGGGCTTGCAAACCCTTCGCGTTCCACTTCGTCGTAGGGGGCTCCTACAGCGCGGAAAAAGTCCACGCGGGCCTGTTCAAACCAGATGGGGTAGGTGGCGTGGTGCACGACGCCCATAGCGTCAGTTTCGGCATAGCGGACTTGAATGCGGGTCTTGAAAGAAAAGTTGTTTTCCATGTGTAATTTATTAAGGGTGGATATAAGTTCTGGTGTATAAAGTAGCTAATTAGAATTTGGTCATTGGTCGCTAGTCTTTGGTCAATAGTCGCTGGTTGTTTCGAGAATAAAATATAACTAATGACTAATAGCTAATGACTAAAAACTACTAAAAATAGTGCTCATTTATTCACTTAAAAATTTATCAACACTCAACTAACATTCTTTTCCGCATTCTGTTTACCCTTTTTTTAAAAAAAATCAATTTTTTTTCAGAAAAACCGCAATTCTTGTTGACAAGACCGGGTAAATCTTATTAAATTTGCCACGCTTTAGTTCCTTAAGTGAACTGAAACAAAAGAGTGCCAAAGTAGCTCAGCTGGTAGAGCAGCTGATTTGTAATCAGCCGGTCGTAGGTTCGATTCCTATCTTTGGCTTACATAATGGGTCGTTGCCCGAGTGGTTAAAGGGGACGGACTGTAAATCCGTTGGCTTACGCCTACCGTGGTTCGAAACCACGACGGCCCACGACAATCAGCCCTACGGTGTCAAAGGCATCGTAGGGCTTATGCCCAGGTAGCTCAGTGGTAGAGCACTTCCTTGGTAAGGAAGAGGTCTCGGGTCCGACTCCCGATCTGGGCTCTCACTAAAATGGAGATAGAATAATGGCAAAAGAACATTTTGACAGAAGTAAGCCGCATTGCAACATCGGCACCATCGGTCACGTTGACCACGGTAAAACCACTCTTACTGCAGCAATCTGCACGACTCTTGCTGCTAAGGGTCTCGCCGCTGCAAAGCGTTTCGATGAAATCGACAACGCTCCGGAAGAAAAGGCTCGTGGTATCACGATCAATACTTCTCACGTCGAATACACCACCGCTAACCGTCACTACGCACACGTTGACTGCCCGGGGCATGCTGACTATGTGAAGAACATGGTGACTGGTGCTGCTCAGATGGACGGCGCTATCCTCGTTGTTGCCGCTACTGACGGTCC
>NZ_FRCO01000008.1:0-118624 GCF_900142945.1 Fibrobacter sp. UWB7
TTCGCCGCTCGGCATTGCTGCCTCGCTCGACTTGCATGTATAAGACACGCCACCAGCGTTCGTTCTGAGCCAGGATCAAACTCTTCATTGATTTTAAAATAGTCTGTCCTGTTTTTCGTAAATGGCGATACTTAAAGTATCGCTTAAATCTTCGGCTCGGTCATGCCCAAGCATGGCTTGGTCGCGACTCTCGCCTCTTGATTAATTGACTTCCAAGAAATTTTCTTGGGCCGTCACTAAGCACATCTCCGATTCCTTCAATCTTCCCGAAAGTCTCGCGGGCTTTCGTCTCTCGTTCAGGTCGTTTTGGGCAACCCGTTCGAGGGTGAGACCAATTATAGAATTTTGAGGAATAAAAGCAAGGGGTCAGCGTAAAAAAAATTCACTTTTTTTCACTTTTTTTGATAAAAACGGGTTGTATTCAGGTTCTATATCATGATATTCACATTCTATTCACTAATTTTTTAGGAGCGCTCCAAAAGAAAAAGGGCTATTCGCCCTTTTGAAGTCCATTTTTTGGAAAAAATTTTTTTGAGGAGCTCTAAAAACAGCCCTTTTAGGGGACAACCACCCTATTTTGGATATATTCCAAAGGGTTCTCACAGGTATCCAAGTCCAATTCCGTCGATTTAACCTGCCAACGGAACCACGTCAATTGCCTTTTGGCATAATTTCGTGTTTTTCGCTTGACATCTTCGAGAATCCATTCGACTTGATCGCCGTCATTTGCACACAAAAGTTCTTTATAGCCAAGCCCCTGCCAAGCTGGAGCATCTAACGGAACTGTTTTGGCAAGTTCATGGATTTCGTCAAGCCAGCCCTCCGCCATCATCTGGTCCACACGAGCATCAATTCGAGCATAGAGATTTTCGCGACTGCGGTTCAGCCAGAACACAGGCAACTCCCCTATCCCGCCTTCTCGTTCCTTTTGCCAATCCGAGAGCTTGCGCCCCGTCAGTTGGAATACTTCCAATATGCGGATAATGCGTTGAACGTTGTTCAGTTCAACTTTTTCCATCGCTTCGGGGTCCGCCAGCTTTGCTTTTTCGTATAAAGTCTTACTCCCAAACTTAGCAGCATCGTCTTCAAAAGACTTACGCACAGATTCATCGATTTTGGGTATCTGCGGAAGTCCAAGCATCAGGGATTGAAGATAAAGTCCAGTACCGCCCACCAAGATATAGTTTTGGTTCGGATTACCAGCCATTAGACTTTTCACATTTGCACAAAAGTCGCCCGCCGAAAACACCTTGCGCGGATCCAGAAAATCCACCAAGTGGTGCTTGACCCTAGCCAAGTCAGCATGAGACGGCTGAGCCGTTCCAATAGCAAAGCCCTTGTATATCTGACGGGAATCTACGCCGATGATTTCGGCATTAAAACGTTCCGCCAGTTCCAGTGAAAGGCGAGACTTGCCAACACCGGTAGCTCCAACAAGTGCAAATAGAATAGGCATGCGCTCAATGTAGTTATATTTATAGGCGAAATGATAAAACTTAAACACATTGTCGCTCTTTTTTTCGCATTGGGGATTTTCGCCGGTTTGTCATATTACCTAAACAACCAGGATAGGGCATTCCAGATTCTCGAAAAGCTCGAAGAATCCACAAACGTGCATGAAGACGAAGAAACTCTTGTCGAAAACGACACCTTACCTTTCGAACAGAGATTGAAAGATGAGATTAAAGTCATCTCGTCTAGTTACTCAAAACGCAGCAAACGTGATGTCTGGACTCTCGCCCGTGGAAAGACGATTGTCGTGTACCTTCTGCAAGCGCAAAAATTTGTACAAAAGCGTGGCGGAAAAATTCTTTTGATGGAAGAAATCACCGAGAACCCGAACGCCTACCAATCCGCAAAGGTTGACATGTTAACGCCCAAAGGCGATTCCCTCCACTTGATACTTCAAATATCGGACAATATCTTCATGAACAACGCATCGCTTATGAACGTTGCGTTTCAAGCTATAAACTCAACAAACTTAACACCTGAAATCATCGCCAAGCTAAACAATCTCGATTATCCATTTGATTTGTTGATCCCCCCATTTGGTCTAAACGAAGAGTTCTACAAAAGTTTAGACAAAATCCACAACAAAGAAATCGTCTTGTGGCTTGTCATGGAATCGACCAAACTAGACAAGCGTCATAACAAGTTACGCCCTCTCCGCATCCACCATACAGCAGAGCAAATCGAAGAGATTATCAACGCCGCAAAAAAGAATCTTCCAAGCGCCACCGGTATCGCAACACGTTATGGCGAACAGGCGGTCAAACACAAACAACTTATGCAGGCGATTCTAAAGCCGACAAAAAGGCAGAACTTGTGGTTTATGGACTTATCGATGGAAGACAGAACCGTCGTTCCACAAACCTGCAAAGACCTCAATATCACATGTAAAATTGCATTCCCTTACAATCCGGACAACAGCTCTATCGAGGACTACGTCCACCAGAAACTCAGGGAAGCGCCCAAAAGCGGAACATCTGTAATGATCATCCCGCTGACAGAACAAAATTTGTCTAAAATTGAGGATATTTCCAAGAAAGCAGCCAAGCAAGGAACTACCCTCGTAGACCTTTCAACTTTATTCAATTCTAAATAGGAGAGCCTATGTCTATCAAACTCGGTGTAAACGTGGACCATATTGCAACAATCCGTGAAGCCCGTAAAGGCAAGGAACCCGACCCGGTTGCAGCAGCCATGATTGCAGAACTCGCCGGTTGCAATGGGATTACAGCACATCTCCGTGAAGACAAGCGCCACATCCAGGACCGCGACATCAGGCTCCTCCGCGGAACAGTGACCACTAAGTTGAATTTGGAAATGGCACCGACACAGGCAATGGTGCAGTTCGCCATCAACCGCCAACCTGACATGGTAACGCTCGTGCCGGAAGTCCACACGGAACTTTCCACCGAAGACGGTTTGAACGTTTCTGCAAAAATTGATGAACTTGCAAAGTGCATCATGACGCTTAGAAACAACGATATCCAGGTGAGCGTGTTCATCGATGCCGAAACGGAACAGGTCAAGGCAGCCAAGAAGGTCGGCGCAAACTATGTGGAATTCAACACCGGCAAATACGCAACAGCATTTGAACTCGGCAGCCGCGAAGAAGTCGACCGTGAAATTTCTGCATTGCAGGACATGACGGTGCTCGCCCACAAGTATGGCTTAAACGTACTCGCCGGTCGTGGACTCAACTACAGAAACGTAGAAGCCGTTGCACAGATTGACGGCATTGACGAAATCATCGTCGGTCACAGCATCGTAAGCCGCGCCGCACTCGTCGGCATGGAACGCGCTGTAAAAGAAATGATTGAAGCAATCAGGGGTTAATAATCCCTATATTCCACGTTTTCGAGGACAAGCCCCTGCGGGGGCGCCCACGTGCGTTCGCCTTTGAACTTTTTCTCGAAAATCTGGTTGACCGTTCCTTCAGGATAACGGCCTCGACCAATATCAAAAAGCGTCCCGACCATAGCACGTACCTGGCGGTGCAAGAAGCGGTTCCCTTTGATGTGGAACATACAGCTCCAGTCATTCAAGCGTTCCAGGCGGAATTCGCTCAACGTGCAAAGCGTCGATTTTCCATCGTTACGCGGGATGCAAAAATCAATAAAATCGTGTTCGCCAAGGAAAGACTGGGCCTCGCGGCCCATCGCATCGATGTCCAAATTCAGCGAACCGCACTCCCAGCCAAAGTCACGCATCAGCGCCACCGGGCGCGTAAATATCGTGTACTGGTAATAACGTAAAACGGCATCGTAGCGAGCATTGAAGTCCGGTGCACAAGGCTCTAAATCGCGAATGCGAATCAAGCGCTTGGTAAGCCCGTTCACAGAACGGACAACCTTCAGCGGGTCCAGTTCACCATCAAAATCAAAGTGGACACACTGGCCGCGGGCATGGACACCCGTATCTGTTCGGCCCGACCCCACCACGCGGATGGGCGCACGTAACGCCGTAGACAACGCCTCTTCGAGCGTTGACTGTACGGTTACAAAGCGGAGCTTGCCGCCACAATTTTGTTCTTGCCAGCCGTAAAAGGCGCTGCCTAGATATTCACAACGAAAGCGGTAACGCATTAGTTACCTGCTTCTACAGCTTCCTTGATAACAGCCTCGACCTTAGCCTGAGGAATCTTCAACTTCGAAGCAATAGCCGAAGCCGGGAAACCTCTGCGAGACATCTGCAAAATCTTGCTATTCACCGAAGATTCACGGTCAAAGCGGTTCATCTCAAGCGGATGAGCCACAGCCGTTGCAACGACTTCGGGCTTTGGAGCAGCAGCCGGAGCTGCAGGCTTTACCCTCGTGCGGTCATGATGTAGCACATCAGAAAGCGACTGCATGGCAGACGTGATGCGTTCTCTCGCCGTCGGGCGGAGAACCGTTCTACCGTTAAACGGAGACGTTAAAATTCGATTTTCAGGAACGCCATGTTCATCTTCGAAAGCAGCCTTCGTGGCGTTCACGTTCGAAGCATTTGCGTTGGACGCATTCAAGTTCGTTGCACTCTGATCGACAGGATTTGCACCTGCGGCAGCCTTTGTCTGAAGAGCCATCGTTTCACGACGCTTTGCGGCAAATTCTTCGGCTTCATCAATAATTGACTTTTTAGGGGCATGGACACGCGGAGTAAGGACCGTTTCTGTATCATCCACAGAAGGCATCTCCCCGGTCTCTCTCGATTTTGCAAGAGCTTCCATCATGCGAGTTTCAACAATTTTCTTGCGGTGGATAAGCACAAGCACGAGAATCACGGAGCAAAGGAGCACGGCAAGAGTTCCACCGATAATCCAGAGCCAAACGCCGCCAGAGAAGCCGCCCACATTTTCTTCCGGAGCTTCAGCTTCATCAGCTGTATTGGTGCGCATCGCCGAAAGGTCTTCCCATGCGTTAGAAAGTTCGTCGCGGATTTTTACCTGGGCATCGACATTGCCCTGAGAATTCCACAGCGCCACCTCCAAGGAATCAATTTTTGCGCGCGTCTGCATGTACCGGCTAACGTCAAAAGAGGAGGACGAGCCAGAAAAATCAACCTTGAGGTATACAATTAAGGCGCAAGCCAAGACAAAAAGAACAACTGGAGCAGCGTATTTCTTCATGCCCGAAAATTTAGCAATAAAACCCTTTTCGTTATCAATGTTTGACACTGAACAAAACCTCTTTTTTACATACCTAATATTAATTGTAGCAAATTTACAACACAGCATTGAGAACTTCACAACACTTTTCAACACGAATATGACGAAAAACACATTATGAAGCCAAACTTTAAATACCTTTATGTTCAAGAACTCTTTGTTCTCCTCCTAACCCCAAAAGAAACACTTTAGCCCCAACAGCTAAAGTGTTTTTTCGTTTTTAATGCTTTTGAGTACCATTCATTCCAATTTATACGGTCAATAATTGCACTTTTTCGCTTGCAATTGCACCAAACACGACTTTTTGCGAAAAGTTTTTATAGTTTCAAGCTATGCAACCGCAAGCACTTAGATTGTCCCGCATTACGATTTCGAATCTCCGCTCTATCCAGCGCGAGACTTTTCCGCTTAGTGATTTTACCGCCCTCATTGGCTACAACAACGCCGGAAAAACGAATATTTTGATGGGAATCCGCTGGTTGCTTGCCAATTTCTCGCTGGACATCTCGTATTTTGATGACCCGAACCACCCCGTAGAAGCGGAGGGGCTTTTTGAAGGCATCACCGAGCAGGTTCTGAACCGTCTTGGAGAAGAAAAAGCGGCCGAAGTCGAGCCGTTCCTCTCGGGGACAACGCTCCGCGTCAAGAAAGTGCAGCGAATCCCAGGGGAACTCCCCGGCAATATTGAATTTTGGGCATTTTGCCCCCCGAACGGCAAGCGCAAAGGCAAAGACTGGGTACGTGTCAATGACAAGTTTACCGCAGCCTTTAACCGCATGTTCCCTGAATCCATCGCCATTTGGGATTTTGAGGGTAACCAAGCCTACACCAAGCTCATGCACGAGATTTTCAAACCGCTCGAACGCAAGTTTGGAGGCGAATTGAGTCAGGTCATCGAGCAATTTACGGAACTACTCTCCCCCGGAAGCGACTGCCAGGCTGAAGAAATCAAGGCTTTCGATAAAGAAGTCAACTCGGCGCTCCGTCCGCTTTTCCCAAGTGTTCGCGTGGAGCTCGACATTCCCGTGCCGACTCTCGAGACATTCCTCAAAAGCGCAACGATTAAAGTCGTTGATGAAGATGATGGTTTTGAACGCGATATTTCGCGTATGGGTGCCGGTTCGCAACGAGCCATCCAGATGGCGCTTGTCCGCTACCTTGCTGAAATCAAAAAGCACCACAACAATCATTACCTGAGCCGCAAACTTTTATTGATTGATTCGCCGGAACTCTTTTTGCACCCGCAAGCAGTTGAGCTCGTGCGCGTGGCGTTGAAGAACCTTTCGAACGAAGGCTATCAAGTTATTTTCGCAACGCATTCCGCGCAGATGGTCACTAGCGAAGATGTAAGCACGTCTCTCTTGATCCGCAAAAACAGGGAACGCGGCACATTTATGCGCAAGCGAATGGAAGACGCCGTTCGCCAAGTCGTGAAAGATGCACCGAGCCAGCTGCAAATGCTGTTTAGTTTGTCTAACAGCAATGAACTTTTGTTTGCCGACTACGTGCTGCTCACCGAAGGTAAAACGGAATGGCGTGTGCTACCCGCCCTTTTCGAGCGCATTACCGGGCAATCTTTTGCACTTATTAAATGTGCGCTCGTGCGTCAAGGCGGCGTAAGCAACACCCGCAAGAGTATGCAGGTTTTGAGCGCCATGGACATTCCCGTGCGCGCCATTGTCGATTTGGACTACGCATTTACCACAGCAACACGCGACGGATTTTTAAGCGCCAATGACCCGGACATTACAGAATGCCGCAACTTGTTCCGCGAACTCGCTTGCCACAACCATTTGCGTTTGGTAAACGGTCTCCCTGTCAACAAGCACAGCAATATCAGCGCTTCTACAGCGTACGCGATGATGGCATCTATGCCAGAAGCAGAACGCCCCATCCGCAATATCCACAATAAACTTTGCGAGCAAGGCATTTGGGTCTGGACTCGTGGCGCAATTGAAGAACACCTTGGGCTAAATGGCAAAAACGAGATGGTATGGCGCAATTTTATTGAACGCAGCAAGTCCAAGAACTTTGTGCAGACGCTCCCCGACTACGATGGCATTGAAGCGTTGTGCCAATGGATTATCAACGGGAGCCGCGGGCAGATTTAAATTTTCACAGCGAAGCAAAAAAAAAGGAGTGCGCATTTCTGCGACACTCCTTTTTTAATGTCTTGGATCCTATCGCTACGCTCCAGGATGACAAAGTCCGGGGTGACATTCTAGATGTTGTCGATAATCGCGTTGAACGCTTCGACGGGGCGCATCCACTTCTTGAGAAGTTCTGCCTTCGGGACATAGTAACCACCGATATCGGCAGGCTTACCCTGTTCAGCAGCGAGTGCGGCGACAATCTCAGATTCCTTCGCGGAGAGAGCAGCAGCGATCGGAGCGAACTTTCCGGCGAGTTCCGCATCGTCCTTCTGAGCGGCAAGAGCCTGAGCCCAGTAGAGAGCGAGGTAGAAGTGGGAACCACGGTTGTCGAGTTCACCGATCTTACGAGCCGGCGTGCGGTTGAATTCGAGAATCTTGCCGTTGGCAGCATCGAGCGTATCGGCCAAGACCTTAGCCTTCTTGTTGCCGTCCTTCAGCGCGACCTGTTCGAATGCAGGCACGAGTGCGAAGTATTCACCGAGAGAATCCCAGCGGAGGTAATTTTCGGCGAGGAACTGTTGCACCTGCTTCGGAGCAGAACCACCTGCACCTGTTTCGTAGAGGCCACCACCAGCCATAAGCGGCACGATGGAGAGCATCTTTGCAGAAGTACCGACTTCGAGAATCGGGAAAAGGTCCGTGAGATAGTCACGCATCACGTTACCCGTCACGCCGATGGTGTCGAGGCCAGCCTTGGCACGCTTCATCGTTTCGACGATAGCCTTGCGCGGGCTCATAATCTTGATGTCGAGACCCTTGAGGTCATGTTCCGGCAAGTAAGCTTCGACCTTCTTCTGAATTTCGCGGTCGTGAGCGCGTTCCGGATCAAGCCAGAAGATAGCCGGAGTGTTGGAGAGACGAGCGCGCGTTACAGCGAGCTTGACCCAGTCACGCACCGGAGCGTCCTTGGCCTGGCACATACGGAAGATATCGCCAGCAGCGACTTCCTGCTGCAAGAGGACTTCGCCCTTGCTGTTTACAGCGCGAATGACGCCCTTGCCCTTTGCGACAAACGTCTTGTCGTGGCTGCCGTATTCTTCGGCGCCCTGAGCCATGAGGCCCACGTTCGGCACTGTACCCATCGTCTTCGGGTCGAAGGCACCATTCTGCTTGCAGAATTCAATCGTTTCGTCGTAGATACCAGCATAGCAGCGGTCCGGGATGCAGGCGACAACTTCTTGCAACTTGCCTTCCTTGTTCCACATGCAACCAGAATTGCGGATCATAGCCGGCATCGAAGCGTCGATAATCACATCGCTCGGCACATGCAAATTCGTAACACCCTTGGCAGAATCGACCATAGCGAGATCCGGACCTGCAGCGAGTGCAGCGTCGATAGCAGCCTTGACTTCGGCTTCCTTGGCATTGCCTTCGAGGCGCTTGAACAAGTCACCGAGACCGTTGTTGGCGTCGATTCCGAGTTCCTTAAAGAGGTCTGCGTACTTCGTGAACACGTCCTTGAAAAACACGCGCACGAATGCTCCGAACAGCACCGGGTCAGAGACCTTCATCATCGTGGCCTTGAGGTGCACGGAGAAAAGGAGGCCCTTGGCTTTAGCTTCGGCCATCGCATTAGCGATGAACTTTTCGAGAGAAGCCATGCGCATGACGGTCGCATCGATGATTTCGCCCTTGAGGAGCGGCTTTGCGGCACGGAGTTCCGTTACGGCACCAGCTTCATCGACAAATTCAATCTTGAAGGAGTCGGCTTCGGCCATTGTGATGGACTTTTCGTTACCGTAGAAGTCATCGGCTTGCATGCTGGCGACATAAGTCTTCACGGATTCATTCCAGTTGCCATTGCTATGCGGATTGTTGCGAGCATAGTTCTTGACAGCATTAGGAGCGCGACGGTCGGAGTTGCCCTGACGAAGCACCGGGTTCACAGCGGAGCCCTTCACCTTGTCGTAGCGGGCGCGGATAGCCTTTTCTTCGTCGTTGAGAGGAGCATCCGGGTAGTCCGGGAGGGCGTAGCCGTTCTTCTGGAGTTCGGCGATGGCGGCCTTGAGCTGCGGCACCGAGGCAGAAATGTTCGGGAGCTTGATGATGTTTGCATCCGGTTCAAGCGTGAGCTTGCCGAGAAATGCGAGGTCATCCGTCACCGGCTTACCAGCAAACGTCGTACCTGCCGGGAGCGTGTCCGCGAAAGCGGCAAGAATGCGGCCCGGTAAGGAAATGTTCTTAGTTTCAACATCGATATCTGCGGTCTTTGCGAAAGCAGATACGATAGGAAGCAAAGACTGAGTCGCCAAGAACGGCGACTCGTCCGTAAGGGTGTAATAGATTTTAGTATTCATACACCCCTAAGATAGAAAATAGCTCATGGAAGTTAAGTTCTAAATCCTAGAAATAGGCTAGTCTTTACCAAAGAGTTCTGCATATCTATCTGGTTCAAACAACTCAAGCCAATCGTTATAATAGTGAGGCTCACTCGAGAAAACCCATTCTCCATACGGTTCTACTTTTTCAAGAGTTTCCGGCTTGTCACAATTCCAGTTGTCGCTCACATAAGTCGTTTTAACAATGGAGCGATCTAAGACATTCCAGTCGGGAGAATCCGCCAACAATATCATCGAATAGTGTACCGTTGTATCTTCAGGGCAATTTCCACTTTTCACGATATCCGTCACGTAAATTCCATTTGCATCATAATTCGTCACCAAGTGCCCCTTTGCCCCAACATCTTTCAAGACGATGATGTAGAAAACTTCCGGAGGATACCACTTGAAGCTCTCTATTCCAACCGGATAAGTCGCGAATGTCGGGAAAAATTCAGCCACTAAAGAATCAGGCAACACATAAACACCTTCTTTGCGGTATGCATCCGCAATTTTAGTATCTGGCAAAGTGTTATAAGCGAAGCCTAGACTATTCGCATGCTTGAGTTCAAGTTCGTCATCTTCTCTTTCTTGATAATAATATTGATTCCACTCACCTTCTACCCCTACTGTACTATCGACTATAGAAAATTGCCATCTATAAGCATACATAGAATGCTTTTGAGCCCTACTCCATTCATAGGCTAAATTACTAGTCCTATACACACTATCTCTATACAAACTATCAGAATAAGGATCATGATAGACATAATTCTCATCATCGTAAGGAGCGTATTTTATAGAGTCCTCAAGGCACTGATTTTTATACGCCTCGGTATATGAATTCAAAACTTCATCAGGAGTTTTACCTTCAGGAACAAAAGACGCACAAGCCAAACTCAAAAGATTCATATTACAAGCATCTCCCAAATCCCAGAAAAGACCGTTCGATGCACTGCAAGACTGTTTGAATTCATTCAAGTATTCACCACAAGAGACGCCATACCCCCAAAAATGACTGTTCCCATAAGATCCAACCGTATTCATAACAACTGGCACCCCATCAACATCAATAATTTTTGTTGTGCGGTATGTTTCTAAAGAGTGGGCAAATACATAATCTTCTTCTGCAGAGCAAACTTCAGCCCAATGATCTTCATTAAATTTGGCTTTTTTCATAAAACATGTGCTACCATGGGTATCGTAAGACATTGCACGCAACACACCTTTTCGATCAATCCTTGGTTTTGATTCTTGTGAAAAAGTCACAACATCACAAACCTTACGTCCGTCCTTACTCGGATAACTAAAAAATTGATCGTTCTTTACACTTATAGGACTAGCATTTAAATAGCTCTGGTTATCTGCGGTAACTTCAGTACCCAAAATAGCCTTTAACGAATCAAGCTTCGTCGAATCCACCAAAATTTCGAACGACCTTGCCAAAATCGCTCTCTGTTCTTCAGTTAAATTTGCAATCGGTGATGTGCTCGGTTCTGTCGTCGCTCCGGAGAAACCCGAATCAACGCTTACATCATTGGAACATGCAGCCAAAAAAGCAGCCACTCCAGACAGAATTACTTTATACATTTTTCTCATCTCATTCCTCCTTCCCTTTTGTAAGCGGGAATAGTTGTAAATTCAATCGATAAACTTTATCGTATTCTTTTTCCTTAGCAGCCATGGCAACCACCTGCTGCCGGAGCGTTTCAAGTTTTTGCACAAGCCATTGGTATGTCGATTCGGACATTCCAAGCGTTACGCCTGCGATGTGGCGTTTCTCGGGCGGGATTTCGTCAATGGCTTCTGTTGCAAACTTTGACATTTGACGGTTCATGGAACGCAGCGCCAACGGAATCGCCTCGGAAGAGCCCGTCACGACCTTCTCAGTCTGCTCATAGGTATCTTCGCCGACCTTCTTTAAAAATTCCGCATGGCACATAAAGTCAAGCGAATGGCGAACTTCGGCAGCACTCACAACTGGATAACACTTACGCGCCAGTTCCAGCGGTTTTGCCCCCGGCATAATCGGGGCGAGTTCGCGCAGCACCGGGTTTACCCACGATTCGAAATACTTGAACGCCTCGGCATCGACGACTCGCAAGCGGTTTTCTTTTGCAATTTTCTGCATTTCGTTAAACGCCTGGATTTTCTTCGCATCGTTCTTGGCATCGCCAAAACGTTCCATTGCAAAGAAATAGTCGCGGTCAGCGCCCTCAAGCCCCATAGCATCGGCCACTTTTTCGACGCCTGTTTTGCTCAAGCGGCTTTTGCCTTCACAAACAAGCTGGACGTAGTTTGGCGAGGTGAACCCCGCCAATTTGGAGAATTCACGCCACGAGAACAAAGAACTGCGTTTGCGTTCTTCGTAGAAGTCCCGCATGAATTCTCGGTAGTCTTGATATTCGGTTATTGGTTTCATACCTATAAATTAGATTTTGCGGTATAATCTTGCAATAGATTTTATTATACAAAATCAAGATTTTTAAAGAGATTTCAGCAATTTTTAGATTTTATAAAAATTTTTATAAAAATATTATACAGAGTGTATTATAAATTCAAGATGGCGATGCAGTCCCCATACGCGGATCATGACCACGTAAGAGCTAGTTGCATTCAAGGCGAGTGTCGCGACAGGCTGCTTGCAGACTGTCATGATTGAGCCGAAGATGCTGACGCAAAGCGTCAAAGCTCTAAGTGGTCAAAGAGAACGGAGTCCGGCATGACAAAAAGCAGAGACCGGGGTGACAACGCGACCGGTCCCATTGTCCATAGACAACACTTAAAAGAAATTCATAACAAAAAACGGCGTATTATAATGTAGATTATAGAGGCGGTGTGGGTTTAAAAACTCTTCTATAGGTTTTTTATGAAGAATTTTGGGTTTGGAAACTACAAGTTTTTTGTAGCGGCAATGTCTGTCGCGTCTTTTTCGTTTGCGGCAACCTATGCTCCCCCGTCAACAGCAGTTTCGAAAATCAACAGCTATCGCGGCTATTCGGAGCTGACCTCGGCGGCATCCGGCATGGATATCGACCAGTACACCTACAACATGACCACTTGGCAAATCGCAAACGGCGGTTTTTACAAAGCCATGGCCGACAAGTATAAAAGCGCGTATGGCGGCGGTCAAAAATCCGAATGGCGTGCACAGGGCGGGGCCGACCTCGGCACTATCGACAACAACGCCACCGTTCAAGAAATGCGTTTGCTCGCCGTGCGTTACAAAGAAACGACGAACAACAATTACAAATCCGCATTTAAGACAAGTTTCAATAAAGCCGTCAATTTTCTTTTGACCATGCAGCGCTCCAAAGGCGGACTCCCGCAAGTTTGGCCCAAGCGCGGCAACTATTCCGACCAAATCACGCTGAATGACAACGCCATGATCCGCGCCATGGTCACGATGATGGATATCGCCAACAAGACAAGTCCATTCGACAGCGACATCATCGACGACGCCACCCGCAGCAAGATGAAATCGGCTCTTGACAAAGCGGTCGATTACTTGCTCAAGGCGCAAATCGTGAACGACGGAAAGGTCACGGTATGGTGCGCCCAGCATGACACCAACAGCTTTGCCCCAGTTGGCGCACGAGCCTACGAACTCCCGAGCAAATCCGGCAACGAATCCATGGGCGTTGTGTGGTTTTTGATGAACTGGCCAGACCAAAACGAAGCAATCCAGAAGGCGGTCAAAGGCGCAATCGCTTGGTACAAAAAGAATAAACTAAAAGACAAGGCGTTTAGCAAGACCGCAGGCGTTGTGGACAAGGCGGGTTCATCGCTGTGGTTCCGCTTTTACGAAGTCAACAACGACAACTACTTTTTCTGCGACCGCGATGGTGCTAGCACCAAGACGCAGGACTTCATGAAAATCAGCGAAGAACGTCGCAAGGGCTACCAGTGGGCAGGCGATTACGGCTCTGCAATTTTAAGCACCGAAAATGCATACCTTGAAGCACTCGCCAAGATGGACGACAACTATGTTCCACCTCCGCCAGCACCAGCTATGTGCGGAAACGACACATGCAAAACGTACATTGACGGTGTAGACTTTATCGACATTCAAGGTGTCAAGGAAACAACCAACACGGGATTCGTTGGTGAAGGCTATGCCAACGTTGACAATTCCACCGGAAGCTACGTGACCTACGGCGTTACCGCATTGAAAGAAGGCAAATACACCTTGTTCATCAGCTTTGCAAACGGCGGAGGTTCTGCACGCGGTTACAGTGTTTCTGTTGGCGACAAGACACTCCTTGCCGAGGGCAGCATGGAATCCACCGCTGCGTGGACAACATGGAAAATGCAATCCATCGAAATCGAATTGCCACAAGGCTATAGCGAACTCAAGTTCACAAGCCTTTCGAAAGATGGCATGGCAAACATCGATTACATTGGCTGGATGAGTGATGATTTGAAAGTTGGCGAAGTCGAGATTCCGCCGACATCCATTGAGGCAATGCGCACTGTACGCAAAGAGCAACAGGATAATCGCTATTTTGTAGACTTTGGTCGCAACAATAATAGCGCAGGAGCTTACTTTACGAGAGGAAACAACACGTACCGCTTGAATGGGAAATTGAGGTAATATGTCGAATAGTTGGGTTTACAGGTTTGCAGTTTGTATGCCGCTTGCAATAGCGGTGAGCGCTTCCGCAATTACGAAGCACGGATTTGACTTTGTCTTGGGCGTCGATGGAGATTTCAAGGCTGCTATTGCCAAGGCGTCTTCTTCGGGCGCCACCGAATCCAAGCGATTCATTCTCTTTGTGCCGAATGGTGAATACAACATCACCAAGGTCACCGGTGACGAACACGGTAAATCGACTTTTAGCGGCTCGAACATTTCCATTATCGGCGAGTCCGTCGACAAGACGATTATCTGGAATACAACCGATACCGAAGGCATCAGCACCACAGCAACGCTGTACTTCCCTAGCAACAAGAACATGTATATGCAGGACATAACCCTGCAAAACAGAAGTTCCGTCAGCTCATCAAATGCAGCGCGCCAAGTTGCACTGCAGCAAAACGCAGGTGAC
The DNA here is from genome assembly GCF_900142945.1 of Fibrobacter sp. UWB7. NCBI lineage: Bacteria > Pseudomonadati > Fibrobacterota > Fibrobacteria > Fibrobacterales > Fibrobacteraceae > Fibrobacter > Fibrobacter sp. UWB7. The sequence continues at coordinate 14,672 of NZ_FRCO01000008.1, forward strand.
AAGTTCATCTATAAAAACGTGCGCCTCTTGAGCGGTCAAGACACATACTACACCAAAAAAGGCCGCACCTATTGGGAAGATGGCGAAATTGACGGCACTGTAGACTTTATCTGTGGTGGTGGCGATGTATTCTTCGAAGGCACCAAACTCGTGATGACACGAAACGGTGGCTACATCACAGCATCGCAAAATCCAGATACCTGGGGTTACGTTTTCAACAACGCCATCATCGAAGTCAGCAATTCCGGTTTCAACAAGACATTCTATCTCGGACGTTCCTGGGGCCGCGCAAAAGTCGTCTGGTTGAACACCATCATGCGCGCAGAACCCAAAGCCGAAGGCTGGGGTCCCGACATGAATTCTGCCCCTGTAATTTTCGGCGAATACAACAGCAAGAACGGGAGCGGCGGTGCAATCAACACGAGCCAACGCAAAACGTATTTTAACGGAGGCAAAGACGCATCGACAGCAACAACACTCAAGACCGTGTGGAATGCAAACGATGCCGCGAAATATACATTGAAAAACGTCTTGGGCGGTAGCGATAACTGGGAACCGAACAAACTCACAGTACAAGTTTCCGCCCCGAAGATTTCGCAGGAAGGCGCAAACATTATCTGGAACGATGACGACAACGCTATCTGCTGGGCGGTATTCGTGAACGGCAAATACCACAGCAATACAACGACAAATTCAATTGATGTCGGTGGCATTGCTGCTGGCTCCAAAGTTACGGTACGTGCTGCAAATTCCATGGGCGGTCTCGGTGCAAGCTCCAACGAAATTACCGTTCTCGAAGCAAACGTCACTTACTACAACTTAACGATTAATTCTTCTATCGGAGGCTCCGTCGTTGCCTCCCCGAACCGCGAAAAAATCGCCGAAGGCACTGCAGTCATGTTTATCGCAGAACCCGCTAGCGGTTGGAAATTCGCAGGCTGGACCGGCAAAAGCGCAAGCGACGCCGGCAGCGAAAGCACTTGGAAAACCACGATGACCAAGGACATCGAACTCGGCGCGATCTTCGAAGCCAAGGGAACAACAACGTTCCAGGCCGAAGACGGCATCATTGATAACGCCATCAACGAAAGCACAAACGCAGGCTTTGCAGGCACAGGCTATATCAACTTTGGCACAGGGAAATCAACCGTTCAAGTCCCTGTCTATGTAGAATACCCCGGCGAATACACGATGGAAATGACATACGCAAATGGCAGCGGCAAAGCACGCAGCCTCGCCTTCGCCGCCCCCGGCACATGCACCGCAGGCGTTGACGGATGCAAAGGCGCCGAAGTCATTTCGTTCGAAGCCACCGACAAGTGGACCACATACCAGACAAAAGAATCTACCATAACGCTCCCCAAAGGCGCAAGCTACATCACGTTCTCCATCGTTGACGGCAACGACGGTCCGAACCTCGACCAAATCAAGCTGACCGAAAAAGACGTCGATAAAGGAAGCGTCGCCATCGCGAAAATCAACCGCATAAACACAGCAGTCACCGAATCACGCATCTACGATACGAACGGAAAACTCGTACGCTATGCGAAAGGGAACGCCAATTTGACCGGGCTTACCCCCGGAATCTACGTCGTAAAGACCTCTGCGCAAGGTTACAGCAAACAAAAAATGGTCCAAGTCCGCTAGATTTTGTTAATTTTAAATCATGCTTGGAATCGAACAGAAAAAAGGAAATGACGAACAACTGTGCGGCAGAATGATTGCCTATGCGCGCATTTTGCCCTCCCCCGACGCCGAACCCAACGAAACGCCGTTTGACGACATGATCAAAAACGGACTTTTGACGTTAGAAGGCGATTTTCGTCAGTTCGAACACAAGCCAAGCAGAAGAGAAGTCAACCGCGCCGTCGATGCAAAGTTCAACAACTTTCTCAAGACGATGGAAGAAAACGGCGTGGAACTCCCCGAGAATTTGGACGTTGACGCCATGCGCGAACGCCTCCATGAACTTTCGAACATGGAAGTAATTCCCATTCCAGCCCGCATCGGGAACTTCAACAACGAAGAAGACATTCTCAAGGAAGACGCCGACATCTACTACATCGGTGAATTTATCGGTGCAAACCAGGCGCACTATTGCCTAACGACGCTCCCGATTTACTACCAGGCAAAGTATCGCGAACAAGCTAAACGCAACGAAATGGACATGCTCAACGAAATGCTCTTGCAGTTCGAAGAGGGCGATTTCGTGAACACCGAAGACATCCAAAAAGACACGGAAGAACTCTTCCCAAAGGGTCTCACGCTCAACACGTTCATGGGCGACCTCTCGAAGCTCCTCAACGTACGCGTGATTCCGTTCTTGCTCGCCTGCGAATCCGACAGCGAATACGACTCACAAATTCAGCTTTTCTACGCCTTCATGAAGGGTTACCCCGACCAAAAGGACATCGAGAGAATCGACAAAGCTCTGCGCGAACTCCGCAAGCAAAGCGATTCCATCGAAGCCCGCAATCTGCTCGAGCTCAGCTGCAAGCGAATCAACGCCATCTACAACGAAGATTCTCAACAAGCAAGCGAACTCGGCAAGCAGATCGAAGCCATCGAAGGGGTGTAAGGGATCAACCGCAATTCAAAAAAAAAGCGACGCATTAGCGTCGCTCGTTTTATAATGGTTTCCCTTCACGTCTCGTTTTATTCTTTCACGAGGAAGCCGGCGATGGACTTTTCACGGACAAATGTTTTTTTCGCGACATTCTGCACGTCAGCGACATTTACCTTGTCCAAGTTATCAGCCCAGTTAAGGAAGATGCGGTAATCGCCATAGACTTCGTACCAGCCAAGCATGGTCGCAACATTTTCCATGTCAGTCAAGCTGCGGACAAGTCCTGCGTATGCGCGGTTCTTGACTTTCTGGAATTCGCGTTCGCTGACTTGCTGAGACTTCAATTTTTCAAGTTCTTCCCAGACAATTTTTTCGACCTTTTCGCGGTTGGCATCGGGACGGAGATTTACGCGGACGGAAAATTCGGAGATGTACTTATTCGGGCTGTTGCTTGCGCTCACGCCAACGGCGAGTTTTTCTTCTTCGACGAGGCGCTTGTAGAGGCGACCAGAACGTCCGTTCAAAACGCCTTCGGCAATGTCGAGCGCATAGAGCGTGCTATCGCCCACGGCAGGAGTCTTGAAGACGAGCGTGTAAAGGTTCGGAGCATCCTTGCGCTTGACGGTCAATCGCTTTTCGCCAGCCTGTTCAGGGTCGCGCACGGTAAGCGGAGGGAACGCTTCGCCAGCCGGGATCGGTGCGAAATACTTCTTGACAAGTTTCATCGTTTCAAGCGTGTCCAAATCACCAGCCATCACGAGGATTGCATTGCGCGGTTTGTAATACTTGCGATAATGTTCTTCAGCTTGTTCGCGGGTCAAGTTTTCAATATCACTCGGCCAGCCAATGGTCGGCACGCGGTACGGGAACGCTTCGTAAATCATGGAATTGAGCGTTTCGTAATAGCGGCCCGTCGGGCGGTCATCATAACGCATGCGGCGTTCCTCACGAACGACAGAGCGTTCCGAATAGAACTCACGCAACACGGCATTCTGCATGCGGTCAGATTCAAGCCACATAAAGAGTTCCGTTTTATTCTTGGGGAGCGTTACAGTATACGCAGTGACCAAATCACTCGTAAAGGCGTTGAGACCTGTTCCGCCAGCAGCCTGGTAGGCGCCCCACAGTTCATCCTTGATAAAAATCTTGCGGTGTTCGTTCAGCACGGAATCGTGTTCAGCCGTCAGCTTTTTCACACGAGCGGTATCGTCAGCAAGTCTTGCCGAGCGGATCAGAGCCTGTAAGGAATCCTGCGTTGCTATGAACTTGACATCGGCAATGCTATCGGAGATGCCGACCTTCTTTGTGCCCTTGAAGAGTTCGTGTTCCAAGATGTGTGCAAGACCCGATTTGCCGGGGACTTCATGGACGGAACCCGTCACGTAAAACAGGCGGAAGCTCACCGTCGGAGCTTGCTTGTTCGGGTACAAAAGAACGGTCAGTCCGTTATCAAGGACTTCCTTGTGCACTGGCAAATTTACTGCAGCCTCGGACGTTCCAACCAACAGCGCAGGCACCAAAGCGCAGCTCATAGCAATTTTAGCGAAAAGTTTTCTCATGTTGAACAATTTAGATATTTTCTATAAAAAGGAGATCCCCGCTCGAGGCGGGGATGACATTTTGCCATAGCGGAGATGACATATTGCAAATAAGGGGCTTTCGCCCCAGTTTCTATTTCATTCGAACTTTGTATGATTTTATCAATCGCCCTTCAGATTCGAGCGTAGCAATGATAAATGCCTTTCCTCGCAACGCATCCATGTGAATTTCACAAGTTTCACCGGTAAATGACTTTGTCATAAGGAGCGTTCCGTTGGCATCAAAGAGATTGACGGTCTTAAACCCAGCCATCTTCGCATTTACCATTAAAACGTTTTCCGACACCGAGAATCTAACGACAGACGCAACGCGCATCTTATGAGCATTCACGGAACCTTCAGAAGACGAGCTCCATTCAGAAACTTCCATTCTGCTGGACGAGCTTGCCACTACAGAAGAACTAGAGCGATTCGCAGAGCTACTAGACTCCTTCACTGCAGAACGCACGCTAGACGATGATACTTCAACACTCGAAGAAGACTTAGCTGAGCTGGACGACGATTTCGCAGAACTCGATGAGGTTTTCAACGAACTCGATGAAGACTTAGCGGAGCTGGACGAGGACTTTGCAGAACTTGACGAAGACACCGGCGAGACTCGGTTTCCACGAGTCTTAAATTCCGCATGGTCATCTACAATTTTGATATCATAGATTTCAAGTCCAAGGCTATCGCCTGCCCATGTTTTAAATCCGTTAAAGCTATTGACTCGGCTCGTCGGGAAAGCATCTGCCGCTACCGTGTAGGCATCGGCTCTGCCATCGGCTTCAATCAGATCAACGTGCATCGGGTCAGACACATTGATTTCATTATACATCCAAGAATACCGGTCATAATTTATATGCCAAACGAGCATACCCTTATTCGGCAGACCTTTATCAAAACCAGTATTCTGACGGAATTCAACAAAGTAATATTCATTGTCATTGTCGGATGTCAGCACAAGTCCATCATTTTCCTGAACAGCCTTCAAGACAACAGTCGTGTCCGATACTTCTAGCCGACGCGGCACAAGCCAGCCCAAGCTAAATTTTTCAAACGCAGACATATTTGCAGGAGAACAAGACGTTGTATAGAATCTGTTCTGCGGACAGTTGTACGAACCGGCATCCATCAAATCCCACGGCCCTGGAGTGTAGCGAGCTCGAGTCTTTGAATTATTAACGTTCACATCATAATGATCCATAAGGCCAAGCACATGGCTAAACTCATGGCAAAAAGTTCCAATACCATTCAGCGCATCTGTACTTTTACGGTACATATAAGCCTGTCCGTCGATTTCCGGAGAACAAGCATAGCGATTCATGGACATATTACGCGTAAGTCGTTTTGAAACGTTATACGAGTGCGGCCAGATTGCCGACTGGACATCCGTATCGGCCGAGCCGACACCGGCATAAATCATATAGACAAAGTCAACAACACGGTCGCCATCGCTATCATAAGGGGTAAAATCAACATTCCTAGCGACAAGCGAATCCATCGCCTCGCTAACAGCCTTGACAGCACCCGTAGCCATATTCCTAGAATCAACTAGAGCACCATAAGAATCGCGAGTTCCCTTCAGCGTAATCGGTCCAGCAACATCAAAAGTCGGCCTATACTTGCCGTTTGAATTTCCAATGAAGAAATCCCTGACGCTTCCGCTCATGTTGTAGTTGGAATAGCCTTCCTGATTAAGAAAATTCAGGTATTCTTCCTGGGCATTACTGCGATTGAACTTGACATCGCTAAACTGCACCAGAATGACAAGCCCGCGAACATCACCTTCCTTTTGAACGGTATTCAAAGTAGGCTGCTTTGGCCAGTTGGTATTTTGCACAGGGTCTTCGGGCTGAGTCCAACCACCCCAACCCCAGCCGCCCCATTCATTAGCCTTTTGCGGATCATCTGTAGAAGACTGAAGCATCATGGGCCCCAAAGAAGAGTCCGCCTGCTGTTCTTGGAGCTGTTTCAACCGCTTTTCGCGGAATTTTTCCAAAATTTGGCGAGAATCGCGTTTTTTGAGGAAGTTTTTCTCTTTTGCACCACGTTTGGACTTTGCATGAACCCTCATGCCCGTCTTTTGGCCATGTTCGTCGGCATAATTCCAATAACCAGCGGAATCACGGACAACGAGCACACTATCTTCGCCTGTCAGCGTATAGTTAAAATGCTCGTTTCCAACCTTTCTAATCTGCACAACAGAGCCATCGGGCTGCGTTGAATTGATTAAAAACGGTGCAGCTTTAACGGCCCACACGGATGCGGAGCCGACTAAAGACCCAATCAATATGCACTTCCACCAACTCATACTATAAACATATATTCAGAATCGGGGATGTGCAAAAAAGCAATGTGTTTTTTACATGTTTTCCGTTGACAGAACGCCAACAGGCCGCAATAACCGCGACAAAAAGTTACAGTACCCTACATTTTCGACAATGCAAGCAAGGCACCACCACAAAGAATGACAGAAACTGCAATGGCAAGCTTAATTCGCTCCGGTTTTGTCGGGTATTCGTGAAAAACCACCACTCCCCAAAGCAAGTTCACCAGCAAGTTCAATTGCGTGAGCGGGTAACCAACGGCATAGCCCAAAGCGCCATTCGAATCGATTGCCCAGAAGCAGCCATGTTGCCCAATAACCCAGAGGACACCCATAAGCATGGACGTCACAGACGGAGCAAGGCCATATTCAAAAAGAGCACGGCGCTTTATACTCAAAATTGCAACCAAAAGTTCAGCGGATACAAAAATGCCCAAGGCAAACGAGCCCATGAATTCGAGTATGGGGACTTCGGCAAACTTGTACGGGATAAGGAACAGCCCAAAGATGAGACCGCCCAAAAGCGAGCGCCAATTTCTAAAGACATTTCCCTGAGGAGGAGCAAGCTTACTGAGACCAAAAAGCAAAAGAAGGATTGCCGGGATCGAGAAATAAAGCAAGGTCGATTCCGAGAAAATGAGCACACCCGTCACAAACGAGGCAAGGATGCTTACGCCCATCGAGCGCACACCGGCACCCGTCAAGTCCTGTTCCGCCTTGACCGCCCAGAAGCAAAATGCGCCAGCGCAAACCCAAAGGAACCCGCAAAGGATACCCACCGGCAAAAAGCGGAACGAGTCCGTTGCAAAAGAAATGCAAAGCTGTCCGAGGAACATGCCCAACGCCATGCAGGAGAGGTAAGCCCACGACGAGAACTTGGACCAAGCCTTGAGAGGGACCATGTAAGTGCCGAACGCAAAGACGGCAAGGACGAGACCAACGTAACTATTTCCCAATGCAGAACCCCGCAAATATTTGTTGTAAAACGTCTTCGGACGAGATTTCGCCCGTTATACTCTGGAGCGAACGGCGCACCAGTTGCATTTCGAAAGCCAAAAGTTCCACCGCCGGATTCGTGCGGATAAGGTTCAGCGCACGGTCGATACCCGCAAGAGCTTCTTCGAGGCAAGTCTTTTCGCGCTCGCTCGTAATCCAGAGGTCTTCGGAATTTTCTGTTTTTTTGAAAAGGGTGGCGTTCATGGCGCGCTTGAGATCAACGAGCCCCTCACCCGTCTTGGAGGAGATACGGAGGTTTCCGTCCTGACGAGATGCGTCCAAGTCCGACTTTGAAATGACGACAAAATCCGGTTTTATATTCTCTGAATAACAAGATGCGCCGCGCTCATCTGATCCATCGAGGACCAGAATCTTCATGTCGGCTTCGGCGAGGATTTCCTTGCTCTTTTCCATGCTAAGCGCATCGAGAGCATCGGTCGCCTTGTCCGCGATACCAGCGGTATCGACCAGGCGGATTTCACCCCCGTCCAGGAACAAGCGGACTTCAACAAAGTCACGGGTCGTGCCAGGGATGTTACTCACGAGGATTCGGTCTTCACCGAGGAGCGCATTCACGAGGCTCGACTTGCCCGCATTCGGAGCACCGTACAAAACAGCAAGCGGCAAACGGCTGACCGCCGCCTTGCCCTTAAAACTTTTCAAAATGGATTCTACGCTTTCGCGAATCGCAGAAATTTTCACGCCCCAGGTCGCATAATCCGGGTCGGCTTCTTCTTCGGAGAAATCAACATCCAATTCGAGGCGAGCCGAGATATCCATGACCTGTTCCGTGAGCGTCTTGACTTTTTTCGAGAGCGCACCGCCGAGCAAGCGATGGGCGTTCTTGAGTTCGTCACGGTTAGCACTGTGGATCACATCGGCAACGGATTCCGCCTGCACCAAGTCCATGCGACCGTTCAAGAAAGCACGACGCGTGTATTCGCCCGGTTCTGCCAAGCGCACGCCATCGACGCTCTTGATAACCTGAATCAGTTCACGGACGATAATCGGGTTTCCGTGCGGGTAAAGTTCCAGCACGTCTTCGCCGGTATAGGAATTCGGACCTTCAAAAAAAATGTAGAGGAGGCTATCGATAACGAGTGCTGTCGCGCGGTCATCGCCGACCATTGTACGATAGTCGCGAGCCGTCGCAAGCTTTGCTTCGCGAGGCTTCAAATTCTTTATTACCGATTCACCGAACAGAAGGCGCACCACTTCGCGCACCTTCGAGCCACTCACGCGGATAGCGGCAACGGCACTCACGCCCGCAGGCGTCATCGGAGCAACAATCGTCTGAGAATCCATGAAGAAAAAGATAGTAATTAGCAGTTAGTCATTGGTCATTAGTCTTTGGTCGTTAGATAATAATCGCTCCCTCACCCACATTCTTTCGTCTCTCGTCTGTAGCGAGCCTGCGAGCGGTCTCTCATCTAATTACTAAATTCTCTAACAACTAATAACTATTAACTAGCAACTACGATATGAGCAACTTCAAACTTATTTCCCGTCCTTTGGGCACTGTGCAGTGCTTTGTTTTGCAGCGTGACGACGGCGCTGAATTTGAAATTTTGAGCGGCTACGGCGCAGGCCTCAACGCTTGGCGCATTCCCGACAATAACGGCAAGCTCCAGGACCTCCTTTTCGGTTACCGCGAAGGCGACGACATTTTCAAAATGGGTCCCGACACAAACGCGGGTTGCAGACTCGCCCCGTTCCCGGGACGCGTAGCCTACGCCAAATTCAACTGGAACGGCAACGATTACCAGCTCGTCAACAACGTGAGCTGGGCTCCGCACGCCCTCCACGGCTTTTTGCAGAACAAAGAATGGAACCTCCTGAGCTTCGAAAGCGATAGTGAAAAGTGCATCGCAACATTCGGTATCGACTGGCCAGGTGCATTTACAGGTTTCCCGTTCCCCTTCCGCGCGGTCAACAAGGTTACGTTCACAGGCGAAAGCTACACCGTCGAATCGACCGTCACGAACATCGGCAAGGGCGACCTCCCCTATTCCGAAGGTTGGCACCCCTATTACACGCTCGGTGAAAAAATCAACGGACTCCAGATGACACTCCCTGAATCGAACCTCGCGATTCTCGACAAGGCAGACATCCCGACGGGCGAATTCAAGCCGGATACCCGTTTCGTGGGCGGCAGACTCATCAACGACGAGTTCATCAACGATTGTTTCTGCTTAAACCAGGGCGAAGCCCCCTACGTTCTCAAAAACAAGAAAAATTTTGAGAACATCTTAGCCACCGTAGAACTCAAAAGCGATACCAAATCCCTCCAAATTTGGCAAAAGGCCGGCAAAGAACAATATAACGCCATCCAGATTTACACTCCGCCTGATCGTATGAGCATCGCCATCGAGCCGATGACCGCGGAACCCGATACTTTAAACCATCACCGTGATTTAATCGTCATCAAGCCGGGCGAAATCCGCACATTTGTTTTCGGAGCAAAGTTCCAAAAACGCTAAAAAACGGGCTAAAAAGGCACCTAAAAACGCCCGTAAACATATTTTTTCCTTTCAAGCAAAAATGCTATTGCATTTTTGCTTTTTTCAATATATTTTGAGAACACGTATCTTAAGGAGAGAACATGGATTTTAAGAAAGTTTTCCTCGCATGTGGCCTTTCAGTCGCCTGCACCGCCTTCGCGGCCCCGTATGAAGCCGAAGACGCAACCATCACCAAAGACGCAGCCGTAGCCTCTAATACAGCCGCTTCCGGCGGTAAATATGTCAAGATGAACGGCGGCGACATCACTTTTTCCAAGGTGACGGTCGAAAAAGCAGGCAAATACACCATCGTTCTCCACTACATGAACAATTACGGTGGATCCAAGATTAACAACGTTGAAGTCGGCGGAGCCTCCTCTGCCGTGACGTTCGATGTGACCGAAAAAGGCAAATTCGCCGATATCGAAACGGTCATGAACCTCGCTGCCGGTGAGAACACAATCGCCATCACCAATAGCTGGGGCTGGATTGACCTCGACTACATCGAAGTCAAGGGTTACGAAGCTAAAGCGTTCAACCTCTGCAACGCCCCGGTGACAAAGACCGCCACCCCGTCTGCCATCAAGCTTTACAACTTCCTCGTCAACAACTTTGGCAAAAAGACCATTTCCGGCGTGATGACCGGTAACATGGACGCCTACACCAAGGGCGACGCTACCCAGCACGAAGACGTTCAGGCTGTATTCAAGGCCGGCGGCAAGTACCCGGCACTCGTCGGAGTCGACCTGATGAACGCCACCGGCGCAAGCAAAAACAACAGCTGGTTCCAGGAATACACCGAAAAGGCCATCGATATCGCCAAGAGCACTTGGAAGAAGGGCGGCATTCCGGCATTCACATGGCACTGGCGTCCAGGTGACGAAGAGAACTTCTATGTGAAAGGCGCAAACGACAATTACACCGAATTCGACTTCACCGAAGCTTTCGTGACCGGCACGACCAACTGGGATACCGTTTCGACCGCTTACAAGGCTCTCGTCGCTGACATCGATCTCGTTTCTAAGATTTTCCTTGACCTCCAGAAAGAAGGCGTTGCCGCCATCTTCCGTCCGCTCCATGAATCCGGTGGTAACTGGTTCTGGTGGAGCACCCACACAGGCAAGCAGTTCGCAGCCCTCTACCAGTTGCTCTACGAACGCATGGTCTTCACGAATGGCGTCAACAACCTCATTTGGGACTTCAATCCGAAGGACGCCGCTACGATGTCCTGGACTCCGGGCGAAACCTACTATGACGTGTTGAGCGTCGACATTTACAATGCAGCCAACGACCACCAGAGCAACAGCTCCGCATTCATTGACCTCACGAACAAGGCTGGCACCAACAAGATTATCTCCCTCAGCGAAAACGGCCCGATTCCTGACGTTGACAAGATGTACGAAGACGGTGCTACTTGGAGCTGGTGGATGCCGTGGTACGAATCCCCGAGCTGGAACGGCGGCTACGTGAGCCAGACCGCCGCAAGCGTATGGCAGAAGAACCTCGCCGACGAACGCATCATCACCCTCGACAAAATGCCGGGCTGGGACAACTATAGCGAAGCTGCCGCAGCAACAAACGTTTGCCCGACTTCTACACAGAATGCCAAGTTCGGAGCAGACACGGCCAAGGCCAATCCGGAAAATGTTGACCTCGTCATGGGCGTGACCTACAAGGCTATCAACGACAGCGGTGCAAACATCGAATTCAAGAAGGTTCCGAAACTGACCGGTGCAAAGAGCATCGCCGTCACAATCGAAAACAAGGGTTCCGGTGGCGAAATGAACGGCATCTGGATCGGCATGGCATTTGTCCGCGATGGTTCCGCCGATAAGGCATGGACCTGGGAACAGTCTCCGTCTGACGGCTGCTGGCTCAATGACGGCGCCAAGGCCACTTGCGAATTCGCTATCGAGACTTATACCGACAACGCAGGCGTTGAACACCCGATGGATCTCGACAACCTCTTCTCCGTCACCTTTATCTTGGCAGGTGCAAACGGATTCGAAGGCACTGTCCTCTTTGACAACATGGTCACGGATAACGGAATCATCATCAACGGATTCAACAAGAAGACTGAACTCTTTACCGCCGCAGACCAGAGCAAGGGTCACATCGCAAGTATCGAGCTCTTTAACAAGGACGGCACGCCGGTAACTCCTTCCGCACTTAAGCCGATTGCCGCCGCAAAGAAGGCTGGCATGAGCGTCAAGAACGGCAACCTCTCGCTCACCGCAAACGTTTCCGGTTTCGCAAGCATCGACGTGTTCAACATGATCGGCAAGCGCATCGCTACACTCCACCGCGGAAACCTCAGCGCAGGCAGCCACACGTTCAGCCTCCAGAACCTCAACAAGGGTCAGTACATCATCCGCGTCAAGGGCGCCGGACTCAATGCCACCCAGAAGGTTCTCATCAAGTAGACTATAACACAAAAAGCCAAATACCTAAAGGCGGCCGTGAATACGGCTGCCTTTTCTTATTTTTGAATATTCAAAATCCATTACCACCACCTCGACAAGCTATTGACTTTTATAGCTATTGTATATATATTATATATATGATATTCGAATGGGATGAAAACAAGGCTAAAATCAATTTTGCCAAGCACAAGGTAACTTTTGAAGAAGCCCAAACTGTATTCTACGACGAAGAAGCTCTTTTAATAGCAGACGAAAAACACTCAGATGAAGAGGATCGTTTTATATTATTGGGCGAATCAACATCTATGAGAACGCTCTTGGTTTGCTACTGTGAACGCGGAGACGAAAACGACGAAGTCATTCGCATCATCTCATCTCGAAAGGCTAACAAAAAGGAATCTGAACAATACTGGAAAAGGAGGTCCCTATGAAAAAGAACTACGATTTCAGCAATGCGGTTAAAAATCCATACGCAAAAAAACTCAAAAAGACGATTTGCATCAATATCAGCGAATCGGTTATCGCTTATTTCAAGACTCTTTCCGAGAAGACTGACATACCTTATCAAGTACTAATCAATATGTTCCTTGCTCAAGCGAAAGCCGAAAAAATGGAACCCAAATTCATCCCAAAATCTCCTCGAAAAAAGCAAGTCGCCTAAAAGCATAAACGCCACCATTTAGGTGGCGTATTTTTTCAATTTAAGATTGATAGTATTCTTCGGGAGACTTGTCGTAGAATCTAGCGAAGAAATCCGATACGCCATCCCAATCAGGGTATATCGTATCAATAGTCCGACCAAGCAAATTCAATTCTTCACGCAACCGCAACTTTGCACTTTGTGGAATGCATATTTTAGTCATCCGAATTTCAGGACCTTTGTTAGACTCCAATGTTGCGATTTTATGCTTGTCGCCATTGATTCCAAAAAGAAGGAACGCTCCCTGCTGCGAACGTATACGGGGATTGTCTAACAAAGGATGAACGCAGAAAATGGACTCCATATTATCTTTTTTTATCCAGCCACTAAAATAGGGTTTTTCAGCTCTGATTTCGTGAATCAGGTGTTTAATCGAATCATTTTCATTAAATTTTTCGCGAGCCCATTCGTCATCAGAATAAGGCATATCTTTTACAGACAAAGCGTCGTTTTCATAATGATAAACCGCAATATTCGAAATAACACTTACAACATCAGAATGGTAATTTCGAATACTGTCCTTCGGAACTTCATATACTAAAACAACAGCATCACAATTGTCACTTCGCTTTGACTTAGGATCATTATAAAGTGCAAAAAACAATCCAATCAATGGGTCTAACGTAACATCCAAAAGCCTCGTAGGAATAAAGTAATGCTGCATCAAGACCAATTTTTCAAAGGTCGATTTGCAACCAGCAAACTCGTGACTTAGCCTACGTTCGCATTCACGAAACAAATCCGATTCTTTGTTACCTTCTAGCCAAGTTCCACGAGCAATTCCAGGTTGTCCAGCCGTTTTGCCATAATCCTGCGGTTCGCCACGGAAATACAACCTAGACTTATCTATCGAGCCACAATTTACCATGTTTGCGGACAAATCTTTTAAGCATTCAAGGTATTCTGCAATAGAATGAATTATGTATTGCATAGGCATTAGGGATTTTTGATGGAGGTTATTGTAAAGGGTGAATCACCTTCAACCGTCAATTTCAAAGGTTTTTTGTTTATCATTGCTGTTGCAAAAATGGTTTTCTCAATTTCATTTTTAGGATCTACAACAAATTCCGTCTTTTCGTCCATAAACTCAGACGACTTTGGCGAGTCTCCTTCAAGAACAAGCCACTTTATTTTTTCATCTTTAGTGTAGGCATATTTACCAGCGCCATTGAGAAGTACTTTACCACCATTCTTCACTTCTGCAATGGTAGCAACGATTGTGTATTGATTTTTCACAGAGTTTTCCGTATCAACATTAGATTTTCTAGCCATAAATCAGCTCCTTTTTAAGATTAATTAATATGTTGTTTGTTTTTTCTCCTAAATCACCAACCCGTTTAGAGAAGGGCCGTGCCACAACGTGGCTAGGCCCGTTGCCTATCTCTATTAGCGATTGATAAACTAGTCCTTAAGACAGCGAACCGAGTAGACATAATTTTTTACAATATAAGAACCAACAGCACCACTTTGAAAGCCTGCCAAATTGGAGTTGCTATTCAAAGAAGAATAGTAGGGGGAACCATCTCTCTCAAAGCCCCAAAAACGCGTTTCTTGACCAGCATTGCTGAACCCCCTACCAGCATTACCACTATAACCAACAGGCAACGCACAAAAACCCAAGGCATCAGCACCGTTGCGACCGTTCCAACCCGTCTGAGACTTCAGTTTTTTTCCAGCATCTACACCACCACCAATATAAATTACAATCAATTCTTTCCATTCATCACCTGTCGGCAGATGCCAGCCCGGAGGGCAAACACCCTGAATTTTTTCCGGTAGCTGGCATTCTTCTACGCCGTAACCACAAGCCACGCCTTCGCCATCATCATACAACATAACAGAGTCTATCGCTGCGGTCCAAGTATAAAGACGCCCAGCAACAAAGCAATTTTCCTCTTTATTGTCATAACACCAACTTTTTCCTTTCAGACTAGGGGTTTTAACGCTGTCTGCATAGTTCAAGTTCTCCGCCATCCACACTTGATTGCCAATTTTCACCGTTTTATAGACTTTATTGTCACGACTATCTGTCATTGAGCCGTAAGTAATTTCCGGATTAACACGGAGTTCCTTCGACACGCCCCAACTCCAATCCTTCAAGTTTATCCAACCATCTGCTGTACAGTAATACCTATTCGTATCAATCACCACACCATCAATAATCTTACCAACCTCAGTTGCTGTACAACTTTTACCATAGGTGTTATATTCAACTTCCGTGGCAATAATCCAGTAACACTCTTTATTATAGTAACTAGTATCATAAATACTACATTTATAGTAAGTATCATCGAAGGGACTCCTGCCGACTTCACCATTGCGGTTTCTCGTGCAACCATTTAACTCCAATACGGAATCTCTATAGCTTATTACTGAAAGCCATTCATCATAATATTCGTCATACTTGTAAACAGCATCAGTGCTATCTCCCCTACGCAGCTCGCCATCCTTGCCTTTGCTCCAGCCCTGCGTATCTACAGTGGTGCGGTCGGTCATTTCCCATTTGCGATTTTTGCAGATATACCAAATGCTGTTTACCCTGCCCGTATTTTTACTAAAGTCTTTTTCGCGAGTTTCTGTGCAGACTCCCAAAACACTTTCTTCACTGGTTGCTTTACGCCAGTCCATCTTAACGGTATCTTTAAAGTCATTACCAAACCATGCGCTGTAAAATACCGAATCGCACACATAGAACATATCATCGAAGGGACTCTTGCTAACTTCATATATGCGGTTGACCGTGCAGCCGTTCAACTTGAGCATCGTATCATTTTTTGTTGCTGTAAGCCACTTTTTCTCGTCTTCGTCATACTTGTAAATTGCACTAGTGCTGTCGCCTTTACGCAACTCGCCGTCATCGCCCGGACCCCAAGCTTGTGTATCAACTGTCGTGCTGTCGGTCCCTTTCCACTCGCGGTTTTTGCAAATGTACCAAGCTCCATAAGCTTTGCCCGTATTCTTGCTAAAATCTTTTTCACGAGCTTCCGTGCAGCCTCCTAAGACGACCTCCGCACCTATTGCATAACGCCATTTCTTGAGTTTGCCATCGTAATCGTATTTTTGCTTGGTTATGTCTCCAACTTTGATTTCACCGTCTTTACCCGCTGCCCACTGGTAGGTGTCCTTCTCTAAGTCGGAAGCATGTTTCCATGTGCCTTCCTTGCAGATAAAGCGAACTTTCGTACCGTAGGTATTACTAAATTCGGTATCGTAGGTATTGCTGAGTTTGTTCTTTGTTGCGACAACCTTGCCTTCATTCTTAGAATCGCATTTTCCCAAACCATAAACATCCGTCCAGAAATTGCGTACATATTTTTCAAAAACGGGAACTGCTCCCAGATTCCATTTTTCGATACTTTGGCGAATGTTCGAGAAACCATTATAGTCTCTGTAATAATCATCTGCTTCGTACCGCGAGTACGCAGCAGCCCTGTCGGCTATTGTGGCCTTGGTATTTTCGTCATCCCAGGAACCGTCTTTGGCGATGTCTGTAGCGAACTTCGTCAGTCGTTCAGTAAGCTCCGCTTCGCTTAATTCTTTATAATCGCTATACTCGTCTACTGTGCCGCCGAGCATCAGCACACTAAATGCGAGCAAAGCAGCATTGCCATCGCCTTTGCCAAAGATGTCCAAGTCTTCGGAATTCGCGAACTCGCCTTTGATGCCGAACGCATTCAGAATTTCTGCTTCTGCCTGTTTCTTGGCTGCAGTGAAATTGATTCCAGATTCAATCAAATGCAACACGCGCTCGTATTCTAGATGCGTAAGCAAGTTGATGTTCACATTCTTGCGGTCGCTCAAGTCTGTCAATGCGTTCAAGGTGATCGTTCCTTTAGACTTCTCGCCCGTAACTTCGTTACGGAAATAGCCTGTTGCCTCAAGCGAAGCGTACTGGCTCGCAAGGCTCACACTAGAAACGCTGAATTTTCCATCATCGCTTGAAATTTTTCCAGAAAAGCTCTTGCCCGTTTGAGCGAATTTTTTGCCGTCCAGCTCGTAAAGCTTGATTGTTGAACCGGTGACAAACGGCCCCTTCTGCGACACGCCGCTAATGGATTTGTTCTTGACCGCAACGACCTTGGGCTGAACGTAAGCGGAACTATCTTGTTCGTATTTGAAGCTGCTGCTAGAGGTTTCCTTGCCACTAGATGATGAGCTTGCTTTGCTTACACTGCTGGAAGAAACCTTGCCGCTAGACGACGACTTCGCCTTGTCGCTGCTTGATGAAGACTGAGTTTTCTTGCTACTAGAAGATGACGCCTTGCCGCTACTGCTAGATTTTTTATCGACATTCTCATCGGAATCGGGAGTCCAGTCGCCGTCTTCGCACACATAGGCTACCTTTTCGTCCTTTACATAAGCTGTGGAGCCTTAGCGCTTGTTGGAGCAGACAGGCAAGTCATCGAAAGTTTTAACAACCAAATCGGTGTCTGAAATAGACTCGCTAGTCTGTTCAGGAGCACTAGAACCGCTGTCATCACCGCAAGCGATAAACATACCCAAAGTTGCAATGGTTACCGCAAGCTTGATTGCTTTATTGAATTTTATCCCATTTCTCCTGTAGACCGCCATGACAGACTCCTTGATGAAACTTACCAACCGAACTTAGTGAACTTTGCTAGATTTCGTAACACTTCAATTCCCGAACTATTACGAAATGTGACCAAAAAATAGAGATTTCGTAATACTTCAATTTCTGAACTATTACGAAAAGTCACTAAAAATACGAGATTTCGTAAAGGTTCAAGCTTGGACGAGCTGAGTCCGGGAGGACAATACTCTCACACGAAACACATTCAATGTGCATTCCGTCACTTTTTGCCCCGAACAGCCAAAATAAAACGTTTATTTATCTTACATTTCCGTGAAAATATTGCACTTTATCACAGTGCGTCTTGACTTCATTTTTTACAAATCTATTTTTCAATATAGTTGTTTGGATGTCTGGAGTGTGGACATTTTTGACGGTTTTGTCAACACCCCTGCGATTCTAAAATAGCTTATTTTAACTTTTTTATTTAGTTTCAGCAAAAACATATCAAGGGATACCCAATGATCAACTTCAAGACTTTGCTCGTAACATCGCTCCTCGGAACGGCCGCATTTGCAGCCCCGGGTCTCACGGTAAGCGGAACCGATTTGCAATACAACGGCAAGAAGATTTTCTTCTCGGGTACAAACCTCGCCTGGAGTGACTACAACTCTGACGTAGGAGCCTCCCCGCTTGACGAAAATGCTTGGCGCAAGGCAGTGGAAGGCACGCGAGCCGCAGGCGGTAACGCTATTCGTTGGTGGCTCTTTAACAACATGAGCCAAAGCCCGACAATTGACGAAACAACGCACTTGGTCACGGGTCCGAAGGAAAACACCATCGCGAACATGAAGAAGGCATTGGACATCGCTGAAGAATACGGTGTGATGGTTTCGATGTGCCTTTTCAGCCACAACTTGATGGAACCGAACCAGTGGGGACTTTACAACGAAAAGCTCGACATTACCGCTAACGAATTGCTTTTCGAAGATGCTGGCACCAAAGCATTTATAGACAACGTTCTTATTCCGGTCGTGAAAGCCATTGGCAACCACAAAGCGCTCATGACTTGGGAAGTCTTTAACGAACCCGAGGGCATGACAAGCGAATGCAGCGGCTGGACCGCCAAGAAGATGGCCCTTGCCAAAATCCAGAAGTTCACGAACAAGGTCGCCGCAGCCATCCATGCTCAGGATCCGGAACTCCTCGTTTCTACCGGCAGCGTGAATATCAAATACCAGAAGTACTGGAATGACGCCACCCTTATCGAAGCAGGTGGCGAAGCCAAGGGTACACTCGACTTTTTCCAGACGCACTATTACCCGTACTGGCAAGACAATTCCGTAAGCCCGTTCGTAAATACAGCAGCCCAGATGGCTACCAAGTATAGCTACGACAGCAAGCCGATGATTATTGGTGAATTCCCGGCAAGCGGTTGGGCTGGCGATACTTACAGATCCAATTTCGCCGCAAAGACAGAAATTACAACGGAAGAATGCTACCGCAAGGCTTTTGACGGCGGTTACGCAGGCGCTCTCGCCTGGCAGTACATCGGCGACAAGACCGAAGCGAATTTCGGTGGTTACAGCTACACGATTGACCCGGCTCTCGAAGCCATGAAGAAGCTCGCCGCAACGGAAGAAGCCTCCATCAAGATCAAGGATGTGGACATTTCCGGCTCCACGGGCGGAAACGGCATGATGGCTGTGACCTACGGAGCAGACAACGGTCAAGTGGAATACCAGAACAAGGGCGGTTGGGACCTCTCCGGAGCAACGACGTTCACTTGGACCGCCAAGAACAACGGCAAGACCGACGCAGACATCTACTTGATTTTCAAGCTCACGGATTCCTGGACATGGACCGAAACGGACGGCAGCTGCAAGGTTCCGGCAGGCGAAAAGGTCACATGCTCTATCGATATCTCTAGCTTTGCCGACCGCAACAAGACACTCAGCATCACGTTTGCGAACTACGCCGCAGGCTACACCGGCACGGTGATTTACGACGACATCAAGGCCGGCGATTTGACGCTCTTTGACTTCAATACCGACAAGTACGACGCCTTCAAGCGCGGTTACGAGAACACCGAAGAAATGATTCCAGAAATCAAAATCGTTTTCGATGAAAACTACGTTTATGGCAAATCCACAACTTTGACAAAGAGCAAGATTGTCACTTCGAAGTTCACCATCAACGGCGACAAGATTATGCTCAACACAAAGGCTAAGGGCCAAGTCAGCGTCGACGTATTCGGCATGAACGGAAGAATCGTTGCCACACTCTTTAACGGAATGCTTGGCGCAGGCAATTACGTGTTCAGCCTCGCTGATATGCCGAAGGGTCAGTACATCATCCGCATGAAGGGTGCTGGAATCACCACGACACAGCCGGTGGTTTTGAAGTAAAAAGTTAAAAAGAAGATTCCCGGTCAAAGCCGGGAATGACAAAGCAAAAGAGTTCCGCGAAAAGTGGGACTTTTTCTTTAAATGTAACTGGATCCTTCGCTTCGCTCAGGATGACGAATTGCGTTGCTCAGGATGACGTGGGGCATGACAATGCTGTTTTTTGGACGAAAGCAGTGACGAAAATCCTTTGAATTTTGGGCGCAAGAATATAGATTTAGGGGTGGAGATATGGATGTTTATGAAACACTTTAACTACACAAATTTTATCGCTACGGCAACTGTCGCAGCACTCGCAGGCACCGCATTTGCTGCCACCCCCATCCGTTTAGAAGCCGAAGACGCCGTCCTCGCCGATGACCACAAAGTCGTCGTGATTACAGATGCCAAAGCTTCGGGCGGAAAATCCGTCGATATGAAAGACGGCAATTTGGAGTTCAAAGTGACAGTCCCCGCAACGGGCTATTACACACTTTGGGCCACATACCAAATCCCCTCAACATCGACCAACAAAATCCAGAACTTGACCGTCAATGGAGTTTCTGCAGGTCAGATTTCTTTTGGAATCTCTGACGAATTCACGACCATCAAAGGTGCGGGCAAAATCAAACTCACCGCAGGCGAAAACAAGATAGGTATCGTCCACAGCTGGGGTTACGTCAATCTCGATTACATCGAACTCACAGAATACGAAGCTAGCCCGTGGAACATTTCACCGACTCCGGTCACACCTGAACCGACCGAAAGCGCACAGAAACTCTACAACTTCTTGCTCAACAATTTCGGCAAGCACGTGATTAGCGGCGTCATGACGGAACGCCCGTTCGAAAACAACGGCCAGTACACCCCGCAAAACTACGAAACGCAAACCGAACTCAGCTACATCAACCAAGCAAGCGGCAAGAACGTGGTCCTCGTCGGTTTTGACTTTTTGCATGCCTCGGGCAAGAATTCTGACCAGCAATGGTATCAGGGATACACGCACGCTTCGCTTGAAATGGCAAAGACGGTCTGGAAAGCAGGTGGCATTCCGCAATTCAACTGGCATTGGAAAGACCCGATGCACGAAGTCGAAGCGTTCTACACGCAGTCGAGCGGAAACGACCCCTACACCGAATTCAGCATCAACAAGGCTTACGATGAAGCCACCGGTAAGTGGAAAACCGATAGCGATGCGTACAAGGCAATGGTCCGCGATATGGAAATGATTGCCGACTCGCTTTTGACTTTGCAAAAAGAAGGCGTCGCCGTTCTTTGGCGCCCGCTCCACGAAGCTAGCGGCAAGTGGTTCTGGTGGGGTACCGATGGCGCCAAGTCATGCGTTGCTTTGTACAAGCTCATGTTCGATATTTTCGTGAACCAGAAAGGTTTGCACAACTTGATTTGGGTGTGGACCACCGATGAAGCGAGCGACGCCCTCGACTGGTATCCGGGCGATGAATACGTGGACGTTGTGGGCCGAGACTACTATTACTACCCACGTGAATCCAACCACTCCAGCCTCATCGGCAGCTTTGAGACGGTCAAGGAAATTTTCGGCGGCAAAAAGATTGTCGCGCTCAGCGAAAATGGTTCTGTGCCCTACCCTGACGAGATGAAGGCCGATGGCGCCAACTGGAGCTGGTTCATGCCGTGGTATGGCGACTACGCAATGGAAGGCTGGGCAAACGATAACAATGCCGAAAGCTGGAAAATCGTGATGAACAACGAATATACCTTGACGCTCGAAGATATGCCGGGATGGGACAAGTACGAAATCGTCACGCCACCGCCAACAGAAATCAAGAATTCGTTACATTCGCAGAACATTGCCGCAAGTTTGTCTGTTATCGGCAAGAATTTGCAAGTGAGCATTCCGAGCGTTGCTGCAAACGCCAACGCAAGAGTTGCAATTTTCGACATGCAGGGCAATCAGGTAATGAGCCGCACTATCAATGGTGCAAATGCTAGCATCAACTTGAATGGAATTGCGGTTGGGCAGTACCTCGTGAAAGTGCAAGGCAATGGATTTAACCAGAACGGAAGAATTCTGGTAAAATAATTGAGAATACCGATCCCGGAACAGAGTCCGGGATGACAATGCAAAAAACAACGTTCCCGGCATAAAGCTGGGATGACAATACAAAAAATATTGGAGTGTAGATATGGGATGTAAAACAATCGCGGGCGCTTGCTCCGCAATGGCTTTTGTCACCGCAGTCGCGGCAACATCAGCTTTAGCCGCACCGACAACTTACGAAGCCGAAGATTTGGCTGGCGCAACTGTTGTCGAAGATGCTGATTATTCGGGCGGAAAATACGCAAAGACAGCAGACCCTAGCGGCATCACATTCACCGTCAAGGTCGAAGAAACCGCCGTCTACGACATTACCACCAAGGTTCTGATCAAGCAATACGACTGGACCACCTCTAAAATCGCGGTCAACGGTGTCGATGTAGGTTCCATGCTCACGACTCCGCGTAATTGCGATTCGAGCTACGTGGTTTCGGCATCCGCCAAAATGAAGGCCGGCGAAAACAAGATTACCGTGGGTAACCAGGCTCTCGGCGTGGACTACATTACCGTCGAACGCCACCCCGACGCGGTATTCAAGATTAGCGAATTGCCGGTAACACCGAACGCGACGGAATCGGCCCGCAAGGTCTACACCTTCCTCCGCGAAAATTTCGGCAAGAAGACCGTTAGCGGCATGATGATCAGCGACCAGAATTTCAACTACGATTACGGCAACATGCGGCTCATTCCGCCTGGCGGCTGCACGCCCGCGGATTCCTGCAAGTTCAGCGACGAGGAAGTCTCGTGGAAGGGCCAGACCGACATCGCCGAATTCTACAAGCGTAGCGGGCACTACCCCGCCATTGGCGGCTTCGACATGCTGTTTGCGGCAGGCGGTCACCACGAAGAAGGCTGGTTCAAGGGCTACACCGAAAACAACCTGGTGATGACCGAGCAGCTGTGGGAAATGGGCGGCATTCCGACTTATACCTGGCACTGGAAGGTCGGGGAAGACACCGTGTTCTACACGCAGGGCACTCCCGCAGGCTTTAACAACCCCGGCTGCACCGAAGACGTCATGGGAACAAGTGAAACCAACACCTGCTTCAACTACACCAAGGCCTTCAAGGGCGACAAGTGCCAGGACATCGACGAGACCTCGCAGGAATACAAGGACATCGTCGCCGACGTGGATATCGTTTCGGGCTACTTCAAGCAACTGCAGGAAAAGGGAATCGCCGTCGTGTGGCGCCCCCTGCACGAGGCCAGCGGTGGCTGGTTCTGGTGGGGCGTCGGCAGCGGCGATTGCTACAAACAACTTTACCGACTCGTCTTTGACCGCATGGTAAAAACAAACGGCCTCAAGAATTTGCTTTGGGTTTGGAACATCAATACCGACCCGCAATTTGGTTACGATTACTCCGCACTCAATGCTAGCTGGTATCCGGGCGATGAATACGTGGACATCGTTGCTGTTGACATTTACGACCCGCTCAACGACCACAATTCCGGTGCAAACTACTACAACAAAATCGTGAGCGATGTGGGCACGAACAAGATGATTGCATTGAGCGAAAACGGCGCCATTCCGGACATCGACAGCATTGCCGAAGACAAGGCCAATTGGAGCTATTGGATGACGTGGAGCCAGACCTGGAGTGGAAACTTCTTGGAAAAGACTACCACAGAAATGTGGAAGAGGAATCTCGATGACAAGCGCATCATCGCTCTTGATGACATGCCAGGTTGGGACAAAATTTCTGTCCGCAATCCCATAGCAAAACGCATTACAACAAACAAAGTAAATATTACCATAAATGGCAAGTCGCTTTCGCTTTCCACGAATCAAAACGGCAATGCCACCGTCACTGTTTTTGACCTGACCGGACACCGAGTTGCTACACTTTTGCAAGGTCAAATTTCGGCAGGAACGCATAGCTTAAGCATCCAATCGCTCGCCGCCGGCAACTACATTGTCAAGGCTAGTGTCGGACATCACAATACTATGCAGGTTTTGCGCTTAAAATAGTGTGCGTTACAACATGTATTTTAAAAAAAAGGTTCACTTTTGAACCTTTTTTCTATTTTTAAACCATGACCGAAAAGAACCCCCTTTACTTTACTATTCACGGACATTTTTATCAGCCCCCTCGCGAAAATCCTTGGACTGGTGTTATCGAGAACCAGCCAAGCGCACGTCCGTTCCACGACTGGAACGAACGCATTGCAAGCGAGTGCTATAGCCCGAACTCCGCAAGCCGTATTTTAAATTCTAAAGGCAAAATTGTCGATATCGTAAACAATTACGATTTCATGAGCTTCAACATCGGCCCGACTCTCATGGGCTGGATCCGCACCAATACGCCCGACACCTACAAGCGCATTCAAGACGCCGACAAGCGCAGCCAGGAACGCATGAACGGGCACGGCAATGCGATTGCACAAGTTTACAACCACATCATCATGCCTCTTGCAAGCACGCAAGACAAGCGTACGCAAATCCGCTGGGGCATTGAAGATTTCAAGTTCCATTTCGGTCGCATGCCCGAAGCCATGTGGCTTGCCGAAACAGCCATCAACTTTGAAACTGTTGTCGAGCTCATCAAGGCAGGCATCAAGTACACAATTCTTTCGCCCACGCAGGCTGACAAGTTCCGCAAGTTTGGCGACAAGAAGTGGACCGATTGCAGCAACACGAATATCGATACCACGCGCCCGTACCGCATTTACCCGCGCGACAAGGAAGGCAACCTCGTCTGTGACGGTTACCTCGACGTGTTCTTCTACAACCCATGGCTTTCGAGTGCCGTCGGCTTTGAACATTTGCTCCGCGATGCCGGAACATTCGGCCACCGCATTGAAAGCGCCTGGGACGCAAACCGCAGCGATCCGCAGCTCGTAAGCATCGGCACTGACGGTGAATCTTACGGCCACCATGAACCGTTTGGCGACATGTGCGCCGCATGGCTCTACAACAAGTTCGCCCCGCAGAACAACATGGTTCCGGTGAACTACGGCTGGTTCCTCGAAAAGTTCCCGCCCAAGCACGAAGTCGAACTCAAGAATTTCTACGGCGAAGGCTGTGCCTGGAGCTGCGCTCACGGCGTAGGCCGCTGGTACAGAGACTGCGGTTGCTCCACCGGTGGTGGCGCCAACTGGAACCAGAAATGGAGAGGCCCGCTCCGCGATGCATTCAACCATCTCAAGGAAGTCGCCGACAACATCTTCGTTCGCGAATTCGAAAAAATTTCGAAGATTGATCCGTGGGAAGCACGCAACAACTACATCCAGGTGATTGTCGCCCCTGAAGACGAATCCCGCAAGGAACAGTACCTCAAGGACACACTCAAGGATTACGAAAAACCGGAAGACCGCGCCAAGGCCATCCGACTCCTCGAAATCCAGAAGTTCTGCCTGTTCAGCTTCACGAGCTGCGGCTGGTTCTTCAACGATATCGAAGGTCTGGAACCGGTGCAGAACATGCGTTACGCCCTCCGTGCCATGCAACTCTTGAAGCCGTTCCTCCCGATGGGCGACAATCTCAAGAGCGAAATTCTGTACATTCTCGCTCGCGCCACGAGTAACGAACACAAGTGGAACGGCGCCGAAGTCTTCACGAAGTACGCCGAAGAAAACGTCCCGTCCGTCATCAAGCAGATGGCAGAACGCGCTGCGATTTACCACCTCGAACTCGAAGAAGACTACCTCAACAAGGATTCCCGCATCACCGCCACAAAGATTGCATCCCGCCGTCGCCAGACGCTCGTGCGCACATCTTACGAGGACAACGATCTCGGCGAATCTTGCGTGACCACGAACTTGGTCGTCACAGACCAGCTCAGCCGTGTGAACATCATTGTGGCAATGGGCGAAGAAAAGGAAAGCGGTCTCACGTTTGTTGAAAATACGAACATGACGACGGAACAGCTCCACGAGCTCTATCCGACAGCATACGTTGTCCGCATGAGCAATCTCGCGAGCGATTCTCTGAAGCGCATCAACCAGCTTTCCACGCAGATGCACCTCGAGAACATCACAAAGTCGTTCTCCGGCTTTGCGCTGAACCATGGCATTTCCATCGACAGCCTTGCCGACCCGGACCATACCTTGCCGGACACAATGAGAAAGATCCTCACGGTGGAAATCAACGCACGCATTCACCATGCAGCATTGCAGTTGCTGAACGAGCACAACAAGGCGAACATCGAAGAAATTCACGAGCTCATCACCGAAGCAACAGCGCTCAACACGCACTTTAGCTTTGGCGGGCTTGGCCACATGTTCTTCCACAAGCTCACGCTCCTCATCGATGAAGTTTCCAAGAAGTTCAACGAAGAAACGCTCAACTACATCACCGACCTCATCACGGTCGCCGATTGGCTGAAGATTTTCATCAACAAGACTTCTCTTGAAAACCACGTCTTTGGCATCTACAAGCAATACAAGGCAGAACCTGACGGAAAGTTTGCGGCCCTCAAGCCGATGTTCCAATGGCTGAACTTCGAGGTGGTTTAATGTACAAGCTGCCGAGCGCCCCACTCATTACAGCGCAAGAGATAAATGCGCGCGTAGACTCACTCGCCTCTGAACTGAAGGCGTTTGATTTCGACGTGATTTTATCTGCACTTACCGGCAGCTACATGTTTACCGCCGACTTGTCTCGCCGTATCGCGACTCCGAAATTGCGCATTGCATTTATCAAGGCGTCAAGCTACGGCGAATCCGACAAGCCAAACGCAAACGTCCATATTTCGGGCCTTGAAGGTCTCGACATCAAGGGCAAACGCGTTTTGCTGATTGATGACATTCTAGACACTGGCAACACGATGTATTCCCTCGTGAAAGCCCTCGCGGACTACACCCCCGCATCCATCACGACTTGCGTACTGTTGAACAAGGAATCAAGACGAACGGTGAATTACCATGCCGACTTCGTTGGTTTTGAAATTGAAGATAAATTTGTGGTAGGTTACGGTCTCGACTATGCAAATACGTACCGCACCTATCCAGAAGTATGGGCACTTGAAGAAGCATGATTGAAAACAACAATAACGTAAACAACAGCGATAACGATGATTTGAACGAAGTCAAGAAACACGCGACCATGACGTTTGCCGCTCTGGAACGCAGTTTCAACAGAATGGCTTACCGCAGAAGAAACACCATTCGCATCATCGTATGCCTGCTGTTCTTTTTCTTAGGCTACCAGGCCAACAACTGGTTTAGCAGCAAGATTCCGACCGAAAAAATCATTGAAAAAATTGCAGCACAGCCGGACCTTCCGAACAAGTGCAAATTCCGTTATGACCGTTCCATGGAATACGCCATCATGCACGAATGCGTATTCTCTCACGACACGCCGACAGACGATGTGAAGCTAATCCAGCGCATCAACTATTGCTCTTGCGCCTTGGAACGCGTACAAAAAAAGAAGCCCTTCCAGAAGATGTTTGAAAACAACCTGGAGGACTTCACATTTAAGATTCGCGAAGAAATCCTTTGCAAGGACGAAAAGATTCCGCAAGCGCTCGAAATGGAATCCGAAACGCCTGCAAAATAATTCCTTACAATATCAGCATTCCGTCGCCGTAGCTGAACAATTTAAGCTTGTTCTCTACGGCCATTTTGTATGCATCAAGAGTGTTTTCGCGACCATAGAATGCGGACACGAGCAAGATAAGAGAGCTCTTTGGCCAATGGAAATTGGTTAAAAGACCGTCCACAATCTTGTACTTGTATCCCGGATAGAAGAACGCATAGGTCACGCCCTTTTGCGGTTTCAAGAATCCGTTGGCATCGGCAATAGTCTCAACCACTCGCGTACTTGTAGTACCGACTGTTACAATGCGGCCGCCTTCGCGCTTCGCCTTGTTGATGATGTCGGCATTTTCCTTGGTGAGTTCGTAATGCTCGCCGTGCATCTTATGCTGCGTGAAATCTTCGACAGAGATGTTCTGGAACGTTCCCGGGCCCACATGGAGCGTGACTTCAGCAACGTACACGCCCTTCGCCTTCAAGTCTTCGAGCATTTGTTCGCTAAAGTGGAGGCTTGCGGTCGGTGCGGCCACAGCGCCAGCATACTTTGCGAAAATCGTCTGGTATGCCTTCTTGTCGTCTTCGTCATCGGGGCGGTCTATGTAGGGCGGCAGCGGAACGTGCCCTTCCTTGTTCATGACCTCTTCCATCTCGGCAGGAGTCTTCTCAAAACGGAGAACGCGGTTTCCGTCTTCTTCATGAACTTCTTCCACGAACGTGCGCACGCCAGCGAGCTTGAGTTCACGCCCGACCTGGAAAGCCTTTCCCGGATGCACCTTAGCTTCAAAGCGCGCCTCGCCCGCTTCGGACGGATTTAACGCCTGCACCAAGAGAACTTCGACCTGACCGCCAAATTGCGTTTCGCCATACAAGCGAGCAGGAATCACTTTGGTATTGTTTACCACGAGGCAATCGCCTGGGCGGAACAGGTCGACAATTTCAGGAGCCTTCATGATGCGGCGTTCGCCGCCATTTTTGGGGCAGTACAGAATATGAGTTTTGCCCTTGCCCGCTGTACGGGAGGCAATTAATTCTTTCGGGAATTCAAAGTTGTAATCAGAAAGACGGTAATCCATTACTACGCCTTCATGTCCTTCAATGTATTTTTCAATTTTTCAATCATTTCTGTGCGCAGAGATTCCGGCTTCAGAATTTTCACATCCGGCAACACGCCAAACAGCCATGTTTTAAAGTCCGGAGTCAAGCGGAGCTTCAGCGTCACAATCATATTGCCGTCTTTATCTTCGGTGATTTCGGCAGCCGGAGAGAAACGGGACTTATTAAACTGAGTCTTAAGCCAGCCCGTCTTGATAAGGAGTGTCACCGTTTGCGGGTCTTCCTTGGAAACATACTTTCCAAAAGCATACTTGTAGTGTTCATAAACGCAGAACGGTTCGCGAAGTGTCATGGCGCAGTTATTCGTCTGGACCACACTCATGATATTTTCGACAAGATAATTTTTAAAGATATGCGTTTCGGCATACGTTTCATCGGCAGCAATCAGATAAAGCGTATCAATACGCATCACAAGCTTAATCGGGCAAACTTCAATGGTTTTCTTTTCCGTTTCTTCGTTTGTACTTCTGTACACAATGCGAATCTTGAAGCCTTCGCGAATTGCAGACAAAAGCTTCGAGACCATCGTATCTTGAGCCTTATGGTCGCAGAACGGGCCATAATCCATAATGTAGTTCGGATCAAGCGTAATCGCTTCAGCCTTGAATCCATCCGGGTCCGTTGTCTGCATGGACGAAATAACGCTATCGATGAGCTTACGGTTTTTCAAGTCCAAAGGCGTTGTATCGTTCATCGTCTTTTTCAACTTTTCAAGTTGCTTGACGATTTTCTGGTTAAAGTCCACCTTCTGCTCGGTTTGAATAACGTAAAAAGTTTCGCCATCCTTTTTGAACTTATGGAGACCACAATTTTCCTGTTCTAGTGCATTTAAATGGCGGAAAATAGTTCTCGGTCCGCAATCCATCGCCTGTGCAAGCATCGACACCGTCATCGGCACACGAAGCTTACATTTAATCTTATTTATCTTTTCATATCCTGTAGCCATTTTTCACTCCTCTTTTTCCTAAGTTTTTAAAATTCTTAGACGGTTACCCACCGCTACCGACCGCGCAAAACCAGCAACAGCCAATAGCGCAAACTCTCTCTGAGCAATATTGCCCACACGCCCCTCGACCAAGAAACGCTTGCCCACGTACGTAACATGAACAAACGAATTTTTCAAGAAGCGGTATGACGCAAGCTTATCCATAATTTTCTGGCAAAGGTCCTTTTTACCGAGATTCTTTTTTAGAATCGCAGTCCCATGCATATTCAATGAGACTATGCCAGGAATACATTCAATACGAGACCTCAGTTCATCGGGATAAACTTCATCTTCGTAATAGAACGTCACCTTTGCAGCGCCAGATTTTACCTTGACACTATACTTGAAAATCGGATGAGCAATATCATCCAAAACATCCCAAATTTGTCGTTCCAAGTCCTCGTCGGAAACCTTGGAATTCTTGCGGACGCGAACCATGTTCACACAACCGCGCAGTCCCGCAATTTCACCAATTTTGGTCTGTATTTTTCGCTTTGTCGCAAGGCTTTCTACAAAGCCACGCAAATAGACAATACCCTGCCCCGCTTCAACGGAAACCTCTTCACTAAGCCCATCCGACAAAAGTTCCAGGTGCTTACGCACAACAGAAACAACTTCTTGATTCGGCGGATTTTCCGCATAACGCGGATAGCTCATAAAGACGATTAGACCGTCATCCATTTTCACCACAAGCTTGTCCTTGGTTTCGTCTTTGACGACTCCAATGGCAATACCAAACTGCTTGCGGATGACATGGTAGACATGGTCCCCCAGCAACGTGTTCACACACTGGGCAGGCAATAACCGATAACCTTCGGGCGACGCCTCATGGTCTATCGGAATTTTTGGTCCCTCGTACTTTGCATCCTCAGGTCCTTTTTTATAGACGACAACTTCCTTATCCCTAGTCTGGAAAAAACTCTTGACGACACAAGGGCGTGCAGCCCCGTCAAAATAAAGCCAATCGCCCGGGAAAATTCGATTGTGTCCGTAGACCTTTGCATACTCGGATTGCGGATCATCCTTATGGCAAAACGCAAATTCTTGCGAGAATGCCACATGATATGTTCCGCAGTGAGTACAAACACAAAGCAACGGGATACCGCGTTCCATTCCCCCATACGTCGTGTACTCGTCCATGGCGCAGACGTCATGGCGAACTGCCTGCTGGCATTGCCGGCAGTACAGTTGCTGCGAGTACAATCTGTAAGGGAAATACTGACGCATTTTTTAATCGAGCTTATTTCATCAGCGGAAGCGCCACGTCGATGCGGCGGAGCACTTCTTCCTTACCGATAATTTCGAACATTTCCCAGAGACCCGGACCAGCAGTCACGCCGGACACGGCAAGGCGCGGAGCGCCCACCAGCTCACCGACCTTGTGACCGCAGCGTTCGGCGAGGTCGTAGAAGCCCTTCTCAATCACCGGAGTCTTGAAGTCTTCGATGGAGGCGAGCATGTTGCGCACAAGCGTTGCGATTTCCTTGGAGCCTTCGCCGAAATGCTTCTTCGCACCCTTCTCGTCGTATTCCGTTGGTGCGACAAAGAAGTACTTTGCCATCGTTGCGAGATCCTGCACAAAATGCGCACGCGGCTTGAGCTGTTTCACGATTTCGAGCAAGCGTTCGTTCGGTTCGGCACTCGTATCAACACCCATAGCCTTGAGGCCATCAACCATGATGTTCTTGAGGAATTCGTCATCGCACATGTGGATGTGCTGGCCGTTCATCCACTGGAGCTTCTTTTCGTCGAAGCTTGCGGACTTCGGGTTGATGCGTTCGAGCGTGAAGCAATCAATCATTTCCTTGACGCTCATCACTTCGCGGTCGTCACCCGGATTCCAGCCGAGGAGCGCGAGGTAGTTCACGAGCGTTTCCGGCAAATAGCCGAGGTCGCGGAAGTCACCGACAGAAGCGGCACCCTTGCGCTTGGAAAGCTTACCGCCGTTCTTGTCGAGAATCACCGGCAGATGGCACCAAACAGGCGGCTGCCAGCCAAAGGCCTTGTACAAGAGTTCGTGCTTCGGCGTGGAGCTAATCCATTCATCACCGCGGAGCACATGCGTCGTGCCCATGTAGTGGTCATCGACAACGCTTGCGAAGTGGTACGTCGGATAGCCGTCGCGCTTGATGAGCACGAGGTCATCCAGAAGTTCGTTCTGGTAGCTGATGTGGCCACGGATCATGTCATCGAATTCCGTGACGCCCGTTTCCGGGACCTTAAAGCGGATGACAGCCTTTTCGCCAGCGGCAATGCGGGCCTCGGCTTCTTCGCGGCTGATGTTACGGCAGTGGCGGTCATAACCAGTGACCGGCACGTGAGACATTTCCTGTTCAGCGCGGACTTCCTGCAAACGCTCTTCCGTGCAGAAGCAGTAGTAAGCGCAACCGGCATCCAAGAGCTTCTTGATTTCGCGATGGTAGATGTCCAGGCGTTCGCTCTGGAAGTACGGACCGCAGTCACCTTCGCAACCTGGACCTTCATCCCACTGGAGACCAAGCCACTTGAGGTCGCGCATCAAGTCGTGGAGAGCCGTTTCGTTATAGCGCTTACGGTCAGTATCTTCGATGCGCAGGTAGAACGTGCCACCCATGTGTTTCGCAAAGAAGTAGTTGTAGATTGCCGTACGTGCGCCACCGACATGCAAATAACCCGTGGGGCTCGGAGCAAAGCGTACACGGACAGGACTTTTTTCAGTCATAGATTCCTCTTTAAATCCATATTTTCTTTTATGACAAAAAATAGCAAATTGAGTCGTATAAAATTAAATTGAATCTTTGCAATTAAGCTCCATATTGGATGGCTTAACTGTTCGCGGGCCCAATTTACTTCCAAAAATACTACGGCGATATTACAAAGTTACTTTTCTAGAAGTTCTTTTTTATCAAGAAACCAGCGGAGTCTCCTGTTAATTGCTAAGTTGCGGGCGTCAAAATAGGAGTCATTATGATTATTAAACCGTTGATCCGCAGCAACATGTGCATTAACGCCCACCCGAAGGGCTGCGCTGCCGACGTCAAACACCAAATTGAATTTATCGAAAAGAAGTTCACTACGCGCAGCATTCCTGCCGATGCACCGAAGACCGTTCTCGTCCTCGGTTGCTCTACCGGCTACGGACTTGCAAGCCGCATTGTTGCCGCATTTGGCTACAAAGCCTCAACTATCGGCGTTTCTTTCGAAAAGGAAGGCTCCGACGGTGGAATCGGGGAATCCCGCGAAAAGACAGGCACGCCGGGCTGGTACAACAACATGGCTTTCGACAAGTTCGCAAAAGAAGCGGGCCTTGAAACCGTGACGTTCAATGGAGACGCGTTCTCGCACGAAATGCGCCAAAACGTTATCGACACACTCAAGAATATGGACAAGAAAGTCGATTTACTCGTTTACAGTGTCGCAAGCTCCGTGCGCGTTGATCCAGACAACGGAACAATCTACCGCAGCGTCTTGAAGCCGATTGGTCAAGTATTCACAGGCGCCACGATTGACTGCCTCAGCGGAAAGATCAGCACCATCAGCGCAGAACCCGCCACCGCCGAAGAAGCCGCCAATACAGTCAAAGTCATGGGCGGTGAAGACTGGGCGCTTTGGGTACGCAAGCTCAAAGAGGCAGGCGTTCTCGCCGAAGGCGTGAAGACCGTCGCTTATTCATATATCGGCCCGAAACTTTCGCACGCCATCTACCGCGACGGTACAATCGGTGGCGCCAAGAAGCACCTCGAAGCAACCGCACAGGAACTCCACAAGGAATTGCAAAACGACCTCCACGGCGAAGCCTATGTCTCTGTGAACAAAGGACTTGTCACGCGCTCTAGCGCCGTCATCCCCATCATCCCGATGTACATTTCCGTGCTCTTCAAGGTCATGAAGGAAATGGGAAATCACGAGGGCTGCATCGAGCAGATGGAACGCTTGATGACCGAAAGACTTTATACGGGTTCCAAAGTCCCGACGGACGAGAATCACCTCATCCGCATCGACGATTATGAATTGGATCCGAAAGTCCAGGCAGAAGTGGACAAGCGCATGGCAACAGTCACGCAAGAGAACCTCGCCGAAGTGGGTGACCTCGAAGGATACCGCCATGATTTTCTCGCGACAAACGGTTTCGATATTGATGGAGTGGACTATGAAGCGGATGTCAAAACGCTAACGAGCATATAGTTTCTATTTTTGGGGCAAAACCCCTTAACATCAAGGACAACTTATGGAAACACTCAATTCCATTCTCGATGCTATCGATGGGTACGTCTGGGGCGTTCCCCTCATTGTCATCATCCTCTTTGTAGGTATCCTCCTCACCATCCGTCTCGGCTGTCTGCAGGTCATGAACTTGCACAACGCACTCCGCTTCATGGCGCACAGCGAAAAAGACGGCGCAGGCGAAGTATCCAGTTTTGGAGCGCTCTGCACGGCTCTCGCCGCCACAATCGGTACGGGTAACATCGTCGGTGTAGCAACCGCAATCGGCACCGGTGGCCCGGGCGCCCTCTTCTGGATGGAAGTCGCCGCATTCCTCGGCATGGCTACAAAATATGCAGAAGGCTTGCTCGCCGTCAAGTACCGCACAGTCGATAAGGAAGGCAAGGTTCTCGGTGGTCCGTTCTATTACATTGAAACGGGTATCAAGGAACGCTTTGGCTGGAACATGAAATGGCTCGCCGTGATTTTTGCCATCTTTGGCATGTGCGCTGGCCTGCTCGGCATTGGCACCATCACGCAGGTCAACGGCATCACGAGCGCTATGGCTCGCCTCACCCCGAACGCCGCTGAATTTGTCAACATCGGCGGAAACTCCGTGAGTGTCACCACAGCAATCGCAGGCCTCCTCGTTACGATCTTTGCAGCAACCGTCATCATCGGCGGTCTCAAGCGCATTGCAAAAGTCTCGATGTACATTGTTCCCATCATGGCAATCATCTACATCATTGCCTGCATTCTCCTTTTGCTCCTCAACTTCTCGCACATTTCTTCTGCCATCGAAACGATTGTGAAGGCAGCGTTCAATCCGTCTGCAGTCACTGGCGGCGTTGTCGGTTCTATCTTTGTTGCGATGCAAAAAGGTATCGCTCGTGGCATTTTCAGTAACGAAGCGGGCCTCGGTTCTGCACCTATTGCAGCTGCAGCCGCAAAGACAAAGGAACCTGTGCGTCAGGGCCTTGTCTGCATGACAGGCACGTTCTTCGATACGATTATCATTTGTACGATGACGGGCCTTGCCATTGTGGTCTCGGGCGCTTGGGATCCGAAGCTCGGGCTCGAAGGCGTGAACATCACGATGGAAGCATTCTCCCGCGGCCTTTCCATTATCCCGGGCGGCGCCGTGATTGCTCCGTACTTCCTTGCAACAGCTCTCGTGTTCTTCGCCTTCACAACGATTCTCGGTTGGGCATACTACTCTGAAAAGTGCTTGCAATACCTGCTCGGACGCAGGGACAAGAAGGCTATACTCACCTACCGCTGGCTCTACATCTTCGCGATTTTCATTGGACCGTATCTCACTGTAAGCGCAGTCTGGACTAGCGCAGACATCTTCAACGGCTTGATGGCATTCCCGAACCTCATTGCACTTATCCTTCTCTCTGGAATCGTGGCAAACGAAACAAAGACGTTCCTTGCTAAGTTCAAGGGAGATAAAGAGTAGTCATTGGTCTTTAGTCAATAGTTATTGATTATTAGACGCTAATATGATGGCCCGCGAAAGCGGGCTTCCTTTTTATAAGCAACGAAGCATACAAAAAGACCTCCCGGATGGGAGGTCTTTTTTATTGAATTTATTAGGAGTTACCAGTTAACACCGCAAGAAACGGTATCACCCGGAGCCACCGTAGTCACAACTACAGGGATTGTATAACCATTAATCGTATGCTCCACCTGCAGCTTGGAGGGAATCGAAACGTAGTTGAAACCAGCAACTTCAATTTCATCGAAGGACAATGCGAATTCCTGCTTGCTCTGGCAAACGAGCGTGCAAGTCTTGTCAGCATTGTGCCAAGTTGCAGGCAAATTACCAACGACAGCATAGCTACCAGCCTTAACGAAATTAACCTTATCCTGAGTCGAAGTAATTTTATATTCAGGACCTTCAGTAACCTTCACAGCCGGGCAAGTCACATCAATGATCGTATTATCATCGTTAGCGACTCTGAGTACCGGAGTATAGGCTAAAGTTGCAGCTTCGAATGTCTGTTCATAAGTAGTTTCACCAGGAACGCCATTCCATTCATAAGCGAGGTTCAAACCGGCACCAGTGGTGCAGCCCGTGACAGACCATTTTGCCGGAGTGCCTGCGGTATAGTCAACAGACCCAGCTTCAACAGCGCACTTACAACCTGTAATCGGTTCGCCATTGACCTGAACCGGAGAGCAATCCACCTGATATACAGCAGCGCCAATGCTAATAGCAACCTTTGCCGTATGCGGACCAGAGGTCGAATACTTAACGCTCTGGGAAAGACCGTTAGCACCTGTTGCAGAAGCCTTATCAGGTGTTGCGCCTTCAAAGCTCCAGTTGAACGAAGCACTAATCAACTGAGTTGCGGCAACAGACGGGTCACGAGTAAACTTCCATGTGACGCCAGTACTTCCACCAGCTTCGTCTTTTTCATAAGTAGACTTAAGCGGAGCGCAAGTACCAATTTGACCGGCACCAGACTTTGCACTACTTGAAGACACACTCGTCGATGAACCCGGGGTAGGAGGTACATAAGCACTAGAAGAGCTCAAAACCGGATTCCTAGAAGAAGAAGATCTAACCGTCTTCTGAGAAGAAGAAGACTGGGAAACAGAAGGCGAAGAACTGCTAGATGTAACCACAACTTTCTTCGAGGAACTAGATGGCATGCCACCAGCAAAGCATTCCGGGCAATTAGCTTCTGTCATAAGGTCCGTGATAACAGCACCATCGTTTTCATCAGCGCCTATCACACTGTTCATAATATCATCGCCGCCATTCAGCTGAAGAATATCACCACTTCCGCATGCCCAGAAACCTGTGGCAATACCCAAAGCCATCATTCCATAAATCTTTTTATTCATAAAAAAACCTCTTAGGCGAAAAATAAATTAAAATCCCCCAATATGCAAATACTGTAAGTGTTTTTTATTGAGGATTTTCACAAAAAAACGCCCCGGATTATGATTCCGAGACGTTTGTAAAATTAATTATACAGCAATGTGTATTTTAACACTTTTATAAATCAATCGACTCGCAACCTGGGAGGGTCGGATCTTCTGCACAAGTGGTTGCTTTAGAGCTAGAAGACGATCTAGGCGTTGTCGTCGAAGAAGAGCTTTCTTCCGGTTCCTCCTCAGAAGAGGATGAACTTTCTACCTTGGCTTTAATAACAAGTAAAGGATCAAGATTTCCCTCATCAAGCTCATTACGAGAGCAATCTATCTGATACTTACCATTCCAATACCCCATAGGATAGATAGAAGTACCTGGCTGGGTATATCTCACCGTAATTCGAGTCGAGCCCTTTCCAGACTTTTCACCTTCTACAAGTTCACCGGAAATACCTAAGTCAAACCAGTTATACCTTCCTTCAAGTTCATTTCCTTCACTATCGACGATGTACCAATCAACAGTTTCACCGACAAAGATTTCGTGCTTGCTTACGGCACAATAGCCCATAGGCGTGGAGCTTGAAGAAGATTTCGGTGCCGAAGAAGAAGAGGATTCTTTCTTAGAAGAGGAGGATTCAGCGACAGAAGACGACGAAACAGGATCGTCACCAATATCGACCACGGTGAGGTTTTCACAATCAAATTCAATGCCATCGAAGGTCAGCGTCGGACCATACTTCAGCCCCTTCGTCGTAAACTTGACCATAAGTTCAGGCAGACCAACACCCGTCAGTTTACCGTCGAGAATGCTCTTTTCGACTTCATAGTTCACATCCCATTCGTACTTGGCAGAACCAATGGAATTATCATCGGGCAGATATCGCCAAATGATCTCGTCACCGACATGAACAACATCGGGCTTGATCAAGTCGCACTTGCCCGAAACAACTGGAGCCGGTTCACTGCTAGAAGAGCTCTTGCCAGAACTGGAAGACTTTGTAGAGCTGCTAGAGCCCTTACCGGAGCTAGAAGATTTTGCAGAGCTGCTAGAGCCCTTGCCGGAGCTGGAAGAATTAACCTTCGAAGAGCTAGACTCCTCTTCCGAAGCACTGCTCTTTTCATCCTTCTTCGAGCTACTGCTTTTTATAATCTCTGCTTCGCACCCCTTTTTCTTGCCTTCCTTGCTATTGCAGTAGTCCAAATAAGGTTGCAAAAATTCTTCATCGCTTATAGCATTTTTAGAATTCTGATCGCTCTTAGAAGCAATCATTTCATCACTATCATCGGCTTTCATGATATCGCCTTCGGCACAAGCCCAAAGGAGCAACATCGCTGATGAAAGAAATAACGGTATTAATTTTTTCCTATCCATAATTTTCCCCACTCTTTTATTCTTGCGATTCCCCGTCCACCGAAATTTTGCGCTGGCCCGTAATGAACTGATGCACATACGGGTTGCTTGTATTCTTGATTTCATCGACGGTCCCCACCTCGATGATTCGACCATTCAAGAGCATGGCAATTCGGTCCGCCACCTTGAATGCACTGACCATGTCGTGCGTCACCACGACAGACGTAACCCCGAGCTTGCTCTGCATATCGAGAATAAGGTCGTTAATCACGTCACTCGTAATCGGGTCCAAGCCCGTTGTTGGTTCATCGTACAAAAGAATTTCCGGATTCAGAGCAATGGCTCTTGCAAGCGCCACACGCTTACGCATACCACCCGAAAGTTCGGAAGGCATCTTTGTACGGAAAGACGGTACGAGGTTGATCATCTGGAGCTTTTCGGTCACCACGTTCTGGATCTCGGCTTCAGAGAGTTCGGGATGATGTTCACGGAGAGCAAAGGCGATATTTTCGCCTGTATCCATAGAATCGAACAAGGCGCCCATTTGGAACAACATACCCATCTTGCGGCGGATGGTACGCGTATCGAAGAACTGCGGCGTACTGATCGTCACGCCATCGACAGTCACTTCACCGCCATCCGGCTGCAAAAGTCCAATCATGTGCTTAAGAATCACGGACTTGCCACCGCCAGACTTACCGATGATGACCATCGTCTCGCCACGGCGGATGTCGAGGTTCACGTCTTCAAGAACCGTCTGAGGGCCAAAGGACTTCTTGAGCCCCTTGAGTCGAATCGCAATATCATTCGGATCGATTTTTACATTCGGCATAACAACCTCTAGAAGAACATGAACGCATCAAGAATAAAGTCAGAAACCAAAATCATAAGGCAACTCGCCACAACAACACTCATCGTTGCAAGGCCCACGCCATGCGCCCCCGGCTTGGAGTGCGTCCC
Organism: Fibrobacter sp. UWB7; assembly: GCF_900142945.1. Lineage (NCBI taxonomy): Bacteria > Pseudomonadati > Fibrobacterota > Fibrobacteria > Fibrobacterales > Fibrobacteraceae > Fibrobacter > Fibrobacter sp. UWB7. The sequence continues at coordinate 53,711 of NZ_FRCO01000008.1, forward strand.
GTGGTAATAAGCCAATACAAAGATGATTGTACCAAACACAATCGATTTAATAATCCCCGCCCACAAGTCCATATTGCTGAACAGGTACTGCATACCGGTCGAATAGGTGTAGGTCGTGATATCCAAAGCAAGCACACAGACAATCCAGCCGCCAATCAGCGCAAGCGCATTGGATATGGCGGTCAGGCACGGAATCATCGTCAAGAACGCAAAGAAGCGCGGCATCGCGAGGTAGCGGTACGGGTCAAGTCCGAGCACCACGTATGCAGAAAGTTCTTCTTTCTCTTTCATGGAACCAAGCTCAGCAGCGACGGCACTCCCCACTCGCCCCGAAAGCACAATAGCCGTAAGGAGCGGTCCAAGTTCAATAAGCACCATTTTGCAGGCGGCCGTCCCCACAAACTTGTCGGACACGAGATTGTGGAATTCGAATTCCGCCATGATGGTTGCGACCATGCCCGTAAAGATGGACGTCACAAACAGGAGCGGAAGCGAGGAGACGCCAACAGAAATCATCTCCTTCACAATCAGCGACGGATTCTTATGCACGTACCGGAACTGCTTGAGCGTAATGAACAGGATGCAAATGCACTCGCCAACAGCGGCGATTGCATCGACAATCTTTTGCCCTATCCATGTTATCGGTTTCAGAATCAACGTCATAGCACTTCCTTAAAAACTGCCAAAGTCGGCAACCTGCGGTCCACCGCCATCGTCATCTGAACCATACTGATAATCTTCGTCGCCACCTTCCATACCTTGCTGGTCGGTTGCATCGTAGAACGTCGTGTATTCCGGCACGAAGCTCATATCGATATCCTTCACAGAACCGTTACGGTGCTTCGCCACAATGAGCGTTGCCTTGTAGCGGTCTTCGTCCTTATGCGTCTGCACGAACGGGCGTTCCACGAACCACACCATGTCGGCGTCCTGTTCGATAGAACCTGATTCACGCAAGTCCGAAAGCTGCGGGCGTTCACGGCCCTTTTCTTCGACTTTACGGCTGAGCTGAGCGAGTGCAATGACCGGAATGCTCAGTTCCTTTGCCAAGATCTTGAGGCCACGGGAAATCGCACCGATAGCGACAGCGCGGTTTTCTTCCTTGCCGGTCTTCATCAACTGCAAGTAGTCGATGATGAGGAGGTCGAGGTGACCCTTGTGTTTGAGCTGACGCGCCTTGCTCATGAGTTCCATGATGCCGAGGTCAGCGTTGTCATCGACAAACAGCGGAGCCTGGTTAATCGGAGTCACGGCGGCGATAATCTTCTTGATTTCGTCAGAATTGAGCTTACCGTTGCGGAGCCTACTCTGGTCCACTTGTGCCTGCGAACAGAGCAGACGTTGGGCAAGCTGGATGCCATCCATTTCCAAGCTGAAGAACGCGACATTCTTGCCGTAGCGAATGGCTGCGTTTGCAGCAACGGTCATGGCGAAAGACGTTTTGCCGACACCCGGACGGGCAGCGAGAATAATCAAGTCGGAATTCTGGAGACCGTTCGTGAGTTCGTCCAGTTCCGTAATACCCGTAGGCACGCCTGTAATGCCGCCTTCCCTGCGATTGTTGATGCGCTCCAGAAGAGGCGCCACGAAGTTGTCGATAGACTTTAAGGTGTTGCGCACCTGGTTATCGGCAATCGCAAAGATATCGCGTTCGGCATCTTGAAGCACGTTATCCGGCGTCGAAGCAGGATCCATCGCCTGGCGGATAATTTCGGAAGACGTGCGGATGAGCTTACGGAGCACCGCCTTGCTGCGGAGGTGTTCCAACTGCCATGGGACATTCGCCGACGATGCGACGGATTCCATCAATTCAAAGATGTATTCACGGCCACCGACAATGTCGAGCTTGCCCATCTTCGTGAGTTCCGCCGAAAGCGTCACAGGATCGATAGGTGTAACCGCCTTATTCAAACTGCAAAGTGCGTTCCAAATCAACTGATGACGTTCCATGTAGAAAAAGTCATCGTCACTGATGGCCATCACTGCGGTGCCCATCACTTCGGGATCACGCAAAATACCGCCCAACAGGCAGCGCTCCGCCTCAACATCGGCGGGCATTTGGCGACCTTCAAACGACTTGGAATTATTTTCTTCAGACATAACTATACCGATTTAAATATACAATAAAAATTTACATTGATTTTTGGGAAGATGCCCAAAATAAGGCAAAAAGGGGATAAAATGGAGAAGCCCGCTCGGTGGCGGGCATGACATCGCAAAGCGAGAGTGCGCGGGAAGCGCGAAAGGAATGCGCAAGCTACTTGGCGGCGGTGAAAAGCCCGCTGCGCGGGATATGCACCTTCCACGTGAGCCATTTGAGCTGTTTGTCCGTCGTCATCGCGTAGGCATCGACAAGCGATACAGTCTTTGTGCCATTGAAATCAAGCGCTGTTCCTGCGAGATCGTTGAAGTTCTTACCCTTGCTGAACACGTCATAGAAAAGCGGCTCGCTAAAGGTAATCATGATTTCGGGGGCGATAAAGGAAAGTTCCTTTGTTAGCATTCGACGGAGCGAGGCGAGCAGGATCGGAGATAGTGCTCGCGGAGCATCTTTGTAGAAATACGTAACTCCAAGGGTTTCCGGGGCGTAACCGAGGCTTCCGAACAAACGCACAAGCATTTCGCCGGTGGGCGACTGGAAGAATTTGTCTGTAGATTCGCCGAGCTTCGGAGCGGCAAGAAGAATCAGAAGGCGCGGGTGCTCCGGGCCTTCGTAGCGAACAACGTTCGCGGCACGCGCATAAAGCGCGTCAGTCTTGAGCGCATCGTAGAAGGCGCCGATGGAATCGGCGAGTTCGTACGCGGCAGTCGTCTTCTTGACGGCACGCGGGGCGATCGTGAGACCGGCATCGAGCTTTGGCGCCGGGGCCGGACGCGGAGAAGGCGCAGGTTGCGCGGGAGCGCCGAATGAAGGTTGCTGAAAAGCGGACTGCTGGAATGCAGACTGCGCAGGAGACTGGAAAGCAGACTGCGCCACAGATGGGAACGGAGCGGGGTTCTTCGGGGCGATCGTTTGAGACGGCTGCGGGAATGGAGCCGGATTTGCCGGGCGCATTTGCGGCATCGGATTAGCTGGGCGCGGAGCCCCAGCAGGAACGGCGGACTTTTTACGGGTCAATGTCCACGGTTCATCGAGGAGCAAGTCCTCCTCGCCCATGTCCATTTGGCCTTGCAGATATTTGCGAAGTTCGCTAAAATCAAATTCTTCGGGCATACCGTTCCTCTAAGCGTTCTTTAACTGATCAAGGCTAAAATCTACAATTTCTTGCGCGAGATCGATTTTGGAGCCCATCTTCATCTCGGGAATTTCAACCTCGGCAGCGTTTTGTGCATTGCGAGAGTTCGCGCGGATCAAGGTGTAACGGACTTCGTCAAAACCGAAACCGCTGTTTGCTGCCACGGGAGCGTTGAGGAGAAGTGCATCGGCACCGCTCTTTTTAAGCTTTTCAGCCGCATGTTCCTTAAAGTGGTCCGTTTCTAGCGCAAAACCGACAATGATTTGGTCAGCACGCTTTTGAGCGACGCTATCGCGCAAGATGTTCGGATTCGGTTCGAGTTCCAAGACGAGCTGGCTACGGCTATCCTTGATTTTTTCGGTAGCGGTCACCTTCGGGCGATAATCCGCCACAGCGGCGCAATGCACGAGCACATCGGCATTTTTCATCTGTTCAAGAACAGCCTTGTGCATGTCACAAGCACTCTTGATTCTTGTCACATGGACGGCACCGGGGAATTCAGCTTCCATCGGGCCAGCGACAACGCTTACATCAAAACCATTCGCAAGGAACGTCGCAGCAATTGCAACGGCAGTCTTTCCACTACTACGGTTGCTAATATAACGCACGGGGTCAATCGCTTCTTCCGTGCGACCCGCTGTGATGAGGACGCGGCGCACGCGTTCACCGGATGCAGGAAGGTCCTGCAAGGCGGTTTCTTGAAGGTACTGCGCGGCAGGAGATTGCTTCGCTCCGTTATACTCCGCTCGCAATGACGAATTTGACGCAGATGAAATAGGCGATGCCGGAACGGAGTCCGGCATGACACTCGCACCTTCCAGATATTCCACGATTTCGGCAGGATCGAGGAGGCGGCCTTTGCCGACTTCACCACAAGCAAGCTCACCCGCCGGGCTGTCCATCACGAACGTATTTTCAAAACTGCGGAGCGTTTCAAGGTTGCGCTTGACTGCCGGAGAATTGAACATGGCGACATTCATCGCAGGGGCGATAAAACGCGGCCCCGTGCAGCTCATAAAGCAAAGGCTCACAGGGTCATCGGCAATACCATAGACAAACTTTCCAATGACATTTGCGGTCGCTGGAACGACGAGGTACATGTCCGCCCAACGAGGGAAATCGATGTGTTGGAAAGGGCGCGCTTCGACGGCGCCGTTCTTCAAGTAAACCGGGCATTTGGAGAGGCTTGCAAACGTAAGCGGGGCAACGAACTGTGTGGCGGCTTCAGTCATGCAGACACGCACTTCGGCGCCTTTCTTTTGCAACAGGCGCAAAAGTTCACAAGACTTGTAGGCGGCAATTCCGCCCGAGACTCCAAGAAGGATTTTCTTTCCAGCAAGATTCATGAAATGCAAGATAGAAAAATAAAGAGAAATAGCTTAGTTAATAGTCATTGGTCAATAGTCATTAGAGATTTCTTAGTAAAATCATTACTGAAAGTAAAAAACTTCACAATAGTATCGCTAATCCGCTTTAAAATCCATGACGCTAAAAATATGAAGGCAAAAGTCAGGCACAGCAGCACCATAACATTCCATTCCGTAAAGTTCCAGTGCATTCTTTCGAAAATCTTGATAAAAGCCATTTGTGCCCATACAATGCCCACATGTTGCACTAAAAACACGCAATAAGAAAGTTTCGCGAGTTTTTGAACAGGAAGACGAATCGTCCTAAAACGCAACAGGAACGGGGCTATATATAATACCACCACAAACAGAGCAATGGCGGCTACAGCCCCCAAGCAATCTGTATTGATTCGACCGGGGATATCGACAAACGAGAGCACAACAAACACTACAGCCGAAACCAAAACGAGTCGCAAATCTTTTAAACGATCCAAGTTTTCGACCAGCATAAAACCGACGCAAAATTTCAAAGATAAAGTCACAGGTAAGGCACCAAACACATCATCATATTCTGCAGGAATCAAGTATTGACAAGAATAAAGCACCGCAAGAGTAGACAATGTCAAATAAGGCCTATGATGGTAGCATTTGGCAAGCAACGGGAACAATAAGTACAAAAGTACAATGGCCCCAACAAACCAATCACCGCAAAAAACATAGGTATCAACGCCATACTGCCGAACGTAGCCATCAAAGCCCACTATCGTAAACAACAGCTTAAGCGGATGCCCCATAAAGAATACGTTGCCATCCGCCAAAAAATGGCGGATCATCGTCAAGGGAATATAAAGGCTCAAAATCCAAAACGGCGGATAGATTGTCTTGAAACGCTTTATATAAAATTCTTTAAAAGCACCTTTTTCAGAAAAACCGATTGTTCCATACTTTTTATAAAGTAGCCCTCCTGAAAGAGCTATAAAAAGTGTAACAGCAATATTCCCAAAATCATAGTTTACTGTTGTGCAGAACAAATTAAAGCAAGGGATACCTTCTGCTACATATTGCAATGCGAAATGGTATGTAACCACAAACAACATTGCCAACACACGCAAAACATCTAATTCTTGAATACGTTTTTGCATAAAGTTAAAATAGCAAACTAATTAAAAAAAAGAAATCCCACAGTTGCCTGCGGGATTCCTTTAAGCTTTAGTTTGAAACTAAATTAAGCTTCTTCTTCGGACTTTTCAGCCTTCTTCTTGGAAGCCTTCTTCTTCGGAGCAACAGCGTCGCCAATCGTGGTGCCGTTTTCGCCCGGCTTGTGGGAGTCCATCCAAGCCTTGAGTTCAGCGGATTCACGGTTCTTGAAGTAGTCAACAACGGAGAGGTAGATCTTGCGGTTGTTCTGATCAATTTCGGTCACGACAGCCGGAACTTCGTCGCCAACCTTGAATGCATCGGCCGGAACCTTGATGTATTCAGCGGTGAGCTTGGAGACCGGGATGAAGCCTTCGATACCGTCAGCGAGTTCAACCACGACGCCGCGGTCGAGCATGCGAACGATCTTGCCCTTGACTTCGGAGTCAACCGGGTAGGTGGAATCGATAGAATCCCACGGATCTTCGGTGAGGTGCTTCATGGAGAGAGAAATGCGGCGCTTTTCCTTATCGACGGCGAGAACGACGCATTCAACCTTGTCACCCTTCTTGACCATTTCGTTCGGGTGGGTGATCTTCTTGGTCCAGGACATGTCAGAGACGTGGATGAGGCCATCAACACCTTCCTTGATTTCGACGAATGCGCCGAAGGAAGCGATGTTGCGGATTTCACCGACGACGCGTGCGCCCGGCGGAAGTTCGGTTTCGATAGAATCCCACGGATCAGATTCGAGCTGCTTCATGCCGAGAGAGATACGTTCTGCATCTTCTTCAACCTTGAGAACAACAGCTTCGACTTCCTGACCGACGGTGAGGATTTTGGACGGGTGCTTGACGTGCTGGGTCCAGGACATTTCAGAAACGTGGATGAGACCTTCAACACCGCTGTCGAGTTCGACGAATGCACCGTAATCAGTGATGGAAACAACCTTACCCTTAACGATAGCGCCTTCCGGATAACGTTCGGCGATATCCTTCCACGGATGCGGCTTAAGCTGCTTCATGCCGAGAGAGATGCGTTCCTTCTTGTCGTTGAAGTCGAGAACCATGACTTCGACTTCCTGACCGAGCTGGAGCATTTCGGACGGGTGGTTGATGCGCTTGTAGCTCATGTCGGTGATGTGGAGGAGGCCATCTACGCCGCCAAGGTCGATGAATGCACCGAAGTCGGTGATGTTCTTGACGATACCCTTGCGGACCTGGTTCTTCTCGAGAGTTTCGAGAACGTCGCCACGCTGCTTGTTGCGTTCTTCTTCGAGAACAACACGGCGAGAAACGACGATGTTGCGACGAGCCTTGTTGACCTTGATAACCTTGAGGTCGAATTCCTGGCCGATAAGAGCGTTGATGTCCGGAATCTGACGGAGGTCGATCTGAGAGCCCGGGAGGAAGGCATCGATACCAAAGAGGTCGACGACAACGCCGCCCTTGATGCGCTTCGTGAGAGTGCCGCGTACGACTTCGTTGTTTTCGAATGCAGCGTGGATGCGATCCCACACGCGAACGAAGTCAGCCTTCTGCTTGGAGAGGATGAGGCGACCGTCTTCGTCTTCGAGCTTTTCGACGAACACTTCGATTTCGGAACCGAGTTCGAGAGAATCAGTATCCTTGAATTCGGCGCGATCAATAACGCCTTCGGACTTGTAGTTCACGTCGACGAGAACTTCCTGGTCGTTCACCTGGCTGATCTTACCCGTGACGAGCTTGCCCTGTTCGAGGCAGCCCATGCCGGCATAGACGTCAGCGTTAGCCTTGCGGAAGTCCGGGGAGCATTCACCCTGAGCGGCGAGAATTTCTTCGAGATCTTCTTGAGTTCCGAATTTGAGATTTTGAGACATATTAGTTAATTGGGTTGTGGTAACAAAGGATTCAGGCTACGCCACTACACCTACGTAGTCGAGAATCTTTTGAACCTGTTGTTCGATTGAGATGTGTGTAGTGTCAATTTCAATAGCATCGTCCGCCTTCTTTAACGGGGCGGTCGCTCGGGAGGAGTCCAGACGGTCGCGTTCGACCAAGTTGTTGAGGACTTCTTCGAGGGTAACTTTTTCGCCTTTTTCAAGGAGTTCCTTGTAGCGGCGTTCGGCGCGGACCTTCACGTCCGTCACCATGAAAAACTTGTACTTCGCATCGGGGAAAACGACCGTTCCGATATCGCGACCATCCAGAATGCAGCTCTGTTTCTTGCCAATTTCGCGCTGCTGCTTAGTCATTGCGGCGCGGACCGACGGGAGGGCGCAGTAGATGCTCACGTTGTTCGATACGCGCATGCCACGGATTTCAGATTCGCGGCAGACACCGTTAACGAGGATGCGGTTTTCGGAGTCAAACCCGAGTGTGAGGTTAGAGAGCAATTCGTCCATAGCCTTGCCTTCTTCAGCGGAAAGACCGGCATCGAGAGCGGCAAGTGTCACAGCGCGGTACATCGCACCAGTGTCGAGGTAGGTAATGCCCAATTTTTTTGCAATAATCTTTGCGGTAGTACTCTTGCCTGTGCCAGAGCCCCCATCAAGGGCGATAACAAAATTTTCCGAATTACTCATGAGTGGGGACAAAAATAGAAAATTGCGCCAATAAATCAATAGTAATAATCGTAATAGTCCGGGTTATCGTAGTAATAATAGTAGGCTTCGTTTTTGTTAGAGTTGATGAAGACGACTTCGGAGCCATCGGCATAGACAACCATGCGGGTATAGTCACCCTCAAAATCGTAATAGCGCGTTCCATGATTGTAACCGACATCGTAATCGCGCGGGTTATAGTAGGAGCAATTATCATCGACGCAAAGGGTAGCATAGCCATCGTGTGTAATCCGCAGGTCAACACTCATGGAAGGTGACATGGAATAGGTATCCGAGCAGTCGTATGGCTGATCAAAAGCATCATAACGGCAGTCCACTTCATAATAATAGTGGAATCGCCTGCTGAAAGAGGAGCCACCGTCATCGGGACCAACGCTCCACCCATCGGTGCAGGCAGAAACAGCCAAAGCAGCAAGCCCCAGCCCAGCAACATTCCGAATCAAAGCAAAAAGACTATTCATCACATGCTCCTACAAAAAATCCCCCGACAAGATGTCGAGGGAATATAATCTACAAAAAAGAATCACCCAAAAGAAAAATTACTTGTAGTCACCGTTATAGGACTCAGCAGAAGTACCATCTTCACGAGTGGATTCCGGAGCAAGGAGTTCACCCGTGCTGCCATACTTGCGCTTTTCATCGTCCGTGAGGCGGTTCGTGAGAACTTCAACCTGCGGTTCCTGGTGAGCCGTAGCTTCTTCTTCCTGAAGAATCTTCTGACCTTCTTCGATGCGACGCTTGATGCGGTCATCTTCCATCTGCTTCAGGTTCGTGCCAACCTTAGCCTGTTCTTCGGAAACTTTGTAGCGTTCGTTGGTTTCGTCCATGACAGCCTTGATGCCCACGAGACGACCATCGCTATCGACGCCAAGACCAGCCTTGCGGAGCGTAGAAAGCGGAAGACGGCTTGCTGCAGTCTGGTATTCCGGCAAGAATTCGTAGCCATCCGAGGTGCCAATCTGGCGAGCTTCGTCCGGGGTCACATAGGCAAGAGCATCCTGCCAACGGGAGCTCTGGACACTAGAGGTGAAAGATACGAGGGCATTATCCAAAGCCTCGCCTTCGTCCTTCGGACCGCTGCCTGCACAGCCCATAAGGAACAAACTAATAGCAGATAAAATAACCAATAATTTTTTCATGGGGTACTCCTCCGAAAAAAATCCTACCAAAATATAAACATAAATATCACAAACATTCAAATAAATGTTCCATTTTTCCTTAAAATGTACCCATTTTTGGCATTTTCCTCAATTTGCCACGTTCTTTTTCTACATTACGTCTACCGTATGAACGAATCTAATTCCCAGTCTGAAGAAATCAAGGCACCCGTAACGGGCGAAAAGTCTGACGTTTACCGTATCCGCACCAAGGATAACAGGGAAATCATCCTTGTCGGTACCGCCCACATTTCGCAAGTATCCAAGGAACTCGTCCACGATACCATCGAAACGGAAAACCCCAATACCGTTTGCGTGGAGCTCGACGAAGGCAGACTCAAGTCCATCCAGGACCCAAACCGCTGGAAGAACACAGACTTGAAAGACGTCATACGCAAAAAGCAGCTCGCGACCCTCATCGCAAACCTCGTGCTTGGATCATACCAAAAGCGCATGGGCGCACAGACAGGCGTAAAGCCCGGTTCCGAACTCAAGGAAGCGGTCGACCTCGCCAACGAGAAAAATATCCCTATCGTCCTTGCTGACCGCGATATCAAGATTACGCTCAAGCGCACCTGGGCTTGCACGCCATGGTACCGCAAGTTTAGCCTCTTGGGCGGACTTTTCGCAAGCATTTTCGACAAGACCGAAATCAGCGAAGAAGAACTCCAGAAGATCAAGGAAAAGGATGCCCTCAACTCCATGATGCAGGAGTTCGGAAAGACGTTCCCCGAAGTGAAGCAGGTGCTTATCGACGAACGCGACCAGTTCCTCGCAAGCAAGATCAAGAACGCTCCAGGCAACAAGATTGTCGCCGTCATTGGCGCAGGTCACCTGCGCGGTATCGCAAGCATCATCGAAGAAGACAAGGAACTGCCAAGCGAAGAATCCATCTCTGTCATCCCGAAGGGAACGGCCATCTGGAAGATTATCGGCTGGACCATCACGCTCGCAATTATCGCAAGCATCGTGCTCGTCGGCTATTTCGCAGGCATCGAAAAGGCGGGGCAGCTGAGTTTGCAGTGGGCAATGCTCACAGGCGGTGGCGCCATGCTCGGTGCTATCATCGCTGGCGGCCATCCGTTGACCGTACTTGTGGCGCTGGTCATGGCTCCGTTTACGGGGCTTACACCGCTTATCGGGGTTGGATTCTTTACAGCCCTGACGCAGGTTTACGTACGACCACCGCGCGTATCTGAAATGGAAACGCTTACAGACGACATCTGGCAGGTCAAGCGCTGGTGGAAGAACCGCGTGACGAGAGTCATCCTCTGCTTCTTGTGTCCAGGCATTCCGGCCATCATCGGCAAAATTCTCGCGATTTTCAAGATTTATCAAGCATTTTAGGACCAACCGCGGGTGGCGGTCTGACGCACAAAGAAAGTCGCGCTGCAGAGGTCGCACCGCTGAGGTCTCGCCGCACCATGTTAATTTATCTTTACTGACAAATAGTCAACGCTAATTTTCGGAACCATAGGTTCCGTTTCTCCTTTTTGGAAATATTTTAATAAGAACAAATAAGGAGTACGCAATGAGTTTGAAGAAAACTTTTTCAGGGATTGCACTTGGTGCAGCCCTTCTTGGCGCAGGTATATCAAGTGCCTTCGCCGCAGACGAAACATTAAGATCCCTTGCAGATAAAAACGGCATCTACATCGGAGCGATTCTGAACTCGCAGTGGTTTGGCGGCGGCCTGCCCGGCAATTACGAACAAATCCACAAGCAGCAATTCAACATCGTCGTTGCCGAAAACGAGATGAAATTCGACGCCACCGAACCGCAAGAAGGAAGATTCAATTACAACAATGGCGATAAGATGGTCAAGTACGCGCAGCAAAACGGCATGCGCGTCCGCGGCCACGCCCTCGCCTGGCATAGCCAAGTTCCGGGCTGGGTGAACAACTACAAGAACGACAAGCAGAAACTGCTCAAGGTGCTCAAGAATCACATCCAGAACGTGGTCGGGCACTGGAAAGGCAAAGTAGCCGAATGGGACGTAGTGAACGAAGCTATCAGCAACAACGAGCCCCAGTGGCGCACCGGTTCCGTTTGGTACCAGGGCATCGGTCCGGAATTCATCGACTCCGCATTCGTATGGGCTCACGCTGTAGACCCGGATGCAGAACTCTGCTATAACGACTACAACCTCGAACAGGGCGTCAATCCGAAAGCAAAGGCCGGCTTCTTGCTGGAGCAGGTGAAGCGCTGGGTTGCAAACGGCATTCCTATCCATTGCGTGGGTTCCCAGACTCACGTGGAAGACACCACCACCGATAAGCACTTTATCGGTTCGCCGGATAGCCTCCGTTCCCTCGCCAAGGAACTTGCAAAACTCAATGTCAAGCTGAAAATCACCGAACTCGATATCGGATTCAAGAGCGGCATCAATGTCAGCAAGAGCGACCTTGAACGTCAGGGGCAAACATTCCGTCAATACCTCGATATCATTCTCGAAGAACCAAATGCAGACACGTACCTGATTTGGGGCGTATCTGATAAATGGAGCTGGCTTGGCGGCTTGAACAGACAAAAAGGACTTATCTACGACGACAATTTAAAACCGAAGCCCGCATTCGACAGCATCTTGGTGAGACTCCAGACTTACGAACCGCCCAAGGATTCTGTCAAGCAGGATTCCGTTGCACAAGACTCCATCAAGAAGGATTCGACAGCCAAGGATTCTACGAAAAAGGACTCCACCGACGCCATCGCAAAAATCGCCAGCAGAACGACGATGTCTGCATACGTTGCTGGACGCACATTGTTCGTAACCGGATTGGCTTCGAAAACCACCGCGAAGGTCGACTTGCTCGATTTGCAAGGTCGTCCCGTGTTCAGCACCAAGTGTGAAAATGGAATGGTGGACTTGAAGGATATTGCCGAAGGGCTTTACGTGGTGCAGATACGCACAGGGAGCAACAAGATAGTGCAACGCGTAAACGTAAAATAAAGACAGCTACGAGCTAAACAAGATGCGCGGCGAGATGCTAAAATGCAAATCGATATGCGCGCCGTAAAAGAAAATTCCGCGACCTTCGAAGGCCGCGGTTTTATTTTATTCTACACATCTCACGGAAAATCCAAAAATCTTGGGTTTCATCATGTAGCTGAAGCCCATGGATTTTGAAGAGAGGTACCAGACCGAAGCTTCGCTCCCTTCGGTGCTTGAGCTCCAGAAAAACGCAAACTTGCTTTCGTTGCCGTACGTGCCATCGTCGAACATATTGCCGGCGGGCATTGCGCTAAACTTGAGCGTATCATTGCCGTTAGTTTCGCCAGACCAACCGTAATTTGCCTTAATCAAGTAACCGGCATTGTAATCGCCGCCGGCGGCTTTCCAAAGGCTTTCGAATTCTTCGTTCGTCGGCAAATGGAACCCCGCTGGGCAAGCTTTTTGCGCGGCTTCCCACGTGTAGAGGCGACCGTAAACCATGCAATTATCTTCATCTTCCCTATAGCAGGTGCTACCAGGCATCTTGTAGTTTAAGTTGTCCGCCATCCACTTGCGACCATCGATGACGACGGTGCGATATTTCTGCTTATCGCGGGCGTCCTTGATTTCGTTTTTCTTTACTTTGGGGGCGGCAAGAGATGCGCTAGAGGCAACAAATGCAATGACAAGAGCCGATGATAGATAATTCATATTCATGATTTTTAAGGGGGATGCCCGCCTGTCATCCCGGACTTGTTCCGGGACGGGCATGACAAATTTACTTTTCTACGGCAATGAGCTGGGCTTCGCCCTGACCCGGGAGCGGCTTGAAGATTTTCACATTCGTCTGCGTAGCCGGGCCGCCAAAAGCCTTCATTTCACAAACGAAGAGATAGTTCATGCCTGCGACCACCTGCGAAGAGACGCTGAGCGGTTTCAAGTTGAGGTAAGCGTAATCCTTCGTTGCTTCGGCAAATGCTGCAGAATCGTCAGCCGTAAGCGGGCGCTGTCCAGAATACCCACCCATGAGCATTTCATCGGTCTTGCCCGTTGCAAGGTCAGCAAAGAAACCTTCGACCTCACGAGTTGCCGTTTCAATGCCCTTTTCGGCATTGATTCGCTTGTTAGAAATTCCATAAGCGAGCGTCACGTTGGCGTTCGGTTCAAGAGTCTTGAGTTCTGCGGCACTAGCCTTGCGACCGCCACTACCATAAGTGCAGAACGGCACCACGACCTTGCCGCTCAAATCGTTAGCGTCCAAGAACGAGTAAATCGGCGGAGTGAACGTTCCAAACATAATCGGGTAACCAATGAACACCGTATCGTACTTTGCCACATCAAGTTTTGCATTCACGAGAGCGGGCCACTGTTTGGATTCACGTTCTGCACGGACCGCCGCAATCGTGCTGTCATAAGTGGACGGGTACGGCTTTGCAAGTTTCAGTTCAAATTCATCGGCATTGCGAGCGCTCTTGAAAATTTGCGCCAGCTTTTTCGTGGCACCCGTCTGCGAATAATAAACCACCACCGACTTTGCAGATTTTACCGCAGGTGCATTTTGCACTTCAGACTGAGCCGTTTTAGATTCAGCCTTGGGCTGTTCTTCATTGCAACCGGCAAACATAGCCGAAACAGCAACAACAGACGCCATTGCAAGTGATAATTTATGCTTACGGGACATAGGTACCTCCAATAAAAACCTTACACACAAAAGGTAACCATTTTAATGGGCAAGAAAAATTTTAGCATTCATTTTTGATTATTTTTTCGTCGGTGTACTGGGTCAGAAAGAGGATTCAACGATGAATAAACATCGTATTTCAAAATTTATACTCAGTGCAGCATTTTTTGGCGCAGGCTTCATGAACGCCCAAGCCGCTGACGAAACCATTCGTGAGCTCGCCAAGGAACGTGGCCGCTTTATCGGCACCATCTTGAATAGCGAATGGTTCAACGACGCAATTGAACCGGAATTCGAAGAAATTCACAAGACACAATTCAACGTGGTCGTCGCCGAAAACGAAATGAAGTTCGACGCCACCGAGCCCAAAGAAGACGAATTCAACTTCGAAAAGGGCGATAAGATGGTCAAATACGCACAGGCCAACGGGCTCCGCGTTCGCGGACACGCTCTCGCCTGGCACAGCCAAGTCGCCAACTGGGTGAACAACTACAGCGGACAAAAAGAAAAGCTACTCGCCGTCCTCAAAAACCATATCACCAAAGTCGTCGGCCACTGGAAAGGCAAAGTTGCCGAATGGGACGTAGTGAACGAAGCCGTCAATGACGATTACAACGCCGACTGGCGTTCGACAAACTCCGTGTGGTACGAAGGCATCGGCGCTGAATTTTTGGACTCTGCATTTGTTTGGGCACACGAAGCCGATCCGGATGCAGAACTCTGCTACAACGATTATTCCATCGAATGGGGCCTTCGCGAAGGTTCCAAGGCAAGCTTTGTAGTGGAACAGGTCAAGCGCTGGAAAGCAAACAACATTCCTATTACATGTGTGGGCACGCAAACCCACATCGAAATTGCACACGAAACAACTCCGCAAAACGTGCGCGCCCTCGCCAAGGCACTAGCTGAACTCAACGTGACACTCAACATCACCGAACTCGACATCGGATTCCCGAAGGGTTCGGCAGGCAAACTCACCGAAGCGGACTACGCCAAGCAGGGACACTTGTACCGCCAATTCATGGACGTGTTCCTCGAAGAACCAAACATGGGCGAATTCGTGATTTGGGGATTAACCGATGCCCACAGCTGGCTTGATGAACAGCAGGGCAAGACCGAAGGGCTCCTTTACGACAAGCAATACAAACCGAAGCCCGCATACGATAGCGTTATGGCAAGCCTCAAGGCTCACCCCGCTTCCGAAGTCAAAACACCGTACCCGGAATCTGTTCTCAATCCGCCTAAAGATTGCGGAACGGAAAATTGCGGCGACCCCATCGCCATCAAGACGCTCGCCAAGTTGAACAACATTTCCATGCACCTTGCCGGACGCACACTGTTCATAACAGGTTTGGCTTCGAAGACCGCTGCGAGGGTCGACATATTCGACATGCAAGGGCGCCCCGTATTCAGTGCAAAGGATGTCAAAGGCGACATTGAACTTTCTTCAATTTCTAAAGGATTATACGTTGTTCAAATTCGCCAAGGCGTAACAAAATTCACCAAACGAATCGCCATTAAGTAATGGAGATTCCCGTCAAACGAAGACAGGCGACGGGGATAACAACTCTGAAAAAGTCGCGGCACAACATCGCGGCTTTTTTCGTACACAAAAAAGATTTTTCGTTAATGTGACCTAGTCACAGTCTAAAGCCTTGTGATTATCTAAAATATAGGTGTAAAGAAGGGAAACACCCTCAAAAAGAGTTTAAGATAAAACAAAAAAAAGGAAAGGTAAAACAATGGCTGAATTAAAAATCACTAGCGCAAACTTTGAACAAGAAGTCCTCAAATCCGACAAGCCCGTTCTGATTGATTTCTGGGCTCAATGGTGCGGCCCATGCCGCATGCTCTCGCCCACCATCTCGGAAATTGCCGAGGAATACAAGGACAAAGTCAAGGTCTGCAAGGTCAACGTCGATGAAGAGGGTGATCTCGCCGCTATGTTCCGCGTGTCTAGCATTCCGCTGCTCGTGGTCATGAAAGACGGCAAAGTCACAAATTCCGCAGTTGGCGTCCGCCCAAAAGACCAAATCGTGAAGATGATATAATTTCTATTCTCCTGTTCAATCCAACCAAGCCCGCCACCGTCTGTATGGCCTGTACTGAGCAAGCCGAAGTAAGCAGAGTCCGAGTGCGCGGGCATTTTATGCATTAACACATCAAACACAGCACACTTCCTACTCCTTTAAAAAAGGAGATTCCCGGTCAAGCCGGGAATGACAAACAAAATGATTTTATATATTCCCTCTAGAGGGAGCTCGCTATGGTCGAACCGATTAGTCAAATTGTCAAGAAAATTCCGTTTTGGGGAAATCTATCGCTTGAAGAAAAAGCGTTAGTTTCGCAACGCGCGATGATCAAGCACTTTAATAAAGACCAGATTGTCAGCAGCAACAGTTCCGCTTGCCTCGGGATTATCCTCATTTTGAGCGGAGGCATCCGCGTGAGCCTTATCTCGGATGAAGGTCGCGAAGTCACACTGTACCGTGCGCACGCGAACGAATTTTGTATTTCGACAGCCTCATGCGTGATCCACCAGTTGACATTCGAAACAATCGTCACCGCTGAAGATGACACAACCGTACTCGTCATCCCCTCCTCCGTTTGCGCCAAGTTGATGGATTCGAACATTCATGTGCGTTCATTCGTTTTTGAACGTGAAACGGAACGCTATTCACAGACGATTTGGGCCATTCAGCAGATGCTATTCAAGCGTTTTGACCAGCGCCTTGCCAATTACTTGATTAATTCATACGAAAGTAGCGACAAGCCCGAAGTCAAAAAGACACAAGAAGAAATAGCGCGAGACGTGAATTCCGCCCGAGAAGTGGTCGCCCGCATGCTCAAGGAATTCGCCGCCAAAGGGCTTGTTGAAATCAAGCGCGGCGCAATCGTGCTCCGCGACATCGAGGGATTAAAAAGGCTGCTATAAAACCGCAAAATTTCATAGTAAAAAGGCTGCGATTTCTCGCAGCCATTTTTGTACCTATTTATTCAAAAACTTGACTTACTTGTACATGTAAATCTTGCCATTGGGGAACTTGAATTCCTTCATCCCAGCGGTATTCACCTGACTTACGGACTTCACATCACCACCGTAGAAAATTGTGCTACCATGGTATTCCGGCTTGAACGCAGCATTTTCCGTGCCATAGTAGTTATCGCTCGTGAAACTGACAGAAGCGCAATTCGGGGTGTCGGTCGAGTAGTCACCGAATGCAAGGAGTACGCCGCCCGTAATTTCAAAGCCCGTGTCCGTATCGATGAGGCCGCCCGCCATATTGGAGGGGCATCCATTGCCACCACCCTGTTGACCACCCATACCCGGGAAGCCGCCACCCATGTTCCAGCCGCCCCCGCCAGGGAAACCGCCGCCCATACCGCCATTTTCATAGCTTTGACCGGTAATTTCAAGAATCAACACACCACCCGTCATCTTTGCAGAACCATTGGCGTCAAGCACATCAATCATGTTGCCCTTCGATGCGATGTAGTGGTGACCGCCACTAATCACAGCATGACCACTAGATTCGCTGAACATGGAATAACCACCGGCATTTTCCTTGGCGCCACCCGCAGCGTTCCAGCCATCATTTGTGGCAAATGTAGCCGTGACGCCACCTTCTGCGAAAATCTTATACGCTTCAAGACCTTCATAAGCAGTGACCACATTAATCGTAGAACCGCTCAAATGCAAGGCGGAGTCCGCATGGATACCATCGTCCTTCGTAGAAATGGTCACATCACCAGCATTCATGAAGACTTTGTATTTTGTATGCACTGCATCGTCATCGGCAGTCACATTGATGTTACCGCCGTTCACATAGATGAACTTTTCAGCCACCAAGCCCTTGCCTGTAGAAGTCACCTTAACCGTTGACGGTTCCGTAGAATCGCTCACCATGACATAATGTGCAGCCTGAATGCCGTCATCGCCCGCTTTAATGGTGATGTTGCCACCGCGGATATCGACAATGCCCTTGCCGTCGATAAAGGACTTGCACTTGCCATCGTTACCTTCTTCGCATTCGTCACTTTCAAGGGCATCGCCCTTCTTGGCCGTGAGATTCAGCGTACCGCCAGAAATCTGGAGGCTACCCTTGCCCTTGATGGCGTTTTCTTCGGCTTCAACAGTAATGTTGCCGTTCTTGATTTTAAGATCGTTACTGCACTGGATGCCGTTTTTGAACTTGCCCTTGACGGTCAAAGTACCGGCACCCTTGATATTCAAATCATCTCTCGAATAAATAGCAGCCTTTGCCGTATCCTGAGCACCATTGACCTTTACGAACAAGTGATTACCATTACCGTCTTCAACCACGTTGGTCGTACCCTTGACCAAATGGAGAACCGTCTTGTCAGCATTTTTCACA
The DNA here is from genome assembly GCF_900142945.1 of Fibrobacter sp. UWB7. Lineage (NCBI taxonomy): Bacteria > Pseudomonadati > Fibrobacterota > Fibrobacteria > Fibrobacterales > Fibrobacteraceae > Fibrobacter > Fibrobacter sp. UWB7. The sequence goes on from NZ_FRCO01000008.1 coordinate 72,178, forward strand.
AGAATCGGAGCATTGGAGCTCTTGATAGTTGCATTGTGAAGATAAATGCCCGTGTTGCCTTCGTTTTCGGCACCCGGAGTATTCACCACCACCTGGAAATCGGACGATTCACCGGTGACGTAATAGGCACCCGGGCAAGTAATCGTTGCGTTTTTGTCTGCAATTTCAACGCAGCCATTGTTGTTTTCGACAGTAGCCGAAGTCCTCGCAAGTTTCAGGAGAATCTGCGTACCATCCAAAGTCCTTGCGTCTTCGTTATCATTCTCGTTGTCGCCAAATTCCGAGCTGCCGGGGACTGCATTGTTAGAACTCGACGACACGACAGGAATAACATTGCTAGAGCTAGAGGCGCCGACGTTCGGCACAACGCTAGAACTCGAAACAACATTGCCAGGCAAAGCATTGCTTGAACTAGAAGTCCCGATAACTGGGGCCGTATTGCTAGAGCTCCAAATTTCAACATCAATGTCTAAAATGCCGGAACTAGATTCGATGCCAAAAGCGTCACTGCTAGAAGAAGCATCCGCAGGGAGATAAGCCCCCGAATCAGGATTTACAATTGAACTATCTTCGCCACACGCCCAAAAGCTCAAAGCTGCAGATGCAGCTATCACAGGCAACTTTTTTAACATCATTGAACACTCCATTTTTTCTTAATATAAATTCCATGCTCCAAAATGGACCATTCCGCCGCCCAATTTCCGTTGAAGTCAAGACAACAGGGTTTAACGATTATGATAGCCGCGACATTGACAGGATTAGCCAAATCCTATAGTCAGTTATTGGCTCTGCACAATTGCCGTCCCTTGTAAAAATTTCTAAATTGCCTCGCGCATTAGCATGTTTGGCGCATGTTGCGCCGCATTAACCGGAGGCTTTATGGCACTTCAATTCTACAACACCGCATCACGCAAGAAAGAACTGTTCACTCTTCCCGAAGGCGTTCCCGCCGTGCGTATGTACTGTTGTGGTCCGACGGTGTACCACTTTGCCCACATCGGCAACCTCCGCACTTACATTTTTGAAGATTTCCTCGTCCGCACGCTCAACTACTACGGCTACAAGGTCAACCACATCGTGAACATCACCGACGTGGGCCACCTCACAAGCGATGGCGACACTGGCGACGACAAAATGGAAAAGGGCGCAGCCCGCGAAGGCAAGTCCGTCTGGGACATCGCAAAGTTCTACACCGACGCATTCATGGCCGACTGGCACCGACTCAACATCCAGGAACCGACCCGCTGGACGCGCGCCACGGACCACATCCAGGAACAGATTGACTTGGTGAAGACGCTCGAAGAAAAGGGCTTCACCTACCGCACTTCGGACGGCATCTACTTCGATAGCCTCAAGTTCCCGCGCTATGCCGACTTTGCCCGCCTTGACGTGGAAAACCTCCGCAAGGGTAGCCGCATCGACATGGGCGAAAAGCACAACGCTACAGACTTCGCACTCTGGAAGTTCAGCCCGACTGACAAGAAGCGCGCTATGGAATGGGACAGCCCGTGGGGCGTTGGTTTCCCGGGTTGGCACATCGAATGCTCCGCCATGGCAATGAAGTACAACGGCCCGACGCTCGACATCCACTGCGGTGGCACGGACCACATCCGCGTGCACCACACGAACGAAATTGCCCAGAGCGAATGCGCCAACGGCGTTCAGTTCAGCCGCTTCTGGATGCACGGTGAATTCCTCCGTACCGCAAGCGAAGAAAAGCTTGAAGACGGCACGACCGAACAGAAGTTCGGCAAGATGAGCAAGTCCAGCGGCGAATTCTTGACAGTCTCGCTCCTCATGGAACGCGGCTTCAACCCGCTCGACTACCGTTACTTTGCACTCGGCAGCCACTACCGCAACTACCTGAACTTCACTTGGGAAGCCCTCACCGGCGCCAAGGAAGCCTTCAAGAGCTTGCACAAGAAGACGGACCCGCTGATTGGCAAGGCAACCGCCATCACAAGCGAAGCTGCCAAGGCTTTCCAGCAGGAATTCAAGGACGCTATCGGTGACGACCTCAACATGCCTCGCGCACTCGGCATCATGAACACGATGCTCAAGAGCGACATCGATGACGGCGAAAAGGCAGCACTCGTGGCTGATTTCGACAAGATCTTTGGTCTCAAGCTCGACCAGCCGCGTGAAGAATACGTGAAGAAGGGCGCAAACGACAACATCGATACCGCTAAGATCGAAGCTTTGATCGCTGCCCGCAAGGAAGCTCGCGCCAACAAGAACTGGGCCGAAAGCGACCGCATCCGTGATGAACTTGCCGCGATGAACATCGTGATCAAGGACTCTAAGGAAGGCACGACCTGGAGCGTGAAGGAATAAGCCATTTTCCTCCTCGTTGTCATATACGTTGCATTTATTGGGCTAGGTCTCCCCGACACCATTCTTGGGGCGGCTTGGCCCTTAATGCATTTAGACCTTCAAACGCCGATTTCTGCAGCGGGCATCCTTTCCATTATCGCATCGCTCGGGACAATCGTCTCTAGCCTCTGCACCCCAAAATTTCTTCGCATTTTAGGCACAGGAAAGCTTGTCGCCTACAGCATTGCGCTGACCGCAATTGCCTCTGTCGGTTACGGAAATGCGGATTCGTTCAACGTCCTTTGCCTTTGGGCGATCCCGATGGGCATTGGCGCAGGCGCCGTCGACGTGGCGATGAACAACTTCGCCGCCATTTATCTGGAATCCAAGCACACGAACTGGTTGCACGCAAGCTGGGGCATCGGAGCAACGCTTGGGCCATCGCTTCTTTCGTTCTCGATTATGATCGGCAGCGGTTGGCGTGGAGCATACGAATATGTCGCCGCAAGCCTCACCGCAATTTTCGTTTTAATTCTCATTTCACTCCCGCTGTGGAAAAAAACGGAAGCGCGTGGAGGGCTCTCGGAAAACGTAACCATCCCGGCGAATTCTGAAAATGTGAAAGTCGCGAGCCCAGGAAACGCGCCGAGAACTGCCGCGCCCTCCGACGGCAACACGCCGCACATCAGTATTCGCGAAGCGCTCCGCGTCCCGGGAATGAAACTTTCGTTCCTCACCTTCTTCTTTTATTCGGCACTCGAAATTTCGACAAGCCTTTGGTGCGGCACCTACCTCATCGCTTGCGGATTCAAACCCGAAATCGGAGCATTCATCGTTTCATTGATGTTTGCATCCGTGATGATAGGCCGCATTGCAAGCGGATTTTTTGCAATCAAGTTTACCGACCATCGCCTGATTTATGCCGGGATTTTCATCGTCGCCGCAGGCTGCCTTGTGCTCTCATTACCGCTTCCGCTATGGATGCAGCCCGTTTGCATTTGCCTGCTCGGCCTCGGTTGCGCACCCGTGTACCCGTCACTAATCCACGCGACTCCCGCACGTTTTGGAGAATCGCTTTCGAGTCAAGCGATTAGCATCCAGCTCGCCGGTTCTTACGTGGGCTCCATTTTGATGCCACCTGCATTTGGTCTCGTTGCAGCTAAATTCACCGTCCATCTTTGGCCGATTTCACTCTCGATTTTTGTCGGATTGTTACTTTTATGCGTGTGCCTGCTAGACTACGTAACGCACAAGAAACTGAACAAATCTTACGCCCGCGAACGCGTCATTGACATTCTCCACACGGTTTCGATGGAAACTCTCAAACGGGAACGTCGCATACAACGTCGTTTACGCAATCGCCAAAAGAAACGTTAGGGGTTTATTATGGAAATAAAGCAATTTGTATTCAATCCGTTCGGAGTGAACTGCTATATCCTGAACAACAGCAAGGGCGAAGCCATTTTAATTGACCCGAGCGTGAGCAATGCCCGTGAACAGGCGGCACTTACAGACTACCTCAAGAGCGAAAATCTGAAAGTCGTACGCGTTTTAAACACGCATCTGCACTTGGATCACGTTCTTGGAAACGCCTTTGCAGAACGCACTTTCGGCGTCAAAGCCGAAGCGCACAAAGACGACACATTCCTTCTCGACGCGCAAAAAGAACAAAGTCAAATGTTCGGGCTCCCGTGCAACGATTTAGCCCCTGCATTGGGCAATTACCTGAATGACGGAGACATTATCGAAATTGCAGAAATCCGGTTGCAAGTGATTCACGTTGCAGGGCACTCTCCGGGCGGTCTCGCCTTCTTCTGCGAAAATCCGGGCAAAGTCAACGGACAAGACAACGTTCCGCCGCTCCTTTTCCCAGGCGACATCATTTTCGCAGGGAGCCGCGGTCGCAGCGATCTCTACGGCGGTGACGAATTCGCCCTTATGAGCGGCATCAAGTCGAAGCTCCTCACGCTCCCGGCAGAAACCGTTGTATTCCCCGGCCACGGACCAAGCACAACCATTGGCAACGAGAAGATGTGGTATTAACCCTTCGACAGGCTCAGGGACCTTTGTTATGAGCAACAACGGGCAAGCGAGAATCGGTTGGATTGACGAATTCAAGGGATTCGTTCTTTTGCTCGTTTGCCTGTTCCACATTGAGCAGAATTTCCCGAACGCGCACCTTGGAATGTGGCATTTAAGCGCACTGCGCATGTCGGCATTTTTCTTTATTTCGGGATTCCTATTCAGCACAAAGCGGTTCACAAATTTTAAGGGGTACTTTACCCATAAAACGCGAGTCCTGTTAGTCCCCTACCTTTATCTTTCGTTCCTCTTTTTTGCCATTGACCCGGTCGTTTACAACTTCGCGCTCTACCCGAAAGCCCCCACGATGACAGTCGTGAATACCATTCCCGACATCAACAACACATGGCAATACATCTATTGGAACATTGCTAAAATTTTCATCGCCGGGAAGTCCTCGGTCGGAGCAGGCCCGCTATGGTTCGTGTTCACACTATATTCCGTCAGCTTGCTTTTTTACTGGCTTCATGAATTGTCTAAAAAGCAAGTCAACCCCAAACTGTTTTTCGCCGTTATGGCAATAGAAGGGCTCCTTGGTGGTTGGCTCCTGAACGAGAATCACATTCACTTGCCGCTTGGCATCGAGCGCGACCTCACGATTTTATTCTTCTTCGGCTGCGGATATCTTTGCAAGGAACCCATCAAAAAAATCCACAACGCCATTTCAGCGAGCGCAGCTCACGCCACGAAAAACACGGCTATCGTCGCCGCCATCGGAATCGCAAGCTTTATCGCATACGCTTTTTTGGAATCGCCAAGTCCGAATTTTAGCATCATGAATAACGACTTGGGCAAGAGCCTCCCCCAATTTGTCGCAAGTTCCATTACGGGCATTATCGGCCTTATCGCCACGTTCCTGCTCGCAAGCAAGATTCCAGACATTGCACCCATCCGCATTTTCAAGGGAATACTCCGCAACATTTCCCGCAACGCGCTCGTAATTCTTGCAGTTCACTGGTGGATTGTCCTGATTTTGAGACTCTTTTTCAGACCACAAATCAACCAGCCGGGAATCGCCTATATCGCCATCCCAATTGTCGCGCTCGGCACCATCGCCGCCATCCCGCTTTTCCGATGCAAACTCCACCGCCTACTCGGCAAAGAAAAAATCAGCATAAAAGAAAGCCTCTGCATTAGGGAATAATGCAAAGGCTTAATCGTGAATTAGGAGTTTGTTTTTATGATTTCACGGATGCTAGGCACTGCCCAGCTCTAACTTCAGAGGATTCCTTCACAAAGATCTGCGACACAATGCCTCCGCATGTTGCAATCACAGGAATTTCTGTCTTCATACTTTCTATGATGGCGAGAGTATCACCTTCCTTTACCGATGTTCCTGGCTTTGCGACAATCAGCTTCCAAAGAGAGCCAGCAACAGGGCTGTAAACGCCATCTTCTCCTTCGGCTAGCGTAATTTCGGCTTCAGGAGCAGACTCTGCGCTGTGACTTTCAAATGTGAACTGGCCATTTGCAATCCAGCGTTCCTTTTCTTCTTCGAAAGCCTTGGTTCGCTTTTCTTCGAATGCAGAAATAGATGTCGCATTGTCCTTCAAGAACTTTTCGTATTCCTCGATATCGAAGGAACTGTTCTCTACAGTGACATGGAATTTGCCTGCGATAAAGTCCTTTCGCATTTGCAAAAGCGTATCCGCATTCACTTCGTAATAGCGAATCTGGTCGAAGAACCGTAACAAATACGGCAACGGGAAATCACTCGTCTTTTTAAAGCGGTTCCACATTTGCACCGTACGGCCGACAAATTGATAACCGCCCGGGCCTTCCATTCCATAAACGCACATGTAAGCGCCACCAATGCCCACCGCATTTTCAGGAGTCCATGTACGAGCCGGGTTGTACTTGGTTGTGACCAAACGATGTCTCGGATCGAGCGGAGTTGCCACAGGAGCGCCAAGGTAAACATCCCCAAGACCCATCACGAGATAGTCAGCATCAAATACAATCCGCTTGACATCGTCAATGGAATCAAGACCATTGACTCGGCGAATAAATTCAATGTTGTTGGGGCAACACCAAGGAGCGCCCGGCCTAACCGTCGTCACATACTTTTCGATGGCAACACGTGTCTGCGGGTCATCCCACGAAAGCGGGAGATAAATGGTTCTTGTCGGGACCTTCGTCAGCTTGTTCTTTCTCAGGTGTTCTGCCAAATCCCAGAGGCGTTCCAAAACATCCTTCTGACGAATCTTTTTGATATCGTAGTGAATTTGTATAGAGCGAATACCCGGAGTAACATCAATGAGGACATCAGCAAAACGTTCCTTAACAGCGAGCATCCATGCGTGAGCCGTAAAGCGGAGACGCAAATCGATAATCGCCGGGCCAAATTCGACAAGCACGTTATCATCGCCGTCGGCACGCACAACGATATGTTCCATTTCAGAATCAGTGTTGTATTCCGAAATAATTGGAGATGTTACTGGAGCGGAGATAAGCGCCGGAGCCGGTTTCGATACCTTATCTGGAGCAGCAAGCATTTCTTCGCGTGCAATTCGGATCTTTTCAGCATCTTCTACAGAAAGCGGAATAAAGCGAACCTTGTCGCCACTGCGCAACTGTCCCATTTTCCATAGTTCTGCAGAAACAATCGTCACCGGGCAAGCAAAACCACCAAGGCTCGGGCCATCAACGCCCAAGATAATCGGCATATCACCCGTAAAGTCCACAGTTCCTACGGCATACGCATTATCGTGCAAATTCGAGGGATGGAGTCCCGCTTCACCACCATCGGGTCTTGCCCACTTGGGCTGCGGACCGATCAAGCGAATACCCGTTCTAGAAGAGTTGTAATGCACTTCCCACGTTGCTGCAAAGAATTCTTGAATGTCTTCGGCAGTCAAGTAATCCGGAGCGCCATGCGGGCCATACATCACACCAATTTCCCATTCGGTCCCAATCGATGGAAGCGCCGTTGCCGCCGGAATAACCGTTTCACCAAAAGCATCGTTTCCAATGTGGAGAATATCTCCTGCAGTCAAAGCACGTCCACCGTGGCCACCAAAGCCGCCCAGTGTAAATGTCGACTTACTACCTAAATAATCAGGAACATCAATACCACCGCGAATCGCCAAATAGCAGCGTTGTCCAGCCTTAGAAACTCCGAACTTGAGAACATCCCCATCGTGAACTTCGACAGGCGTATTCTTCAGGCACGGCATATTGTTTACTGTTGCCGGGAAATCACCGCCCGTAAATGCAATCACGGCATCCGTATGGAACGCAAGCGTACATCCCGAATGAGTCATTTCGATTCCCGCCGCATTTTCGGCATTACCGACAATCTTGTTCGCAAGCCTAAAGCTGTAATTATCCATAGGACCGCTAGGAGGAATGCCCACATCCCAATACTTTAGGCGCCCCGGATAATCCTGAATTGTCGTCTGCAAGCCCGGAGCGAGAACTTCAAAAATCCTGTCACGATATTTGTAATCGTTCAAGATCCAAGTCGAAACCTTTCCCGATACAAAATCCGGCATTTCAAGCACATCGCGCAAAAGCTTGATGTTCGTTTCAAAGCCATAAAGCTTGACCTCGGCAAGAGCCTTCTTTGCCTTTTCGATATTATCTTCACGGTCACTGCCCGCGACAATGACCTTCGCCAAAAGCGGATCGTAAAATGCGCTGACTTCCGTACCGCGAGAAACCCATGTATCAACACGAATGCCCTCCGGGAATTTCACTTCCGTCAAAAGCCCACTGCTCGGGCGGAAATTCTTCCCCGGATCTTCGGCGTAAACACGGAATTCCATCGCGTGTCCATGCGGCACAAACTTTGCTCCAATTTCAAAGGGACGATTTCCAGCAGCAAGTTCAATCATCCAGCGCACCAAATCGACATCATAAACTGTTTCGGTGACACCGTGTTCAACTTGCAAACGCGTATTGACTTCGAGGAAATAGAATCGGTCGCTCGGTGCGTCGTATATAAATTCGACCGTACCGGCAGAACGGTAAGCAACACCCTGCACAAGTCGCAAAGCCGCTTCATGCAACGCTTCGCGAGTCTTTTCGGGCAAGCAAGGCGCAGGCGTTTCTTCAATGACCTTCTGGTTACGGCGTTGCACAGAGCAATCACGTTCACCAAGCACAACAGCATTCCCTTCGCCATCGCCAAAGACCTGTACTTCGACATGGCGACCGCGTTCTACATACTTTTCGACAAAGAGACCCGCATTCTTGAAGTTGTTTTCACTCAGTCTCTTGATGCGGTCATAGCTTTCAACGAGTTCCTTTTCGCTGTGGCAAATGCTCATGCCAATACCACCACCGCCTGCGGTACTCTTGAGCATTACCGGATAGCCGATTTCCTTGGAATGCGCAATAGCATCATCCAAGCTTTCCAAAAGACCAGAACCGGGAACAAGCGGAACATCAAATTCCTGTGCAAGTTCCTTGCTACGGTGTTTCAGACCAAATTCAATAAGGTGCTTCGGAGTCGGTCCGATAAAAGCAATTCCATTATCTTCTAGAGTCTTTGCAAAATCTGCATTTTCGCTCAAGAAACCGTAACCAGGGTGGACCGCTTCGGCACCGGTCGACTTAACGGCATCCAAAATGGCAGGGACATTTAGGTAACTGTCCTTGGCAGGAGCAGGGCCAATGCGAACGGCTTCATCAGCCATCAATACATGAGCTGCGGTTTCATCCGGATCAGAATAAACGGCAACAGATTTTACTCCCATCTCTTTCAGGGTACGAATAATGCGACAAGCGATTTCGCCACGGTTTGCTACAAGCACTTTGTTGAACATGGCTATCTCCTTTAGTATTTAATCAATTGTACAAGAAGTTGCGTCAGGGATCCTTCGGGATTTTCAAGTTCCTCGAGGATCGTAAAATGGTTATGGTTCGAAAGCAAATTGAACGAACCGGGAATATCTTCTTCGGCGCGGTGCATCGCAAATTCAGCACTTTGCCTACGGAGTTCAGGAAGTTCATCGGCTCCAACAACTACGGCAATCGGCTTTTTGATAAACGGCCTACGGAGTGGACTATACAAAAGAATCTCATTCTCGGTAAGCTGAAGTTTATCGTTCAAAAAGCATTGCGAAATAGGTTTAAGGTCATAAATACCGCTGATGGCAAGCGCCCCGCATACGCCGGTTTCATCAAGCACACTTACCGCAAGATGCGCACCCGCTGACCAGCCCGACACATAAATACGAGAATTATCAAAGCCCAATACATCACTATGACAGCGCAAAAAATAGAGGGCATTACGGATACTGGCAACTATCTCACCAATACTTGCGCTCGGAGCAAGCGGGTATCCGACACTAGCCACATCGAATCCTTGAGCAAGAGGCCCCTTCGCTAAAAAGCGAAAAGTATCCTTGCTACGCATTTGCCAATAACCACCATGGATAAAGACAAAAAGCGGAGCGTCCTTTTTTCCACAACTAAAGTAATCGATACGTTCCCTAGAATCCATGCCATAATGCAAATTCATGGTATCCTGGAACTGCTTTGAAATTTCTGCGCTACGAGCATTGAAGCCTTCCAAAATTTCAGAACTATTCTTAACAGCACTGGTGTTGTCGTAGGCTTTACCAAGCGATTCCCTAGTGAAGTTTCGATAAACGTAGTTGTCCATAGCGGTATCCCAAATTATTTGTCAAAAACCAAAAGTCGAATTGGAGTCGGATTGTAGTCGTTACAAGGATTGTTCAACTGCGAGCAATCCGAAAGCAAAAACAGAACATCCATATCGGCGCGAAGCTCTATGTATTTTCCGGGGCCCGAAATACCGTCGGCAAATTCAAGGCGTCCCTTGTCATCCAAGATGACCTTCGTGAAAAAGTTCAAGTTGCAAGTCTGATCGCGCTTGCTCAAGCCGTAGTTTTCAAGCGTACGCACAAACGTATCGCGGCAGCTATGCATATAACGAGTCTTATTCGTATAACGCACAACATTACCTTCCGCAGAGCATCCGCTTCCAAGCGTATCGTGTTCTCCGCAAGTATCCGCAATTACCGTAAGCATGGCGTTTCCGCAGTTGCTACGAATGACCGTGCCAAGCTCAATCATCGTATTCGCCTGAGCCGTAATGGTGTTGTTGGCATTGTAGCGTTCTGTCGGGTCATTCGCGTTATAAATCTGCACATCGCCAGACTGGTTGCCTTCTACGTCAACCAAGCGGAGAATCTGTCCCTTTTTGAGGGGCAGCATGTAACCGTCCCCGGCAAGGACGGTCACATCCGATACCGCATCTTCTACGCAACGCGGGCTTTCAAGAAGCTTCGAATTCATACGGACTCCTTTGAATCCCAAATAATCATCCTTACCGGCGTCGGATCATAAGCGTTGCAGGGGTTGTTCAGCTGCGGGCAGTTGCTCACAACCGCGAGCACATCCATTTCGGCACGCATTTCCACATACTTTCCCGGCGAAGAAATACCATCAGCAAAGTTGAGGTTTCCCTTTTCGTCAAACGGAACATACATGAAAAAGTTCAAGTTGTTCACCTGATCGCGCTTGTCCAGATTCGGTGTTTCGAGCAACACCTTCAAAAACGATTCACGGCAGGCATGCATATAACGCTTATCGAGCGAATAGCGGCAAGTGTTGCTTTCGCAAGAGCAGGCACTTCCGAGCGTATCGTGGTCGCCACAAGTATCTGCAACAACCGTAAGCATGGCGTTATCATCGTTAGAATAAAGCTTCGTGCCAACACCGACCAAGCAGTTTGCCTGTCTTTGCACCGTCTGCTGAACACTGTAGCGTTCCGACGGGTCGTTCGCATTGATGAACAGCGTATCGACAGCCTGGTTTCCTTTAAGGTCCAAAATGCGGAAAATCTGACCTTTCTTGATCAAATGCAACCAGCCCTTTCCGGCAGCCACATCTTCAACATAACAAGCGTCTTCTTCCTTGAGCGTACTTTCCAAATACTTCGTAAACATGATAGACCTCTTACAAGTTGTAGTTTGCCGTGTTGATAAAGCCACGACCGTTTTCCGGGCACCAGGTAAAGCAAGGATCTTCGGCACCAGCGATATCGCAAGTGATAAGTTCGACCTTCACGGGCTTACGCAAGTATTCCTTGCTCGGATTCAGCGGATGCATACCCGTATCGATAACGACCAAAGTATCCATCTCGGCACGCAGTTCCACATAGTCACCCGGCTTAGAGTTATTCTCTACAAAAGTCATCTTTCCATCAGAAGTCACAACGACCTTGCTGAAGAAGTTGACGAGTTCCGTAAAGTCTCTCTTGGTCATGCCGTGCTTGCCAATTTCAACAAGCAAAGAGTCGTAACCATTGCGGTAAAAATCGTTGTGGGCGCTCTGATAATCCTTTTCGCCAAAGCGTTCCTTGATTAGCGAGGCATGTGTGCAGCCGCAAAGCGGATCGTGCCAGCCCACAGTATCTTCGACAACGCTCAGCAAGATTCGGCCCATGTCTCCATAAAGGCAGCAGTTCTTTGCAATTCTGCAAATGTGCTGGATTTTCAAGGTATCGCCCAGGTTAAAGCGTTCCGTAAAATTGTGAGCGTTATAGCACATCAAAGAGGCATTTGCACCACCTTCAATGTCAGTGAGTCGGATTTTCTGGCCGCGCTTGACGATTCGAGAGTAGTTCCAGCCACCGGCAATCACTTGTTCGCAAAGGACTTTAGATTCAGACATATTAGCTCCTGTTTTTTAAAGTTGTTTCCCGACCATGTTCACGATGTTGAATTCTTCTTCGGTGATTTCGTTTACCTTGGGCGGGCGAATGAGTTCTTCGATATATTTGCGTGTTTCGACGAACTCTGGCAAAGTAAGGGTTTCCTTGTTTCTCGGGCGAAGAATGTTGACTTCGACCAATTCCTTGACCTTTCCGGGATTGGCTTGCAAAGTCAAAATGCGGTCCGAAAGGAATACGGCTTCATCAAGATCATGCGTCACGAAGATGATGGTGATATCGATGTTCTTCCAAACTTCGAGCAGATACTTTTGCATCTGCGCTCTCGTCTGTGCATCAAGCGCTCCGAACGGTTCGTCCATCAAGAGGACGCGCGGTTGCGGGGCCAAGGCTCTTGCTATAGCGACTCGCTGTTGCATACCGCCAGAAAGTTGCTTCGGAAAATATTCGCCATACTTTTCGAGTCCAACAATTTCAAGCCACTGTTCTGCAATTTCTTCGGCTTCGTCGCTGTCGCGCCCTGTAGATTCGAGCCCGAACATGACATTCTTCTTTACCGAAAGCCACGGGAACAGCGAATACTTCTGAAACACCATTCCTCTTTCGGCACCAGTACCGCGGACAATCTTTCCATCAAGCCTGAACTCCCCACGAGTCGCCGTTTCAAGCCCTGCCGCAATGCGGATAAGCGTTGACTTTCCACAACCAGAAGGGCCAATGATCGAAAGGAACTCGCGACGACGCACGCCAAAAGAAATATCATCCAAAACACGATGCATCCCTTTTCCAGAAGTCTTTTCGAAATCCTTGACAATATGGCAGGCTTCCAAAATGTAATCTTCGAAACAATCCTTACGGCCTTCCATGATACTTCTCCTTAAGCGCCTTTTCTTCAGGGGTGAGGCAGAATGTGAAAACATTATCCTTTGGAGCAAGAATTTCTCTCTTGATCTTGGAGCTGACACCCACACGGCCACCTTCCCAGGCAAAGAAATCTCGACCGAGGAAGTTAAGGATCATATCGCAACCCAGACCAATGACGCCCAAGATGATGATGGCGGCATAGACATTGTCAAAGTTGCGGTACTTTGCCTGCTGATTGATAAACCAGGTAATGCCAGAACTTGTACCCACCACTTCTGCGACAATGAGGTAAGTCCAAGCCCAACCTAAAAGAATACGCATATCCTTGTACATCTTCGGAGCGATATCGGGCAATACGACCTTGAACATAATGCGCATCGGCGATGTTCCCAAAGTACGGGCCGCTTCGATAAGAGTCGAATCTACGCGACGCGTCGTGGCACTCAGCATCGGAACTTGCTGAAAGAACGTACCGATGATGATAATCGCAATCTTGGGAGCATCATTGATGCCGAGGATGGCAACCGCCAAAGCTCCAAACACAGGCGCCGGAAAATACCGGAAAAATTCGATAAACGGACCTGTCAGCTTTTCAAAGAACGGGACAGCGCCACACGCAACACCTAGAGGTACGCCAATCAAGCTCGAAAGCAAAAATGCAAGGAACACAATCTTGATTGAATGCAGAATGCTTTCGTAAAACCAGACATCACCATCGCGCTTTGGTTCAGTCATAAAAGCCGTGACGAGAGCTTTTGCGACCTTGTGCGGAGCCGGAAGGTAAGCGGGGTTCACGCGGATTCCCGTCATGGGCTTTTCATTAGCCTCAAGGAGATTCCGGTTCTCTTCTTCAAAATTACTGCGTTCAATTTCGTCACCCGGTTGGCAAAACATGCTTCCGCCGGCATCGACGACCTTGACGAGCGGGTGGTATACAAAGGGGACGTAACTCACCACGCTCCAGATGGCAAGGGGAATGATGAACGAAAGTACCGTCAGCACAGTCGTCCACTTTTTCCCAACATGCTTTTGAATTCCAATCGGGTTTACCATGATTATTCCATTTTTAAAGGTTCGTTATTTCGTCTTGAGGAAGGTTTCCGTAAACGAAGGGATGATATAGCGGTCGACATTCACGCTTTTGTCGTAGACTTTGTTCTTGACAAAAAAGGCATCGACATTTTTGCTGGAGCCATAAATGGAGCTGTAGCCACTACCCTTCTTGAATCGTGCAGCCGCTTCTTCTGCCGTCAAGAATCGGGTTCCGCCCATAAATGTGGCATATTTCTTTTCAGAAATTCCCACTCGAGCAGCGAGGATCTTGACCGCTTCATCCTTATTTTTCGGGTCGTTCAAGAAGTCAATGACATCGTACCAAGCGGCAACAACCTTCTGCCATTCAGCCTTGTTTTTCATCAGCGATTCCTGAGATACCGCGAGGACATCGTAGATGATTCCGGGTTCATTCGCGCTGGTATAAATCTCTTTAGATCCTTTAACGACTTCGAGAGCATTTACAGAATGCGGAACCCAAGCAACAACAGCGGAAACTTCGCCACTTTCAAGAGTCTGCACGGCTTGATGCGTCGGCATGTTGACTAAAGTAATATCAGATTCCTTGAGTCCGTTTTTCGTCAACGCATTGATCAAAAGCGCGTGAGAAAGGCATCCGATTTCAACACCGACTTTCTTGCCCTTGAGATCCTTAACAGAGTTGATTCCCGGAGCACCAATAATCTTGTCGTTACCATTACTGTAATCGTTGATCAAGATAATTGAGTTACGGGCGCCCGTAGCGTTCATCATCATGGCATCGCCATTTGCCACACCAACGGCATCGACCTGCTTAGCGGCAAAAGCATCCATAGACGGACCATAATCAAACCATTCCAGTTTAACATTGGCATCATGCTTTTTAAAGAAACCTTTTTTGTCGGCAATTTCCCAAGCGGTCCAACCCGGCCAATCACTGTAGGCGATTTTCAGCACGGGCTTTTGAGCATATACAGAAGCGGCGGCAACGGCGATGCATGTCAGAAGGAGTTTTTTCAAATTCATATTGTCCTCACTTTTTTGGATTTCTTTTCACTACACCAAAAGCAAACGGTGTGCCAAAACGTTCAAACTGCCGTTTTTTCTTCAAAATCGCCATTTTTCAGGAACTTATGTTTTTTGTAACAGTTCTGTAGCACCACACTTTGTAAAAGACTTTTAAAAAGTATAGGGATATTTCACAGAATGTAAAACCCCATTTTTATGCAAATAAACGAATTTTTAACCTATTCAAAAAAATTTTCAAAAAAACTTTTTTAACGTCTTTACAAAAGTACCAAACCATCATTATATTTTTGACCATGAAACAAACTAACACGACAGCCGATTTAAAGCAACATAACAAGCAAGCCATAAAAAAGGCACTATTTTCTTTGGGCTCCGCAACCAAGGCAGAACTCGCTCAAGAAACTGGATTGAGCGTTGTCACATGCGGCACCATTTTAAACGAATTAATAGCCTCCGGCGAAATCACCGAAGACGAACAAAGAATTTCTAGCGGTGGCCGCCCCGCAATGGCCTACCAGTACAACCACGAAAAAGGGAAAACCCTTTGCCTATTCGCCCACGCCGACCACGAAGGAAAATTCTTACGTTACCGCGTTCAAGATACCGCCGGGAACATCAAGCAAAACGGAGCCTTTAGGGAAAAGAATCTGTCAGCAGAAGTCATCATTGCAAACATCCGAAAAATCTTGAAAAAGGAATCAGGCATAGGCGTCCTCGTCATCGGAGTGCAAGGTTGCGTCAACAACGGAATAATTGAATTCTGCGATATCAAGGAACTTCGCGGAATCAACCTCGCCGAAAGAATTGAAGAAGCCGTCAAGATCCCGACCATCGTCGAAAATGACATGAATACAATTGCGCTAGGCTACTCCAAAGCAAACAGCGACGAGAAGAATGTAGCCTTGCTGTTCTTCCCCAAGGGGAACACGCCTGCCGGCGGCTTTATCGTCGATGGTAAAATTTTGCGAGGGACTTCAAATTTGGCTGGAGAACTTTCGTACTTTCCGTTCAGCTTCGACAAGAACAGCCAAAACGCCGCATTCAGCGACATCGAATACGCCTCGCCCATCGTCAACCAACTTGTTGTCGCCGCCACCGTATTTTTGGACCCCGCGCAGATTGTCATTACCGGCGGACTCGCCAACGAAATAAGCGAACAAGCCATCCTTCAACATCTGCGGAAACATTTGAATCGCATGCAACTGCCGCGAATCATCATCAAACCCAATACCGAAAACGAATATTTCGCAGGACTCTACAGCCTTGCAATGGATCGCCTACTGGAATCCTAAAAGGAGGTTTTATGGACCTTAGAATTTCAACCCTGCTAAACGCTTACCGTAACGGAACAACGACTCCGCGCACGGTCATCGAGAACATCCTTAAAGAAATGGACAAAGCGCCATCGCAGATTTGGATCAGCCGACTTTCTCGAGAAGCTCTCGAAAAATACTTGGAACCGCTCGAAAATTGCAATACCATTCCCGCGGACAAGCCTTTGTTCGGCATTCCATTCGCCATCAAGGACAACATTGATTTCGAAGGTCTAGAAAGCACCTCAGCCTGCCCCGCTTACGCTTACAAGCCGCAAAAATCTTCGTTCGTCGTAAACCGCCTCATCGCAGCAGGCGCCATACCGCTTGGCAAAACGAATATGGACCAGTTCGCTACAGGGCTTGTCGGCGTACGCAGTCCTTACGGTTCCATCCCGAATAAGCTTGCACCCGAATACATCTCTGGCGGAAGCAGCAGCGGTTCTGCCGCAGCACTCGCTTACGGCTTATGCAGTTTTTCTCTCGGTACAGATACCGCAGGCTCTGGGCGCGTTCCCGCAGCCTTCAACAAGCTAGTTGGCGTAAAGCCGACTCGAGGATTGCTCAGCACAAGCGGTGTTATTCCAGCCTGTCGAAGCCTTGATTGCGTAAGCATATTTGCGCTAGACACCAACGACGCCCAAGAAGTTTTGAATATCGCTCAAGGCGAAGATAGCGAAGACCCATATTCTCGAGAAGCGCCCTGGGTTCACACCGAAAACAATCGCGCACGCCTCCCTGAAAAATGGACTTTCGGCATACCGGACAAATTGGAATTTTTCGGAAATGAAGGATACAGCAAAGCATTCGAAAAGACTGTACAAGCATTTGAAAAAGCTGGCGGCACCAAGGTCATTATTCCGTTCGAGCCATTCCTCAAAGCAGCAAAGCTCCTTTACGAAGGCCCGTGGGTATTCGAGCGCTACAACGCCGTAGGAAAGTTTATCGAAAAGCACCCGGACGAAATTCATCCCGTTACAAAATCAATTATCACGCCCAAGCGCACCCCGCACCCTTCAGAAGTTTTCGAAGGGTTCCACACGCTGCAAGCCTACAAGAAAATTGCAGACAAGATTATTTCATCCGTAGACTTTTTGCTCACGCCCACCGCAGGGACAATTTACAAGACCGCCGATGTCGAAAAGAACCCCATCGAGCTGAACTCGAATTTAGGGTACTACACCAACTACATGAATTTGCTGGATTATTCCGCATTAGCAATTCCCTCCGAAGACGCAACCAGCGAAAGCGGGAACGCATCAAGACTCCCATTTGGCGTCACCCTTGTCGGCAAAGCATTCGACGACTACAAACTGCTTGACGCCGCTAAGAAAGTAGAAGGCTATCTCGCCTCAAAAATTCCGTTGGCCGTTTGCGGGGCGCACCTCAAAGGATGTTCTCTTCACGAAGAACTTTCCCGTGCCGTTTTCATAGAAGCGACTGAAACTGCACCCGAGTACAAAATGCTCGCCCTGAACGGCCCGATTCCAAAGCCAGCCCTTATTGCAGCATCCAATGGCGAAGGCAAAAGCTTCTACATCGAAATCTACGGACTTTCTGCAGAAGATTTTGGCGAGTTCGTCAAGCGAGTTCCTGCACCGCTCTCGATAGGGAAAGTAAAAACCATTGACGGAAGATTTATTTCGGGATTCGTAGCCGACAGCTCCGTGCTTGAGCTGTATCGAGCAGGCAAGGCGAAAGACATCTCGGAATACGGAGACTGGAGAAAATACAGAAATTCTCTTTAGATTTCTACAAATAGCTCTTGAACTTCGGCGCAGGTGCTTCGGCGGGCTTTTTCTTGGGCACGTAGATTTTTACGGCGTACACGTTAAAGTCCGTCTCCGCCAAAATATCACCTTCCTGCAAGTCCTCGTAAACATCGATTTCAATTTCAACGCCATCCTTTGCGATGCAGCGGATTGAACGAGCCGTCAGTTCCTCGCGCAAAAGAGGAACGTCAACGACCTTCTTGTAAGTGCCGTGATGAGTCGTACCAAGAATTCGATTGCAAATCATGGAATGCAATATAGAAATATTGCTATCTTATCACCTAACAATGGCTCGCGCACGTAAGACTATTACTCCTGATCCGTATGCAAAACCGATAGCGAAACCGCTACCGCCTTCCAAGAGCTTGCCCGGAAAGCTCAAGCAGTTCCAGGCGCCCACGCGTGCGGATTTTGACCTCGTAAGTCCTTACGGCGCCGCAGGCGACCAGCCCAAAGCCATCGAAGAGTTGACCGAAGGATTCAAGAACGGCGAACAGTTCCAGACGCTTCTCGGCGTGACCGGTTCCGGCAAGACATTCACGATGGCAAACGTCATCAAGAATGTCGGAAAGCCGACGCTCATCCTCACGCACAACAAGACGCTTGCCGCCCAGCTTTACCAAGAATTCAAGTCGTTCTTCCCGAACAACGCGGTGGAATACTTCGTCAGCTATTACGACTACTTCCAGCCCGAAGCGTACATTCCGCACACGGACACGTTCATCGAAAAAGACGCGAGCATCAACGATGAAATCGACAAGCTCCGTCTGCGCGCAACGGCCAACCTCCTCACCCGCCGCGACGTCATCATCGTTGCTTCCGTGAGCTGCATTTACGGTTTGGGAAGCCCTAGCGAATACTTCGACTTGATGGTCCGTATCAAGAAGGGCGACATTTACGACCGCGACAAGATTCTGCGTGACCTTGTCCACATCCAGTATTCCCGCAATGACTTTAGCCTCGACCGTGGAACGTTCCGCGTCCGCGGTGACGTGATTGAAGTCCACCCGAGCTACGACGAAGACGGACTGCGCATCGAACTTTTCGGCGACGAAGTCGACCGCCTTTACCGCTTCAACATCGTCACGGGCGAAGTCATCAAGGAAGTTGAAGAACTCACCATCGCCCCCGCAAAGCACTTTGTCACCAAAGAAGAAAACCGCGCGGGTATGCTGCAGCGCATCCAAATGGAACTGACCGACCGCCTCGCGGAACTCGACAAAGAAGGCAAGGTTCTCGAATCGGCACGCCTTTCGAGCCGCACCCGCTACGACATGGAAATGCTCCGCGAAACGGGCATGTGCAACGGCATCGAAAACTACTCCCGCATCATCGAAGACCGCGCCCCGGGCACCCGCCCATTCACACTCATCGACTACTTTGGCGACGATTGGCTCTTGATGATTGACGAATCGCACGTGAGCATCCCGCAAGTGGGCGGCATGGCCGAAGGCGACAAGTCCCGCAAAACCACGCTCGTGCAATACGGATTCCGCCTCCCCTGCGCTCTCGACAACCGCCCGATGAACTTTGCCGAATTCGAGTACATGTACCCGAAGCAAGTGCTTTTTGTGAGCGCTACCCCCGGCGACTACGAACTCAAAAAGACGAACGGCGTTGTCACGGAACAGATCAACCGTCCGACCGGGCTTTTGGACCCGAAAATCGAACTGTTCCCGATCCAGGGCCAAATGGACGTGCTCCTGTACCGCATCGAAGAAGTCGTCAAAAACGGCGACCGTGTGCTCGTCACGACGCTTACCAAGAAGATGGCGCAAGACCTCACGGAATTTTTCATCGAAGCAGGCGTCCGTGCCAAGTACCTCCATAGCGACATCAAGACGCTCGAACGCCACGAGCTCATCCGCGGACTGCGTAGCGGCGAATACGACGTGCTCGTGGGCATCAACCTCTTACGCGAAGGCCTCGACCTCCCCGAAGTGAGCATGGTCGCGATTCTCGATGCCGACAAGGAAGGGTTCCTCCGCAACTACAGGAGCCTCATCCAGACGATGGGCCGCGCAAGCCGCAACGTGAACGGCACAGTGCTTTTGTTCGCAGACAATATGACTGAAAGTCTGCAAAAGGCTATCGACGAGACGAACCGCCGCCGCGGCCTCCAGGAAGAATTCAACAAGGAACACGGAATCACACCGAAGTCCGTCACCCGCAAGATCGAAGAAGACCTGCGAATCATCGACCCCTTGGGCGATATCGGCGACGACAACGAAATTGAAGACGATTCTCTAGTAACTAGTAACTCTGAACTAGAAACTAATTTGGGCATCCGTCCGATGGAACCTTTACAGCCTTCACGCTTCAGGAAGAGCTCCTCGAAAAAAGCGGTCCCCGGCGCACATCCCGACAAACCATCCAAAGCATCCGAGTCCAAGCTCGCCGACCTGGAACGCCAAATGAAAGAAGCGGCAGCCCGCCTCGACTTCGAAGAAGCCGCCCGAATCCGTGATATTATACGCGCTCTCGACGCTTAATGTATAATTTTGTTTACAGATTTATTATAATATTCGTCACACCCACTTTATAAAAATTCCACTTTGTAATTTTATTTTTGTATTATTATAAAAAGTTAAATACTTGGTGCTTTTTGCCCAAATTTTGTTTATTTTCACTTTAAGATTACATAGAAAGGGTTTTACAATGAGTTCTAAATTCACAACGCCTCTTATTCTCAGCTCCGCACTCGCTTTGAGTGCATTTGGTCTTATCGCTTGCGGTGAAGACAGCAATCCGACCGTTTCTTCCCAGCCGGGAACCTCTTCTTCCTATGTTCCGCCTGAAATTCCGCAAGAAACTGCAACTACAACAATCCTTTTCCTGAATACCGGAGTAAGCTCCACTCTTATTAATAGAGTTGACTTCACTGGTACTGTAAAGCTCGACTTCAGCGATACAACCGCAAACTTCGACGTTAACGCAGCCCGTTTCACGGACATCCAGTTCTTTGTAGAAAGCGCATCAAAGACAAGCACTGGTTCTATAAAGACCCAGAGCGCTACTTTGGACGCAGCATACTTTGCCGCAACTCCGGTTACGACCATCAACTTCGACCAGATCGGTCTCTATGCAGACCTTAACGATGGTTATACTGAATGTGGTAACTTCAACCTCATTATTGCAGCAATCGCCTCTACGGCAACGGCAACGGGCGAAACTTTGCAGTCTGTCTCCAGAGACACGATTCCGTTCGTCCGTGACGAAGAAAACTGCAAGATTCCGGAAAGCTCCTCTTCAAGTGTCGTTGTTCCGGGCGCACCGCTCGCAGTTGCAACCACTGTTCTTAACACAAAGTCTGCCAAGTGCCTCACTTTTGCTACCGGCACCACTGGTGATACCGGCGATATCTGCATCAGCCGCGTTGGCAAGGACGCCTTCACGCTTTCTAGCGGCACGGGTCTGAAGTTCGCCTTCTACACCAACCCGAACGACGCAGACAGAACGAACGACTGGACTAGCGAACATTTACCGGCCTCTCCGACTACAGACAATTTCAAGTACAAGTCAGAAGCCTTGAAGGAAACCATCGCCAACTACTTGAACGAATTGGAAGTGTTCACGGTCGGCATTGCTGACACTTACGTTCCGAACTCCGGTTCTGCAGTAGGCTTCTATGCATTCGTCGTGAGCGACGTGTCCACCCCGGACGGCAACGGCGACGTTTCGATCAATCTGACCTACCTCAAGGCACAGTAATCTAAAACGAAAAAGCTTTGAAAAAAGACCTCCCCCGTGGAGGTCTTTTTTGTAGTCTTCCTTTTTGCCTACATGTCATTCCCGGCGCCTGTCCTCGCTTGACGGGGATGACCGGGAATCTCCTTTTGACACTCTTCGAGTGTCTTTTGCTAGGCTCGGAAGTGGGCCTGTAAACAGTCCCGTTTCACTCGCCTTACGCAAAAGTTTCTAAATTTGCGCTCCTTCGGAGCGCATTTAATACGGCTCGGCAATGTCAAAACAACAAGTTGTTTTGCCGCTGCGCTCGCCTTTTACTAAATTTGTCGCGTAACATTTTAATGGAGTAAATATGCTCAAGAAACTTTCCAACTTCCCTGGCATCAAGGGCCCGGTCGTCACCATCGTGATGGACGGTTTTGGTATCACCGATAAGGTCGAAGGCAACGCCATCAAGGCCGCCCGCACCCCGACTCTCGACAACCTCTTCAAGATGTACCCGAACGTTCTCTTGAAGGCTCACGGTCGCGCCGTCGGTATGCCGACCAACGAAGACATGGGTAACTCCGAAGTCGGCCACAACGCAATCGGTGCTGGCCAGGTTTACAACCAGGGTGCAGCCCTCGTTGCAGACGCCATCAACAGCGGCGACATCTTCGGCCGTGACGCATGGAAGGAAATCTCCGGCAACGTTCGTGAAAAGAACACCGTTCTTCACTTCATCGGCCTCTTCAGCGATGGTAACGTTCACTCCAACATCGCTCACCTCAAGGCCATGGTTGCCCAGGCCAAGAAGGAAGGCGTCAAGAAGGTTCGCGTTCACATCCTCCTCGATGGTCGTGACGTTCCGGAAACCTCCGCTCTCGATTACGTCGGCCCGTTTGAAAAGTTCCTCGACGAACTCCGCTCTCCGGAATTCGACGTTTGCATCGCTTCTGGCGGTGGACGTATGCAGATTACCATGGACCGTTACAACGCTAACTGGAAGATGGTGGAACTCGGCTGGAAGACCCACGTGCTCGGCGAAGGCCGCTACTTCGACAACGCTACGCAGGCTATCGAAACTCTCCGTGGCGAAACCAAGGCTATTGACCAGGACCTCCCGCCGTTCGTGATTGCTAAGGACGGTGCTCCGGTTGGCACCATCAACGATGGCGACTCCGTGGTGTTCTTCAACTTCCGTGGCGACCGCGCTATCGAAATCACGCGCGCCTTCGAAGAAGAATCCTTCAACGAATTTGACCGCAAGCGCTTCCCGCACGTCTGCTACGCTGGCATGCTCCAGTACGACGGCGACCTCAAGCTCCCGAACCGCTTCCTCGTTCCGCCTCCGGCAATCAAGGAAACCAGCGGCGAATGGCTCGCTGAAACCGGCGTCAAGCAGTTCGCTTGCTCCGAAACGCAGAAGTACGGTCACGTCACTTACTTCTGGAATGGTAACCGTTCCAGCAAGTTCGACGGCGAAACCTACCTCGAAATCGAATCTGACGTTGTTCCGTTCGAACAGCGCCCGTGGATGAAGGCTGCCGAAATCACCGACGCCATGATCGAAGCTTTGAAGAGCGGCAAGTATCAGACTCTCCGCTGCAACTTCCCGAACGGCGACATGGTGGGCCATACCGGTTCCTTCCGCGCTGCTACAATGGCTATCGAAGCTGTGGACATTGGCCTCGCCCGCCTCCTCCCGGTGATTGACGCACTCGGTGGTGTTGCTATCATCACGGCTGACCATGGTAACGCCGACGAAATGTACGAAATCGACAAGAAGACCGGCATGCCGAAGGTCAACAAGGATGGTTCCTTCAAGGCCAAGACGAGCCACACGCTCAACAAGGTGCCGTGCATCCTTTACGATAACGTCACTGGCGGCAAGCTCGGCCTCAAGGAAGGCGACTGGGGCCTTTCCAACATCGCTGCAACGACGGCCAACCTCCTCGGTCTCGAAAAGCACGAAGCTTGGGACGATTCCATGCTCATCATCAAGTAAGAGCCGCACAAGTTGCTTCGGCAAGCTCAGCAAACTTACAAGTGCCCTGAGCCCGCCGAAGGGCAATACTAAAAGGGAACCCGCAAGGGTTCCTTTTTTCTTTGTTCAAAAAAAATTGTATATTAACCGAGCTAATTACGATTTTTCAAGGAGTTTCGTTTATGCACAAATTTCATATTCCCTTTTTACTAGTTGCATGCATGGCAACATCAGCATTTTGGGGATGCGGAAGCGATTCCAACGACGAAGACGATAGTTTTGTCAATGTTGGCGGCCAGCTTTGGTCTAAGGAAAATTTAAACATCCCAATCGAAGGAAGCTTCTGCTACGACAGCCTCTCCACCAACTGCGAAAAATACGGCAGGCTTTATACGTGGACCATGGCAATGAACATAGACGAAAGCTACGCAACAACAGAGCTCGGCAAAATCAAGTTACCACATCAAGGAATTTGCCCCGCAGGTAGCCACCTTCCAAGCCTTTCTGAATGGCAGCAGTTAGACGACTACCTCAACAAGCACCCTTCAGAAAAAGAGCTTTTCTTGAACCAAATCGGCGGATTCTACCGTCCTAATAGCGGCTTTTCAAACGAAAATATCGAATTGCTAATGTGGACATCAACCGAATACGACTACTCCGATCGACCCTACGCCGACAAATACAACTTCGCCTGGCTTGTCGTTCACCGCAAAAATTTAACGACAACGCAAGACAATCCAGTCAAGCAAGTCGGTGCATCCGTCCGTTGCATCAAGAATAAATAGCAAAACCATTCTGAATAGAAAAGGGCCCCCAAAGGGGTCCTTTTTTACATTTCTTGAGATAGTTCACAAGTTGCAAAAAAAAATTTTCATTTTGATTCTAAAAAACCTATCTTTATTTATAAAAACGAAGTTGGAATGAGGAATTAAAATGAGTTTTAATTCTAGAGAGGGTTTTACCCTCATTGAGCTAATGGTATACATAGCTCTTCTTGGTGGTATAGTCCTTATAGCAGGACGAGCTTTTAGCGATAGCACTAAAATGCGTGTACGTACCCAGAGTATGTTACAGGCATCCCAGACCGTCGGAAACGTCGGTACAATACTCAAAGACGACATAGCCCAGCTAGGTGCAAAAAGCTCAAAAGAAGCTGGCGGCGGAACCATGGATGTGTTCAGCACCGACCATATTCACGATGTTTACATGGATCCCGATGCTACAGAAGATGCAGACAAGGATTCATCTTCATTCACAATCGTCAAAAACGATGACGGAGACGGCAGGGACAAGATCACCATGCGCCGTCTGCGCTATTCCGATGCAGGCGTCTACCAGGCCGTCGAAGAAGTGACCTGGTTCCTTGAAGACCGCGTCCTTAAGAGATCTTGCAAAAGCACAAGCGCCCTGGTCGAAGATGCAGAATGCCCATCGGAAAACGCTAGCGTGGTTACAATCGCAGAACACGTGGACAAGTTCTCGCTCACGCCCGCAAAGCCCACTACAGAAGTGGCCTCCGTCAGCGTACTCCCCTCATCCAGCGAATCAGACAAGAACTTTAAACTGGTTTCCCGTTTTGGCGATGAAAACTTCGAGCCAGTAACGATTACCCCCGAAGAAGGCGGCACGTCTATTAAGCTTTCAGGCTTTTCCATGAATTACAACTTTACCACCAGCGAACCGATTAGCAATCCGGACATGATCAAGGCGAATCAGGTTTTCGTTTCCAGTCTCGGAAGCAGCTTGTGTTCCTGGGGAGCCCAGTGCATCCAGGTCACCTTAAGCCCCTATATTGAATACGAAATTTCATTTTCGATGCCCTATACCGCAACGGATGACCCCAGCAGAATGTTCTGCCCAGGCAGGGACCACATGGCTGTAGGCTTCAGGTATGCCGAGAACGGCAACAAGCTCGACGGGCTGAGCGATTTTCAGTTCTACCCGCCAACCGTCGGCGATGAGCGCGACACGGGGCTCCGCAAGATGCGCTTTACGACAAACACGACTTATGAAAACGTCTGTCTAGGATTCACTTTCGTCAGTTTCTCTCCTGTAGCCTCTTCAGGGAACATCACCATTTCAAACGTCAGGCTCCGAAAGGTTCCAAGTTCAAACTATACATTCACGGACGAGGCGATTGCAACAGCCGACAAGAAAAACGTAAAAGCCATCAAGCTGGAGCTATCCATCAACAAGAATGGCGAAGCCGGAGCCGAGACAGCAATTATATCAATCCCAAGCAACGGCCCAAGAGATTAAAAAAAATTGAGGAGTGTGGTTATGTTTAGTAAAAAAGGTATTTCTCTTGTAACAGTTCTCCTGTTTATGCTCGTCGCTACAATCGCAGCGACAGCGACATTCAAGTGGCTCACTTCCGAGAACCGTTCTTCAGCAACGAGAATGCAGACTCAAGAAGCCCGCCAGAGCGCCATCGCCGGCATCCAAAGCACCAGAGCCTGGATGACCAACAACGCAAACGAAGTCGGCGCCCTTGTTCGCCAATACGTCCTCGGCAGGAAGCAGCCCATCTTGCTCAATAGCCGCGTTTCCCCGCACATCAGCAGCAAGCAGGATTTCAACGTCTGGCTGACCGGTGTTAGTGAAACCAACGGCTACTTCAAATTCAAGATTCTATCCGAAGGCATTGCGCGCAACAACTCAAAGCATACAGAAGCCGCAATCATCAACGTTTCAGGGCTTTACCAAGTATCAATTCCAGAAGCCGAAGAAGAGGAAACGTACAAGAGCATTGCCTATGACTACTCGTACTTTGGAGGTTCCATCTCGAACCATGGCGATGCCAAACTTTCATCCATGCTAATCAACGGAAACTGGTCGGGAAACCCGATTGGCATTGACAAGAACATCATCATCACAGGACATGCCTCACTTTCCGGTGACAACGTCGATATTTACGGAACAGGTTGCATCGGTGGAAACCTTTATGCAAACAACGGTTTCGATGCAAAAAATCTCTATGTACACAGAACATCCTATGATTTCGGTTCCAAAAATATCGAAACCAAAAAAGGCATAACAAACCACGCTTACTTCGATGGAGTAGTCATTCAATCTGCGAATGGTGAGAAAAAAATCACCGTCGGGGGCAACCTCACCATCAAAAATATTTTCAAGACGCACATGGGTACAGGAAGTTCTCCCGTCACCATCAACGGAAATCTTTGTGTTGACTCCGCAATATCCCAAATTGAAATTGGAGGCTCTGTAGGTAGCGGGGCAACGTACAATCAACCATTTACAGTCAATGGAGACGTTTGGGTAACACACTCTAGAGCGTTCTATGCACATAACGGAGACTTCAGCAGTAACTACAACAAACTTATTTTGGGGAACACCGAAGATTCTAAAGTCTATATTCCAGACGCATACCCCTCCAGCAATTATGACGAAATGCGCAACAACAAGGCGTTTGTTGATAGTTGGGTAAACTATTGGAGTCCAAATTACAAACCATACGTGTATGTAGCTCCAGCTTCGGACAAATATTACTTTTATGTTGAGCCCAATGTAACAGATGTTTCATACAGCAGTGGCGTATATTATGTGGGCAACCAATTATTCAAAACTGTATATGGGTATAATGAATTTCAACATGGAACCGGTTATGATAAAAAGCTTTCACCATATTGCCGGCACAACACCGATGAAAATCGCCCAGAATGTCACGTATCACCGTGGTTCCAATCCAAAGGAACAGTTACAAGAGATTTACCCGCAACTAGACCTGTAGCCTGTGCCGACTCCGTCAAGCAAGTCTGTTACGACATTTGGGAAGAAAAGCCGGGGTGCGACGGAGCTAGCTTCAAGGTGGATGACCTATTAACGACGGCATACAATCAATTCGTAAAATACGCCGATAGTGGTTGTGCAGCAGCAATCACAACCTTAAACGACGGTTTCGCAGAAGCTGCCAACACATGCTACGACGATAACACAAAAGATGATTACAAGAAAAAGAACCACATGTATAACGGCTATCTCGTTGTAAAAATTGAGGCAACGCAGTTAAGTAAAAATTACGGAGACGGTCTCAAAGGAAAATTCATCATCATCGTGACAAACAAACCGGGACAAGTCGCATTCCCACAGACCTATGGTGAAAATGACTACGTATTTCTCTACCTAACACAAGGTGCCGGTGAACTGATGGGGCTTGGTACGAGCAATTATAATTACTTCATCTACACCAAAGAAGACATCGGATCATCAACGTATAGTGAAACAACACATCAAATCACTCCTAGTGGCGGAATTCTTTTCAACCACGCATCCCTCAGCGGATCCGTGTATGCCGAAGTTGGAACAGGAACCAATTGCGCCAAAGTGGCCGCACTGACGTCCTCCAAGCCATTGCTATTCAATCAAGACTTGATGAACAGCCTGACCATTAACCGCATCATTTGCGATGCCTCCGTTACAAACTGCGGTGGCGCGGCATTCTCATCATCTTCCTCGGCGGCTCCCATGAGTTCATCCGCATCCGAAGAAAGCATCAACGGCAAGGACCCCTACTATATCTCCATTGCGCCTCAGCTAAACGTTACGCTAGAATCACAATACAAAGCTACAGAAGCAGCACCCGAAGACGCAAGCAACATCGACCCCTCCATTCTTGTGATTCCGCGAATCATTTACCTTTCCAGGAACGCAGCTGGAAAGCTTGCTGATTATTATTCCGTCTTGAGTCTGAACGGCGCAAACGAAAACAAGAGCCCATCCAAAGTCAGTTGCAATGGCACATTTTCGACAACAGAAAAGCTTTACACAGGAACAGAGCTGACTCCCGGAACATACACCTGTAACTACGCTTCAACAAATTACGGAACCATTCCGTTCTATGTTGTTGTAAGCAACACCAGCGGAGAGCTCCCGATCGTTTCGTTCCCGGAAGCACCGCATAACGTTCAGGCCCTCAGCTTGGGTTCCAGTGTCGATGTCTCGGTACATATCGGCAAATCCACCAACACCAGCGGGAAAATCAAATTCGACGTGGCCATAAACCAGCCAATATCCGACTGGACTATAACCACCAAGCCAGGCGTTACAGCTCGCAGCGGAAGCGGAAGCGCCCTTTACTATACAGTCGAAGTCACGCCGAATGCGACCGAGGAACAAGACATTGAAATCTTTACGATAAGCGCAGGTAGCAACGCTGATGACGGCGACATGTATCTCACACTTAGTGCGCCGACAGAGCTCTGCCGCCTCGTATCGGGGGCTGGCCTCACCCACCACGTGTATCTCAGGACCCACACGACCATCAATAGGGCGGAACTTTCCGATTACTGCCACGTCAACGATTGCGACGACGACATGAGCGAAAAAAGCGAACGCCCAGACTGCGAAATCAGCGACGAATGGATTATCGCTCATGGTACAGCCTGTGGTATCGTCGAAAAGAACTATAGTTGGAAATGCTTGACCAACACAGCCATTTCACTTGCCTCCGTAAGTTCTGCCGACATTCCACAAGCATGCGAAATTATCATTCCGTCTACAAACAACTCCATCACATCACCTGTTGGCGGAGAAACAAAGAACCTTTACGCCTCCCTCAAGCGCAAAAAAGTCGAAGTGACGGTCAACCTTAAAAACGCATTCGACAAAAATACATCCGTCACACTACAAGGGCAACAATACACGTCTAGTCAAACTTGTACAAAAGAAAATAGCCCCTGCACATTCAACGTATTGGCGGGTGAACCCATTGTATTTACACACGAGGAATCCGGCGAAGACAAAGGAAACTTCAACTACTGGGCTTGCGATGGCGAAAATTGCACAGCACCGACAACTCATGAAGACGAACCTGAATTCATATTCTACGGACCGCACACGATTACCGCAGAATTCAACAAGGAATCCCATTGCTATTACGATGACTTTGCCAATACAGTAGCCTTCTGCTCTGCCGGTGAAGAAAACTGCATCGACACATGCGCCACGATGCTCTCTAAAGGAACACATTGCGCACCGAAGAACAGCAAGCAGCCCAAGTCCCATTGGCTCATGACCTACCACAACAGCGGGAACGGCAACAACGCAGAATATACCCGTCCAAACTTCGGCAACGGCTCCATTTACGCTCCGAATACCAAGAATGCAAACAACCAAAGCGGAAAAGTTTCCATCATTTTGAGAAACATGACCGCAGGTCTATACGGAACAATGTTTGCCCTTGTCAAAACCTCCATACTGGAGAAATCGACAGCAAACGACTTCCTGAATTCGGGACTCATTTTCAGAAGCAATGGGAACGAGCACCTGATTCTAAACATTTTCGGAGTCAGCAAGCCCAACAGCACAGGGGAATTGACATTCCGCGTCTGCAAGGTCAGCGGACAGGCAATAAACAACACATCACAGGGTTCCTGCAAAGAAGTTCCCAAGAAAGAAGGTTCGACCCCGATTTATATAACCAGCAATTCCTTTATCAAAGTCAGGTTTACCATCGATGAAAAAGACCTGTTAAAAGTCACAGCAAAAGTCGATGACGATACTTGGGAAGGAGAACTCAACGTCAAGGATTACCAATGCAACGACGCCGCGTATTCACACGTAGGCATTAGCTTGGCAGATCAGGACTTCAAGATTTTCGACAACGGCTGGGTTCCATCCGCATTTGAAGAAACATGCTGGGACGTTCCGACCGTATCGTGCAACTTTGTCGACAAGTACGAAATCGTCCCCTTAAACGACTACGTATCGCCCAAAGTCCTTGTATCCAGCTGGTTCTCCGAAAAGAACTGCTCCACGGAGTACTATTATAATGGTTGTGACAACTCGACATCTGAATGCATCAACGGTACAGGGACACCAGGCGAAATCGGCTCGAAACTCGATGGTGAAACATACCAGTTTACCCAGGAAGGTCAGCATGGCTACCTCATCGACGAGAACAAGAAAGCTCAGGACGCCTCCATCAAGGTGGTATGCCCCGGTGACGCCGGCAGTCTGGACCTCGCCCAGGACTTCTACAGCTGCGGAACCTTCCAAGTCGGGACAACCCAAAACTGCATCAACGATTTCGAAATCGTAAACGAAGCCCAGTACATGGGTGAAAACGTCCCCTATGAATTTTTAACCCCCAAAACAAACGGCATCAACTTACGCGAGGCCCAATTGCATATTAATATCAAGAAGGACGGCGAAATTGCAGACGGCAACAACCTTGGCGCAAACTTAAAAGTTCACCTGCTCTCCGCAAACAAAATGCAGAGCTTGACAAGAACCATAAGCACCGCCGGGGCGCATGACATAAATGTTGATGACCTTATTGGAACCACGGGCTTCAATCCCGAACAAGTCACAAAAGTCATCATTACAAGCGATAATAGCATCAACATCGAAAAGCTGCACATCCACAGCAAATGTCCAAACAAACTCGACCTCAAGTGCGAACAGGCAGTCTACGACTATACGAACAAAGGCTGGAAAATCAAGATAAACCACCAGAAAGATGGAGTCAAATGCTCGTACACTTCAACAGATCCGAACATCAACTCCGAAACCGATGTCAATTGCAGTGACGTCATTTACCTGCAATACGGAAACGGTTTTGCCAATAACTGGATTATCTACAATGAACCGCCGACATTCACGGTCACAGCGACAAACAGCTTCGGTTCTGAATCCTGCACCATCAAGGGTGAAAAAATTGGGAACAACAACGTTACCTGCAGCGTTCCAACTGACCAGCAGACCATCGAATTCGATTCAAAGGCACCTGTATTCAATTTCAAGTTTGGCGAAAGCATCAACGGCTGGGACTTCAATGTCAATTACAACGTGTATCTGGACAATACCATCGTGAAAAGCAACGGCACCGCCAAAATGGGAGCCACGCAATCGTACTCGCCTTCGGACTCCGATACAAAGCCAGCCAGTGGTGGTCACACATACAAAGTCTCTTTCATTATCGGCAACTGGACGCAGTCCTGTACAGCCTCGTTTACCGTAGAAGACAAGACAAAGCAAGCGCCCACCATTTCGTCTTGCAGTGTCGAGGACAACGGCAAATTTACGGCTATCGTAAGCAATCCTGACGACGTCAACTATACATACACATTTACCATCCTGGACAATATCGGAAACAAGCTTGTCGATGGAACAACAGGCTCAGGAAATGAATCGACCATCGACTATACATACGCGCCAGGAAAGGCGGGCACATACAACTATACCGTAAAAATCGGGGAAAGCTCTTGTTCCAAGCTAAAGACAGTGACATCCCCCATTGAACTCTCATGCCCGACAACAATCACTGGACAGAATGCAAGTGAAGCTATCGTCGTAAGCCCGACAGTCAAGAACTGCTCCAGCTGCTCTTACAAGATCTTCTACGAAGACCTCGAAAAGAGTTCTGACCTCATATTCTATGATCGCGAAGCAACAGGAACAAAGCAATACCGTCTGCAAGCAACCGACATCAACGACAACGTCGCGAATTGCAACTTCAACGTGTCCTTCAACAGTCAAAGCAGCAGCACCGTCGTTCTCAATTACAATTCCAGTAATGACTGGCATTACTTCAGCGAAGGGACCTACGACATCAAGTGCGAAGGCAATGGCGGAAGACTCGTCTGCAAATGCCCAAATGCCGAATGGGGCTATTCGAACTGCAAGATTCAATATCACGGAACCGTCGTCGAAGTAAAGCCTTCACAGTCAGGCGGACAAACCGTTGACGGCTCCAAGGACGATATTTGCCACAGCGGTTACGAGACAACCATAACCATCCTCCCGCCGAACAGTGCAAACCCAAGCGTCCAAGAAAACGCTAAACAACAGGGCAAGGGAATGTACTGCCAGCACTCCTGGTAACCATTATTCCAGATTTTCATCAAGGCTCCCCCGCTGGGGAGCTTTTTTTTGTTGATTTTCATCATTTTTCAGGTGAAATCAGACAAT
This sequence comes from Fibrobacter sp. UWB7, assembly GCF_900142945.1. Lineage (NCBI taxonomy): Bacteria > Pseudomonadati > Fibrobacterota > Fibrobacteria > Fibrobacterales > Fibrobacteraceae > Fibrobacter > Fibrobacter sp. UWB7. The sequence continues at coordinate 104,812 of NZ_FRCO01000008.1, forward strand.
AAAAAAGAATTTTTTATCACTTTTTCATACATAAAACTTATTTTTAAATTAACAGGAATCATGCATAAAAGCATGGTTTTACGGCAATTACAAAAAAGGGTAACGAGGGCAGAATATGGAGTTTTTAAGTCAAGTAATGGACAAGGGTACAAGAATGCCCAGGTCTACCAAAGCAGGTTTTACCCTCATCGAGTTGATGGTCTACATCGCCCTTCTTGGAGGTATTGTTCTCATCGCGGGTCAGGCGTTCAGCGACAGCACCAAGATGCGAATGCGCACACAGAGCATGCTGCAGGCTTCGGAAACCGCAGAAAAGGTGGCATCCATATTCAAGGCTGATATCGCACAAACAGGGGCAAAGACTTCCATGGAAGATGGAGCCTCGGAATCTGGAGCAGAATACGGCAACAAGTTCAGCAATATCTACTCGAACGTTTACATGGACCCCAACAGCGACAATAAAGATTCGTCCTCTTTTTCTGTCGTGACCAAAGACGGTTTCGATAGCCTTACTATTCGACGTTTACGTTACGATGAATCCGGACATTACGTTGCCGTCGAGCAAATTGCCTGGTTCGTCCAAGACGGATCGCTTTGGCGCAATTGCAAAGTCATCGAAAAGAAAATGACACTCCCTGACGACGACCCCTGTACCGACGGTGCGACATCGGAGCCCAACAACATCGAAATGGCATCAGGCGTGAGCAAGTTCAAAATCACTCCAGGAAAACCCGGCGTTGTAGGGAACAACATCCAGCTATTCCCAGCCGTAGGCGAATCCGAATTCAAATTCGTCGGTAGAAATGACGGAGACCGTGAGATGCCTATCGTGAGCAATGAAGCAGGAGAAATGCACAAAGGCGGAAACACACAAACCATATCCGGATTTTACCAGAACTACGACCAAAACATGCAAACCATAAAAAGCGAAGCCGCCCGAAAGATCAACGAAGTTATCGCAGTCCGTAACGAAACATTCTCGGATTTTTCGTGGCAAACTCTTTGCGCCCAAGAAGGCAACAACTTTACTTTTGAACCGAACAACGAATATGAAATTTCATTCGAAATCCTACCCACAGACGAAAATGCGGATAAAAGCAAGCTGTTCGTTCCAGGCGAAGACCATATGGCAGTCGGTTTGAGAAGTCTCGAAACAGGGACATCCTTTACATATGGCGAGCCAGCCACCAAATTTAGTGATTTTGCATTTTTCCCACCTTTGGGCGTCAAGAACGAAGGAAGCGGAGAGCGCTCCATGCGTTTTTCTGTCCCAGATAAGTTTACAAAAGCGTGTATCGCATTCACGTTCGCCTGCTATTCCCCGCTCGTATCACAAGGGAAAGTTTCCATCACAAAATTGAAAGTCCTAAAAATACCCAGTGCAAACTACAAATTCGAAGATTACGATTTCGAAGCTAACAAAAGCGACAAGCAGAACGTCAAGGCGTTTCTGCTGGATCTGGATATTACAAACAGAGGTGAGGCCGGACATGTTGAAATGGTTGTTCCTGCACCAAGCAACGGTCCACGCGATTAGGAGGATTTATGTTTAAGCAAAAGAATATGAAATCCGGTGTATCTCTTATCACCGTACTGATGCTAATGCTTATTGCAACTATTGCGGCAACAGCCACCTACAAGTTGCTCACAAGCCAAGGGCGCTCTAGCGAAAGCAGAATGCGCCAGCAAGAAGCTTATCAAAGTTCACAGGCGGGTATCGAAAGCGCCCGAATGTGGATGACATTCCACGCGAATGATGTCGGTGCATTGATAAAATCATTCATTGATGGTGGAAACAAGCCCATAAACCTTGACGCAAGGTTACGCCCGTTGCAACGCGCTGGGCAAAACTACCACGTATGGCTTACAGGTGTGAACACCGAAAAGACCACGTTCAAATTAAAAATTCTTTCCTCCGGCGAATCCAGGAACAACACCCAATGGAACGAAACCGCCATCTTTAACGTAGACGGTTTGTATCGAGTCAGGCTTTTTGAAGAAAACGATTATAGCGCCATTCCGTTCAGGTACAATTACTTTGGTGGTTCTACGCACTCGGAAGGTCATACAAAAGCATTTTCGTTGCTTGTCAACGGCGATTTAAACGGTTCTAACCCCGTATACACAGATGACGATCTTATCATTACAGGAAACGCCAATATCACCGGTAGCTCCCTTGGCGCAGGAACTACAGCATGCATCGGAGGAAACCTCAATGCCAACAACGGTGTACTCGGCAATGACTTCTACGTCGGAGGAAACGCGACCAGTTTCACGTTCCCGACAACATCTGAAGCAGCAGGACTCTATAACGCGAACGTCACAGGCAACGTTTATATAGAAGGAAATCTTGACGCACCAAGTACAGGCGATCAAAAATTCCAGAAAAATCTGACACTCAACGGCACATGGACAACAAATCTCGGGGCACACGATTCCCGCGTCGCAGGGAATATGTGCTTTGGGGAAAATGGCCAAGTCCTTATCAGCGACAAAAATCCGGCACGAGATTTCCTCGTCGGAGGAAACGTCTGGGCCGAATCAACATACCCCATCTGGGTTAGAAATGGCGAAGACAACGAAGGCGAATACAACAAGATTATTCTAGGTAACAAAAAGGATTCCAAAGTCTACATCAAGAGCGCCCACCCCATTGCTGATTACGTAACACTCAGAAACAACAGGACGTTTATCGAAAAGAATACCTATTACAAAGGATCCTACTATTACGGCGCCCAAGCAAAATGGGATAACAAGACAACCCGTCCATACCCTGATTTGAAGCCCCACATGAAGAACAAAGACGACGCCTACTACCTTTACTACTACAACGGTAAAGGTCAAGATGTCGACTACATCGTCTCAAACGCAAGTGGTTGGGGCTGGGGCGCACAAGCGTATTACGCCAACTATTATGTCGGAAACAAAGTTTTTTACACCCCCCAAAGTGGCTATTGGGGATCGTATGGCTATACCCCGGAAAAAAATAACTTCTTGAATTACCAGAACGGCACACCGACAGGCTCGCCATACTGCAAGGCGACTCCAGATAAGTGGCGCCCCGAATGCCGAGTTACCCCGTGGTTTAAATCCCAAGGAACCGTATCAAGCGAATTACCGGCAAGCCAACCTTTTGAATGCGCCGAATCCGTCAAAACCTATTGCAACAAGCTCTGGAAAAAGAAAGAAGGCTGCGACGGGGCTAGCTACAAAGTCGATGACATTCTCGTCACCGCCTACAATCAGTTTATATCGTACGCCAACAAAAACTGTAGCAATGTAACACACTGGGGCGACAACATGAGTCGCTATCTTAACGAATGCTACAAAGAAAACAGCTCCGATCCAACCAAGTACAAAAACAACCTTTACAACGGCTACCAAGTCGTCGAAATTAAAAATCGAACCGAACTTAAAAACCCCACCACCCCCTTAAAGGGCAAGTTTATCATCGTCGTAACACAAGCTTTAGGACAACAAAATTTGCCACCGACTACGGCGGACTCCTATGTTCTCCTCTATCTGAAAGAAGGAGCAAGCTCAACGATTCAACCTGCAGTTGACAACGGCATATACAATTACTTCATCTACACCAAAAAAGATATTGGCGGACTACTGTTTAACAATTCTACTTTCAGCGGCTCGGTTTATGCAACCGCCGACAACTGCGCGAAAGTGGGCGATTTCAAAGCACGCTCCTTGGTTTTCAACGACGACTTGATGAACGACTTGACCGCTAATGCAGTCATTTGCAACGCGTCTGTAGGAGAAAGTTCTTGCGGAGGTTCCACAACGGGAACTACAGGGGACGCATCGTCTTCCTCAGAAACGACCGAAAATCAATTCGATACTTATTACATTTCAATGGCTCCGCAATTGGGCATAAGACTGGAATCCCAGAACAAGAGTTCAGAAGCCACCCCACAAGCAAACAGCAACAACATTACAGAGCTTTCGCCATCTTTCATCGTGCTTCCGCGAATCATTTACCTGCCTAGCGACCCCTACGGACAGCTGACCGACTACTACAACGTACAAACGCTCAACAGCAATGGTGCGGCCTTGAGAAAATCAGATGTAAACGTATCTTGCTCTGGGCCGGGAACACTGCCTACAACAGGGAGCCTCTATATGGGAACAGCTCTCAGCAGAGGCCTCTACACTTGCACTGCGGCAGCAAGCGGTTACCCAAGCATCCCCTTCTGGGTCCACGTCGGCAAAGACACCCGTGGAACCACAACTATCGTATTCGAAAAAGAATCCGAAGAAATGGATTCCGACGACCAAAAAGAAGTAAAGCTCGTCGTCCCTGCACATGCGGCAGAACTTACCATAAACTTCTATTGCCCCGACGTCGAAAATGAAGCATGGTCCTATGTTTCTTTGGGCGACAACGTCACGCGCAATGGGACGTCTTGCTCACTTAAACTAGTGGCCAATTCTTCGCAAACCACACCGACTATAGCCACCATAAAGACTTCAAATGCCGTAAAAGGAACATTACTGTTCCAGTTGCTCCCTGGTGAAGGCTACATTCCTGGCTCGCCCTCCTCAACAGAGCTCTACATTGCTTCAAGCGCTCAGTTGAACCGTGAAGAAGTTTCTTCAACAGACATCAAGGAATACTGCGACAACCATTCTGGAAATTGCCCCTCAAATTACGAATCATACTGGCCCGACTGCGACGTTTCTGGAGTATGGGTAGAACCCTCCGGAACGTCATTCATTAACTTGCAGGACAACAACTCTTGGGTGATCACCGTTGGCAACACACAAAGCGTCACCCTCACGGGCACAAGCAACAGCAGCGACTGCGTAACGATTATCCCAGAAACAGATAACTCGATTGCCGCAAACGCAGTGCAAGCAAACAGGAGCTACACCTTGCGAGCAAGCGCCAAGGCGAAAAAAAGAACATTCACCGTGGGCTTTAAAGGCAACGTAGGATCTGGCAATAATCCGACAATAACCCTATATATCGATAGTAATTACGGTAGCCGAAACGAACAATGCCGCTACGACGATGCAAGAAACAATGAAGAAACATCCACAAAGACGTGTACATTCTCGATTTTCAAAGGCGAGAGTGTGAAAGCCGCCCTTGAAGACAACGATGACTCCAACGAGTTCAGTTATTGGAAATGTACCGGCGGAAGTTGCCCAACTACCGACGGTGCCAACACGAGTAAGAAATTCGACGCATTCACAATTTCTGACGACAATACTGAATTAATAGCATACTTTGGCGAAAACGACAAGCACTGTTTCTTTGACGAGTTCAAGCGAAACAGCGTAGAATGCGGAGACGATGTGCAATACTGCATTGACAAATGCAGCAACAACGACATCTATTCTACATGTACAGGCGCCATAGACGGAAACAGCTTGTACCCGAACGCGAAATGGCACTTGATTTCGGGTTATTTATCACAAATTGTCGTCGGCTCTAGTGGCGAAATCCACATAGACAAATCTGCAGTCAAGAAGCAGAAACAGTCCGCCAGGAATCCAGTTATGGTCCTTAGCACGGTGAACGCAGGTATCTTGGGAACGCTCAAAGCCTTGATCAACGTACCACGCGTAACGACCAGCTACGACAATTCTTCTTCCAACATCAAGAACTCCGGGTTCATGCTCCGTGCCAACACGTACGGAAACGACTACTTCATGTTGAACCTGTACGAAAACAGCAGCGGGAATCTCGAAGCGCAGCTCTGGAAAGGCTCGACAAGTTTGACTTCCACATTGACCAACAGCAATGGTTACAAAGCTAATGTGTCCACATCAAAGATGGTCATGGCGACCATCAGCATCACGGCATCGGGAAAAATCGAAGTACGCGCAAACATCGGGGACTTCTATAACGACTCTCCGTCGGAATATGAATGTTCGTTCGACCTTTCGGAATTCAACAACCCGCTGGCCGATGCGGCCCATGAATACGTCGGATTTAGCCTCGGTGACCCAAACTTCAAAATCTACGGCATAGGTTGGAAGAGCGCCACTTACAATTCTGAATGCTATGATACCTACCCCACCGTCAAATGCTCGTTTGCCGCAGTGGCAACAGATGGAGTCATCAAGATAGATACACTCGTTAAACCTTGGGTTGGCCATTCTGGATGGTTCGATTCCAAGGGCTGTACACCGCTCTATTACTACTACAACGGCAATGACGCCAGAACAACTTGCGATGGCGAATCCTGCAATGACGGTTACAAGTTCGACAAGAGTGGAATAGGCGCTCACGGCTACACCGAAGCAGGAACCGAATACAAAACAGCAAAAGCATGGCTCGGCAACTGCACAAACATCGATGAATCAGCCATGGCCTGGGGGGTCACATCCGACAAGGAACGCGCTCATTGCGGAGCTTTCTGGACTGGAGAATTTACGGAGTGCTTAGCGCATCAAGACCTCTTTAGCGGTTCAAAAAGCATCGGAAGCCTTGAAGAAACCATCGTTTTCAAGAACAAGCAAAACCTCAGAGCTGCAACACTCCACGTAACGCTCGAGAACACCGACAACAACGAAGTAGAAATCTGGTTGGTCAGCGAAAGCGATAACTGGGGCGAATACGATCACGAAAGCCATTCTGTCAGCATGAGCGGAGCAACAGGATCGTTCAACATCATGCAAGAATTTGCTACAGGTTCAAACGGTTTCGACCCTGAAAACGTAAAACAGATTGTCTTGAAAAATCACGGTTCTACAAGTGTTACGGTAACATCGATTACAAGCACTTGCGCCAATGCCATCGGCATAACCTACTGTAAAGCGGAATACGATGGTGACAATTGGAACGTGACAACACAGGTGACAAACAAGAGCCTAATTTCAAAACAACAGATTACGGCAACTGTCGACGGCTCTACCCCCATCAATCAAACTAAAGATGCCACAGGTAACGATGGTATTGTATGGAATGGCGACATGGCAACACTCAGCATTCCTGATCCAACCGTTTACAGTCATCAGGAGAAATCGTACGTCTTTAACGCAACAATTACAGGAACATCCGGCCAAACATTCACAAAGCAATGCTCGGTTTCTCCAGACCCGATTGGACGCATCGGCGTTGATTGCTCGGTCATTAGCGCTGTAGCAAGCGGAGCAAGATTCCCGACATTTAATGTAAACTTCAGCGGATGCCCTGGCGCTGGTTGCGGCTATGAAATCTATTTGGACAACGGATACACTCCATTTGCAACAGGAACGGAAAAAACTGCAGCGCGTCATTCCGCAAACCAAAGCGAATCTTGCAACAGGACCGAAGGTTGCGAACACACTTACACTGTGAAGAGCACCGCAAACCATGCACTTTTTAACGATTGTAGCGCAAGCTTCAAAGTTCAAAGAAACGCAGACGACATTCCCCCATCAGTAACATGCGGTATTTCGACAAGCCCGACCGAATTTTCCTCTAATCCGATATCCGTTTCGGATAATGTGTATTTCCTTGCTCGAAACAACGAAAGCGTTGAAAAGCAATATCCGGTTACACTGAAAAATGGCGAAATACAATTAGGCACAGCAACATTGAGCAACTGGTCCGGTTTGACAAACATCAAAGATTTGGGTACACTAAACGCAGGCGACTACACTTACAGCCTTTACTACAATAATGAAAAGATTTGCGACATTCCTGTTACCGTAAACGAAGAATCGGGCGCTTGCCACTTATCTGGAAAAATGTACGAAGGGCAAGTGATTTCAATGAACGTGTCAGGGGTTACGAAAAATACACGATACACATGGACGTTAAACGGGAATAGCCAACCCATAGACTGTGCACCAAGCAATTGTTGGAATAATACGAGAACCGCTCCTACAACACCAGGCAATTACAGTTACTCCGTAACAAGTGGTACAAGCAAGATATGCGAAGGAAGCGTAACTATTGAACCAATGCTTTCTTGCTCAGTGACTCCGTCTGAACTTAATAAAAAGGCGTATTACACATTTACTGCAACTAGAAATCAAAATTGCTGGAATTGCTATTACACTTATGATTCGGGGACTCAAAGCGTAGATTTCCCCGATAACTCGAACACTATTGAATTAGCAAAAATGGCAACGGTTGCCGGAGGAAAGACATTAACTTTAGCCTGTACATGCGGAGACAATAATTATGGAGCAAGTTGTTCAAGAAACATCACAATTAATAATACGGAAGATCCTTTAACGTGTCCGACAGACCCCAATCCTTATGAATGGGAATGCCAAACTGAAAACGGAGCCGGCAATATCAATAATTGGGGCACGGGTGCACGATGTGTAAAAATAAAGGCTTCAAAAGTTACTGTACAGTCAAGTAGTGCTAATGGGCGTGCATTCTGTGTTAATGGGAATGAAGCTGAAATGGGTGAAAATAATATCATGACAAAGGAGTATTCCGCCGCTGATGATGGCTATATAACAGTGTGTGCTACAGCTGGGGATTATTCATATACGCGAATTGGGTGGTATAATTGTAAAAAATCTGCTGAGGAAATAACATTTGATTGCAACACCAACAATTCAACAGATCTCACAGGTAATGGAAATCATTCAGTATCAGCGAATACTTGTTATACCTTTAGTTGTTATTTCGGAACAGATGGTGCAAATACAGGCAGTTGGAATTTCTCCGCTCCTGTTGCCGGAACAAAAATGACATACACGGATTGCTCAGGGAATACACAAACATACACGTTCCAACATGATAACTACTGGTATGAAAAGATTAATATTGGAGCCTGTAGAATCTACTTAAAATCCACCGCTGATATGACAATTGCAGATTGCGACTGGAAACAATAAAATTTTTCATTACCACCTAAAAAGCTCCCCCGCCGGGGAGCTTTTTTTTGCATCTACTCGTGCAATGAGGCCGCTATTTTTCTAAATTTCGCCGTACTATGAGTGAAGCTATTAACAATGTCAAGCAGGCCTTTGATGCAGAACTTGCACAAACGGACCTCACCAATCAAGAAGCGGTCAACAATCTCCGCGTAAAGTACCTCGGCAAGAAGGGCGCCGTCACGGACCTCATGAAGCAGATGGGTTCCTTGAGCGCCGAAGAACGCCCCGCTTACGGCAAGCTCGTGAACGAACTGAAGGTTGCCGTTTCCGAAGCTATCGACAAGGCTATCGAAACCGCAAACGAAGCCGCTCTCCAGAAGAAGCTCGCTAGCGGCGCTGTCGATATCACGCTCCCGGGCGCTGGCATCGCTGCCGGTTCTACGCATCCGCTGTACGACGTCCGCGAAGAAATCATCGACTTCTTTGCGCAGATGGGTTTTGATGTGGACTTCGGTCGCGACATCGAAACGGATTGGTACAACTTTGAAGCTCTCAACACTCCGCCTGACCATCCGAGCCGCGACATGCAGGACACGTTCTACGTGGACAACAAGGTCATGCTCCGCACGCACACGTCTGGCACCCAGATTCACTACATGGAAACGCACAAGCCGCCTTTCCGCATGATCGCTCCGGGCCACGTGTTCCGCGTCGATAACGATGCGACCCACGCTCCGATGTTCCAGCAGTGCGAAGGTCTTGTCGTTGACGAAAACATTAGCTTCGCCGACCTCAAGGGCGTGCTCCAGGTGTTCATGAACAAACTCTTTGGCGCAGGCGTCAAGACTCGCTTCCGTCCGAGTTTCTTCCCGTTCACGGAACCGTCCGCAGAAATGGACGTGAGCTGCGTGTTCTGCGGTGGCAAGGGCTGCCGTCGTTGCAAGGGCACGGGCTGGATGGAAATCGGTGGTTGCGGTTCTGTGGACCCGAACGTGTTCAAGAACTGCGGCATCGATGCTGAAAAGTTCACGGGCTTTGCATTCGGTTTCGGTCTTGACCGTATCGCCATGCTCCGCCACGAAATTCCGGAAATCGGCCTCCTCACGGCAAACGACCAGCGTTTCCTGAGCCAGTTCTAGTTTAGACGAAAGATTAAAAAAGCGAACCGTTGAGGTTCGCTTTTTTCGTGGGTACAAAAATAGCGGGCTAAAAGCCCGCCATTTTTTTTAGATCCTTCGACTTCGCTCAGGATGACAGAAGCGGGCGAAGCCCGCCACATGTTTATGAGCGCTTGTAGTCGTCCTGCACGCGGATGATGTCGTCTTCGCCGGTGTATTCGCCGACCTGGACTTCAACAATCACGAGCGGGAGCTTGCCTTCGTTCTGCAAGCGGTGAATCGTTCCGGACGGAATGTAGGTCGATTCATTCGGACGCACGTAGAACACCTTGTCACCAACGGTGCATGTTGCAGTTCCGCTCACAACGACCCAGTGTTCCGAACGGTGCAAATGCTTCTGCAACGAGAGGCGTTCACCCGGGCGAACCACGATGCGCTTCATCTTGTAGCGGTCGCTAGATTCGAGCACGGAGTACGTACCCCACGGACGGTTGACCGTCTGCGGGACCTTCGGCAAGTCGGAGCCGCGAGCCTTGAGCTCGTCGACGACCTTCTTGACCTTCTGGCTGCTAGCAAGCGGCGCAACCAAGAGAGCATCCGGCGTATCGACAATGAGCATGTTGTCCAAGTCAATCGTGCAAATCTGGCGCTGTCCGCCGAGCACGAGAGAGTTCTTGGAACCAATACCCAAGTGCTTTGCATTTATGTTATTGCCGTTTTCGTCGTGATCGAATTCCCCGTAGAGGGAATCGAATGCGCCGAGATCAGACCAACCGATATCGCTCGGCACGACCTTCACCTTGGCAGACTTTTCCATCACGGCGTAATCAATCGAGTTCGAAGGAATGTTCATCATGTCTTCGTGGTCGACACGGACGAGAGCATCCTTGTTTTCTTTCTTGGCGTTGGCAAAGGCAATCTTTGCAGCAGTCAAGATATCCGGAGAATACGTCGAAAGTTCATCGAGGAACGTCGAAGCCTTGAAGCAGAAGATACCGCTGTTCCAGAAGAACCTTCCGGAAGCAACGTACTTCTTTGCAGTTTCCAAGTCAGGCTTTTCAACAAAGCGCTTGACATCATCGCCATTCGCTTCGATATAGCCGTAACCCGTTTCCGGACCCGTCGGCGTGATACCGAACGTGACCATGAAACCTTTCTTTGCAAATTCTTCAGCCTTGCGCAAGCATTCTTCGTAAGCTTCAGCCTTGCGAATCACGTGATCCGACGGAGACACGAGAACGATATCATTCGGATCAAGGCCAAGGCAAGCGAGAGCGATTGCCGGAGCCGTATTGCGGCCCACCGGTTCCAAAAGGAAGCGGACATTGTTGGCACCGACTTCTTCGAGCTGGTCTTTCGCCAAGAAATACTGTTCAGCATTGCTCACGATGTACTGGGCACTGCAAATACGGGAGTTCGTCTTTACCGTGCGCTGGAACAGGGACGCACCGTCAAAAAGACGGGCGAACTGCTTCGGCATGAGGGAGCGGCTAATCGGCCAAAGGCGCGTTCCGCTACCACCACACAAAATAAGGTTAATCATAACTTTACCCTAGCCGCCGATTACTTCCAACCAGCGTTATTAATTTCCTGGATGTTCTGAACAACGTTAGTAGACGTGTAAATAGCCTGCATGGTCGGCATGATCAAGCTAAGAAGGCGATTCCAGGTACCGAGACCAGAAGCGTCGACGTACACGATATCACGCGGATTCAGTTCAAAGCGGTCTGCCATTGCAAGAGCCATGGCATTCTTGGCGTTCAACTGATAGACGTCAATCTTGTTCGGCGTTGTATTTCTAATAACATAGATATCGCTCGGAGCGGCATACAAGACATTGACACCACCCGCTGCCGTGAGAGCTTCTGCCAACGAGAGGTAGTTGTCCATGCGGACAATGCTCGTCTTGTTAACTTCACCCATGACGTAGACCTTTCTATCCCTTTCCATTTCGGACTTGAGCGGGACAAAGAGCTGGTCATCCGGCTTCACGAGAATGCGTTCTATAGGAATGTTTTCCTTGAAAGCGCGGACGTAGTCGATGTTATAGACCTTGTCGCCACGACGGAGCTGGACAAAAGACGGGTCAGCCTTTTCATTAAAGCCACCTACTTCGGCAATCACATCGGGGATGGTCATCGGGTTTTCGTCAAAATGCACATAACCCGGTCTGTTCACGGCACCCGTGACAAAAGCCTTGCGACTGTGGTAGCCCGTCACGCGGACATCGACCTGAGGATCGTTAAGGATCTTGTCGGAGAGGCGCTTGGTAATTTCTTTACGGAGTTCCTGAGCGGTAAGGCCTTCGACCTTCAGTTCGCCTGCGTACGGATAGAAAAGCGTACCTTCAGTCGTCACCTTCTGGCCTGCCGGCTGGTACTGACCCATCGGAGAGGTAAGTTCCGGATGTTCCCAGACAACCACCTGCACCTGGTCCAGAGGTCCAATCCTATATTCAAGGCTAGGAAGAGTATCCACCATCAGGTCTTCAAGCTTGCCTTCAAGCGGATTCTGGGCGACCGGGACAGGTTCCCCCATTTCACCGTTATCAATGGAATGTAACTTAAATGTAATTCCATTATAAGTTGTGGAATCTGTGGGAACGTCCATTCGCATCTGCGGAGCAGCAAAGCAGCCACTCAAGATAGCGCCGGCGACACCACAAAGAGCTATACCGATTTTATTCATAGGTTACCTTTTTAGAATTATTTTGAGGCTTCACTTTGCCTAATCTTTTCCACCCAATACGGAGTCAGCTTGGAAATGAAGTTCCATGCCAAGACAAACGCGTTTTCTGGACGCCTGTACGGGTCAGGAATATCGACCTGGTGGGATTCACCATAGCGGAAAACCTTACCCTCAAGCCAAGGATACTTGTGCAGAAGTTCCCTTTTATGCCCATTTTCCATCACCAAAATCAAGTCAGCCCACTTGAGGATGTCCAAATTGATCTGGCGAGCTCGGTGTGCACTCATGTCAATGCCATGTTGCAACGCAATTTTCTGAGAGATTTCGTGAGCGGGATTATCAACCAAAGCACCGAGACCAGCACTCATCACATTAAAGTCAGGTCCGAGCTCTTTTTTCAAGAGATACTCCCCTGTTGGGCTGCGACAAATGTTCCCAGTACAAACGACAAGAATGTTTTTCATGATAATACAATAATAGAAAAATAATTTTACATTCTAAAGGTCAAAAGCGAATCCAAGGTCCTTGAGGAGCGGATTCTTGGTATCCTTTTCGGAAAGGAGCGGTTCAAAACCATCGCCCACCGGCCACTTGATTCCTACCGCCGGATCGTTCCAGAAAAGACCGCCTTCGTCATTCGGAGCGTAGAAACGAGTGCACTTGTAAACAAAAGCAGCCGTTTCGGAGAGCACCACGAAACCGTGAGCAAAGCCTTCGGGGATGTAGAACTGCTTCTTGTTTTCGGCGGAGAGCGTAACGCCCACCCACTTACCAAAAGTCTTGCTGTTCTTGCGAAGGTCCACAGCCACGTCAAAGACTTCGCCTTCAATCACGCGGACGAGCTTGCCCTGCGGATTCTGCTTCTGGAAGTGAAGACCGCGGAGAACACCCTTGCGAGAACGGGACTCGTTATCTTGAACAAAGTCCACGTCAATGCCACCTTCGGCAAAGTCGCGCTTGCTATAGGTTTCCATGAAGTAACCGCGAGCGTCGCCAAACACCGTCGGTTCAATAATCTTCACACCTTCGATTTCTGTATCTATAAAGTTAAACTTTCCCATTATAAATCTCCTATAGATCCTTCGCTTCGCTCAGGATGACGTAGGCTATCTGTTTCCGTACATTTTTTCGTAATACTTTTCGTAGTCGCCGCTAGTGATGTTGTCCAGCCATTCCTGGTTGTCCAGGTACCAGCGCACAGTCTTTTCGATACCCTCTTCGAA
>NZ_FRCO01000007.1:0-137695 GCF_900142945.1 Fibrobacter sp. UWB7
TTGAGTCCTTTAAGAAAAAGCGCAAATTCATCTCTTGTCATTTTAAATCCTCATATAACGGCAAGGATCATTCCCCACCTATTACATTAACACGCGTTTTTCAAGAAATTATTCCAAATTTTTTTTGATTTTTGCGTAAAATGATTTAAACACAGAAAAAGGCGGTCTTTGCCAAATGATTTTGAACAAATTCTCAACATCAAGTCGGGGCGTTACGGGGGCGGCGTCTGAGTCCCCGTTTCGAGGGGGTGATGGAAGACTTGCCCTGTGTTAAAAATTAACTGGATCATTCGCTTCGCTCAGGATGACGAGGAGGGCAAGGCTGCAATCAGGGGACAACTGCTTACGGCGAGTATCGCGACAGACCGTTTACGGGCTGACATGATCGAGCCGAACAGTTGGGACTTTAGTCCAATCCTCCCCCACCAACCTTAACTAGATTGCCGCGTCGCTTCGCTCCTCGCAATGACGTTTTTCAAGCTACATCTCTTGATTTACAGGGCTTTAAAATCACTACATTTTTCGCTCGTATTTTGTTCTTTGTCATTCTTCTAATACTATATTTAGGTTACTATGCAAATTACAAACGCTTCTCAACTTACTGGTGTTTTCCCCGCGTTGTTCACCCCGCTCAAGAACGACGATCCTAAGAACCTTCGCAACTCCATCGACTATAAGAAGATGGGGCAGATGATTGACGATGTTATTGCAGCTGGTGCTAGTGGTGTGCTCCCCGCCGTGACGACGGGCCAGAGTGCAACGGTCTCTCCGCAGCAGCACTTGGATATCATTAAGTTCACGCTCGACTACGTTGACGGTCGCGTCCCTGTGATTGCAGGCGCAGGCTCCAACTGCACGCGCGAATCTATCGAGATGATCGAAAACGTTTTGAAGATTGCTCCGGTGGCAGTCCTCTGCGTTACAGGCTATTACAACAATCCGCCGCAGGAAGGCTTGCTCAAGCACTACCAGACACTCAGTAGCGAAACGGGTGCCAAGATCGTTATTTACAACGTTCCGGGTCGAACCTCCAGCTATGTGCATCCGGACACTTTGATTGCTCTTGCCGAAGACAAGAACATCATCGGTCTCAAGCAGGCGGTTGAATTTGGTTTTGGCGAAAAGTTCCACGAAGACACGATGCGCGTCATCAAGGAAACGAAGGGCAAGGACTTCGCTGTGATGAGTGGTGAAGACGGTCTCTTTGCTGACCTCCTTGAAATGGGCGGCACGGGTATCGTGAGCGCAACGGGCAACATCCCGGAAGCTTGCAAGACTTTCGTTGACCTCTACAAGGCTTTCCAGGCTGGCGACAAGGACAAGGCTCACAACTTGCAGAAGGAAGCTCGTGACTACATCGACGCCACGTTCTGCCGCAAGAACCCGATTCCTCTCGGAACGCTCTTCAACAGCCCGTTGTTCCAGCCGCTCGTAAGCGTGAAGGACACGGCTAACGGTGCTGACGCTGTTGCTCGCATCATGAAGCTCATCGACGAGAAGGCCCAGAGCTTGAAGAAGTATCACGCCTAATAGGCAGTAGGAAGACTTTTTAACAGGAGAATCACAATGGCTAAGAATGAAAAATCCGTTACCGACTTGGTCTGCGAACACATCAAGAAGCAGAAGCTTCTCCCGATTCCGGTGCAGACTCTGAACGAAGAAGCCGAAGCTACTCGCTACTTCGGTGGCGACCTCAAGGAATTCTTGGCAGCAGCCAAGACTCTCGGCGCAAAGGGAATCTTCGTTGAAACACTTTATCTGGAAGACGACGAATTCTACTACGACAGCGGCATCGATGACGAAGAATACCTCGCCATGAACGGCGCTGACGGTAGCTGCACTTGCGGCTGCGGTGACAACTGCGACTGCAAGAAGGGCGACAAGAAGAAGTCCAAGAAGGCTGACGACGACAAGGTCGACGGCGTGTTCCTTGAACCGGAAGACCTCGACGGTCTTGACCTCTCTCTCCTCCGTCCGGAAATTGCAAAGTTCCTCGACCGCGTTGGCGAATGCTGTGGCGTGCGCTTGACGGTTCCGGGTGTGGACCACCTCGAAGTCGAAATCTTCGCTGACTGGTACGACGAATTCGCTGAACTCGTGGACGAAGCTTCTGAAATCATCGAAGAAGATCCGAACGGCGCTCTCGAACAGGTCGAAGCCATGTTCAAGGAAGCAGAAAAGGCTGCTAAGGAAGAAGACAAGAGCGTGAAGAAAATTTCGGCACATCCCCCGAAAAAGACCGCAAGCGCTAAAGCTAAGAAGTAAATCCTTCAGAGCGCTTGCTCTCGCAAAAGCGTGCAAAACGAGCGTCGCGAAATTATGCTTGCATAATTTCATGACCGAGTAAAGCCGCGGACGCTGAAAGCGTCAATCACGACCCGTTAATACGGGTCGCTTTTTGCTCACGGAAATCTAAGAAGTAATCTTAAGTAATCTTCGACTTTAGACAAAGTAATAACATGAGTTCCGTTGCGGGACTCGCGTTTTTTTTGTGCGTGAGACGCGCGGCATCTCCCCCCAAAAAAAATCTCGCGGCATTTCCGAGGCGCGCACTCAAGCATCACGCGGAATTGCACAACATGCAAAAACGCTCCCCGACGGGGAGCGTTTTTACAGTCTTTAGGAGGAGAGACTTGTTACTTCACGGCGACGCGCTGCATAAAGTTGCCCTGCTTCACCATGTAGATACCGGAGTTCTTGAAGTTAGCCTTCAGAACCTGAGCAGCAGAGGCGATAGCGTCGAGCTTCACAGTGCCGAGGAAACGGCCCTGCATGTCGAACACCTGGAAGTTTCCGCTCTTGAGTTCCATCTTCGGTGCAGCAATGAGACCAATCGTTTGGCTGCTAGAAGATTCAACCTTTGCTTCAGAAGAGCTAGACACCGGTTCATCCTTTGCCACGTAGACCTTTGCATGCGGGAAGTCTGCCGTACCAGAAACGCCACCGCCATTGCTGCCCGCTTCGCCGAGCACCTTGGCTTCGTAGAGCTTACCCATCGTCATGCCAAGTTCTTCCCACTTCTTCATGTGAGCGGAAATGTTGATGACGCCACAATCACGAGCTTGCTTACGGACGCTGAAATACTGGTAGAATTCGACGTTGCCACTAGACTTGATTGCAGGACCTGTACGAGTGTTGCGATAGACATCGTATTCGGCACCGTCAATCGTGAATGTACCATACTTCTTGTTGCCAACCCAGTCACCCGGGCGGTACTGGCTCAACCAGTTATCGACCACATAGTATTCCACCAACTTGCTCTGCGTTCCCGGCACGCCTTCCATCCAGCCATAGACTCCCACATAGGAGTAGTCAGCGCCATTAACATTCTGCTTCACGAGCTTGTATTCAGCAAGCATATCGCCATCAAGTTCCTTGTAGGTCTTGTCGCTATTGAATGACAGGCCCGAACGGCAGAGATAGTCACCAGCGTTCTGGAAAGAGCAAGACATAGAGCCATCGGAATAGAACGTTGCCGAACCGGACGTTGCACGGTCATACCAAAGTTCATAACCAATTCCGTTGATGGAGCCCACCTTGTTGCCGTTTTCGGTCTTCTTATCGCCAGTGTGCTGAGCATCCTTGCAGAATTCAGTGCTGACAACAGGACCAACGCCACTACCCTTCGAAGAGCTGGACTTTGGCGTTACTGTAGAAGAGCTGGACTTCACAGAAGAGGAAGAAGCCGGATCAGAGCCGTTTTTCACATAGACCTTGGCATGCGGGAAGTCCATATGACCGCCACGAACTTCGCCATTGACGTTACCCGCTTCGCCAAGCACCTTAGCTTCGTAGAGCTTACCCATGGTGAGACCCATCTTTTCCCACTGTCTCATGTGTTCAGAAATATTGATGGTACCGCAATCGCGAGGCGAGGTACGCACGCTGAAATACTGATAGAACGTCACGTTACCGCTGTTCTTAATAGCCGGACCTGTACGGGTATTGCGATAAACAGTATAGGTACCGCCGTCAACCGTAATGGTACCCTTTCTTTCGTTACCAATCCAGCTACCCGGCATGTCATTGGCGAGGGTGTTATCAATCACGTAGTATTCGACCAACTGGCTAGGCGTTCCAGAAACGCCTTCCATCCAGCCATAGATACCGATATAAGAGTAACCCACATTCTGGGCACCGCTCTTCACAAGCTTGAACTCGGCAATCATATCACCACCAAGTTCCTTGTAGGTCTTGTTACTGCCGAGGGAAAGGCCCGCACGGCAGAGATAGTCCTTAGCACCAGTGATATTGCAGTCCATGGAACCGTCGCTATAGAACGTAGCGCTACCGCCATGGCCGTTTTCATCCCAAAGTTCGTAACCGATATCGCCGATTTTACCAGTCTGGTTCGAGGTAATCGTCACTTTCTGACCGGAATGCTGAGCATTGGTACAGAAATCCTGGGCAAAAGCACCAGAAGCAAGTCCAAACGAAAGGACTAACCCAATCTTGGCTGCACTAGAAATTTTTTTCATAATAATGATACTCCTCACATTTTATTATGCTGAACATAATATATGAGCGGCAGATGAAAAAAGACCGACATTAAACAAATGTTTGTTGTTTAGAAAAACAACGACAATAAGTTTACATTATACGACCGCTCGGCTCTGTTGCAATCAAAAATTTCGTCTTCGCCTCGCTCTCGCCTTCACGACCCGTCAACACGGGTCGCTTCGGGCTCACGGATACGACCGCTCGGCTCTTTTGAAATACAAGACTCCGTACTCGCCTCGCTCTCGCCTTCACGACCCGTCAACACGGGTCACTTCGGGCTCACGGATACGACCGCTCGGCTCTCCTGAAATGCAAGACTCCGTACTCGCCTCACACTCGCAACCACTCCAGTTCAAAAGAACTGGGGCTTTGTTGCTCACGGCACGCCCGCTCGGCATAAAAAAAGCCTCTTCCCGGAAACTCCAGGAAGAGGCTAAAGCGACGTTCGGGAACTAACGTTCCACTGTTACAAGGTTCACGATTATTCTTCGGTTTCCGTTGGGCCGATTTCCTGCTTTTCGGCATCATCCTTGACAACGGAATCGTCATCGACTTCTACGCCCTTAACCTTGTCGAAAGTTTCCTTGGCATCGGCGCTATCTTGTTCGATATCTTCGACGCTCGGGAGTGCAGTTGCATCCTTCACGACATCGCCATCGCGCAGCGTGATTGCCTTGACTCCCTGGGCATTGCGGCCCGTGAGGCGGATATCGGCAGCCTTGATACGGATGACCTGACCATCCTTACTTGTGATGATCAAATCGTAATCGTCAGCAACGCTTTCGACGAACACGGCGGCACCAATCTTGTCTGTAACGTTCAAGTTGCGGACACCCTTGCTACCACGGCGGGTCACACGGTAAGAACCCGGTTCAGAACGCTTGCCATAACCCTTTTCGGTGATGGTCAAAATCTTGTTGCCGGCCTTGAGCCACAGGAGCGAAATGACTTCGTCGCCTTCGGCGAGCGTAATGCCCTTCACGCCGTGCGTGCCACGACCCATAGCGCGGAAGCAGCTAATCGGGAACGTGACGGCCTGACCGTTCTTAGTCGCAATCATCAAAAGATCCTTCGGAATCGGGCGGTTGGCGAAGTCTTCGGCATCGCCAGATTCAGATTCTTCGGCAATAGCGGCTTCGGCAGCCTGAGCTTCAGCGGCGTTTTCAACGGCTTCTGCGGAATCGTCATCAGAGGCATTCTTGCTCGCTTCGTATTCTTCAGCAGACATGCCCACGAGCTGGACCTTGACCAATTCATCGTCTTCATCGAGGCTAATGGCATTGACGCCAGCCTTGCGCGGACGGCTAAACAGCGTGAGGTCCATCTTGTTGATGATACCCTTCTTGGTCGCAAACACGAGGCAGAAGTAGCCACCGAACTTGCGCACCGGCACAATCGCCTGCACCTTTTCGCCTTCCGTGAGAGCGACAAAGTTCACAATCGGGCGGCCCTTGCCATTGCGGGCGCCTTCCGGCAAGCGGTAGACCTTCGTCCAGTAGACACGGCCCTTGTTCGTAAACACGAGCAAGTAGCTGTGCGTGCTAGCCGTGAAGATCTGCTCCACGTTATCTTCGTCCTTGAGGCCTGCACCGATGATGCCTTTACCACCGCGGTTCTGAGCCTTGAACGTATCAATCGGGAGGCGACGGATGTAGCCTTCCTTGCTGAGCGTGATGACCTGTTCTTCTTCGGCAATGAGGTCTTCGTCATCGCTATCGTCAATAGCTTCGCCAATCGTCGTACGGCGTTCATCGCCATACTTGTCAACAACAGCATCGAGCTTCTGGAGCATGATGGCAACGCGGCGTTCGCGCTTTTCCAAGATGTCCTTCAAGTCAGCAACAGTTGCAATGAGTTCGTTGTATTCGGCTTCCAACTTTTCGATATTCAAGCCGACCAACTGAGCAAGGCGCATATCAACGATTGCCTGAGACTGGATTTCGTCGAGCGAGAAGCGATCCTGCAAGCTCTGCTTTGCAATTTCGGTCGTCTTGCTCTGGCGAATAATCTTCACGACTTCGTCGATGTTCTGCGTTGCAATACGTAAACCTTCAATGATGTGTAGGCGAGCGGCAGCCTTCTTCAAGTCGAACTGCGTTGCACGCGTAATCACATCGAGGCGGTGGTCAATGTAGACCTGCAAAAGATCCTTGAGCGTAAGGAGCTTCGGGAGGTTATTGACGAGTGCCAAGTTGTAAATGCTAAACGTCGTCTGCAGCTGCGTGTACTTGAACAAGTTATTCAAGACAACTTCACCAACAGCATCACGGCGGAGTTCAATCACAATGCGGATGTCACGGCTCGATTCATCGCGGATGTCCGTAATGCCATCGATACGCTTGTCGCGGACGAGGTCTGCAATCTTCTTGCAGAGTTCGGCCTTGTTCACCATGTACGGAATTTCGGTGACGATGATACGCGGTTTGCCCTTTGCATCCGTTTCAATTTCGGTACGGGCGCGCACACGCACACGGCCATGACCCGTGAGGTAAGCTTCGCGAATGCCAGAACGGCCACAGACAATAGCACCTGTCGGGAAGTCCGGGCCCTTCACATATTCCATGAGGTCTTCGCCAGTCAAGTCTGGATTTTCAGCCAAAGCATGGATAGCGGCACCGACTTCGCGCAAGTTGTGCGGAGCCATATTCGTCGCCATACCTACTGCAATACCCGATGTTCCGTTCACAATCATGTTCGGGAGCGCAGACGGGAGCACCAGCGGTTCTTCGAGCGATTCATCGTAGTTCGGGCCCATGTCGACCGTCTCTTTTTCGAGATCTTCGAGCATAAGGGCGCCAAGGTTGTTCATCTTCGCTTCGGTATAACGCATGGCAGCCGGGCTGTCACCATCAATAGAACCGAAGTTTCCCTGACCAAACACCAGCGGATAGCGCAACGAGAAATCCTGCGCCATACGGGCAAGAGTATCGTAAACAGCAACGTCACCATGCGGGTGGTACTTACCGATAACATCACCCACGATACGGGCGGACTTGACCGTTCCCTTATTCGGAACCACGCCCAACTTGTGCATACTGTACATCACGCGGCGGTGCACGGGCTTAAAGCCATCGCGCGCATCCGGCAATGCACGAGCGACAATAACGCTCATCGAGTAGCGAAGATAGCAGTCCTGCATGTCTTGTTCGACAAGACTCTTGAACTGCGATCCAGGTACCATTTCTTCAGACATTAGTTAACCTCAAATTAGTGGGAAGTAAAATCATCACTTCCCAGCATTTCACTTATCACTTCTAAACTTTTTTCATCGGTCTGGTCTATGCGGTGCGGTGTGATTGTCGCATAGCCCTTATCGAGCAAGTTGTCGTCCGAACCCTCAGGAGCCTTCGACCACAGCTTTTCGCCATCCAAAAACCACAAGCCATCCTTGTGATCATAGTGATCGGTAAACATTCCACTGTCCATCGTACAAGCCTTGAATCCAAGGAATTCATCGTCCTTGACTTTCGGGAAATTCACATTCCAGAACACGCCCTTGGAAATTTTCTTGAACAGGTTCTCAGAAACAATCTTGCGTGCAAAATCAATCGCCACCTGCAACAGGTTGCCTTTCAATCCACGCAGCGAAAGCGCCACCGCAGGCACACCCCAAAGGGCGGCTTCACGAGCACCGGCAACCGTCCCCGAATAAAGCGACGACACACCGGAATTTTCGCCCACATTGATTCCCGAAAAACACACATCAAAGCCTTCGGGAACAATCGTGTTATCATCAAGTCCGTAATTGGCAAAATGCCCTATGGCAAATTTTACGCAGTCCGCAGGAGTACCCGAAACCGAGAAAACCTCATACGGCAACTTCGCCTTCCCCGGGACAGCTTCGATATGCTGGACGCGCAACCCGCGACGAATCGTAAAGGCGTGACCGACACCACTCTGTTCGTCTTCAGGCGCAAAAACATAGACATCGGAAACCTCGCTCAAAGCTAGAGCAAGAGCATGCAAGTTGACACTACCAACGCCATCGTCGTTAGTGATTAAAACCCTAGTTTTCCGTATTTTTTCCATTTATACGAAATTTAGAAAAATGGGTGGAAAAACTGTTTCAAAATCCCTAAAAACACTCGTAAAAAAGCCTTTTTTTAGCCGCTTAAAGGGTAATTTTCTATCATTGAAAACATGTACACAGAACCTAAATTTTTAGCCATGAAAGAGCCCTCAAAATTCAAGAGGCTTGCTGAACTTTTACGAGTAATCATCTTGCAGTTAGGCGACGATGTTCCCCGCGCCCGCCGTGAATTCGAGACCTACACCGAATGGCTCCACCTGCCCGAATCCGAGAGATTAACAGGCAAAAACCAAGCGCAAATGATTGACTTGTACAAGACGTTCCGCACCCGCGCAGGGCTTGGCTTTGAACGCGACGTGTACTTGGAACAGGAACCGGGTGACCGCGAAGTCGCAAACGAGAAGCCCATCCAATTCGCCGTGCTCGTGCACAATTTGCGCAGCGCATTCAACGTGGGTTCCATCATCCGCAGCACCGACTGCTTTGGGCTCGAAGGCGTGCACCTCAGTGGCTACAGTTGCAGCCCCGACCACGTGACCGTCAAAAGCGCCGCCCGTGGTTGCCAGGAATGGATCCCCATCAAGCGCTGGGACAGCCCCTTCAACTGCATTAAATGGCACAAGGAAAACGGCTACGAAATCATCGCCCTTGAAACCGGCGAAGACATCCCGAGCATAAACAACGTAAAGTGGCCCGAAAAAGGACTCATCGTCCTCGGCAACGAAGAACTCGGCATCGCCCCGGAAATCATGGCAGAAGCAACCATGAAAGTGACCATTCCAATGGCAGGCCGCAAGGCAAGCATGAATGTCGCAGGCGCATTCGCCATCATGGCATTCTGCCTCCGCAGTAACGCGAAATAAAAACATCCAGCCAGATATACTGCAAAATACGTTCCAAAACGGTTTTGTTTTATATCTCGCCGATTTTGTTTTATATAATCAAAATTTTCATTTCAGAACACAGTAAAAACATTTAAATTGCTTATTTTTAAGCATTTTTGTTTTATTACGCATTGTTTTCCACAAGCATTTTGTGTATTTTTTCAGCATGCTTAAATCCGTAATCGAATACCAGGATTACCACCAATACATCCTGGACTTCTACACCGAAAAGAAGCGCACATCAGCCTTCACGTGGAGAGAGTTTGCAAAACAAGCTGGTTTTGCATCCGGATCTTACCTCAAACTCGTCAGCGACCACAAAACACGCCTTGTAGAAGAGGGCGCTCACAAGACCGCCATCGCCATGCAACTGCAAAGTTTTGAATACGACTACTTCATGTTGCTTGTCCGATACGAGAACGCCAAAAACGACAATCAAAAAAAGAAATGCTTCGAAGAAATCCAGCAAATCACATCAGCGCATAATGTCAAATTGCTCGGCAGCGAATCTTACTCTTATTACGAATCTTGGATTCACTCCGTTGTTCGCGAAATCGCCCCCGCCATGCCAGGCGCAAAGCCTCTCGAAATTGCCAAAGCCATCCGCATCCCGGTCACTGCAGCCGAAATAAGCGACAGTTTAAATTTCCTTGTCAAGAACAATTTTTTGACCGTAGACGAAAACGGCAATTACCATCAAACCGACAAACTAATTTCAACGGGGCGCTTAGACTTTGTCTCTATCCCCGTTCATTCGCTGATACGGCAAATGGGCGAATTTGCCTTGCAAGCATTCGATGACCTCCCCATCTCGGAAAGATTCTTCAGCGGTCTCACCATGGGCGTTACCGAAAAAAGTTACAACCAAGTCATGGAAGAACTGAAAGAGTGTCGTCGAAAAATTTTCGCAATTGTCTCTGCCGAAGACGAAGTCGAAAAAATTTGCAGACTCAACGTGCAACTGTTCCCTTTAACAAAGACAATTAAGAAGCAACCTACAGAAGATCCGTCGAGCAGCGAGGTTTAGAATATGAAACGATTTTCCTTAAAACTTTTTAATGCACTTGCAATTATCGCAAGCATTTGTGCTTGTGGAGGCCGCGACACCGCAGGCGGAATCAGCGAAGAAACCGAAGGCGTGGCCATCAACAACAAGACCATTGAAGGCGTTTCGCAAAAAGGCCCGTTTGCAAAGGGTTCCAGCGTATACCTCAGAGAAACAAACAAAGACGGAAGCCTCACCCCTACCGGCAAGGAGTTTTACGCCACCATTCGAAACGATGCCGGCGAATTCAAGATTGAGAACATCAATCTCGAAAGCCAATACGCATTACTGACCGCCGAAGGATTCTACCAAAGAGAATTTACGAAAAGTTTTTCGGACTGCTCCATTTCTCTAAATGCAGCAAGCGACATTAGCAATCGCAATTCCACGAACATCAACTTGTTCACGCACTTTGAATACCCACGCATTTTGAACCTCGTCAACTCCGGGATGTCATTCAACGCCGCCAAAACTCAAGCCGAAAAAGAAATATTCGCCCAATTCGGTTACGAAAAACACGAGCACTCCGCAGAAGACCTTGACATTAACGGACAAACCGAAGAAGATCGTATTTTGTACGAAGTCAGCGAAATGGTGGATAGAAACTTCTACATCGGAGAGTATATCTCGATTTCCAAAACCGTTCACAGAGATTACAGTTTCTCCTGCAAAGAAGTAAAAGCACTCATCGACAGCATCGCCAACGATTTCGCGACAGACGGAATCCTTAACAACAGCTTAACAGAAAAAATAGCCGCATACTCGTTCGTATTCCAAAAAGAGAACGCAACAAACGTCTTAAGTCGTTACGAAAATCTCGGCACATGTACCCAAGATAATCTTGGCCAATACACCAAGCTGCAATTTGCAATTCCCATAGAAATAATAAGTATACCAACCGCCCCTGAAACAGACATATCCTTCGCTTACGAATACGCGATTTGTACAGGCAAAAAATGGTTTCTCCTTTATGGCGAACAATTCGAAAATTCAACAAAGAAGATAGAACACCAAACAGGCTCCATGACCGACCCTAGAGATGGCAAAACCTACAAAACAACAAGTTTCACCTTTAAAGGGGAAACTTATGAATGGATGGCAGAAAATCTTCAATTTGCTGGTGATTCAGCAACACAAAACGAAGAACACCAAAAAGGCATTTATACACGAGAAGAAGCTTTAGTCCTAAAGGACAGCTCATTCATTCAACATTACGAAGCGGTGCTAGACAGGAAAGAAATCATTTATCAAGGAATCTGTCCTGAAGGTTGGCATATTCCAAATACTAAAGAATGGAAAGCTCTTCTTGAATATGTAGGTTCACCTAGCAACTTATACAGCAAAGATTGGAACAAAATCTACTTTACTAATAGAATACTAGAAGACAACATCGAATTCGGAGCAATACCTACATTTTTCGAGCCCATTGCAACAAATCATAACTCCTTTGTACCATACGCACACTTCATTGCATTTGCTTATGCACAAATAAATGAAAATTATTCTACTTGCAAAACAGGCTCACCCGAAGAACTCGAAGAGGTCAGTTGCGATACAAAAGGAGACATCACCTTTGATGTAAACAGCGATTACATCTACGATAACACTCCTCTCAGACAATCCAATTTCTATTCCGTTTTTTTCGGTTCATCAGCAAGACTACTGAATAATACGGGTTATTTTCCAACCCTAATAATCGACTTTTGGAACACCAATTACAAAACACTCAAATCAAATGTTCTAGACCTTAAACTCAACGTTCGTTGTGTCAAAAATTAAAGGAGGAAACCATGCTTATCAAATCTTTTTTCAATGGGCTCATCGCAACTCCCATACTGGCACTAAGCCTGCTATTTCAGGCATGTAGCAACGAGTCAACGTTCAGCCCAATTGCATCCAATGGCGAAAGCGACGCTGTCTTATCAGGAGAAACCGTATCGGGAATTTCGCAAAAAGGGCCATTCATCAAAGGTTCAACCGTTACACTCTACGAACTCGACGAGCAACTGCACCAAACAGGAATTCACTATTCCACAACAATAGACAACGACGAAGGCAAGTATCACATCGATAGCGTAGTCCTAAGCAAGCCTTACGCATGGATGATTGTCAAAGGTAATTTTATCAACGAAATTACTGGGAAAAGATCCTACACCCCCATCACATTGAATGGTCTTGTCAAAATCGAAAAAAACAAAGACATCAACATCAACATTCTAAGCCACTTGGCATTTAACAGAATCCAATACCTAGTTCAACAAGGTTTAAACGTTACACAAGCCCAAAAGCAAGCCGAAATTGAAGTTCTCAAAGCCTTCAACATCGATGATGACGGGACGCCTTTCGAAAACATGGATATTTTCGCCAATGGCGAAGGAGACGCAAAGCTTTTAGCGATTACACTTATACTCCTCAACCAATACGATGGAAACATAGCCCAAACCATTGATTTTTTGGCACAAATCACATACGATCTAGAAACAGACGGCGTATGGAGCGATACGACTTTAAAGAATAGAGTAAAAGAGAACTCCTATTCAGCGACATACGGGACATTCAATTCAGCCCGAAAAAACATGAAATTCATGAAAAAAACGATTCCAGACTTTGAAAAGTATATCAACAAATTTATTTCACCGGAACATCAAGGATTAGCGTGGGGACATTGTAAAAACGAAGGCGAGTTACAAAAGAACAACTCAGGTCTAGACTCAATCCACATCTGCCATGATTCTACATGGGTCGAATACACAGGCTTCAGAAGTTTGAGCGATCCCTTTGTTGACACAACTGGCAAATTCGGAACTTTAGTCGATTCTCGTGATGGTCATGTTTATAAAACGCTCACCTTAAAGTTTGAGAACGGAGATTCTGCCGTATGGATGGCAAATACACTTGAATTTAATAAAACTGAACTTGAATTTAATAAAACTGAATACGTATATGAAGATATATATACAAAACTATGTCCTGACAATTGGCACATTACGAGCAAAAAAGAATGGAACAACATGCTTGAACTGATCCAAAAGAATTACCAATATGGAGAGCTATTATTCGACCAAGGCTTTGATTTTTATCGGGGTAGCGAATACTACGTGTCCACAACGGATGAGTATATAAGCAACAACTATTCAAAAGGTGAAGTTTACCAAACAAGTGGAACATTCAATCCAAACTATGTAACCAGCGGTACCGAGAAAATACGCTGCATCAAAGATTACCCAAAGCCAGAAAAAATACCTGTAGATACAGCAAAGTATGGAAAGCTCATCGACAATCGTGACGGAAATGTCTACAAGACACTCGACATAGAGATGTCTGATGGAACCACAGTCACTTGGATGGCAAGCCTTTTGGAATTCGAAGCGCCGGCAACAACGGATTCCAACACATATTATGCTCCTCAACACTTCCCTGGATACGGCAGAACTTACACATATAAGCAGATTCTCAACAAGCCCGACGATGCGGATACAACCGAGCTCTACCCACTACTCTATGCAGCTGAAAGCGGAGAAAAGATTCAAGGAATATGTCCAGAAAAATATCACATTCCAAATTACCATGAATGGGACAAGCTATTAGAAATCTCCCAAAGCAATGAACAAATTAAGCAATTGCTCATTTACCCTCAACAGGACTTCAACAAAAGAACAAACACCTACGCCTTTTACGATGAAAGCCTTGTAGACAATTTCAACATTACCGGAAATCATGATCGAGAAAAAGAAGTCGTTTCACCTTGGAGATGGACATTTACAGCTACGATGCAGCCATTTACCCGCACATCCATAATCGGGAAAAAATTGAGTTACGAATCCGAATACTACTACAGACCTCCACATACACTTCGTTGCGTAAAAGACTAAAGCAAAGACCCGCGAACCAATTTCGCGGGTTTTATTCACACTTAAGCAAAGCTATGACAAAGCCCGGTATTACCGGGCTAATGTTTTGCAAAAATTACTTCGCCGGAGCAAGCGCCTTCACGGCATCGGTCAAGCGGTCAATAGCCTTGATGAGTTCATCCATCTTGGCATCGCTTACGCCACCGGCAATGGCAGCAGCCGTCGCATTCGCAGCCGTTTCAACAGCCTTTGCAGCAACCGGAGCAGCGCTCACCGGGACCTTACCAAACCAGATATCCGGCCAGCGGTCGTTGCCACTATTGTACGTGATACGCGTTGCAGTTTCAACCGGTTCGCCAATCTTCCAAATATAGAGTTCGTAGTCGAACAAGTCGTGGTCATGGCCCTTGTCCGTTGCTCCCCACACAAGCCACTTGCCATCCGGCGAGAGGCGCGGGAAGTATTCATGACTGCGACGACCCGGCAAGTCCATCAGCTTCACGTTCTTCGGGATACCAAAGAAGCCGACCTTTTCTACCTGTTTGCCGTCCTTAGCCGTGAACCACAAAATTTCACTCGGAGCAGCCGTACCACCGTTACCCGTGGGGTTTACACGGTAGAGCTTGGAGCCATCGAAATTCCAGTCAATCTGGCAACCGTCGCCGGACTTGGTCCAGGCGTTCTTAGCCAAATCCCACACGCCCGTTTCACGCATCGAACCGCGAAGCGTAATCGCGAGGTGCTTGCCATCCGGACTCATGTTCGGTTCCTGCAAAATCACGCCAGCCTTCTTGAACGCTTTTTCGCCATCAAGCACAAGCGTTTCTTTTTTGCTCGCGAGATCCATCGTAAAGACCTTGCCGGCACGGCTAAACACAATGGACTTGCCATCCGGGCGCCAAGTGCCCCAAGTTGCATTTTCGACAATCTTCGTTTCGTTCGTACCGTCAATACCGACAGTCCACAAATCCCACTTTTCCGGGTAATTTGCATCATTTTCAGGAACCCAGCCGGCCTTGCTACGATTAAAAAGCACTTTCGAGCCATCTGGAGCGACACGCGGGAACCAGTCTACATTATTGCTCTTGGTCAGCGCACGGGCATTCGTTCCGTCAGCATTCATAATCCAAATATCATGGAGAGAATTCGCACGGCTCGTAGACCAGACAATAGCCCCTTCGAGCTTGCCCTTCAGGGCATCGAGAGCCTTCAGTTCTTCAGGAGTCGGATCCACAGATGCACCCATCGGAGCGCCCTGTGCAGCAAAAGCAGATGCGGCCAAAAAGCCAATCGCAGAAATCAACACAAACTTTTTCATAATCATACGTAAAAGATAGTAACACGAGAAATAAATATTTCAAAACCCAAGTTCAAGAACGCATCATCTAGGCAATCGTATCCGAGAACACAAAGGGAACATTTAAAACTTACGAAAATCTGTTTTTTATTACGAAAACGAAATGTCAATATAGATTTACAATCCGAGGAAAGATTATGAAGTTTCAAATTTTTAGATGCTTACTATTGGCAGGCATTCTTGCCACTGCATGGAATTGCTCCGAAAGCGCAGCAACTCAAGATTCTGCATCAAATAAGACTTCAGACCTCCAAATTCCGCAAAATATCGTCGTTAGCGAACCCAGCTACTTCTACCAGCTCGGGGCTAACTACTACGTTATCGCACCCAAGACAATGACCGTCAGCGACGGTTCCGGGAACGTCATCGGCACGTTCAACACATCCACAGGCGCCATCATGTCGCTCTCCGGCGAAATCATCGCCATCAACCTGGACTTGAGCAAGCTCCCCATGATTGCCCCAACGGTACCATCCAAGGACCTGATCGCCGTTGACCTGGACTCCTAGCAATTTTTATATTGCAGTCCATGAGTGACGCTCTCGAAAAACGCATCAAGAAACACATCATCGGAAAACCGCACCGCTTTTTAGCCGTTTCTCCGCTTGGTTTTGAACAAACTCTTTCGAGAGAATTAGAAATCATTTTAGGCGAAAGCGCAACGGAACAGCCACACGCCACTGGGGACGGCAAAGTCGAATTTACCACAAAGCTCACTGAAGCGTGGAAAGTCGTCGCCATAAGCCGCATCGCAAACCGCGTGCTCATGGAAGTCGCCAGTTTCAAAGCCGAAAACTTCCGCGATCTCGAAAAGAAAGCCGCCGAAATCCCATGGGAACTGTATTTTGACAAGAGAACGGGCAACGCCCTACAGACGAGAGACGAGAGTGACTACAGCAACGTCACCCTGAGTGATACGAATGGTCCAGTAAAATCTGATAACGCATTAAACATCCACGTTACTTGCAAGCATTCCCGCCTGTACCACAGCGGCGCCATCGCCGAACGTTTGTATAAAATAATAGAAGGGGTAAGTGTCCCCCTCGCTTCTGCCGACACGGCATCCGCTACCCCCTCTGCGGGGACACCCCGCAACGCCCCGTCGCAAAACGAGAATCGCAGCATTCAACAAAATCTTTATGTCAACTTTCTTGACGACCGCTGCACCATCTGGCTCGACCTCGCCGGCGAAGAACTCTATAAACGTGGTTTTGAACGATTCGTGAACGACGCTCCGCTCAAAGAAACCATCGCCTCCGCGATGATCTTCGAAGCACTCCACTTCCTACCGTCTACTTCCTACTGTCTACTAGATTTAATGGCCGGTAGTGGAACGTTCAGCCTCGAAGCCGCCTGCATTGCAAACAAAATCATTCCCGGCACATGCCGCGATTTTGCACTAAAGCACCAGCCCGCCTTCAAAGAAGCCTCGTGGAATTTTATAACGCGAACCGTCACCCAGAACGATACAAGAGGCGATACATCAACATCCGTCACCCTGAACGAAGTGAAGGGTCCAGTAAAGTCTTGCAATGCGACAAAGCATCCCATCATCGCTAAAATCCTCACGAGCGACATTTCCGAACGCGCGGTAAACATCATCAAGCACAACATCGAATGTAGCCCGCTCGCACAAATCGAACCTGCGCCAATCGCACCGCAGCAAAAAGATTTTTTCAGCTACTCAGCCAAAGAAATTGCAGATGCCTGCGGCGACTCCTCGCCCATTCTCGAGCTGAACCCGCCCTACGGCAAACGCCTTGATTTTGACGCTCCAAAGCTTTACACGCAAATAGGTAAAAAACTAACGGAACTCGCCCGCGACCTGCACCATTTCGGCAAATCGCTCACAGTCGCCATCCTCGCCCCGAAAGACGACACCCGTGATGGCGCCAAGTACACCTGCACTACAAACCTTTTGCGCGAATGCCCCGCCCTTTCGAGAGAACATTCCACAACCGCCAAAGTCATCCAAACAAGCCACGGCGGCTTTAGCCTCAACGCCTTCTTTGCTACAATCTAGGCGCCTCGCCATTTTCATCACAAGAATTAATTTTCTAACTTATAACCGAAATTTAAGGTGGCATATATAATGCCACTAGAATTATTAAAGACAAAAAAGGATCATTATGCCGAAACTTCGTTCGCTCAAGACTATGGAAGGCCGCGAAATGGCCGGTGCACGTGCCCTTTGGCACGCAACAGGAACCAAGGTTGAAGACTTTGGTAAACCCGTCATTTGCGTGGTGAACAGCTACACCCAGTTTGTACCGGGGCATGTCCACCTCAAGGATGTCGGTCAGGTTGTCGCACGCGCGATCGAAGCTGCCGGCGGTGTCGCCAAGGAAATGAACACCATCGCCGTGGACGACGGTATCGCCATGGGCCACGACGGCATGCTCTACAGCCTTCCCTCCCGCGACCTCATTGCAGACGCTACCGAATACATGGCAAACGCCCACCGCGCCGATGCCCTCGTTTGCATCTCCAACTGCGACAAGGTGACTCCGGGTATGCTCATGGCTGCCATGCGCCTCAACATCCCGGCAATCTTCGTTTCCGGTGGTCCGATGGAAGCAGGCCACGTCACGACGAAGGACGGCAAGGACCGCGCTCTCGACTTGATCGACGCCATGATCGATTCTGCAGACAACACCATCAGCGATGAAGAAGTTGCCGACATCGAAGCCAACGCTTGCCCGACTTGCGGTTCCTGCTCCGGCATGTTCACCGCAAACTCCATGAACTCCCTTACCGAAGCCCTCGGCCTTAGCCTCCCGGGCAACGGCACCATCGTCGCTACCCACGCCGAACGCAAGAAGCTCTTCGAAGCCGCCGGAAAGCGCATCGTGGAACTCTGTCACCAGTATTACGATTTGAACGACGAAAGCATCCTCCCGCGCAGCATCGCCACGAAGGACGCCTTCGAAAACGCCATGCGCCTCGACATCGCCATGGGCGGTTCTTCTAACACCGTTCTCCACTTGCTCGCCGTCGCTCAGGAAGCTGGCGTCGACTTCACCATGAAGGACATCGACCGCCTCTCCCGCAACACGCCGTGCATCTGCAAGGTCGCCCCGACCGTCCACAACATCCACGTTGAAAACGTGAACCGCGCTGGTGGCATCATGGGCATCATCGGTGAACTCGACCGCATGGGCCTCATCCACAAGAGCGCAAAGACTGTTCACGCCGCCACGATGGGCGACGCTCTTGAAGCCAACGACCTCAAGCGTAACCCGACTGCCGAAGCCAAGCAGCGCTACCTCGCAGGTCCGGGCCGCAAATACAACATCGAAGCCTTCTCACAGAACTTCATGTACCCGGATCACGACCTCGACCGCGCAAACGGCGCTATCCGCGATGGCGAACACGCTTACACCAAGGACGGCGGCCTCGCTGTTCTTTACGGTAACCTCGCTATCGACGGCTGCATCGTGAAGACCGCAGGCGTTGACGAATCCATCTGGAAGTTCACCGGTCCGGCAATCGTGTTCGAAAGCCAGGAAGAAGCAGTGAACGGCATTCTCGGCAACAAGGTGAAGGCAGGCGACGTCGTCGTCATCCGCTACGAAGGCCCGAAGGGTGGTCCTGGCATGCAAGAAATGCTCTACCCGACCTCTTACCTCAAGAGCCGTCACCTCGGCAAGTCCTGCGCCCTCCTCACCGACGGTCGTTTCTCCGGCGGTACGAGCGGTCTCTCCATTGGCCACGCTTCTCCGGAAGCCGCCAACAAGGGTAACATCGGCCTCGTGCACACGGGCGACGTCATCGAAATCGACATCCCGAACCGCACCATCAACGTGGAACTCACCGACGAAGAACTCGCCGCACGCCGTCAGGAAATGGAATCCCGTGGTGCCAAGGCGTGGAAACCTGAGAACCGCGACCGCGTTGTGTCCAAGGCACTTCAAGCATATGCAGCAATGGCCTCTTCCGCAGACAAGGGCGCAGTCCGCGACCTCAGCCTCATCGGCGTGAAGTAATAACTGTCGAGTCGCCGGTCATAATCGTGAGCCGTAGGGCGACTCGTATTAACGAGTCGTCGGAGGCGAGAGGCGGCGAGGTATCGCAGTGTAAATTGCAATCGAGCCGCCGGTCGTCACATGGTGCTGTCAGAGACCTGTCTCTGATTGGCGTGAAGTAATTAAAGGAATTCCCCGCATACAAAAAACGGCACCGCGCAGGTGCCGTTTTTTCATCCATACAAATTTTTTAAACCAAACTACACGACCGTCAAAATGTCCGAGAATCCCGTCACCTCAAAAATTTCCTTGATTTCATCGCAGACATTCTTGATGGTCATCTTGCCTTGCTTGTTCATAATCTTCTGGGCAGAAAGCAACACGCGCAATCCCGCCGAAGAAATATAAGTCAGCTTGGCAAAGTCAAATTCCAAGTCCGTGACACCTTCCAATTTGCCCTGAATTTCAGCTTCGAGCAAAGGAGCCGTCATCGTATCCAGACGCCCTTCTAAAGCGAAAGAGGTATTGGAACCATCCACATTTTTTTCGATTTTCATTATCAGCCTCTCTTTGTATTTTTAAATCTACAATAAATTAACCTAATTTTTTCACAACGGTTAAAACATTCTTTTGGCCATCACGTTTGTACTCAACGCCATCCATGATTTTCTTCACGAGGAATATTCCGAGCCCGCCAATTTCACGGTCTTCAGCCGAAAGCGAAACGTCCGGATCCGTCTTCTTAAGCGGATCGTATTCCACCCCCTCATCAATAAAGGTCAGCTTTGCAGTCAGCACATCTTCATTGACATTCAGGATAAGCTTCATATTCGACGAACCAGAATAACGAACAACGTTACTAAACAGTTCATCAATGGCTACGCCAATCTGCATGATAGCCTTAGGCGACGGATTCAGCGGCTCCAAGGAGCTTTCAACAAAATCAGTCAAAGTCCTAACATTTTCAAATTTTGAATCTACGACGATTTCTTTAACCCAATTCTGCATAGTACCAGCCAAAAGTTTCGTAAATCATACAATAATTATACATTTATCTCGCGCAATTTGTCAATATTTCTGCAAAAAGCCCTAAAAAATGTGTTTAAAAGCAAACAATTCTATATTTTCCCGCATGATAAACACAACCCTTTGCTACATCGAACAAGACGGCAAGTACCTGCTGCTCCACCGCATCAAAAAGAAAAACGACATCAACAAGGACAAGTGGATCGGCATTGGCGGAAAGTTCGAAGAATGGGAATCGCCCGAAGATTGCATCCACCGCGAAACGCTCGAAGAAACAGGCCTCACGCTCATCCGCCCCAAGTACCGCGGCATCGTCACGTTCATCAGCGACGGCATGGACCAGACCGAATTCATGCACCTCTTTACCGCAACCGAATTTACTGGATCCATCAAGGAGTGCGATGAAGGCGTACTGGAATGGGTGGACAAGCAAAAAGTAAAAGAACTCCCCCACTGGGACGGTGACCTGATATTCCTAGCCCTCCTGGAACGCGGCGAGCCATTCTTTTCGCTCAAGCTCACCTACAAAGGCAGCACGCTCACAGAAGCTTTACTGAACGAAAAGCCAGTGACACTACAGGATTTTCTGTAGCAATGTGATTTTCCGCAAATTTTTGGGGAATTATTCAAAGCAGGGCTTAACAAAGTGCTTTAAATTAAGCATATTTGTGATACTCCAAACCAACCCCAGACTCGGCAAGATGCGTACTCCTACGATATTGCCGAGTCGCTTTTTTTTTACCACTTAGCAAGGGCGTTCGAGACAATCAAGTCCTGAAGCTTTTCAACGGCACGCGTCTGACCATGGCGGTCTTCGGTCTCGTTCGCTTGGACGTCATAGACACCATCCGCAGAGAGCGACTTGCTTTCGTAGATGATTCGTTCTTTTACGTTATCGTAAAATTTAACTTCAACACGAATCGTAACACGGTACGTTTCAACGTCACTATTGCTGTTGTAGTTTTCAGGCTTGTTTGAATAGCTTAACAAAGTAATTTCAAAATCTGCATTGGCTTCGCCGTTCACAAGTCGCACACCGCCCGCGTTGCGCTTGAACATATCGACAACCGCCGTATGGATGTTGTTCGCAAGCACCGGGTCCAAAGTTTTATCATCAACTTCATGAATGTTGACTGTCTTGATGTGACTCGGGAGCGTACTTGCAGTAAAGCTATAGCATCCCGAAAACGAGCACGCAAACATCGCCACAACCAAAGCGCAAAACAAACGAGAAAATTTCTTACAGCAAAACATAGTTGAAATTTAAAAAAAAGCCCACAGCAACAAAATTGCCATGGACTTCGCATAATACGTTTTAACCGATTTCTGCTATTTCACAGAGAAAATCTTGTTGAAAGAACCTTCCTTTACAACATACAATCCCTTTTCAAGCTTCATCGAATTCAATTTCGACTGGACATCGCCCATACGAGTTCCTTTCAGCTTACAGACAAAACCACCCTTCATGTTGTAGACGCTAAGAGTTCTTTCATCCGAAAGCACACGCACATCGTTTGCAATACCAATCGTACCTTCAACTTTGCTCAGCACCACGTTGTCAATGAACACACTGCCCGTAGCAAGCCCAGCATTAAAGGAAACACGACCATTTTCGTCCGTAGCCTCATTCATCGTGAACACAATTTCAAAGTTCTTTTTATCAGTACCGAGATCAAATGTTTTTGCCTCGCCCAAATAACTCGTCCACGGATCGGTATCCTTTTCGATATTCACTTCGAGCGTTCTCGCCGCAGATGCATAGGCATCAAAAGTCACCTTGTAGCTTTTACCCTTTTCGTAATGAATACCGTTCTGGATCATTTGTATGTCATAGGCATTCGTACCCGTCTTGGTCACGTTGATTTCAGCCTTGCCCTCAGTCAACTTCAAGGATCCTTCGCCGCTATGTTGCTGCAAAGTCCAGCCCGCAAGCTTGAGCGAGTCCGAGAAAGAGCCGTTAAACACGGAATCCCTATTCGTCGGAACTTCAATCGGAGGCGTAATGTTGGCACCATCCAGAGAATACTGTTTCACGAAATTCCAGATGTCAGAAACATCAGCCTTGGAAGGGCTATGGCCACGGCCTTCAAGCTTAAGGTGTTTAATATAAACGCCTTCATCGCAAGGGCCCCAAGTATACATCGTCGCCCTGTTTTCACTATTGGGATAATTATTTTGAACTTCGGCCTGAGACGGGCAATGGAACTGATCACGGTAATTCTTGATAAAGCCTTCAACCTGGCTGTAATTCAAGACATCGTCACTTGTTCCATGCGGGTGAATGATAGGCACAGGACGCATCGCCTTTGACGCACCCATCACATTTGTACCAGATGTTGGCGCAAACGCTGCTATTTTATCTGCAATTTTGCTCATAGCATGGTAAGTGAACATGCCACCCATCGAGAATCCCGAAAGGTAAACACGCTTTTGGTCAATGTCATATTCCTTGACCATCTGTTCGATAATTTGTACCACCCATTTTGTATCCTTGTCACCGCTGATATCCCAGGTACTCATCCCTGTCCCACCTCTAGGATACACGACGACAAAGCCCGCCGTATCGGCAACCGCTTCCCAATGCGTATTGGACTGTTGGTAATTGGGGTCTTGGTCCATGCCATGGCACGAAATGAGCAATGGGCTCTTGGGCGCTAGATTGCTCGGCGCATACACGTGGATATCTCTACCCGACACCGATTCTTTTTTATAGTCGTTTAGCGATTTTCCGCCACCGCCGCCCCACTGGGCAAAAGAGAACGATGCGGCTACTAAAAGCAGTAAAGGAAATTTCATGTTTGTACTCCTCTAGATTCCTTCCTTGTTTACCCATTGTTCTCTTCCTTTCCCAAGTTATAATGTATATTCAAAAAATTTCGGGACAACACGTCCCGCTTAATTACCGATGTAAACACAAACAACAGAAGACTTAAGTAAAAGGGTTCTTAGTAATTAGTCAATGGTCAATAGTCATTAGTTTTCGTTAAATTTTCACTTCCTACTTCCTACTTTCTACTTCCTACTTTTCTATCTTTTTCCTCGTAAAATTTTCAACAGAGGCATAAAATGCTTGATATTAAAAAGATCCGCGAAAATCCGGAATATTATATTGCTGAAACCGAAAAGAAATATACGACCGTAAGCCTTCGTGACGTGCTCGCCGTTGATAACGAACGTCGCCCGCTCCTCACCGAAGTCGAACGCCTCAAGAGCGAACGCAACGCCCAGTCCAAGCGCATTGGCGAACTCAAGAAGAAGGGCGAAAACGCTGACGAAGCCCAGGCCGCCACACGCGAACTCGGCAACAAGATTGACGAACTCGACAAGAAGCTCAAGGAACTCGATTACAAGCAGACCGAAATGCTCATGCACGTTCCGAACATCGCTCCGCGTTCTCCGGAAGGCAAGGACAGTTCGGACAACGTTGTCGAAAAAGATGGTCCGATCCCGTTTGACTACTACACCAAGAACGATGACTTCGCCCGCGTCGACCACAAGACTCTCGGCGAACGCCTTGGCATTTTTGACTTTGAACGTGGCGCCAAGATTTCTGGTTCCGGCTTCCCGGTTTACCGCGGTCTCGGCTCTCGCCTCGAACGCGCCCTCATCCAGTTCTTCCTTGACGAACACCAGAAGGCCGGCTTCGAAGAATTCACTCCGCCGTACCTCGTTACCCGCAACACCATGCGCGGCACGGGTCAGCTCCCGAAGTTCGAAGAAGACATGTACCGCTGCGACAAGGATGATGACCTGTTCCTCATCCCGACTGCAGAAGTCCCGCTCACGAACCTCTACTCTGGCGAAGTGATTCCGGAATCTGAACTTCCGAAGCGCATCTGCGCCTACTCTGCTTGCTTCCGCCGCGAAGCTGGTAGCTACGGCAAGGACACCCGCGGTCTGCTGCGCTTGCACCAGTTCAACAAGGTTGAAATGGTCTACTTCGCTCATCCGGAACACAGCTACGAAGACCACGAAGAACTTACCCGCTTCGGTGAAAAGCTCCTCGAAAAGCTCGGCCTCCCGTACCACCGCCTTGCCCTCTGCAAGGGCGACCTCGGTTTCGGTGCCGCCAAGTGCTACGACCTCGAAGTTTACGCTCCGGTCGAAAAGAAGTGGCTCGAAGTCAGCTCCTGCTCGAACTTCGAAGACTACCAGGCACGCCGCGCCAACATCAAGACGAAGGTTAACGGCAAGAACGTCTACCTCCACACGCTTAACGGTTCTGGCCTCGCCACTCCACGCGTGATGGTCGGCATCTGCGACAACTACCAGCAGAAAGACGGCTCGCTCAAGATTCCTGAAGTGCTGCGTCCGTACATGGGTGGACTCGAATTCATCACCCCGAAGAAGTAATTCGGCATCCTGTCGCTTTGCGACGGGATCCACCAAATTTCAAAAAGCAAGTCCTCACGGACTTGCTTTTTTTCATCTACAATTTTTCCAACTTTTCATACGCGTCGTACAACCGCTGCACCCCATTCTCAAGCCCGTAGTAATGCTTCACATACGGCACGAGTAGCGCAAAGAAAAGCACGTCCAGCGCAAGCACCGGGATTTCCGGCACAACCACCAAGAATAAAATTCCACCAACAGTCAAAAGCGCAAACAAGATCATCACGAGCTCGTGAACCAAGCGCTCATGCTGAAAAAAGCCGATGTGCGTCCGCACCGACAAGAGCTGTTCCGCCGTCAAAGGCGCCCCAGCCTCCACCATTTTCAAAAGTTCATTTTCGTAATCGCTCAACTTTTTCAGCATATCCATAATATACTGAAATTTTTCAAAAAAAATGAGCTATTGCAAAATAGAATGTTATTTTAAAAGTATGGAGTCGTTGGAATTCAAATCTCTGCCGTCCATGTTCTTTGCGAACTGCGACAGAGCCTATTTTAAAGGATGGTATCACCGTAAAGACGGTGAGTGGATCCACTATTCCAGAGAAACTCTCAAACGCAACTCCCAAGCACTTGCTCTAGCCCTAAATTCACTCGGGTTAAAAGAAAAAGAAAGCGTCGGCATCATTGCGCCAAGTTCTCCAAACTGGATTATCGCAGACATTGCCATTCAACTGAACCACGCACGTGTCGTTCCGCTTTTCCCAAACATTTCATCGGAAAACTTTGCCTACCAAAGCATCGATAGCAACATCAAGATCCTCATCATCAATTCATTCGAAGAACTTGATGAACCCCTTTACGATTTAATCCCTCTTTTTTCAAAGATTATCTGCATTGACAGCGAATCATTCCTCCCCGATAACGGAATTTACTGGGAAGAACTCCTTAGAAGAGGATACGACGCTCTCGCCGACCAAGCACGCGCCAAATGGGTTGACAATCAACTTTCTACAATAAATTCAGACGATATTTTCAGTATCATCTATACAAGCGGTTCTACAGGACGTCCCAAAGGCGCTGAACTCACTCACAGGAACATGTTGGTACAAATTCAAAACATCAAACCCATGTTCCGATTCGACAACAAAAAAGATACCTGCCTTACAATTCTTCCAGTAGCGCACGTTCTCGAACGCATGGCAGTCTATTTCTACACGCTCAGTGGCGTTACAATTTACTTTGGTGACAATCCCAAAAATCTCTCGCACATTCTGCGCGAGGTCCGCCCCACCATCATGATTGTCGTCCCGCGCATTCTCGAGCGCCTTTACGAAAGCATGACAACTGCAGCGGATCGCGCCAAAGGCATCAAGCGATTCCTGATCAAGCAAGCCATTAAAATTGCAAAGATAAAGGACCCGAATAGAAAATTCGAACCTCTCCATTGGCTTTTCAATAGACTTGTGTACAAACAAATGCGCGAAGCCGTCGGTGGCAATTTCCGCATGATTATTTCGGGCAGCAGTGCCTTGAACAAATCTATTTTGCGTTTCCTTTTGAACATCGGTCTTCCCGTTTTCGAAGGCTACGGCATGACGGAATGTTCTCCGGTCGTTTCTGCAAATTGCAAACAAGCTATTAGACCCGGTTCCATTGGCAAGCCACTTGCACATCTCACCGTGCGAATTGGGAACTGCAACGAGATCCAAGTTCGTGGAGAAAGCGTCTTTAAAGGCTATCACAATCGCCCTGACTTAAACGGCAATATTTTTACCCCCGATGGTTTCTACCATACAGGAGACCAAGGCTACTTTGACGATGACGGATTCCTTTATTTCACCGGTCGCATCAAAGAACTGTTAAAAACAAGTACTGGGAAATATGTAAGCCCGAACCCCATTGAGCTTGAAATCACTCGCCATCCGCTTGTGGAGCAGGCGCTTGTCATTGCAAACGACCGAAAGTTCGCCTCAGCCATTATCTGGCTAAACCCAGTAGGCGCCCGCCGTATGCTCAAGCCACAAAATGAAGATTACGATGTCGAAAATGCGCTAAAGTCGCCGCTTATCTTAAATTCCATCAATCGCCATATCGAGCATATCAACCAAAAACTCAACCATTGGGAACAAATTCGCAAATGGACTTTGGTCGGTGACGAGCTCACGATTGAATCAGGGCTCTTGACACCCACATTAAAAATTCGGCGCACCGTTGCTGAAAAACGGTACGCCGAACAAATTGAAGCGATGTATTCTTAGCTATTAGTTGTTAGTCATTAGTCACTAGTTTAACAATCGCGGCTTCGCCGCCTGATTGAAATCTAATAACCAAAGACCATTGACCAATGACTAGAAGTGGATTACGCGGACCTTGATGACCTTGTCGAGCTTGGAGAGCTTTTCGACGATGGAATCATCGACCTTGCTTTCAACGTCAACGAGGTTGTAACCGATCTTGCCATTGCTCTTGTTGCTGAAAGAAGCAATGTTGATGCCTTCTGCACCGAACACCTTCGTGATTTCAGAAATCATGTTCGGAACGTCCTGGTTGATCACGACCACGCGGCTCTTGATGCCTGCATGCGGATGATCGACGAGAGCCGGGAAGTTCACGGAATTGCGGACGCAACCGTATTCGATGTAGTCCTTCAATTCTTCAACA
Source organism: Fibrobacter sp. UWB7 (assembly GCF_900142945.1). Lineage (NCBI taxonomy): Bacteria > Pseudomonadati > Fibrobacterota > Fibrobacteria > Fibrobacterales > Fibrobacteraceae > Fibrobacter > Fibrobacter sp. UWB7. The sequence goes on from NZ_FRCO01000007.1 coordinate 27,655, forward strand.
GCCATCACTGCGCAGTTTTCTTCAGCTTCTTCAGTAGAAGCGCCGAGGTGCGGGAAGCAAGTGACCTTGTCGTTCTTGATGAGTTCTGCAGTCGGGAAGTCGCAGAGGTAACCCTGGAGGGAACCAGAAGCGAGCATTTCGTTCACCGGATCCATTTCAACGATGCCGCCACGAGCAAAGTTCATGATGTAGGAACCCTTGAACTGAGCGAGGTTCTTGCGATTGAGGAGGTTTTCGGTAACGCCCTTGATGAACGGAACATGAACCGTGAGGAAATCAGAATTTGCAATCACGGTGTCGAGGTCAGCAATTTCGACCTTGTTAGAAAGTTCATGCATGTTGTTTGCGTTCGGATACGGTTCGTAAGCGATCACGCGCATGTTCTTCCAACGGGCATAGTTAGCAACGAGCACACCGATCTTGCCGAGGCCAACAACACCGAGAGTCTTGCCGGCAAGTTCCATACCAGCAAACTTTTTCTTGCCGCTTTCAACAGTCTTTGCGAGATCCGGATCGTTCACGTCGAGACCCTTGACCCAAGCAGCAGCCTTGTCTGCGTTACGGACAGCCATGCCGAGCACGGTCATCACGAGTTCAGCAACAGCGTTTGCGTTTGCACCCGGAGTGTTGAACACGCAAATGCCCTTTGCAGAAGCCTTGTCAATCGTGATGTTGTTCACGCCTGCACCAGCGCGAGCGACAGCCAAAAGGCCGTCAAAATTGTCGGTATCAACTTGAGCAGAACGCACCAAGATAGCATCCGGATTTTCGATAGAATCGGAAACCTGATAGAACGGGCCAAACAAGCCCAAGCCTTTCTTGGAAATGTTGTTCATTGTCTTAATAGTTGCCATTTTTCATTCCTTTGTTTTAAGTTAAAACTTTTACGGTTCCACCCAGCGACCTTTTTCCTTGAGCAAATTCACAAGTTCTTCAATCGCGTTTTCTTCAGGGATGTTCTTCTTCACTGCGGTCTTGCCTTCAAAAAGTGTAATGCGGCCAGGACCACCACCGACGTAGCCAAAGTCGGCGTCCGCCATTTCGCCCGGACCATTCACAATGCAGCCCATCACTGCGATGGAAATATCCTGCAAGTGACCAAAGCGTTCCTTAATTTTGCCGAGCACCGTGCGAATGTCATACAGCGTGCGACCGCAGCCCGGACAGCTGATAAAGTTTGTCTTGCTACGGCGGCATGCAGCAGCCTGCAAAATATCAAATGCGAGCGCAACAGATTCCTTAGCGCCCTTGTAGCCGTCAATCACAACGGCATCGCCAAGACCATCCGTCAAGAGGCTTCCAAAGTCGGCAGAAACACGGAGCATGTCCTTGTCCGAGCTACCAATCTTTGCATAAAGCAGAATCGGGTCTTTGCGGCCAGCGGCAGCCAAAGCAGAAGCAAGAGCACGCACGCCATAGACCATGTCACTACCTGTGTAGCAGAAAATAGAGCCCGCCGGAACGCTCGCCGGATTTGCAGCAAAACCAGCCACATCCATAGCGTCCTTGAACGTCACAATGTTTGCACCGGCAGAAGCATCAAAGCCAGCCAAAGCAAATTCAGGACCACGGCGTTCGCCCGTGAGGCTTGCGGCATCAGACTTCACGCCCACCTTCACCGGAAGGCTACCGCCAATTTCCACGCCAGCAATCTTCTCCACAGAAGATTCGCGACGTTCGTAATGATACGGATCCTTCTTGAACACCGGCACATCAAACTTCGGAGCGTCAGCCTTGAGTTCGCAAGCTTCAATCAAGTCCTGTGCGACAGGAACTTCTGCCACCGGATCTTCAGTAAGCGAAACGCGAATCGTATCGGCAAGGCCATCGAGCAACAAAGCGCCAATGCCAGCGGCAGACTTCAAACGACCATCTGCACCTGCACCTGCTTCCGTCACACCCACGTGGAACGGATACGGCTTGAAGTTTTCCTGCTTCAAGCGAGCTGCGAGCAAGCGGTAAGCGGCAATTGCCACACGCGGATTGCTCGACTTGAGACTCAAGACCACCTGGTCAAAATGTTCTGCTTCGCAAACCGCCAAATATTCCAAGGCGCTTTCCACCATGCCTTCCACGGTGTCGCCATAGCGGTAAATCATACGAGCCGAAAGCGAGCCGTGATTCACGCCAATGCGAATTGCACGACCGAGACGCTTAGCTTCCTGTACAAACGGAGTAAATGCTTCGGCAACCTTTTCCTTGCCTTCGTCAAACAACTTGTCCGTCTGCTGGTCAAGTGTCAAAATGCCGGTATCTACAAAGTTACCCGGATTGATGCGTACCTTTTCGACCCACTTGAGCGCTTCAAAAGCAGCCTTCGGCTGGAAGTGGATGTCTGCAGAAACAGGCACCGTGCAACCGGCAGCGCGCACGCGCTTCATGACATCTTCAAGCCCAGCGGCATCGGCAAAAGTCGGAGTCGTGATGCGAACCAAGCCACATCCTGCCTTAGCAAGAGCAAGCGTCTGGCGGACGGTTTCGTCCACGTCCTTCGGCTTGGTCGTCGTCATGGATTGAACTAAAATGGGGGCGTTGCCCCCTATCAAGGCCTCGCCCACGCGGACCTGAACAGTTTCCCTGCGAACCGCCTTAAAACGGTCATCAACATACGGAAGTGTAGTAAAATCTAGCATGGCTCAAATTTAGAATTTTTTCCAATTTTGAGCCATCAATAATCACGCTGAATGCGTCAATTAATTAGCCTTTTCGACAGCAGCCCTTTCCGCTTCGCATTCCTTCCGATAGTATTCTTCGAGTTCCTCGCGGCTCTGGTCAAAATACTTCTTGAGGTTCGGATCAAAGTGCTTGCCCATCGACTTGTCGATGATATCGTAAGCATCATCAAAGGAGAACGCTTCCTTGTAACACCTCTTACTCACGAGAGCGTCATACACATCCGCAACAGCCATCACGCGAGCTTCCAGCGGAATTGCCTCTCCCTTGAGTCCATACGGATAGCCACTGCCGTCCCAGCGTTCGTGGTGGCCACCAGCCATGTTCTTTGCAATTTCCACAAACAGTTCGCTTTGGAAATTCGAAAGCAAATTCTTGATAATGATAGCGCCCTTTTCGGCGTGCGTCTTCATCTCATCAAATTCTTCAGGCGTAAACTTGCCCGGCTTGCAAAGCACGTGATCATCAATGGCAATCTTTCCAATATCATGCATCGGTGCTGCAGCAATCATGTCATCATAGAATTCTTTCGAATAATTGAGATCCGGGTCCTTCTGCATTTTGGAGACAAGAATACTGACCACTTCCTTTGTACGCTTCAGATGAGCTCCCGTAAAGCCATCCTTGTTGTTAACCATTTCTGCCATGCCAACAAGCATCTGGTTTTGGAACAAGCGAATCTGATCCTTGTTATTCTTGATCAATGCGGCAAGCTCTGTATTGTTCGCATCCAAGCGTTCAATGTAGCGCTGGATATTTGTTTCATCTTCAATGCGGAACAGGAAAATCTGCAATTTCTTGTTCTGGCGCACATTGCGCATCACCGCCTTGAAATAGCGATCCTTGTAAGTGAAGCGATAAACCTTGTCGCCATTAGCGCCCTTCAGTTGTTCCATTCCCTCTTTAAAGATGCCTTCAATTTCAATATCACTTGGCAATGCATGGTCTACACGGCAATCCAAGAGTTCCGGGAAATAGCGACTTGCAATATCATTGCATCCCAAATACTGACCTTTCGGAGAGAACGCCAAGTACGCCGCCGTATTTTCAGCTTCCAGAGATTCAAGCACACTGTTCATCACATCGTGCATTTTGACCAACGCACAAATGTAAAGCAAAACCAGTTCATCAATCAAGTACACAAGCGGCATGAGCAAAGTGTCGTTTTCCAAATTACGCGTCAAGATAAACGCACCAATGGAAACAAAAGCAAGCCCAGCAATCGCAATCAAAGTCTTGTAACTGACATTGCGCTTTTTCTTTGCCGCAACAATAATCACGACAACATTTGCCACCATGTAGAAGTACAGCAAGAAATCCCACAATACATGACCAGGTCCATATGTCGGCATATAGCTGCCAAAACCATTTAAGACAACGTAGCGAACCGATTCATAAAACACATCGCTAAAGCCCACCGTACAAGAAAGCGCAAATACAAAGGCGCTATACAGGAACATCAGCAGTTTGATCCATCTGGACAAATCAAAAGAGCACAGACGGCAAATCAACAAGAACAAGAAAAGCGGCAAGAAGCAAGCGCCCAAATAGCAAACTTTATTCGCAACAATAGCGCCCTCAATCGTCGTCGAAAGAGCGAGGAACAGGTAACCAAAATCGGCAAGAACAATCGAAAAGAAGAATGCCGTAAAATAAGTATTTAGCGGTCTGCGATAAAAGCACGAGAGCAAACAGGCGTTCACTCCCGAGAAGACACACATCGCAATCAAGTAATAGATAACAAACATACCACTCTCTCAAACAAGTTCAATCAATGATCAACAGAACAGTAATAATCCATCAACTGATCCTGGCATTCCAAGAACGAATCCTTCAAATGCGGGTCAAACTGCTTGCCCATCGACGCCAAAATCACATCACGAGCTTCCCTAAACGACATGCGTTCCTTGTAGCAACGCTTGCTTACCAAAGCATCGTACACATCGGCAAGAGCCATAATTCTAGCTTCCATCGGGATATCTTCGCCAGAGCGTTGCTCCGGGTATCCCTGACCATCCCAGCGTTCGTGATGGTAAAGCGCCATGTTCTTCGCGACACTGACAAAATAACTGTCTTTCACATCAGAGAGAAGCTTCTCGATAATGTTAGCACCCTTCTCCGCATGAGTCTTCATGATTTCACGATCATCAACGTTGAAACGTCCCGGCTTGCGCAACACGGCATCGTCAATAGCCACCTTACCCAAATCGTACATCGGAGCGGCAGCAATCAGCACATCGAGGAACTTATCGGACAAGTTATCAAAGCCCTTCTTGCGCATCATCGAAACAAGGATCTTCACAACTTCGCTCGTACGCTTGATGTGACCGTCCATGTTCCCCGCACGGCTTTCCGCCATCTGCGCCATACCGACAATCCACTTTTCCTGCACCGAGAGTTTTTCGTTCTCAGTCTGCACCATGTTCTTTTGCAACATGGAATTGCTACGTCCAAGAGCGTCAATATACTGCCTTTCCTGCGTATTGTCTTCGATTCTGAACAGGAACACGTTTTTCCCGTGGACCTGTCTCAAGACTTTAACCTCGCACTTGTAGTGGCGCCCCGAATAGTTGAATTCGGTCATCTGGCAGTAGTCTGTCAAAATCCTTGATTTTCTGTACTTCTCGATCCACGAAATAATGTGCTGTTGCAATTCCGTCTCGCCTTTCAAGTGGGCATCCACTCTCATCTTGACGAGTTCCGGGAAAAAGTCCATAGCAATGCGGTTTGCACCCAAATAGGCGCCATCAATGGAGAACGACATGTACGCACAGGAACTTTCCGTTTCAATCGATTCAATCACACATTCCGTAATATCGTACCATTTGACGTTGTTGCAAATGTACAACAGGAGGATCTGGTCAAGGGCATAGATAAACGGCATAATGAGCATGTCGCTTCCCAAGAATCTAGCCAAGAAGAACGACATGATTGTCGCAATTTCGCCAATAATCATGGCAATGATATTCTTGAGCGAAACCATTTTCTGATGCAAAATGGCTCGAATGATAATCCAGATATCCAGGATTACATAGCTTACCAGGAATGCATTAAACAAGCCATGAGCCCAGCCATATGTCGCCACATAGTTACCGACACCCGCCTGAACCACATACTCCACAGTCTTGTAATATGCCGGGAAATAGCCAACCGTCATCGCCAATGCACAAATGGCAAAGCTCATAAAGATAAGGGTCAAGTGCAACCATCTAGGGATGCTCATCTTGCAAACTTGCAAAAGCGCAAAGAACATGAACATCGGCAAAAACGACCCACCAAGGTAGTTCACCTTGTTGGCAATAATCGCCCCTTCAACGGATTCCGAAAAACCTAAAAGCCAGTGACCAAAATTCGCGACAAGGATCGCATAGAAGGCGTAATAAACGTAATTATTTCGCTGGTTTTGAAAACGAAGCGAAAGCACTGCCAAGTTGACAGCAGACAAAACAAACATCAATGTTAAATAGATGTAACCCATATCCGCAACTGGTATGTAACTATTTATAAAGGTAATCTATTTTTGCAAAAAAGAGCAATCCGCCTCCTAAAAAAGTCCTCTTTGCAAAAAATCCCATACAAAAAATAAAAAAGAAAACGCATAGCCTAAACCATGCGTTTCCATAAAAGAGCCAATTTGGACTAAACCAAGACTAAGCTTCAGTCGGAGCTTCGGCAGCAGGTGCTTCCGGAGCAGCTTCAGCAGCCGGGGCAGCCTTCGGAGGGAGCAAAGCCTTCATAGAGAGCTTCACCTTGCCCTTCGGGTCAACACCGAGGCAGAGCACTTCGACTTCGTCACCGACGTGAACAACATCTTCGACCTTATCGACACGGCGGTCGGCAAGTTCAGAGATGTGAACGAGACCATCGCGACCCGGGAGGATTTCGACGAATGCGCCAAACGGCTGGATCGTCTTCACCTTGCCCTTGTACTTGCGACCCGGTTCCGGTTCTGCAGTGAGTTCTTCGATCATGCGGCGGCAAACTTCACCAGCCTTACCCGTCGGGGCAGCGATGTCGATATTGCCGTTGTCGTCAATGTTGATGGTGCAGCCAGTCTGAGCCTGCATACCCTTGATGACAGAGCCACCGGAACCGATAACGTCACGAATCTTCGTGGTCGGGATGCGCATCTTGAGCATCGTCGGAGCCTTTTCAGAAACGTGCGGACGCGGTGCCGGGAGACCGAGTTCAGCCATCTTGCCGAGGATATGGATACGGCCCTGACGAGCCTGTTCCAAAGCTTCGCGCATGAGTTCCGGGGTGATACCGCGGATCTTGATGTCCATCTGGAATGCAGTGATACCTTCAGCAGTACCCGTTACCTTGAAGTCCATATCGCCGAGGTGGTCTTCCGTACCGGTAATGTCGGACAAGATCTTGATCTTGCCGCCTTCCTTGACGGAGCCCTTTTCGGAGATGAGGCCCATGGCGATACCTGCAACCGGAGCCTTGATAGGAACGCCAGCGTCCATCAAGCTGAGGCAGCCACCGCAAACAGAGGCCATGGAAGAAGAACCGTTGGATTCCATGATTTCGGAAACCACGCGGATCGTGTACGGGAAGTCTTCCGGGAGCGGAAGAACTGCAGCGAGGGAGCGTTCGGCCAAGTGACCGTGACCAATTTCACGGCGAGAGAGACCGAGCTTCTTGCATTCACCGACGGAGAACGGCGGGAAGTTGTAATGGAGCATGTAGCTCTTTGCGCCTTCGCCCTGCAAGCTTTCGAAACGTTGTTCGTCAGCCTTTGTTCCAAGCGTACAAATGACGAGACCCTGGGTTTCGCCACGCTGGAAGATTGCAGAACCGTGAGCACGCGGGAGCACGCCCATTTCGATTTCGATCGGGCGGACTTCGGTCGTGGTACGGCCGTCAAGACGAACGCCTTCGTTCAAAATCATTTCGCGCATAGCCGTGCGTTCGAGGTCACTGAAGATGCCCTTTGCATCTGCAGCGAGCTGAGCATTCTGTGCTTCGCCTTCACCGATGATAGCGAGGATACGCGGATCTTCGAGCATACGAGCGCAGAGGTCTGCCATAGCCGGATAGAAGTCCGTCTTCACCATGTTAGAGTGGACGTCCTTGTTCAGTTCGTCCCAGACAACTTCCTTAACCGTAGCAACGAGCTTGTCGTGTTCTTCACCAACAAACTTCGGCTTGAGTTCCATCTTCGGCTTAGCACAGCGGTCCACCAGTTCCTGTTGGGCCTTGCACATCTGCTTGATGACTTCGTGACCAGCGAGGATAGCGCCAATCATCGTGTCTTCGGACACTTCGTAAGCACCACCTTCGACCATGCACACAGAGTCTTCCGTACCGGCGACCACGAGGTCTAGATCGGCCACGGCAACCTGGTCATAAGTCGGCATCACGATGTTCTGGCCATCGACCACAGCCACGCGAACAGCAGCGACCTGCTGTTCGAACGGGAGTTCAGAAAGACCGATAGAGAGAGATGCAGCACTTACGCCAAGAACGTCCGGAGCGAACTTCTTGTCGGAAGAAAGAACCTGAACGATGACCTGGACTTCACGAGTGAAGTTTTCCGGGAACATCGGACGAATCGGACGGTCGATGATACGAGCAGAAAGAATTTCTTCATCGCTCGGACGACCCGGTTCGCGCTTGCTATAGCCACCAGGCAGGCGTCCGGCAGCGTAAGACTTTTCGCGGTATTCAACTGTCAGAGGGAAGAAGTCACCATCCTTTTCTTCACCGTAGCAAACGGTAGAAAGGACAAACGCGTCCCCCATCTTGGCGACAGCAGAACCACGTGCCTGCTTTGCGATACGGCCTGTTTCAAACGTAATGACACGACCATCCGGAAGGTTTACAGACACTTCCTTCGGGTCGAGCATCTTGCCGTATTTAGCTTGATAAGCTTCTGTTGACATAAAAATCTCCAGTCAGAGAATTAGCCGCGGAGACCGAGATCCTTGATCAATGCACGCTGAGCGATAATGTCCTTTTCGCCGTAGTACTTGAGAAGGTTCTTGCGCTTTGCAACCATCATGGACAGACCGCGGAGAGAGTGGAAGTCCTTCTTGTTGGTCTTGATGTGTTCGGTGAGGTTCTTGATCTTTTCCGTGAGGATAGCGATCTGAACGCGGACGTTACCGGTGTCCTTTTCGTTAGCACCAAACTTAGCGGTGAGTTCTGCAGCCTTTTCTTTTGTGATAGTAGCCATTGTAGCCATTCCTTTTTTTGATTGTTTGTTTCATTACATGTTTTTGTCCGAGTTTACTGCTCTAGCACCAGTGGAATTGGCGAATCTGGTCACAGGACCCAGGCAAAAATGCAATTTGAGCTCATATATAGAAAATTAGTGGTTAGTTAATAGTTATTAGTTATTAGAAAATGCAGGAAAAAGGGTCTTTTTAACTGGATTCTTCCCCTTTCAGGGTCAGAATGACGTCAACACAATCGTCATCCTGAACGATAGTGAAGACAACTCAGAAGGCGAGTGTTGCGACCATGCTTGCATGGACATAACCGAGCCAAAGAGTTGGGGCTTTAGCCCCATCCAGTCAATTTTCCAAGCCCTTGTCTTACTGCTCTACAAGAATCTTGACAGAACTTCCTTCAGTTTGCTGACGTTCACGGGTTTTGCCACATGCTCGTTCATGCCGGCATCCAAAGCCGCCTGCTGGTCATCAGCAAACGCGTTTGCCGTCATAGCAATAATCGGGATATCCGCCGCAATCTTGTTATCGAGCTTACGGATAAGCCGCGTTGCCTCGTAACCATCCATAATCGGCATCTGGACATCCATCAAGATCAAGTCGCAGGCGCCCGGCTGTACATTTTTCATGTACTCCACCGCCTTCTCGCCATCGCAAGCCGTCGTCACAAGGATTCCGCAGTCTTCCAGAATTTCCTGAGCAATTTCACGGTTCAGTTCGTTGTCATCGACAAGCAACACCTTCTTACCGTTAAAGCTGACTTTCTTATCCGACACAGGAGTTTCCGCCTGCATCAGCCCAAAACTACGCATCAGCGTATCACGGGCATCTGACGGGAACACCGGCTTGCTCACAAAGTTGTGGATTCCAACTTCAGTCGCCTTGTCCTCGATATCCGACCATTCATAAGCAGACATCACAATCACGAGGATATCATTCCCCAGCAATTCGCGAAGCATCTTCGTCGTCTTCATGCCATCCATGTTCGGCATGCGCCAGTCCACGAGGAACGCATCATAAGAACGTCCTTCATTCTTCAAAGCATCCACTCGTTTCAAGGCATCCGCACCGGAATAGCAACACTCCGCATCAACGCCAAATTCCTTAAAAATCTGCGGAATGCTCTTAGCGCAGTCCACATCATCATCAATGACAAGAACCCTCTTGCCTTCCAGTTCCTTGATGCGAGACGATTCCTGCTTAGTCCCAGCAAGCTTGAACTTAAAATCGATAACGACATCGGTTCCTTCATCCACCTTGCTCTTGATATCAATGGAACCCTTCATCATATCGACTATGTTCTTTGTAATCGCCATGCCAAGGCCAGTTCCCTGAATACCAGAAACCGTCGAGGAGTTCACACGCGTAAAGGCATCATAAATCTTCGGCAAGAAATCTTCACTCATGCCAATGCCCGAGTCTTTGATCCTAAATTCATAAGCCCCAAAGCCCGGTTCCGGAGATTCCTTCTGCTCCACGGAGAACCAGATAGAGCCACCTGCAGGTGTGTACTTGATAGCATTCGAAATCACGTTCAATAAAACCTGATTCAAACGAAGCCTATCACAGACAACATCTTCATTGTGGACACCGATACTATTGGCAAAGAACTGCAACTTCTTTGCATTGATATCCGCCTGCACAATATCCTTGAGCGTATGGATAATCTCGGGCAGGTGTTCCGGCTTTGCATTCAAGTTCAGCTTGCCCGATTCAATACGGCTCATGTCAAGCACATCGTTAATAAGCGACAGCAAGTGATTCGACGAAAGTTCAATCTTTCCAAGGAATCCCTTGACCTGCTCCTTGTTGCCAATATGCATGGTCGCCAGTTCCGTATAACCGATAATAGCATTCATCGGAGTACGAATATCATGGCTCATGTTGTTAAGGAACATCGTCTTTGCACGCGATGCGGACTTCGCCATTTCAAGCGCCTGTTCCAAAGCCGCCTGCTGCGCCATTTCCTTACGATAAATGACATCGTTATTAAAGAGCCCAACGAGTACGCGACGGTTCTTAGACCAGTCACCCATCTTGGTCACCTTCATGCGGTACCATTTAAGGCCTTCGCTAGTTACGCGTCGATAATCCTGGAAGAACGAGTTTTCATGTTGCAAGCGAGCAATAACATTATCTCGATTAAGAGCATGGAAAATCAAATCCACATCGTCCTTATAGACAATCTTGCGGACATCCTTCACCCTGTCCTTAAAGAAGTCAACGCCTTCTCCAGTCTCTTCATTAACGACATCCTTGAACTTTCCGCCTTTCAACGAAACGCTAAACAAGCCCGTATCGATATTGACATCGAACACGACTTCATACTGGTCCGAAAGGCTCATAATGCGTTCAATATTTTCCTGGTGTTCCGTTTCTGCACGGTACTGGGCATCCACTTCGACAAAGCCAACAGCGATAAGCTTCGGCGGGACATCAATCGGTTCAGCCTTGGCAAACACGAGACGCGTGTACTTGTATTCAGTACCGTAGAGGTGTCTAAATACAATGGTCAAGCGCTTCTGGTGCATAAGCTGTCCGGCCACATACTCTCTAGAAGCAAGCCCGATAAGCTTTTCACGGTCATCCGGGTGCGCCATATCCAGGACAAACGCCTTAAAGACATCTTCCAGCCTTTCGCAGTTGGCAAAAGGATCCTTTAAAGCAGCCCTAATATCTTCACGAACAGCAAGAACACCGCTTGTGTTATCGACAAGATTGAAGTAGAAGAGTGATGAATAATCTTCCGAAAGAATGTCGATAATTTCAAGGTTCTGCTTCAGGTTCGACTGGATTTCCATCTGCTTCTTGATTTCTTCATCGACACTGTGCAGACCAAAAACGATACCCTTGAGATTGCCAATTTCATCCTTGTCGGCAATAATCTTCATCTGGTAACAAACTTCCTTGCCTTCAAGCTTGATCTTGAAGTTGACATGAATCACCGATTCGTTCTTCAACGTCGAGACAAGGCGATCGCGGCTCGTCTGCACCTGGAACTGATTTTTGTCAGAATCACAGACAAGATACTTGAGCAACAGATCCATTCTCTTAGAGAAACTCTTTTCAGAAGACCATCCAGGGATTGCCTTCAAAAGCACAGAACTAGCGCGGTACGTCACCACAAAGTCAGAAGAGGAATCTTCGCCAATCGTTACGTAGTTCACAAAGTCAAAGTCAGAAGCCAGGGATTCAATCACCCTGTTATTACGGTCCATTTCCTGACGTTGAGCAACAGCCTTATTGACTTCGGAATCGATATTTTCAACAGCCACGATGACATGATTTTCGTCCTTACTGGACTTAATCGCCTTCATACGATAGAACTGCGGATTTCCATCAATGACAAGCCTGTACTCTACAGATGCACTTGGATTTTCTTCAAGACGTTTTAAGAAGGAACCCTTTTCCATAAAGTGCATGACAATTTCAAGATCGTCTTCATAAAGATTATGACGCAAGCTCGATATCGATTCAAAGAAGAAGTCCTTTCCGTGAACCTCTTCGTGTAGCTTATCCATAAGCCTGTCGGAATGGAACGTGTCAAATGTATCGTCCAGAACGTTCACGTAGAAAATGCATTCGTAAGTTCCGCTCAAGGCATCGGCAATTTCGGAATACTCGTTACTTTCGGCCTCGGCCATGCGGCGAGCATTCCACACCGTGCGCAGCAAGTACAAAAGAATCACGAGAAGTTCAATGGCTGAAATTCCGATATAGAACTTGCGGATTTTATCGACACGGGCAAATGCAATATTTTCGTTGACATACAAAAGCTGAGTCCAGCAGCCACCAAACAAAGGCAGAGCCACCAAAAGCTTAGCCTCATCCGACGAAGTTTCCTCGTACGACAAATGCGCACTTTCACCCTTCATCACGTTAGCAGCCCATTCATCCAAAGAATAACCGCTCTTGGGATTGATAGTCCTTACCAGATCATTAAAATTCTTCCATTTTCCCGTTTTTTCGACAACAAAAGACCCATCTCGACGGTCAACCACAATCAGGGAAACCTTACCCTTGAACGCATTTGACGCGACATAGCCATATAGCGGCTTGATTTCGGAAACAGCAGAAAGCATAGCCACCACCTGCCCCCTACGACGGACAGGCACCATCTGTTCAAACACGATATTTTCGGAATGAACAACATCGCGACCCACTTTCGAAATGTACGGCTTGGGAGATACGATTTTCTGATAATGCTGAATATACGAAGAGTCAAAAACAACGGCATGGTCTGCAATAATGTGACCATCGGGCAAATAAAGGCGAACCACCGACACCAAGGGACCGATGCGGGTGCCGCGAATCATACGCACCATATTTTCGGAGAGGAGGTTTTCTTCCATCCCCACCACGGTCGAAATATTGGAAAGAGCGCTCAAAAGCGAACGGCCTAAAAAGCCCATCTTCGCTTCGGAAGCATAGGCAACTTCGTCAAGGGAGTCCCAGCTATCGTCAATCGCCTGCCTGTTTATGTACAAAAAAGAAACGTTTGTTACAATAAACAAAAACGCAACTAGGAGCAGCGATACAATTAGATTTCTTTTAAAAAAATTATTGTTCATAAGTTTTTTGTAACATTTCCAAGTATATTATACATTTTGAAAACGCGTTTCGACGGGAAATTTCAAAAAATAAATGCATTTGAACTAGTTTTCTTTAAAAACGTGCTTTTTTTCACAAAAATATGTCCATACGAAAACAAATCTTTATACATTGACGATATGAAATTATTACCCAAATTATTTCTCCTTTTAGCATTTTTAGCCTCATTTACGTTCGCCGATACGACAACCGTCACAACACCAGTGGTCAATTCCGCAAAAACCGAGATTTCAGCCCCCAAAAAGCAGGCGGTCTGGATTAAACTGGAAGGCGACGTCGACCCCGCCATGTACGAATTCTGCGCCCGCGCTATTGGTGAGGCGCTCGAAAAGAAACCGGACTACATCGTCTTTGAAATAAACACGTTCGGCGGTCGCCTTGATGCCGCATTCGACCTCGTCGATACCATCATGGCCGTCAAGGGTCCCGAAACCATCGCTCTCGTGAAAAAGAAGGCAATAAGCGCGGGTTCGCTCATCGCACTTGCCTGCAAACGCCTCTACATGCTCGAAGCCACAACTATTGGCGACTGCGCCCCGATTGTGCAAGGTGGCGACGGTACACCGCAAATCGTCGGTGAAAAGATCCAGTCCCCGCTCCGCGCAAAGTTCAGGAACCTCGCCCAGCGCAACAACTATCCCGAGCTCCTAGCCTCCTCGTTTGTGACTCCGGAACTCGAAGTACTTGAGCTTACCGCCACGCTTGATAAGGGAACGCCGACACAGCGCGACACCACGCTTATCATTGAAGGCAAAAAGTTTGCAGTCCTCGACAGCACCGAAAAGAAGTTCTGGGGCGCGCCCAAGATTCTCGTAAAAGAAGGCGAACTCTTGACCATGACCGACAAGGAAGCCGAAGAGCTCGGTTTCTCCAGAGGTACATTCAAGAACCGCGAAGACTTTGAAACAAAACTCGCCATCGAACGCAAAAGCGAAGTCGAAACGAACACCGGCGAGAAAATCGCAAGCGCCATCGCCGCTATCTCAGGCATCCTCCTGATACTCGGATTCGGTGCACTTTATATAGAATTTAAGACGCCTGGATTTGGAATGTTCGGCATTATCGGTATCATCCTTATCGGCATCGTCTTTTTCGGGCAGTTCGCACCGCAGCTCGACGGCTACATCCCGGCAATTCTGCTTGTGGCAGGCGTGATTTTGTTCTTAGTCGAGATATTCGTCATGCCGGGCACGTTCCTATTCGGCGTTGGCGGCATCGCCTGCATGATTATCGCACTCATCATGAGCTTTGATACGGCAAACATCCCGGAATACGTCCCAGAAGCCGTCGAAACAACATTCGATGCCACCCCATGGCTATTCGGGTTGTTCTTCGTTCTCGGGAGTGCAGCAATAGCACTCATCATCCCGATTGCCGCAAGCAAGTACCTGATTCCGCTTTTACCAGAAGGCTGGACTCCGATGCTCAAGACCGACATGGAAACAGCCGTCTCCCCGACCGAAGCTGTGCAAGAAGTCGCCATTGGCACTGTCGGAACAGCCAAAACATTCCTCCGCCCTGTAGGCCAAGCAAGCTTTACTCTGCCGGATGGAAGTACAAAACTTTTCGACGTACAGACCCACGGCGAAATCATCGAAGCCGGCGAAAACGTCAAGGTCGAATCCGTGCAAGAAGCCCACATCTGGGTAACCCGCGCCTAACATAGATTTTAAACAAAACAACTAACTTGGAGAAAAACAAATGGATACACTTCTTACCGTTGGCATTATCATTGCCGCCATCGTCGTCATCATCGTTCTCGCCTTTATCGGCAAGTTCTTTAGCCTCTGGCTCCAGGCCTTGTTCTCCAAGGCAAACGTGAGCATTTTCCAGCTCATCGGTATGCGCCTCCGTAAGGTTCCGCCTCAGGTCATCGTGGAAGCCCGAATCCTCAGCTGCAAGGCGGGTCTCCCGGTCGATACGAACTTGCTCGAAGCCCACTACCTCTCCCGCGGTAACGTGCTCCGTGTGATCCAGGCACTCATCGCTGCCAACAAGGCAAACATCAAGCTCGACTTCAAGGAAGCTGCAGCCATTGACCTTGCCGGCCGTAACGTGCTCGAAGCTGTGCAGATGTCCGTGAACCCGAAGGTCATCGAAACTCCGAAGGTTTCCGCTGTGGCTCTCGACGGTATTCAGCTCCACGCCATTACCCGTATCACTGTGCGCGCCAGCATCCAGAAACTCGTCGGTGGTGCCGGCGAAGAAACGGTCGTAGCCCGCGTTGGCGAAGGCATCGTGTCCTCCATCGGTTCTGCACAGAGCCACAAAGAAGTGCTCGAAAACCCGAACATGATTTCCAAGAAGGTGCTCGCCTCCGGCCTTGACGCAGGTACAGCATTCGAAATCCTTTCCATCGACATTGCTGATGTGGACGTGGGTCAGAACATTGGTGCTATCCTCGAAACCGACCGTGCCGAAGCAGACAAGAAGATCGCTCAGGCAAAGGCAGAAGAACGCCGCGCCATGGCATTTGCTGCAGAACAGGAAATGAAGGCCAAGGTGATGGAAATGAAGGCAAAACTTGTGGAAGCCGAAGCCCAAATCCCGATGGCTATGGCAACCGCTCTCCGCGACGGAAAGCTCGGCGTGATGGACTACTACAACCTCAAGAACATCGAAGCCGACACGCAAATGCGTAAAGAAATCGGAACCGCCCCGGAAGTGAACAAGTAATTTGACCAAAAGGGTTTAGCCCATGGAATCATTACTCATATTCATCGCCATCTTTGTCATTGACGCTCTCATCAAGCGGGCAAATGCAAAGAAGAAGTCTCAGCAGCAGCCACCGCCGTGGCAAAATTCTGAGACGGATTCTTCGCATGACCTCGAAGACGAAACCAGCGACGAAGATTTCGACGAAAGGACAGACGAGGACGCTCCTCCGGAGCCAAAGCCATTCGCCGCCCGCAAACTGCAAGAGTACATCAAGCAGTTTGAAGCAGCACAACGCGAGGCTTCCCAAGGAACGATGGAATCTCCAATGCCCCCACCCATTCCCGAGAGCAATCATCGCATGGGAAATCATGTGACCATGCGAGAAGTTGCAGAGAACATCGTCCAGTTAGACATTATCGATGTCGAATACCTGATGGATGAATTCGAAATGTCCGAAGGTAGTGCTATCGAGATGATTTCTCAACTTCAGCTCCACCGCATCATCGGTCATGATATGGGAGAAGGCGTATATGACGTTCTCGTACAAGATGTCGCAGAGCTGAACAACCTGTTATCACACGAGCACCTTGAGTCCATGAAGCCACACGCAAATGTGTCTTCGGCGTTAAGCGAAAAACAAAGCCAGCTCAAGATTCTCGAAGAACGTGCCCGCAAGGCTCGCGAAGAAGCAGACGAAGCCGCCCGCAAAAGCGATATCGAAAACGGCTATTCTGGAGAACCTACCGAGATTACAGACCCGCTTAAAAAGCGCTCTGTTGAGCGCTCTATAAGCCGGGAAAGCGTCCGCCGTGGATTCATCTGGGGTAAGGTTATCGACGAACCCAGATTCAAGAAACGCTGGACTGCATACAGCAGGTAATTTTCGCGACCAACCAAACGCGCGACCTGTAAAAATCAAACAATTCATCCCGGACGGTTCCACCGCCCGGGATTTTTCAACCGATGTGAGAGAAAGCGGATCAAGCCCTCCATGACGCGATTTAACCTAAAACACAAAACCCCCGATCTTTCGATCGAGGGTTTTGAGCTGCTTCACTTGGACTCGAACCAAGGACAACGCGATTAACAGTCGCGGGCTCTACCAACTGAGCTATGAAGCATCGACGGGCACAAATATAGACGTTTTCTATTCTTTTGTCAAGGGTATTGCACGCATTTTTCGTTTTTATTCAATTTTTGTTATTGGGGCAAAAACACAAAACCCCCGATCTTTCGATCGAGGGTTTTGAGCTGCTTCACTTGGACTCGAACCAAGGACAACGCGATTAACAGTCGCGGGCTCTACCAACTGAGCTATGAAGCATCGACGGGCACAAATATAGATGATTTCTATTCTTTTGTCAAGGTATAAGCGTAAAAAAGTTCAACTTTTTTAGCGTTCACGACTGCGCATCAAGGCAATCTCTTGTGCATAGCCGGGCAACTCATTCGGAGTTTCCAAATAGAACGGAAGTCCTTTCAGCGCCGGATGATTTACCACGTTCACAAGAGCCTCGAGCCCAATATTTCCGCCACCAATCACTTCATGGCGATCCTTGTGGCTACCCATAGGATTCTTGCTATCATTCAGATGAACAGCATGCAAACGCTTGAGTCCAATAACCTTGTCGAAAGATTCAAGCACATCGTCCAGATGGTTTACAATATCATAACCACCATCAAATACGTGGCATGTATCCAAACAAACGCCAACCTTTTCGCTGAGTTCTACGCGATCGATTATCGCCCGCAACTCCTCGAAAGTGCGCCCTACTTCGGACCCCTTCCCTGCCATCGTCTCCAGCAGCACCTTTGTCTTCAAATCCTTATGCAGAATATTATTCAAGTGCTGGGAAATAAGTTCAATTCCGACCTCGGCACCTTGCTTCACATGGCTTCCGGGATGAAAATTATACATTGCTCGCGGGAAATGATCCATGCGGAACAAGTCATCCTTCATCACGTCTTGAGCGTACTGCCTAAGCGACGGATCAGCCGCACAAGCGTTCAACGTGTAAGGAGCATGGGCAAGAATCGGCGCAAAGCTATGGGCATCCATAAAAGCATTCAGAGCTTCGGCATCAGCCTTATCAAAAGGCTTTGCGGCACCGCCACGCGGATTACGCGTAAAGAACTGGAACGTATCGGCTCCAATGGAAAGGGCTGTCTCGCCCATCGCCAAGAAGCCTCCCGAAGACGAGAGATGGCAACCAATATGCATAACTAGAAATCGTAATTAACGGATACGCTTCCGTAAATATCTCGGTAATCTTCAGATTCGCTATCAGGACGGTAGTTGACGAAAGTTCCCAACATGAATTCGGTTCCAAGTCTTTCCGTAAACTGGAACTTCAAACCAGCCGAGAAATCCAAATCCATTTCCATCTCGTCAACATCCTTGCCATCTTCTTTGCGGCTCATGAAATTCTGGCGAACTTTTCCGTGCAACATGAGATCCAAGAATCCGGGCTTTAACCTGAAAGAAGCATTATCCAAGAGCGTCCATTCAAATTCACCCATATCATTACGATTATAAGTCCTGAATCTCGGCGTCAAGGCAACCGTATTGCGAAGCCTGTCAAGCGTCGTCGTAAGAGAAATCGGATAGCGGGCATCCAAGTAATCGCCACCATGGAAATAGTAACCAAGGAGTCCATAAGTTTCGTCAGAGAAATCAAAACCATTGAGCAAGTCTCTCTCATTGAATCTCGACATATCAGTACGATAAGTCCAGACACCGCCAATCTTCAATACATTTTTAGGGAACTTGAATGTAGCCGTAAGTTCAACAGTATGTTTAGCCAAACGTTCTTCAAACTGCGAGGCTAAATATTCCTCACCCTGCAAAGCGGCATACTTTGCCCAACGAGCAGAGTCAATCTGGATTGTGTCTTTGCCCGTATCCACATCGATTGTCGGCTTTCCCTTCTGAGCGTCAAACCAGGAATCCGAATAAATTCCCGAATTAGCAAAGAAATTGCCGCGAAGTCTCCGCGGGGTACTACGAGTGCGATAATTAAGAGCATAACGAGCAGTGACCTCGATAGAATCACGAACCTTAAAGGTATTCTTCAATTTAAAATCATGAATGTAAAGCGTTCTCGGAACATCCCGTTCATGCTTTTCGAGCCAATCATCATCGGCACCAGGCAAAAGCCCAAGCTTAGAGCCTTCGGCAAAACCGAATACGTTATAAGCATCTCCATGCCCCGAAGCATTTTCAATATTCAATTCGTAACCAAAGTTCAACTTCCAGAAATCCTTAATTGTCTGGTCGAGCTTGAACCCTAACTGGCGAGAATTCTGCAACAAGTCCGGAGAGCCCGCACTGTAATAGTTGCGCCCCACAAAACGGAAGTAGGCGTCAATCATCGTCGATTTTTTCTTCCAGTTGTAAGAACCCGAAAGAGCGAGATTCTGAGCCGTCCAATCCGTCGGATCATCATTGTTTTCATTGCGATGTTTCTTCAAAGCCTCTTGTGCAACACTTAATACGCGAAGGAGTTCTTTACGCATGTCGTCAACACTCATCTCGGTATTGTCGCCAAAGATAAGTTCCAATTCATCGCGGTTCATGCGGTTTACCTGCGAAGTATTGTTCATCAAGCGGCGCAACTGAGCAAATCGAGAAACATCCAACCCAGCCTTTTCAAAAACAGAGTTCACAGCCCGGTGAGCAATGACATTCACGGTATCGGTACCGCCAAAGCCCAATTGGACATTATACTTTCCGCGACCGCCAAGAACAGCACCGTTCACTTCTCCAAAGAAAGTCCTCGAAGAGAACATCGGATTGGAAAGATTTACATCACGAGAAAATCCATCACGAAAATACGGATCTTCCAAGTAATCCTTGCTGCCAATAAAACCGATCGTAGCATCAAAATCCTTCGTTGCATTCCAAAGGAGTTTTCCGCCAATCAACATTTTTTGAGCTTCGACTTCATCAAGCTCGGTATACTTGTTGTACTGATCTGGGTCTTTTTCGCCGGGCAGTTTAGGCGCTTGGTTTTCTCCGCCAAATACGCTGAACACAAGCAACGGATTTTTAGAATTATCCGGATTCAACTTAAAATCATAACTAGCACCGAATAAATCAATACTCGCCAAATACAAGTCACCGCCCAAAACAAACTGGTCGCCCAAAACCAATTTTTGATGGCGATCTTCGTACAAAGCCTGTACAAACCTCGGATTAAAACGATTCCATTTATCGCTAGATGCATCTAAAGCAAATTCAATTTTTTGTCCTGAAGCGGATTCCATCTGGACAAATGCATTCCATGCCCCAAAGATACCAGGCACCTGGAAATAATTTCGGTACTTTTGGCCCGGATAAATAGAATCATTGCCACTGAAAAAAACTGAATCAGTTTCATTCTTACCCGTTACCACAGAATGGTAACCAAATTCAGCACCAACAGATCCGGTTACAGACCAAGAAGATTTTGACTGAGGTGCTTCAGCGGAATCCACAACGGACTGCGCAAAAGCAGGAATTGCAACAAAAGAAGCTAAAACGAGTTGCCTAGAAATCATTTTTCAACCTCATAAACCTTAGTGGTTTTGACAACATAACCGCTCTTGTGAATTGCTTCGATAACAAAGCGGTTCATGTGGCCGCGTTTCAGCTCAACAGGAATCTGGTAATCAAGATTCTGGATTTGGGACAAAGTTTCCTTCAGAATAACCGTTCCGTCCTGACGCACCAAGACTCTATTCAAGAAGTTCGGATCGTTTTCAGGAATACGAATCTGGAATTGCAAAGTCTCCATAATGACATCTTCAACTCCCGGAGGCGGAGGCGGAATCTGCAAGTGCTCATGTGGAAGACCAAAGACCTTAATAGAGAAGGGCTTTAAAGGATAGCAGCCAAGCGTTTGCTGGACACTGCTACGGCCAGCACTGTTTTCTACAACAAATTCATATTCATGAACGCCACTCTGCAATTTCAAGCGCTTTGAGGAACTATTTTTCACGTTGACTTCAGATATCGGAGTTCCGTCCATGAGCGTCTGCACGATCGTTTCTGTATCCTTCGGAACATCCGTTATAGAAACATTTGCAACACAACGCAAGGAGTCGTAACCGGTATAGCTAATTCGAGGAGCCTTTAACGAACTTACCTCTTCGGCTTTTTGAGTCGTATCTACAGCGACTTGCGTTTCCTGTTCAGCCGCTTTTTTCTCAGCAAGCTTTTCTTGGAACGCCTGGTCTGCAGCAATGGCAGCAGCTGCCAGTTCATCGATAGACTTTGTCGTATCCGCAAGGAGATCAATCAATTTTTTCGCAAACTCCATATCGCCCGAAGACTTGAGCTTTAGGATAATAAATTTTTCCCTGCCAATTACAGTTTCACCTTGGCTAATAGCAAGGGAATCTTGACCTGTTGGGAAAATGGCTAGTTTACCGGATTCCAAGCTAGCCATGAACGAAAGGGAGTCACCACCGATAAAGCCATTCGTACCACGGATTGAAGCTGCAGCCGTCCCCGTACTGAAGTCCACCTTATTGTGTTTATTCTTTTCGACATTGAAACCAATATATCCCTTCTGGATATGAGGCTTAGTGATGTAGAAACCGTCTGCATTCTTTTCTACAAGGGAATCCAAAAAAACAACCGAATTTTCAGCTATCTTGATACTGCTGTTATCGCCATTCAACTGCAACTCAACACCGCCACCATCAGAAGTCTTAAAGCAGGTCTTAGGATCAACACTGCCAAGAGTCACAACTTTCCATGTAGCATCATCTGCACAGCTACCCTTACTCTTTTCGGCAGTAGGTTCGACATGGCGAACATGTCCAGCTTTAGCAGCCAAGGCGTTCGAAGGAACGATTAAAGCAAGCAGCAAACTCAACAAAGACAGATGCTTAAACATAAGACCTCTTTACTTATTTTCTTACAATAAATTTACTTTTTTTGCAAAATTTTTGGGCAAGAATTTGCAAAAGATAATGCAAAACACACTAGCCGCCCGCAAGCTTAACTGTAAAGCCTTTTTTTTCGAGTTCAGCTTTTAGCACGTTACGCTTGTCGCCCTGGATTTCAATATTGAAATCCTTGACAGAACCGCCAACACCGCACTTCTGCTTCAACACACGGGCTAAATCCTTAAGCTCGTCTTCTTCCATCGGCACGCCCGAAACAACACTAGCCATTTTGCCACCGCCAAGACGCTTCAGCGTAATGCGGACGACACCATCCCCTTGCGGGCGGACAACCTTTGGCTTTTCTTCCTTGATTCGACCGACACCACTTGCAAACACCAATGTAGAACGTTCTTCGACACCCATGTGATAACCTCTTTTTTGCCAAAAAATAGAAATCCCGGTCGAAGGACCGGGATTTGAATCTAAGCTTTATGCCTTACTTCTTCTTCGAGGAAGACTTCTTGGAAGAAGACTTGGAGCCCTTTTCGTTTCCGCGAAGCACCGGACGACGATAACCAAAGCGCTTCAGCATTTCGTCGCTAGACTTCAGCACATCGCCAACCTTGGACTTTTCTGTAATCGGCGGAACCACGCAACGCTGCTGAGAACGGAGATCGACCTTGGTCTTTACGATGTACGGACCCGTACCGTAGAGACGTCCAGACTTGTCTCTCAATTCACCATTGATATCCGGCTTCATTTCGAAGAAGAACTTCACGAGACCAGCCTTATCGACATAATCCGGATCATCCACTTCGTAATCAAACTGGTACTTATCGACAAACACACCACCCGTCGTGTAGAACCAGAGCGTTACACGAGCCGTTGTTGCGTAAAGTCTTGCCTTGCTGTAGTCCTTGCCCAGTTCTTCCTGGAATTCAGAAGAGCAGTACTTTTCAACGTATTCGTTTACAGAGATCTTTTCACTACCATCGGCATCAACACCATCCACAGCAATCATATTGCCGTTGATAATGATATCGTCCAAAGTAGCGAGACCGCCCACAGCGCTTACAATCGGCAACTTCATGTCAATCGTAACCGTCGGACCGATATGACCATCGTAACCCGGATACGGTTCATCACCAGAACCCTTCTTAACTTCATCGACATTGCCCTTAACAACTTCCTTTTCCTTCTGAGTCTTCGGGTTCAGGATGCTAACAGCATATCTCTGATCTTCATCAGGCGGATTCGATTCATAGTACTTGTTCACAGAATCAATCGAAACGATAACCATCGGCTTTTCAAGGTTGATATTGACATCCTTAGCCTTCTTCATCATCACGTTGATTTCTGCGATAGTTTCGTTACCGGCCTTATCGCGATAGATACGCTTAATCGTGTTTACGCCTCTTTCAAGACTCTGGAAGTTCAAAGTATCTTGCTTGACGCAATTCTTTTCGTCGCCGTCAATAGCAATGCACCAGTCCACATCGACAAAGTTTGCAAAGACAACTTCGCCATCACTCGGAGAGAGGATCTTGACAATCGGAGCAAGCTTATCGAGCACCATGAAGACCGACTTTTCAGCAGTATTGCCGTACTTGTTGGTAAAGGTGTAAGTCACAAGATAGCCTCTATCACCTTCGTCATTTGCTACGACCTTGCCCTTTTCGTCAATGACGTAAGAAACTATCGTCTTGTTACCTTCTTCACCCTTTGCATCATAGGTGACGGTAAAGGCGCCCACACCGGTCTTCAGGTCAACTTCGTCCTTATCCTTAGAATCACTCTTGCTAGAAGAGCTCTTCGGAGTTTCGACCATCAAGTTACCTTCGGAGTCTGCATAAAGGATCTTGCCCGTTTCAGCATCAGCCTTGTAAGAAACAGTGACCTTCTTGCCCTTGACTTCAACCTCGGTAGACACTTCAATGACTTCGGTCATCGTCTTCTTGCCATCTTCATCAAAGACAGCCGTCTTGACGATTTCGCCATCTTCGTCAACATAGTAAGAAACCGTAACCGTATCGCCATTCACGACCTTGTCGTAAGAAACCTTGGTCTTGTCGCCAATCGGCTTTTCATAGACATCGGACTTCGGATTCTTTTCCAGTTTAATTTCGGACTTGGAGATATCCACCATATCCTTCACAGTGGTGCTCGACACGGCAACCGTATCCAAGACAACATCGACCTTGAAGGATTCAGAATACCCAGAAACCGTATCCTTCACAGAAACCTTGACATCCTTATTCTTGTTGTTCACGTAAATAGAAGAGTCCTTCTTATCGACGTTTTCAACAATCGTATAGATGTTCTCTGCAGTAACCTTGGTCTTAGAAGCATCGATATCGACAATCGGAGCAGCGGTGCTATAGCACACTTCAATCGTATCGGCACCTGCAACATCCTTATTCGGAGCCTTATAAGACTTGATAATGTACTGGCAGCCTTCCTTCAAGGAATCCAGACTGGACATCGTCTTGCCATCCTGCTTCCATTCCACAGAGATGACATCCTTGTTCGTGTAAATCGTTTCATCCTTCTTCGGATTCAGGTAGACAGAATTGCCGGTTTCAGCACGTGTAATTTCAACATCGGACTTTTCAATGACATTGCCGACATTGACCGTGATATCCGTCGTATCTTCGAATTCACCATCCGTCACACGAACCGTAATGACATAAGACTTTTCATCTTCATAATCAAGTTCACCCTTCAAGACGATGTCACCATTCGGCTTGACTTCGAACTTTTCATTTTCTTCGACAGGATAGAACTTCAAGTCACTGTATTTCGGATTCTTCGTATCCGGATCCTTAGCCTCGACAGGACCTTTCTTGGTACCCGGCTTAGAATCTTCAGGGAACGTGAATTCCTGCGGTTCAATCTTCGGAGCTTCGTTCTCATCGATAACCTTGATGACAATATCGCCATCGGATTCAAGGCCATCTTCATCCCTGACAGTTACCGTGATTGTGAATTCCTGCATCTTTTCGTAGTCGATATCGGCGCCTTCCTTAACTCGGATTTCGCCATTCGGCTTGACAATCACATACGGGCTTTCTTCGGCAAGTTCAAACAGCAGCTTGTCGTTGCCATCCGGGTCACTCGATTCAACAACCCCGATAAGGACGTCAGGATCAGAGTTTTCCTTGACTTCGAATTCCTTACTTGTGATTTCCGGAACTTCAGGCAAATCCTTAAGCGTAATCTGAATCGTCGTCGTCGTGGTAAGCTTCGGATACGCCGTCTTGACATCCTTATCAGACAGAGCGACTTCAAGTTCGAATGTATGGTTCTTTTCTTCTTCGTAGTCGAAATTACGCTTAGTAATAATCTTACCATCTTCAGTAATATCGAAGAGTTCCGTATCGCCGCCAATAGCGGTAAACTTGTTCTGAGTAAATACCTTGGAAGTATCGACATCATCAGAATAGAGTCGACCGATTACATAATCCTTGCCCTTATTTTCATAGAACGAGAACGTTGCATTACCCGAAATAATCGGCATTTCGTTCACATCAATGAGATTGATGGTTTTGGTAACATGAGCGGTCAGCTTATCTGCATCCATCACATTCACATTGATAGAATGAGTATGAGCGATCGATTCGTAATTCAAGCGTTTAACATCATTTACAATAAGGCAAAGTTCGTACTTGGAGCCGTTCTTCTTGATTTTTGCATCAAACAGACGGTCTGCATCCGTGTCACCATTGTCCGTCACATAAGGAACGAGAGTTGCAACTTGACCTTCGTCTTCATCCCTGACTTCGTAGCAAGCGATTTCCGTATCCTTAATCGGTTCTTCAACGGTGTTTTCCTTAACATCATAGCTCTTCTTGCCATCATCAATAATTTCCGGACCATCCGGGTCGTCAATAATCATGATGGTAACAAGAGTCGTTGCACTATAATTCTCAAAGCCCTTGTCTTTACCATTATCCGTGGCTGTAGCCCAAACTTGATACTGCTTCTGCGTTTCATAGTTCAAAGACTTAGAAGACAAGTAAATATTGCCCTCTTCATCAATATCAAAGATGGAAGCGTCTCCAGAGTTAGCTTCATAATCCGTAAGCGCATAGTGGAGAACAGCCCAGTGGTCCTGGTCATCAGCAACAACGGAACCGACAAATTCGCCCTTAGGTGCTTTTTCATGAATTTCGAAGACATATTCCTTTTCTTCGTAAGTCGGAGCGTCGTTCACATCGTTGATGATGATTTTAACGTCAACACCATCAGAAAGTGTCGGATCAGAACCATCCTTTACCACGAGATGAACGGTATATTCACTCTGTCCTTCAAAGTCCAAAATACTGTCTTTAGCGACCTTAATGACACCGTCAACATACGTAAATGCCTTGTAATCATTGGGGGCTACGTCAGAGGCTGTAATAGTATACGTCGGCTTTTTGCAGGTTGCAGCAAACGAAGCCTTGCAGTCATCGTCCGTAGCCAAGATTTCGCCGACCTTAGTACCCTTCAAAGTATTTTCATCAACCGTCAAAGTCGGAATATCCGTGAACTTAGGTCCTTCAGAAACATCCGTGACATTGACCGTTACAGGAACCTTCTTTGTGAAATCCTTATCCTTAACGACCACTTCAAAGCTGTATTGACGCTTGGTTTCGTAATCAAACTTTGCGTTATTGACCGTAAAGATTTCGCCAGAACGTTCGTCAATATCAAACAGAGCGGCTTCTTCACCCTTAAGCGAGAAAGACAACGTGTTAAACTTGGTATTGTACTTATCCGGGTCAGTAGCTTCAGCAACGCCCAGCGAAGTCGTCTCAGTCGTATTTTCAGCAATGCTAAAGGTATAAGAAGTCTTAGTAAATGCAGGTTCTTCGTTCACGTCAATCACGCGAATTTTCGTATCCTGAGAAGTCTTATTACCTTCGGTATCTTCAACCGTCAAAGTAATATTGAATACAGCATCCTTTTCGACTTTCTTGTAGAGTTCTTCGTAATCCAAGTCATCAGCGGTCTGAATCACAAACGTGCTCAAGAGCGTTTCTGCATCAGTCTTACCCACCTGAACGACTTTGAAAAGTTTTGCAGCATCAAGAGCCGCTGTTGCATCATTATCAGTAATGGTGACTTTGAGCTTATTCACATCAGCCGCGTCTTCATCATAGATAACAATATTACCACCATCCAAAACCGTCGGGACGCTAACATTTTCTTCAACTTCATAGGGGTTAGTCAACACTTCGAACTTAGACGGTCTATTCACATCCGTAACAACGATGGTCATTTCGGCTGTGGCGGATTGAGAAGGCACACCAGCAATCAACGGACGGTCCATTACCTTGACAATGAACTTGTACTCGCTTTGCTTTGTATGGTTCAATTCCTTACCAACGGCAACAGAAATCTTACCCGTGTTAGGATCAATATCAAATGGGAAATCTGTACTTCCGTCAACTGGGAGAACTTCTTCAACCTTATAAGTCAACTTATTGTAACCATATTCATGCAACCCATTCTTGCAAGAATACGTGCTATTTACAGAGCAGAAATCCGGATCAGAAGCTTCAATTTGACCAATAGAACCGTCCTTGCTGGTAGCCGTTTCAGGAACCTTAATCGGGTCCGTATTTTCAATCGTCGGCTTTTCGTTAACATCCGTCACGACAATAGTTCTATTGATATTAACCACAACAGGAGCACCATACTTATCCGTTCCCGTAGCAACAATGGCAACAGTATATGTATTTTTGGGGTACAAAGCTTCAAAATCAAGCTTTGAACCATCTTCTACGGTAATAAAACCCAAACGGGCATCAATATGGAACAGCCCCGCAGCATTGGCACTAGCCGCATCATCAATGTCATAGGTAGGCTTACCAACAATAGTACTTAACTGCTGTCTTACATTTTCATCATCAATTTCCGCAAAATTATCAACTTCGGTACCTGTTCCTGTATTTTCAGGAACGACAGCCGAACCTTCTGTATTCACAATAATCTTGGGTTCTTCGATATCGTTAATCGTTACGGTAATTTCGGCGTCATCAGAGAATTGACCATCAGAAACAGTCACCAAGAACTTGAATGAATGTTTACCAGTTTCGTAATCAAAATCGTCTGTAGTGTACAAGCTCCCATCGTACGGATTTACACCGAACTTTTTGGCATCAGTAGCCATAGTTCCGGAATTGTTTTTAGAAATTGCAAATGTGAAATCTCTAAATGCAGGATTATAAATATCCAAATCCTCAGCAGTTACCTTTGCAACAACTTTGCAGTCGCCATCAGCGTTATACGTCGCGCAAACCGGGCTACCAACCGGAGAATGTTCATTCAAGACAAAAGCGGCATCATTTGCAGTAAGCTTTTCATTCACATCCTGAATAGCAATCTTGGTCGAAACAGATACAGCCGGATTAGCATTATCCTTAATGGTAATGGTCACAGGATAAGTAGTCTTATTAGAAGCATTGTAGAGGGCTTCGTAATCGAGCAAGGCCTGATTCTTGACACGAATTGCCACTTCCCTATCGCCGCCATTAGCATCAACTTCCACAACTTCAAAGATATCCGCCAAAGTCTTGTTCTTTAAAGTTGTCGTAGCGCCAGCGGCACCCGTAATAGCACCAGTCAATGTATACTTCAGAGTTTCAAGTTTTCCAGAAATTTTATCATAATCCTTGACAACAAAGGTTCCCAAAGTAGTACCCTTTGCAGAATTTTCCTTTATGGAATATTCCTTCTTTACATCAGGAGGTGGAGGCGGTTCATTCACATCCGTAATGTTCACTGTAATGTTTGCCGAAGCGGAACCACCATTGCCATCCGTCACAGTTACCTTAAAGGTGTAGTAAGTCTTTTTTTCGTAATCGAGTGCGCTACCATCCGTAACAATGAGCTGGTTCGTTCCCTTCTTGAAACCAAACGGAACATCTGACGGTGCTGTAAACGTCAAATTATCACCATCATCATCCGTTGCAACTACAGTTCCCTTGGGAACAAGCGTACCACTCGGCCAATCAGAGCCATCGGTATTCTTTTCAGGAATCGAGAACGTCTGAGCGGCAATAACCGGATCATCATTTTCGTTGTTGATTGTGATTGTAATTGTGAATTGATCAGAAGTCAAAGGACCTGCAATCTTCGTCTTTTCAGTTCCGGCATCATCCTTAACCGTAGCCTTGATGACAAACTTACTTTCGGTTTTTGCATTGAACGTAACATTGCCATTTACCTTCACCGTACCATTAGATGTCACAACAAACCTAGAGTCTCCGGAAACCTTCGTAAAGACATAGGTATCCACATCTATTTCGTTAGACTTATCCTTCGGAGTAACCGTTCCTACGATAGCATCCTTGGTCGGATGTTCTGCGACAGAGAAATTGAAATTATTGGCAGAAGGTTTATCGTTTACTGGAATGACATTAATCGTAGCCTTATACTCGATAGATGTATTGTCACCCACTCCATCGCCAACAACTTTATATTTGAAAGTCGTATAATTATCGCCAAAGTCATCAGCAGCAGGCTGATAAACAAGCTTGGCAAAATCAGCCACAGCAACTGCCTGCCCAGCTTTAACCGCGGTACCATTAAGAGTAATAGTACCCTTTGTCGAAGGCGGAACGCTCGTGAAAATAACGGATGCAAATTTTTGTGTAGTATGCTGGAACTTGAATTCAGCTGCAGTGAACTGATGCTTGGAATCTTCATTGACGTTAATAACAAGCTCGCTAGAGACAGTCGGAGCCGCATCATTACTTTCAATGTAGATTTTGTAACCCTTATTGGCTTCATAATCCGAATTCGTCTCCGCACCCTTAAGGTCACTGATTTGGAACCAAAGCTGTTCATCATCTTCGACAAGACCATCAACCAAAGGCTTGATATTTATTCCCGTGGCACTCGTTTTTCCAGCAGGAATTGTTGCTTTGGTTGTGGATGTTCCACAAATCGGGAGATTTTTAGTATCAACATCCTTATGCCCAGCAAAAACACCATCAACGCCATCTGCAGATTGGAAATAGAAGCAATAATTAAACGTCACATCATTTTTAGAAGTTTCACTGAGCACAACATCCAAAGAAACATTATCGCCTTCTTTAATCTTTTTAGACTTGTTTCCTATGAAAAGTTCAATCTTCGGGTCAAACTTTTTAAAGACAAAAGTTTCTGCTTTAATTTCGTTACCAACTTCAATTTTATTAGCAATAAACTGTCCCGCAAAAATCATATTGCGTCCCAGTTTTATAGTTCCCTTACTAACAATTGTACCCATTATAGGCACATTATCTGTATTATCAAAGTTGACATCACCTTTAGAATATATCAGCAAGTTGCCATCGTATTCATCCAGCTTTAAGTCACCTTTTCCCTGATAAGCCACAACAATTTCAGGATGAGTTCCAAAACTAATGCTATTTACAAAAATACGTGTAGGCTGCCCCTCTGCAGGCATCTGAACAACCAATCGGCTATCATTTTCAAAAGAAATCTTATCAAAGAAGATATCACAAATTTGATTATCATCGCAATAAGAACTCACATTAAGAACAGTTCTAGGACGACTAACCTGATACGTCCCCGACAACGTTGCACCAGTCAATCCAGGAACACTCAAATTTGGACGAACTTCAGGAACGTTAGCGCAAGCACCCGATGAAGCTCTATTTGCACCCTGGCATATGGTACCTCTAGACCTAGCACTACCTATGCCACCCGTAGTACGAATAGGACCAGTCAAAAGATATGCCCTACGGCTTTCCGCATAATCACTCGGAACAGTTACTGCACCACCAACAATAACAGGACCATCAAACCACCCAACTTCATCTGTTGTCAAATCGCCCTTAGCGGTACCAACCCAACCAAGCGTATCGGGGTCAACACCTGTGTAGCCGCTAAAATCATTTTCATTCTTACGATCGTAGAACCTAGAATCATAAAATTCAGGTCTATTACGGGTATCAATACCAGTAGTTCCCCAAAGTTTAAAGTTGGAGAGGTAATTCCAGTCATCGGCACTAATATCTAACGGACCAACCTCAGCAAATGCAGAAGAGAATGCTCCGGCCAAGACCAGGGCTGCAGCTTTAAGACTTAATTTGCCAAACCACATAATATCCTTATGCTCCTTTTGCTACGACAAAATCCACTCCAGAAATTTGTCACAGTTTCTTTCCCAAATCATCCAAACACTTTTACTATGAAATATAGTAACGAGGTTCACGAAAGCAATGTGAAATCTTGTAAAAATGTAAGAAAAAAATACCATTTCCGCCGTTTTTGAGCTACTATTCTGCAAAAAGCGTATCATGCGTATTATATGAATGGTCAAAAAAACACCCCCGGCAAGAGAACCGGGGGTGACAGTCAAACTTCAATTTATTAACAATCGTTTCAACTATTTATTAACGGGACGTCTGTAACCGAACGACTTGAGAAGTTCATCGCTGGACTTGATAACGGCGTTCTTCTTCTTGTTAGAACTATCCTCGTCAGGACTCGTCGGGAGATCGCAACGGAGCTTCGACGTCATCTTGACTTCGGTCTTGAAGAGGTAGGCGCCCGTACCATAGAGACGTCCATCCTTAGTCCTCACATCACCATTTTCATCGGGTTTCATTTCGAAGTAGAACTTCAAAAGACCAGCATCGTTCACATAATCCGGATCGTCAAGGTCGTAATCGAAGCTGTAGTAATCCGCAAACACACCCGTGTTCGAGTACACCCAGATCTTAACCTTGAGCGTCGTCCAGTAGAGGTTCATCTTGCTATAGTCCGAAGTCATGGACTTCTTAAATTCATCCGTGCAATACTTCTCAACGTATTCTTCGACAGAAACCTTTCTACTGTTGGCTGCATCCACACCGTCCAGAGCAATCATACCGCCATTGATGACGATATCGTCCAGCGTTGCCAGTCCACCCACAGCACTTACGACAGGCACACGAGCGTCGACTGCCAGAGTCGGTCCGAGGTGACCATCAAAGCCAGGATACGGAACGTCACCAGAGCCATCCTTAGCCTTGCCGTCGATACCCACAAGAGCTTCGGTTTCCTCACCCTTCTTGTAGTTATAGAATGTCACACCGTAGTTCTGGTCTTTCTTGGGCGGATTTTCCTTGTAGTACTTTTCAACAGAATCACGGCTGACAAGCGTTACCGGCTTTTCAACGTCAATATTGATGTTCTTGACGTTTTTGACCATGACATGAACAGAATCACGAGATTCGTTACCCGCCTTGTCACGGAACACGCGGATAATCGTATTCACACCATTGTCAAGGCCCTGAACATTAAGCGTATCTTGCTCGATGCCATTGACCGTCCACTTGACATTTGCAAAATTCGATGTAAGGATTTGATCTTCGGTCGGAGACTCGATCTTTACGACAGGTCCCTTCTGGTCAAGAACAATGAATACATCCTTCGTCGAAGAATTGCCGTAGATGTTCACATAGGTGTAGCTGACGTTATAGCCAATGTTACCTTCGTTGTTCTTAGCAATCTTGCCCTTCTCATCCAGGAAGTACGAGACCTCAACAGTATTGCCCTTCTTATCTTCATAGGTATAAGATACTTTGTACGAACCAGTAACATCTTCGCCATCAGCAGAAAGCACAGATTCACTATCCGTGAGACCCGTATTCAGAGTCACGCGTTCACCAGTAGAGGCATCTGCATAGTACGAGATTGTAACGTCCTTGCCATCAATCTTCGTCGTATAAGAGACTTCGATAACGGCAATTTCCTTCGTCTTACCCGAAGAAGTGATTACAGATTTCTTGACATCCTTACCATTCTTATCCGTGTAGTAAGAGACCGTCACATTAACGCCGTTAACCGTTTCGGTATAAGAGTTCTTGTAGTAATCGCCATTTTCAGGAACAGAAGTGATTCCCGAAGCAGGATCCTTTTTACGGGCAACTTCAGTATCAGCAATCTTTTGCACATTCTTGAATTCCTTAGACGAAACAGAAACCGTATCGAGGCTTACGTTCACAACAAACGACTTAGACACATTGGCAGCCGTATCCTTGACCGTCACCTTGATATCGTTCTTCTTCTCGTTCACATAGACGGCGCTATCATTCTTTGTAGCCTTTTCGACAACGGTATAAATGTTATCTGCAGTAACATCTTCACCATTGGCGGAAACCGTTACAATCGGAGCAGCGGTGCTGTAGCAAACTTCAACCGTGTCTGCACCCGGGTCGTTCTTGGTCGGGTCCTTGTACGTCTTGATAATGAGGTGGCAACCTTCTTGAACCGTATCGACACTAGAGGCAAACTTGCCATCCCTCGTCCATTCGACATTCAGAATGGAATCGTTCACATAAATTGTAGTCGGCTTGAGGTAGACAGAATCCTTATTCTCGACACGAGTGATTTCGACGACAGACTTTTCATAGACGTCTTTAACCTTGACCACGACCTTCTTCGTCGAAGTCAGAGTCTTGTCGTCCTTGTCCGTCACGCGAACCATAATCGTATAGACGGAATCCACTTCGTAATCGACGGGCTTCAGGAGAATGACATCGCCATTAGACTTAACAAAGACGACATCGTTCTTGTCCGTATTTTCATAGACGTTGTTGCGGAAATCAGCATTCTTGGTATCTGGGTCATCCTTGTCCGTCTTAACAGTGCTGAACGGTTCCTTAATGACCTGGTCTTCGGACACGTAGATTGTATCAACCACAACAGACGGGGCTTCATTGACGTCAATGACTTTGATAGTCACAGTCGTATCGGAGTATCCGCCTTCAGTATCCTTGACGCGAACTCTTACAGAATAAGATTCTGTCGTTTCATAATCCAGCGGAGATGCTACAGAGAAGGTTCCCGTCTTGGAATTCAGCTTGAATTCCTTGGTGGCACTTACTTCTTTGGAACCATCGAGGATGTAGAATTTAAGGTCACCGTTAGCGCCTTCGACATTATCCACTTCAAGAGACTTCTTGAAAGACGTACCGACAGAATCCGATTCCGGAACAGTATATACAAGTTCCGTAAATTCGTAAACGTTCGTGAGTTCAACTGTAATCGTACCCGTAGCGACAAGGTCAGCCCTTTCCGAAGCATCCTGGATAATTACGGTCAACTCGTATGTCTTGGATTCAGTTTCGTAGTCAAACTTGCGAGTCGTTGTCAGAACACCCGTTTCCGGATTCAGATTGAAGCCCAATTCATCGCATTCGAGACACTCAAATTTGTTGTTGCGGAACTTCGATGCCGTATCAAGGTCATCAAAGGTAAGCGTACCAATTTCGTATCCCTTCTTATTTTCCGGGAAAGTCAACGTCTTGGTCGGCTCGACAAAAATCGGCTTTTCATTCAAGTCGTTAAGCTTGATGACAACCGTTGCCGTATCCGTCTGCACGATTTGATTCTTTTTGGACTTGTCTTCATCAGAAGCCACGACCTTCATTTCGTAGGTGCTCTTGGTTTCATAATCAAGCGCAGCACCCGTTGCCACAGTAATCACACCCGTGCTCGGGTCAATTTCAAACGATCCAGTTTCATCCAACAGCTTGTATGTAATCACGGCACCCGTCTGAGTTGTCGTGGCATTAATGGCATTATCCATATCGACTTCGGTGCCCGCGATGGAATTTTCATCTACGGTTCCATTGTAAGCCTTATAGTCAAACTTCGGACCGTCATCAACATCCGTTACAACGATGGTAAATTCCATATCGTCATAAAGATCCGGATACACAAGTTTGCCATTATCATCAACCGTTGCATCGCGAACGCGCAACGTAATGGTGTAGGAGTTCTTCGTTTCGTAATCGAGAACAACACCTTTTTTCGGATAAATATAGCCAGCAGGGGTCACATCGAAATAATCGGTATCACCATTAATGGCGATAACCTCGTTGTTTGTAAACAAGCCGTCTGTATTGTGGATGTCCGTATCAGCAAACTTGACAGCATCAGTCGAGAACGGTTGATCTTCAGCAATCTTAATTTCTTTTTTGTCGGTAGCCTTATAGGTAAAGTAAGGCGTTTCGTTGACATCGGTAATGCTAATCTTGAACACACGGCTATCGCAAAGCATTGCGCTATATCCCGTAGCCTTTTCATCGCAGACTTCGACTTCGATATTGTACTTTGTTCCAGCGTCTATCCAAGTTTCGTAATCAAACGGATCTACACCGGCTTTCATGGTCACTACACCAGAAGACGGATCTATCTCGAACAAGTCCTCAGCAGTACCGCCAACAATTTCAAACTTGAATCCATCATTTTCTTCGTCGGAAGCCTTGATCTTGCCCGCTCTAGCCTTCGTTGCATTTTCAGGAACAGCGAGATTGAGCTTGTCCAAATCGACAAACTTAGGAGGCTTGTTATCGGAATCCATAATCTTGACCAAGAGACCGCCATCGAACTTATTACCAGAAATGACGGCACCGTTCAAGTTCATGATTTTGAACAACATGTATTCATCATCTTCGATTTTATCATCTTCAATGACTTTGAGATAAGCGGAGTATTTCGGCACCGTCGGGCGACGCTGACCTTTCTTGATGACAATATGTCTCGATTCGCCCTTGCTGCAAAGCGGCATCACATGTTCATCATCACTTTCACCCAAATCAGCAGGTTCAGCAAAAGTACCTGTAGAGCTCTTGTACCTATCATACTTACCGCCAGTCGTATCCGCATCAATGCCGAAGAAGGCGAAACAGTAGTCAAAAGAAACTTCGGTATGGGCAGTATCGGTCAAGTAGAACTGCATGTCATACCAAGTCTTATCATCTTCCTTGAAGACGTTCTTGACAAAGACGTCAGTCTTGATTTCGGGAGAGTTGAACGGAACGTAATGGAACTTACCATCAAAACGAGATTCAAACCAAAGAGTTTTACCCGCAATCAACTGACCAGCTACACTGATATGGTCAAAAATCGTAAATCTACCCGTTGTAACATAGGTTCCTTGGTAATCCGATTCCTTATTCGAATTCATAGGATCCCACGTAATATCCGCATTCGTAAAGAACATCAAATTGCCGGCATAATTAGTATCAGCAACAACAGTTATATTAGCTTCATCAAAATTCCATTGATTGGCTTCTGAATTCCACGTAGCATCGCTACCAACATAAGCCACTTGAATCTTAGTATCATTCGCCGAACTTTCGATATTAACACCCTTTTGTGTGAAAATACGGGTCAAGCGTCCAGTAGTCTTTCTATCGGCATTTTGCGTTGTCGACGGCATCAAAATGTAAAGTTTCTTTCCAAAATTACCTGCAAAGTGAATATTCTCTACATACTTATCAAACCAAGTATGTTCATTCTTGATATCCTCAGCAGTAATAGGAGGAATATGAATATACTGAACTTCACCATAGTAACTAGACTTCAAATCAACAGCCGGTTCCCATGTAATTCCGGATTCATCGAATTTTGGCACAGAAAGATTCTTTTCTGGTTTAGGAACATCTGAGGGGCAGTTTTCATAAGATCCATCAAGATTCAAGTTAGACAAGCCTTCAAACAGACCGAGATTCGGATCGCTATAATCTTTATCCCAATCCGCGTAAATATGTCCACCCGTTTTGTGAATATTTTCAATAAACTTATTCACGGCATCAGAAGCTTGACCATAGGGGTTTGTGTGGCGATCAGGAGCATCAAAATAGACATTACCCTCAAAGCAATAATCGCCTTCATAGCTTGTATTTTCTGCATTATACGAAGCAGCGAGAACAAGCCAATTTGCATGAACCGGTCCTTTTATCAAATGATCATTACTAACACTTGAGCCAGGATAGCTAAACTGCAAATCACCGCCAGAAACAATCGGACCACCTAGCGTATGTTTACCGTTATTGAATATAACTTTGTTATTAGCGGTACCAGTATAGCCACTCGGTTCTTCAATTTTAAAGTCCTCTTTATTGAAGACAACAGAATCAGTGCCCCAGAGCTTATACTTCATAAGCTCATTCCAGAGTTTCTGCCCCTGTTCTTCGTCATCTACGCCGACAAACTTTAGCGGCTCCAACTTGATGACAACACGTTCAACGGCGGGTTCTTCTTCTGCTGCCGAAGAGTAGACCGCCAACCCTAGTACGGCCGAAACAGTACTCAAAACTGTTCTCAAAATTAAATTTCCTTTTTTCATAACAGACCCCTACAAAAAAAGTCTACTACCTCAAACACCTAATACTGAATATAGTAACAAATATTTAACAGTAAAACATTAGTTACGAAGAAAAGTACAAAAATCGGGGTAATTTCGACCACTTTTTGAGAGTTATCACACAGAGTTTGTATTATATGGGGTGATTCGTTTCATAAACAACATAAAACCCTTGAAAAAAAAGCGTTTTGATTCTATATTTCGGAGTCCTAGGCCCTGCGCAATGATTATTTGCGGGCAACTCGCCAGGGCGAAAGCAGCAACGGACTTGCGGATCTTTATGTGCTCAGGTAGCCTAGGATTTTTTTATATTGCGCCCGGCAAGGGCGTTTTTTTTTGCCCTAAACCCCACGACCTATCACCTAAGAGCCTATCTATGATTCTTTGGACGATTCGACATACTAAGCCATACAACCCGAAAGATGTTTGCTACGGAAGACTGGACTTTGACGTCTCCCCCACGTTCGAAGAAGAATCGGACAAGGCCCTCAAAGCCTTGGTTGAAGCTAAAGCTAAGCCGACCCGTCTTTTTTCGAGTCCGCTTATCCGCTGCACCAAGTTTGCAGACAAAGCATCCAAGTTGTTAGAACTCCCTGTCGAAAAAGAACCCGCTATCATCGAGCTCAATTTCGGAACATGGGAAGGTCAAAAGCTGACTGCAGTCCCCCGTTCAGAGATGCACGCCTGGACGAGCAACCTCCGTGGATACAGATTCCCCGAGGGC
Source organism: Fibrobacter sp. UWB7 (assembly GCF_900142945.1). Classification (NCBI taxonomy): domain Bacteria; kingdom Pseudomonadati; phylum Fibrobacterota; class Fibrobacteria; order Fibrobacterales; family Fibrobacteraceae; genus Fibrobacter; species Fibrobacter sp. UWB7. The sequence goes on from NZ_FRCO01000007.1 coordinate 65,513, forward strand.
GAAAATTTTTATGACATCGACAAGCGTGCAGGAAAGTTCCTGGACTCACTCCCAGACGATGGAGAATTCCTGTGCATCACGCACGCAGGCGTAATCGCCTCTTTGCAGCATTCTCGCTGCGGACTGCCAGACGAGGTCTTCGTTGAGGGGATGTTTACGTACGCCATGGTAACACGTTTTGAATTTACTCGTAATGCTGAGGGAATGTACCACGGAACGTTTACGAAGATTCACGACGGCATTCCAATGCCCTCGCTCAAGATGGAAAAGGCGTAGGCAAGACTTAACTGAATCCTTCGCTTCGCTCAGGATGACGAGAATCATGCAGGAATATGGCGCCCCCGGAACAGTGTCCGGGGTGACAATGTGAGACTAAAGATGCGTTAGAAGTCGAGAGTCATGACGGCTTGGGCGCCGCCTTCAAAATTCGGAAGAAGAGCCATGTGCAAGGGGCTGTCGAAATCGCTCAGAAGCGCATCAACAGCGGCATCGGCGATAGAGTACAAGTAAATTAACGCACCACCCCAAATATACGTATTGCGGTTCTTTCGATAGTACGTCACACGTTCTTTGATGCGGTCATATTCTTCAGATGACGTATTTTCCCTTTCAATCAAGTGCTTACGATCAAGGTAATAATTGACCATGTTCTGCGAAGTGGCAACACTCGCCACAGCGCCAAGAATGCCCATATAGACTAGACCCGCCTTACCAAAATCGCGATTAAAAATCTGTCCGCCACCGGGCAACAGCGCCCACAGCATCGCAGTCTTCATATCACGATATTCCGTGCTTCGATGGTTGTTGTTGAACCAAATTCCAAACGTATCAAACATGCCGTAAAGGTGTATGCCGATAAGCCATGCGACTTCTGCCTTACGTACATCCTCCTGTTCCATTTTTTTGTCACTCTGGGCACGCACGCGCTCGAGGAATTCCACACGCTTTCCATGATAATACTGAATACTATCGCGAGGACCATTCAAAAGCCGAGACGAGAAATAAAGAACTGAATCCTGGAAGGGACGGGCACGATCTAAAAGACGATCTTTTTGATAAGACCTGTTGAAGAAAACGTCATAAATCAGCAAACCCTCGATGCCCGTCAAGAACCCGCCACGGACGTAATGTTCCGTGTAATATTGACCACCACCGGGAAGAAGGCTGAAAAGCATCGCGTACTTGAGAGAATTGCGCTTTGTCGGGATGTCCCATTCATTCACGGGAAGCGTATCAATAGCTTCAATCCCCGTCTTGCCCCTTAAAAGCGGAGTCGTAGAGACTTCAAAATCAGCTTCGGCAGGAGCTTCCGTAGGCTCCTCGTCTTCGGATTCATCGTCATCATCGGCCGCAGATGTTTCGACATTACCACCAGCAGATACAGCAGCACGCCCCTGAGCCGTATCGGGGGCAACAGAGGGCGCTACAGCCTGAGCAAAAAGCGAGGCACAAAGCATAAAAAGCGCCATTATGGTGGTTTTTAAAGTCATTGACGGCGAATATAGAAAAAGTTTATACGAGCGGCGCCAGAGCCTGGAGTTGCAAGAGCTTGAATTTATTTAATTTTTGCGGCAAATGGAGATTCCCTCCCCATACGCGGATCATGCTCACATAAGTGCTAAAGCACTAAGTGATCAAAGAGCTCGGAGGCGGGAATGACAAAGCGAAATGCAGGAATAACATTTTTTAAGGAATTCATCAAATTGTCTGTTTTTGACATTTAATGTTTTTAACTTATGGGTGTAACGATGAACGAGATAATCAATATCAAACACGAAATTCACGAACTAGCCATGAAAATCAAGGAAGAACTGATCAAGCGCGGTGAGATGATGGCAACGGCGGAATCCTGCACGGGCGGGCTTATCGCATCGAGCATTGTCAACGAAGCGGGCTCTTCTGCGATTTTGAAGGGTGGAATCGTCGCCTACCAAAACGAAGTCAAGCACGACTTGCTGGGTGTGGACGAGGAAATCTTGGCAAAATACGGTGCAGTCAGCGAACAGACCGTTAAAGCCATGGCAGAAGGCGCTCGCCAAAAATTCCACTGCGAATGGGCGGTCGCCACTTCGGGAATCGCGGGACCCACCGGAGCAGAACCGGGAAAACCCGTCGGTACGGTTTGGATGTGTGTCGCCAATAGTTTGCAAAATGAAGCTTTTTGCGAAATTTTTGCAGGAAACCGTGAACAAATCCGTGAAAAAAGCGTGTATATGATAATGAGCAAGCTTCTTTTTTTACTGAATGGTCAAAAAAGCACTTGCACAAAAGTTCACTAATTAGTATATTAACAGAAAAAAGATAAAAAACGGAGTCCTATATGGCTAAGAAAACAACAACACCCACCAGCAACCTTTCCAGCGAAAAAGCCAAAGCAGTCGAAGCGGCAATTGCCCAAATCGAAAAGAATTATGGTAAAGGTTCTATCATGGCCCTCGGTCAACAGCCAGTCGAAGATATCCCGGTCATTCCGACGGGATGCATCCAGCTCGACATGGCTCTCGGCGTAGGCGGATTTCCCCGCGGACGTATCATCGAAATTTATGGACCGGAATCTTCCGGTAAAACAACTCTCGCATTGCATGCGATTGCCGAAGCCCAGAAGCTTGGTGGCGTTGCTGCATTCATCGATGCTGAACACGCATTTGACGCGGTCTACGCCCGCAAGCTCGGTGTCGATATCGAATCGCTCCTCGTGTCCCAGCCGGACACCGGTGAACAGGCTCTCGACATTGCCGAAACGCTCGTGCGTTCTGGCGCTATCGACATCATCGTCGTGGACTCCGTTGCAGCTCTTGTACCGCAGGCAGAAATTAACGGCGAAATGGGCGACAACCACGTCGGTCTCCAGGCTCGTCTCATGTCCCAGGCACTCCGCAAGCTTACCGGCATTCTCTCCAAGTCGAACACCTGCATGCTCTTTATCAACCAGCTCCGTATGAAGATCGGTGTGATGTTCGGCAACCCGGAAACGACCACCGGTGGTAACGCGCTCAAGTTCTACGCTACGCAGCGTATCGACATCCGCCGTATCGCCGCTATCAAGAACGGTGAAGAAGTCATCGGGAACCGCACCCGCGTAAAGATTGTGAAGAACAAGGTCGCCGCTCCGTTTACCCAGTGCGAATTCGACATTCTCTACGGTGTGGGTATATCTCGCGAAGCCTCCATTCTCGACCTCGCCTGCGAACTGGACATCATCCAGAAGAGTGGTTCCTGGTTTAGCTACAACAACGAACGCATCGGTCAGGGTCGTGAAAATACACGCCTGTTCTTGAAGGACAACGTAGACCTCTGCAACGAAATCGAACAGAAGATTCGTGAAAGCATGAAGGACGTGGAACTCTTCAAGCTCGGTGAAAACGATGCCGTCGATCTTGGCGACGACGGAGAAGGCGAAGCGATCCAAGAAGATGCTTAACAAGGAGATGCCCGCTCGGTGGCGGGCATGACAAAGAACATTTTCTTCCTGAAAAACACAAACCTCGACCTTTCCTTTTAGCCATTGGGATGGGTCGGGGTTTTCTTTTATACAAAAATTTATCTATATTCGATTTTATGATTAGAGGCATAAAATTAACAGCTTTCGCCATTTGTATTTCAGCCGTAGCAACAATGGCCAACAGCAGCTTGCAAAAAGTTTGCCCACACCTCTTAACGAATTCAGCCATGATTATCAATGTCGAAGGGAAATTCGTAAACGAGGAAAAAAACAAGACTAACATCAAAATCGAATGGAGACATCACAACGATGCTCTCGACACATTCTTTGTAAATCCCAGCGGCAGCCGCCCGTTCAATTACATTACAGCCGGCAAATTTCGCTACATGGAATTCGAAGGAGGAAAAATCAAACGACAGCTGGGTCTCCATCATCTCCGAGAAAACATCGGCAATACACCGCTCAAGCTTGACGATTTGGAACTTTTGGCAAACGGTTATTTCAAGTGCCCTGACTCTACAAAACTGGAGCAAAATCCCAATGTATTTTCAACGGCAGTTTCGAATACCTGGTGGAGTCTAGTCGTTGACACCCTCCCCAATCCAGAAAAAGCCGTAATGCGCGGAGCCCCGAAGAAACCCCGCTATTTTTCTATCACGAACTGGAAGTCCTTTGCGGGCGACATGCTCCCGACCTTGGCAAGCATGTCTAGCGAAGATTACAGCGGAAGCCTTTGGATTCGATCCGCCTACCCTGCCCAGGCTCTAGAAATGGACCCAGTGCAAAAACCTGTCAAACCAAAGATTTTGCTCCCGGTGCCTAAGTTATTTGGAAAAATTGCTGTGGAAGGGGAACGAAAAATACCCCTTATACTCAAGCTGAATCAAAAGCTGCTGAGCGAATGAACCATTGTAAAAGCGCTTTTTATCGCGGCTCCAGCCACCAAATTTGACAATAAAATTACGTAATCCCTCATTCCATGTGAAATGAGTTCCAAGAAGCACCATTCGGTAGCTCAAGGATTCTTTTTTTACGCTACCACCACTGCGTAAAAGTCCCGTTTTGATATAACAGCCTTCGTAAAGGATGGATATAAAATCTGATACCGGGAAGCGTCCAAAGCTCTGAAATTCAACAATGTAGTCGCGGCTGAACACTGGAATATTGCGTTCGTAATCGTAGCTTTTACCTTCGAAATCTGTGCTAATATCGGTCAACACATAATGAGCGCCAAGCCCGATAACGCCTCCATGGGGTAAGTAGTAGCTAAAATCAACGCTCATGTCAAAAAGCTGTGCGTAGTCAAAATCGGACGAATCCGACTTGCCTACATGATCGAAGATGTAATCGGAATTCCAGGTCTCTGCGATATGCCCCTTCCCCTTGACATCGGCATTCACCATTTCGAGATTGGACTTGAAATAAAAATAGCTTTCGTAGGCAAAACCAAATTCAATTTGCGGGTTTATCTGGAACGGCCTAAGTCCAAGCCCTGCACGGAATCCACCGTAAAACGGAGAAAGCTCAATAGAGGCGTCCATCTTGAGGTACGACGAAGCAAGACCAATAGATTCACCGTAATTCAAGGGCTGCAAGGGTTCAAGCCACGTGTATTGCATACCGACATTTGCCTGCGGCACCCACTGTCCCCAGACAATCGGAGAATTCGCCATGCCTCCCCAAGACAAATTCGGACCATACCGCAATCCGACCAAACTAGACTGGTCCACCCAGACAGCACCAAAGCTCAAGGCGCCCAAAAACGCAACATTAAGTAAAATAATTTTAAACAAAGCGTTAATCTTATTCATTTCAGTGTAAAATCTAAAAATTATTTAGCTACTCGCGCAATAAATTCTTATTTTGTGGTCATCAAATACAAGGAGATCCAATGAAATTTTCACATCTGTGCGCTATATCCTTCGGTGCACTCATGCTCTTTGGATGTACGAACAGCAAGTATTCGTCGCCTGTGCTGATTGAACGCGGCGTCGGCCAAAACGAATACGAACGCGAGTACTTCATTTCCAAGGAAAGCATGGGCATCGACAAGCACTTGCAGAACACATTCAAGCAGGGGTACATCGAAGAAGGCATGACGACCGACATGGTGAACCTCCTGTGGGGACCTCCCGACCACGAAACTGCTGATGGCATGGTCTGGGAATACTTCACTCGTGAAGGTAAACTCATCACACGTCTCTTCTGGAAGTATCCGGAACAGGCTCGTCTGAAGGGTTACGAAGGCGAAAAGGTTCTCGACAAGATCGAAGGCGACCGCTATGGTGGATCTCCTCCGCCGTCTTCTAGCCGTTCGAGCACGTACGATCACTAGTGTTTGACGTTGGTCAATAGTCAGTAGTCATTAGTTTATATTGGCGGTAAAGCCGCAACAGTTATACTAACAACCAATAACTAATGACTATGAACTAAAAAAGCACTGCTCCCCTTGGTTGAACCGCCGAGGGGCTTTTTTTATGCAAATTACAAGAGTCTATGCGAGCAAACACTCGTCAAAACTCAAAAATTTTCTACATTTACGCGCGTTAAATTTTAAACCTCTCAAGGAGTTAATTATGCGTCAGTATATCATTGCTGGTAACTGGAAGATGAACAAGACCGTTAGCGAATCCGTTCAGCTCGCTAAGGATATCGTGGAAGCCGTCAAGGACGTGAAGAAGACCGAAGTCGTTATCGCTCCGACCTACCTCGCCGCTGCTAAGGTTGCAGACGTCATCAAGGGCACGAACGTGAAGCTCGCTATCCAGGACATCCACTGGAAGGACCAGGGCGCATACACGGGTAAGGTTTCCATTGACATGGTCAAGGAAATCGGTGCTGAATACGTGATCATCGGTCACTCCGAACAGCGTCAGTACTTCCACGAAACGGAAGAAACCGTGAACCTCAAGGTCAAGAAGACTCTCGAAGCTGGCCTCAAGCCGATCATCTGCATTGGTGAAACTCTCGACCAGCGCAACGGCGGCATCCTCAAGGAAATCCTCGGTCTCCAGATCAAGGGTGCTTTCAAGGACGTTTCTGCTGAAGACGCTGCAAAGTGCGTTCTCGCTTACGAACCGGTTTGGGCAATCGGTACCGGCGTTACCGCTACGGACGAACAGGCTCAGGACACTCAGGCTTACGCACGTTCTGTCGTGAAGGAAATCTACGGCGAAGCTGTTGCTGAAGGCATGCGCATCCAGTACGGTGGCTCCATGAAGGGTGCAAACGCTCCGGGCCTCCTCGCTCAGAAGGACATCGACGGCGGTCTTATCGGTGGTGCAGGCCTCAAGGCTGACACCTTCAAGGCAATCATCGACGCTGCTGAAGCTAAGTAACTTTTAACGAAAGGAAACGTCACTAATGACAACTCTCTTTTGGGTATTGATCGTCCTCCACGTGTTTCTCTGCTTCTTCCTCGCACTCCTCGTTCTCGTCCAGAACGACAAGATGGGCGGTTTGGCAGGAATCGGTGGTATGACTTCGCAATCTGCATTTTCTACCGCTGGCGCAGCGACCTTCATCCAGAAGTTGACTCGTGTCGTTGCTGTGATTTTCTTCATCGTGGTTTTTGCTCTTGGTCTCATCACGGCTAAGCAGGATCAGGCTGTCGAAGAATCCGCTATGCAGAAGGCAACACGCGAAAGCGCTGCCGAACAGGCACCGGAAATTCCGACACTTCCGGCTACATTCAACGCTCCAGCTGAAGCAGTTCCTGCTGCACCGGCTGCCGCTGAAGTCAAGGCTGAAGCTCCGGCCACACCTGCTGCCGAAGTAAAGACCGAAGCCGCACCGGCTCCTGAAGCTGCAGCTCCGGCAGAAGCTCCGAAAGCTAAGAAAGGCAAGAAGAAAGCCGCAAAGTAAAAGTTTAGATTGACTTGGTTTCAAGTCGGTCAAACCGCATTCAGAAGTCCGCCCTCGAAAGAGAGCGGATTTTTTTGTTTTTGATTATCTGAGCGCCCACATTTGGTAAGGGTTGCTAAATTTTAATCGGAATTACATCAAGGATTTTTATGCAGAACACACTCGTTTCTCCGGTTGGAATTTTAGGTTTTGGCGTTGAAGGCCAGAGCACGTTGCGTTACCTTTTCCGCGAAGGCGTCAAGGACATTGTCGTGATGGACAAGAACCCGGTAAACTTGCCGGAAGTCCCCGCAGGCGTGAATGTCAAGGTTTGCAGTGGCGAAAACTATTTGGATGGTCTTAAGGATTGCGTGACGGTCGTGCGTTCGGCAGGCGTTTATCCGATGAGCAAGGAGCTGTTCCAGTTCCAGATGAACGGCGGGCTCATGACGAGCCAGATTCAGCTTTTTTTAGAACAAACTCAATCAAAAGCAACCGTAGGTGTCACGGGAACACTCGGCAAGGGTTCTACTGTGAGCATGATCAGCCACATTTTGGACAAATGTGGCAAAGCGAACGCCATCGGCGGAAACTTTGGCGTGCCGGCTTTGGACTTGCTCGAAGACGAGACTCCAGACCGCATCAGCATCTTGGAACTTTCGAGTTTCCAGCTTATGACTTTGTCCGTATCGCCGGATGTAGGCGTTGTTTTGCGCGTTTCGACAGAACACTTGGATTGGCACAAGAGCGTTGAAGAATATCGCGATGCAAAGGCAAATCTTGTGCGTTGGCAAAAGCGCGAAGGCACATGCGTTTATCTGAAAGACGCAGAACCGACAGCTAAGATTGCATCGGAAAGCCCGGCCAAGACAAAGTACGCCGTCAGCCTCGCTGATGGCGCAAGCAATGGTGACGGAGACGCCGTAATTGACGGCGCTACACTTACGATTGACGGCGTGACGCTGTACCTCGCCGACTGCAAAGTGCGCGGCATCTACCAGCTCGAAAACATGGCAGCAGCAACGCTCGCCTGCAAAGCTTTGGGCATAAAAGTCGCCGATGCGTTTGAAGCACTCAAGAGCTACGAGACACTCCCCTTCCGCATGGAATTCAAGGGAGAAAAACGCGGTATTGAATTTTATAACGACAGCTACGCCACTCGCCCAGACGCTACGATTGCAGCAACCGGCAGCATGAAGCGTCCGTTTGCGTTGATTCTCGGCGGTTCTGAAAAGAATGCCGACTTCACGGAACTTTCAGAGATTCTCGTAAAGCAGCGCCCGAACCTGAAGCGCGTGGCACTCATCGGCGCGACCGCCGAACGCATGCTCGCCGACTTGAAAAAGGCAGGCGTGGATGAAGCGGGAATCAAGACAGCCATCTTCCCCACACTCGAAGAAGCTTTTGCTGATAGTTTGAACATAGGCGAAGGCGGAACGGTAATCATGAGCCCCGCATGCGCAAGCTTTGGGCTGTTCAAGAATTACAAAGTCCGCGGACAGGTGTTTGATAAGCTCGTTGAAGGGGTTTAAAATTTTTTTATAAAAATGCGCACAAGCCCCTTTACAAGATCAAACATTTAAACTAAATTTGTGCCGTTCCGCTAAGGACCACGCGGTCGTGGTGGAATTGGTAGACACGCTAGCTTGAGGTGCTAGTGGGAGCAATCTCATGACAGTTCAAGTCTGTCCGACCGCAGAAAAAGACTCGATGAAAATCGAGTCTTTTTTTCATTTAGTTTAAAACGCAAATCAAAACGCGTATGCCGACCCCGGCACAGAGGCCGGGGTGACATCGTCAAAAAAAATTCAATTATTTTTGCAACAAGAGTTTCCAAAATCAAAAAATTATACTATCTTTGTGTTCGTTCCGCTAAGGACCACGCGGTCGTGGTGGAATTGGTAGACACGCTAGCTTGAGGTGCTAGTGGGAGCAATCTCATGACAGTTCAAGTCTGTCCGACCGCAGAAAAAGACTCGATGAAAATCGAGTCTTTTTTCATTTAGTTTAAAACGCAAATCAAAACGCGTATGCCGACCCCGGCACAGAGGCCGGGGTGACAGAGCAAAAAAATGTCTTCACATCCATTTCATAAAATTCTACATTTGCGAGCATGAACCGTTTTGAACTGAAAAAGACGTCGAAGAAATCCAAGGCCCGTCTGGGTGTTTTGCACACCGACCACGGCGACATCCAAACGCCGATTTTTATGCCGGTGGGCACCGAAGCAACCGTAAAGGCTGTAACGCCCGCACAACTCAAGGAAGACATCAAGGCACAGATTATCCTCGCAAACACGTACCACTTGTACTTGCGCCCCACAACGCCCAAAATCGCTGCCGCAGGCGGCATCCACAAGTTCATGAGCTGGAATGGTCCCGTGCTCACGGACAGCGGTGGATTCCAGGTGTGGAGTTTGAAGGAACTTCGCAAGATCAAGCCCGAAGGCGTTGAATTCAGAAGCATTCTGGATGGTTCTAAGCACTTTTTTAGCCCAGCAAGCGTGATGAACGCCCAACGCGAAATCGGCGCGGATATCATCATGGCGCTCGACGAATGCACACCTTACCCGAGCACGGTCAAGGAAGCGGAACACAGCTTAAACTACACGCTCCGCTGGACCGCCGAAGCAATGGAATGGCTCAAAGAACACCCGCCCATCCACGGTTACGATCAGCAGTTCTTTGGCATTATCCAGGGCGGAATGCACACACATTTACGCAAGCAGGCCATCGAACGCATCGCGGAACTCGGCCCCGATGGCTACGCCATGGGCGGACTTTCGGTCGGTGAACCGACCGAAACGATGTACGAGATTGCAGACTTCTGCACCGACTACTTGCCGACAGACCATCCGCGCTATGTGATGGGCGTCGGAACGCCGTGGAACTTGCTGGAATTGATCGGTCGCGGCGTTGACATGTTCGACTGCGTGATGCCCACGCGAAACGCCCGTAACGGCATGCTCTTCACAAGCGAAGGCGTGCTCCGCTACAAGGCAGCCCGCCACGCCGAAGAATACGACAAGCCGGTCGACCCCAATTGCGACTGCTATTGCTGCCGCAACTTTAGCCGAGCCTACTTGCGCCACCTGCACCACGCCGGCGAATCGCTCGGCTACACGCTCGCCAGCATCCACAATCTGCACTTTTACCTGCACTTGATGCAAGAAGCGAAAGACCACCTCGCCGACGATACATTCGAGGAATGGGCAAAAGCGAAGTGCGAAGTTCTTCAGAGAAACCTTGAGTAAAAGGCGCCCCCGGAACAAGTCCGGGGTGACAGCCTGTGTCCTTCCGCCTTCGGCGTCAGGATGACAGCTTTGGGGAGGGCGTGAGCCCTCCCTTGTCATAGATGCAAAAACGCCCCGGACTAAATGTCCGGGGCGTTTTTGATGGTTACTTAAGCGCTCCGCGAAGGAGCGCATCAGTCTTACTTGATGGAGATACGAGCAGTCTTTGCTGCACCGTTCATCATCACACGCACAACGTAGTTGCCGTTAGCCATGTTCTTGAGAGAGAACTGGTTTGCACCGGCAGAGACGTTAGCAACGCGGCTGTCAACAACGTGACCCATCATGTCGAACACCTGGATACGAGCTTCACCAGCCTTGCTGAAGTTCACGTTGAGCATATTGCCCTTGAAGCCGACCTTGATGCCGCTAGCAGCGCGAGCAACAGTCTTGAAGCCGACCTTCGGCACTTCGACGCACTTGAGATCATCCACATAGAGGTAGTTGATTGTCGGCTGATAGACAATGCCCTTGTAGCCAATGACTTCCCAAGCCATCTTCTTGATAGCACCCCAGTTGAGGTCCTTCGGATCTTGAGTCCAGTTCGGCTGAGCAATGTCTTCGACATTGATGACCATGGTCTTCCAAACCTGGGAATCATCAAGCGGATATTCGTGGTAAGCGTAGTCCGTCACAGAACCATCCTGAACCTTGAAGGTATGAGCGGAACCCTTGTAACGGTAGCTGATAGCACCGCACTTGCTCAAGTCAATACCCTTGGAGGTATCAGCATTCGTGTTGAGGCCGAGAGCCACAAACGGAGCTTCAGTATAAGTTCCCTGATCCCAATTGATGTCCTTCAAGCCAACATAACCCTTAGTGCCATTCGTCGGATCTTCAGTACCCGGGAAGGCAACCACATAGCCACCAAGCTTCTGGTCATAGACGTTAGAAATAGAGGACTTTCCACCCGGTTCCTTATCCGTGTAAGCATACCAGGTACCCGTTGTCTTGAGAACTTCATCAAGATCTTCAACGTCGTCGATATCAACAATAGTCTTGTAGGTTACCGTAGCAGAAGAACCCGGAACGATTGCGCTAGAAGAAGAGACTGCCTTTGCGCTGCTAGAAGAACCAGCAACAACAGAAGAAGAACTCTGACCAACTGCAGCACTAGAAGAGGACTTCGGAGTTTCGCTAGCACCACCGCTAACAGCAGTGAAGGAAAGACCGTCGCACTTCACGTCATCCACATAGAGGTACGGATACTTGGGCTGGTTCATATCGTCCGGAACCTTTTCGAGGCCTTTAATTTCCCAAGAAAGACGAGTTGCGTTTTCCATCTTGATCGGCTTAGAGCGAGAATCATCACCCCAAGTTTCCTGCTTCAACATGTCCGTCGTAATTTCGACTTCCTTCCAGCCTTCAGAAGCGTCCTTGTTCACGCGATGATAGTTGTAGTCGGTAACATCGGTCGTTTCGATTGCGAAGTTATGGCTTGCACCCTTGTACTTGTACTTGATGGTCTTGCACTTGGAGAAATCTGCATAAGCCTTCGGGGAATCCTTTGCCGGTTCCTTCAAAAGCGTGAGGAACATCTTGATATACGGACCGTAAGTAAGGGAACCCTTACCGATCTTAACATCCTTAAGGGCTGCAACATACTTGGACGTATTCTTGGTATCGCCGCTGACCGGGTAGACAACCTTATAGGTCGTGTTGCCAAAGTCATCTTCAATCTTTTCGTTAGAAATAGAGCTTGCACCACCGTTTTCCTGGTCTTCAACAGCAGCCCATGCACCACCGAGGTAACCGTAACGGTCGCCATCTTCCATATCATCGAGAATGGAAGTCGTAGCGCCATTGGCAACGCCAGCAGAGAAGCCACTTTCTTCAGAAGCAGAACCATTCTGGAGGCCGCAATCCTTATAAGATGCACCACCGAGCTTGCCCTTCACATACTTACCAGAATTGGTGTAAGTGAAACCGTTTTCGAACACGGCATTAGCAAATGCAGCAGAAGTTTCGTTCATGGCAGAAGCGTTCCAGTTTGTCCAGGACACGCCCTTCTGAGCCATCCATTCTACCCACTTGTTGCTGGAGCCTTCGTCCGGCTGGCCATCACCGTTAGCATTGACGGTACCCCATTCGGTAGCAAACACAGGCACGCCTGCAGCCATAGCCGTTTCTGCAGCCTTGTTGTAACCGCCATCGCCCATATAGTGAGTTGCAGCATAGAAATGGAGCGTGCAGCCATAGTTCTTGTCGTTGATGCCTGCGGAAGCGCAAGCATTCGGCTGGCTGGACCATCCCGGGCTACCCACGAGGATGAGGTTATCAGAATACTTACGAATTACCGGAATAACCTGATCGGCATGCTGCTTCACGGCTTCCATGCTTCCGGTCGGTTCGTTCCAAATTTCGAAAATCACGTTGTTATACTGGCCATATTCCTGAGCTGCGTATTCAAAGAACTTGACAGCGTCAGACGTAAAACCGTCAGAGCTTTCGATGTGCCAGTCGATAATCACGTAAATGTCTTTGTCAATGGCAGCGTTCACCACAGACTTGAGCAAAGCCTTCTGGAAGCCTTCGCCACCCGTCGTGTAAGAACGGCCCGAGCTATTGAACTTTTCGTCGGCGGCACCAAGAGCAAAACGCACAACTTCGATACCCATGTCATCAACCAAGCGGTTGATGCCCTTTTCGGAGTAGAAGTCGGTAGAATAGGTGTTGCCCGAGCTCCAGAAGAGGCTCATACCCTTGACCTGAACAGCCTTTTGAGAGTATTCCGGGCAAGAACCAGAAAGCTTGCCACCATTTGCGACGAGTTCACCGTATGTGCTCACAGGGCCAACACGGCTTGCAGTAACTGCCATAGCAGAGGTTACGGCAGCGCACGTCAATAATGCGAAGACTTTTTTCATAAACATCCTTTTGGGTTCACCCAATCTCCGCAATCACAAATCCCAAGCGAAAGATATATAATATGGGTTTACTATAGTTGTAATTAATTTGGAAACATTCAAAAATGCTCAAAAAACGGCATTTTGATTAAAAATGTTTACTAAAGTCAGTAGTCATCAGTCAATGGTCAATAGTTTTTTAAAGCCCCCAAAAGATCCTTCAACCAAAGACTAATGACCAACAACCAATGACCAATAACTAGTTTTTCACGAACTTCATGGTCTGCAAGCCAAGAGAGGTCTTGAAGCGGACGATGTAAACGCCAGCGCGAAGCATGCTCAAGTCAACAACACGTGCGTATCCTACATTCGTGTAACCAGCAAAATTGACGCGACTACCATCGATACCGACGATATCCAAACGGATGACGTCTGAGGTTCCGATGACAAGGCTAGACGTGCGGGAATCGTAGAAGATTTCGCGAGATACCATCGGCATCACATTTGCGAGACCGATCGTCCCTTCTGAACTTGAACTTTCGACCTTTTCGCTGCTGGAGCTAGAGGAAGATTGCGTTTTTTCACTTGACGAAGAGACCACGGAACTGGACGAAGATTTCGGGGTTTCAGAAGAACTCGAAGACTTTGCAGAACTTGAACTTTCAACCTTCACGCTGCTAGAGCTAGACTTCGGAGATTCGCTCGACGAACTCTGTATGACGCTGGAGGAAGAATATTCCACCACTTCCCCATTGCTGCCCTTATAAGCCATGAGAGCATCTTTGAGCGCCTGGTTCACGTCGGAGGAAGCATCATCAACAGAATTGTCAAAAGTCCACTTGAAATCGCCACCCTGCAAACGACCTGCATAAGCACGCACGTTCGCCACAGCCTGTTCTGGAGAATCTGCCGTGTAGCTGTACATGATGGACTTGTCCGTATCAAAGTTGTTGTACGTATTTTCGCCTGAATAGGACTTTACGCTAGACGGCACCTGAGCATCGCGCGAGGTCACCACGTAGGCGTCGAAATCGACCTTAGAATCAATATCGCCAATTGCAGTTTCCGCACCCTTGAGAACATATTTGCTTGCACCATACGGAATGAACGTGTAGGAGCCTTCCATGTAGTTGTTGTAAGCCTTGATTGTACCGCCCGCTTCCTTGCTGAACGTACCGTTGTTCGTCGGATCGCGCTTAGTGCCGCTCGCATAGACGTCGGTCCCCTGCAACGAGGTCATCATCGGATACTTGCAATTGCGGAAGTAGTTTGCTTCCATGAACACGGACGAACCAAGCGTAGAGCCTGCGCCGTACTTGGCATTGCCATCGTAATAGTTGTTGTACACATGGGCGCTGTAGTAACGCACACGCGGATGACGGCTATCGGAATGATCGTACCAGTTATGGTGATACGTGATGTAATAGCCCCCATCGGCACCTTCCTTAAGACCGAGCAAATTTGACTTGCCATTATCCCAGAAATGGTTGTAGCTAAAGGTCACATAAGTCGATAGCTTGCAATCCAAGGCGCCATCGCCCTTGACCTGGTCCTTGTCGCTACCCGCATGGCCGTAGAAAAAGTCATTGTTGTGGACCCAGATATACTGGTTATCCTGCTGGAGCGTGATGTTGTCGCCTTCGTCGGAATCAACATTCATAATGCCGATGTTTCGGATTTCCAAATCCTGGGTTCCTTTGACGCGGAAACCCCAGCCATTTGCAGTCGCATCATTACCGATGCCTTCAACAGTCATCGAAAGGCCCTCTTTTTTGCCCATATCGATGGTGATGTCGCCCTTGTCGGTCACTTCGGGGTCCGTCACATTTCCCAGGAGACGAATCACCAGCGGGCGCTTATCATAGCCCTTCTTGAACGAAGTTAAGATATTTTGGAGGCCCACACTTTCCGTAACGGCGCCCTTGTTGCTCGTGACGACATCCAGCTTGACCGTGTTCTTTGTCGATTCCGAAATGTAGAGGACGACAGCTCCCGATTTGAGCGTACCGTCTGCGTTATAGGCGCCCGGAACATGGCCGTTGCTAAACGCGAATCCAGCGCGGTCATGCGCCTTGACCGTCAGCGACTTGGATGTGGTCGAAGCAGTCTCCTTGCCACCCTTGACGGATGCAACCTTCAGCGTGTAACTCCCAGCCTTGAGGCCCACCACGTCCACGCGGTACTTGGAACCGTATTTGCGGATGAGCGGAGCATCCACCTTGACGTCACTAGCACCAGCGCCCGAATAATAGACGTTGTAGCTATCGGAACCATCAGATGCCCATTCAGCATAAGCCGATTCTAAAGCACCAGAAGCTGTCTGAAGAGAAACTTGTGCGTTGGCAACAACAAAAAGACCAGCACACGCGAAAACAGAAACAACGTGTTTCATAAAACATCCCACCACAAAAAGGGCTAAACAATAGCCCCACACCAAGGATTAATATAAAACGTTTGTCAATTTTTCGCAACATATTTTTTCATTGCATTGAAAAAGTTACATAAACGGCGCATTTTGATATATTCCCCAAAAGTGAATTTTATTTTGCGTGAAAATTTTCCATAAAATTTTATATTGTGGACGCTACAGTGTGGATGGGAAACCTTAGAGGATGACAATGTTAAAAAAGTCTTTTTTAGCAGGCCTTGCTGTATTTGGCCTCGCATTCACCGATAGCTTTGCTGCTTTGAGCACGGACGATTACGTCGAAGCGGCTTGGATGACCACACGATTCTTTGGAGCGCAGCGCTCTGGTCAAGGTCCGAACTGGATCTTGGACGGCACGAATAATCCGACCAGCTTTACAAAGGATAGCTACAACGGCAAAGACGTGAGCGGTGGTTGGTTCGACTGCGGCGACCACGTGATGTACGGTCAGTCCCAAGGTTACTCCTCTTACGTTTTGGCACTCGCATTTGCCGAATTTACGACAGGCTTTTACGACCTCTACACTGGCGATTACACCGACTATAAGGCTAGCAAGGATTACACCCGCAAGGGCGGCAAGCCTAACGACGTGCGTGACCTCCTTGAAGAACTCCGCTATGAAGCCGATTTCTGGGTCAAGGCAGCAATCGACGAAAACAACTTCGTGACCGTGAAGGGAAACGGCAACCAGGACCACATGAAGTGGGTGACTGCAGGTGCCATGAGCAAGCTCGGTACTGGTGACGGTGGCGAACCGCGCGAAATCACAGGAAACGCCAATGACGCCTACACGCCGGGTATGGCTGCAGCAATGCTCGCCGTGATGGCACGTATCGATCCTGATGAATCTGCACGCGCCAAGTACTTGAAGGCTGCAAAGACTGCATTTGCCTATTCCAAGAAGCACAAGGGCGTTACGAATTCCCAGGGATTCTACGAAAGCAGCTGGTGGAACGGCATTTGGGAAGACGGTCCGTTCCTTGCCGCATTGGAACTTTACCGCACGACCAAGGAAGAAACTTACAAGACCGAAGCCAAGAATTTCTACGACAAGATTGACTTCGGCAAAAACGGATTCTCCCGCTTTAGCTACCCGGATGCAAGCCCGCTCTCGGACCTTCTCGGCGAATTCGTTTTCGGGTGGAACCCGCTCGGTGACTACGCCGGCGTGCAGAACTACCTCGACAACATGTACCTCAACGTCACGGACAGCAAGGGTATTTTCAACAAGGACGCCAAGGGCCCGGGTACATTCCCGACTCGCTCTCCGGCAGGCGGCGCATACCTCTACGCCCTTTACGCCAAGTTTGCAAAAGACGATTCTTACGATGAAGCCATCGAAAAGAATATTGCATTCCTTCTCGGCGATAACAGCAATAAGAAGTCCTACGTTGTCGGTTTCAACCGCAATGGCGCAAACGCTCCGACAAGACCACATCACCGCGGCTACTATGGCAACGAAGACCCGGGTCGCGATGTGAACGGCGCAGGTTCTCCTCCGGAAAAGAACAAGCTCTTGGGCGGCATGATTGCAGGCGACTTCACAAGCGGCAGCCACAACGGTTCTACAGCAGACTGGCAGGTAAACGAAGTTTGTGTGGACTTGAATGCTCCGCTCGTCGGCGCACTCGGCTACATCTTGAGCAAGAAGGCTCCGGTGGAAAAGGTCGCAAGTGACGTTGAAGACCCAGAAGAACAGAAGAAGAAAGAAGAAGAGGAACGTAAAAAGAAAGAGGAAGAAGAAAAGAAGCACCAAGAAGAAGGGATCATTTCTGGTCGCGTTTTGAATACAAATGCATTCAGCATTGTGCGCAGCACTTCCTCGATTACGATCAACAGCGCAAATTCTGTTCCGTTCAAAGTTCAGGTTTTCGGTCTTAACGGCAAACTTGATCAGGAATTCACTAGCAAGGGAGCAACCTTGAATGTAAGCCTCAAGAATAAGGGCATGCAGATCATCAAGGTTACCTCCAAGAACGCCACCAAGACGTTCAAGGTGAATAATTACTAAAGCGGCTCCGCCGCAGTTACTAGTTATTAGTCAATAGTTACTAGTAGAAAATGTCATTGCAAGAGTGCGCGGCACTCGAAGCAATTTGATCGAATTTAGAAGCCCGTGCAAGATGCGCGGGCTTTTTTGCGTTATTGCTTAATGCGTTGAATCGCTTCTTTGAAAATCGCAGGGTCTTGCAATAAGCTCATCACGACCCAACCGTCTTCGTCAAAATCAAAAAAGAAGCCCGGCTGCACAAGCACATGCTTTTCACGCAACAAGCGGAGCGTGAGCTCTTCATCGTCTTCGCCGAGACGCACAACGGCGTACCAGCCGCCGAGAACTTCAGGGCAATACTTGGACGGAAACGCTTCGCGAAGCGTCTGCCAATTTTGTTGCAAGCGATCGAGGACTTTAGATTCGTAAGCAGAAGCCTTAGGCAAAAGCGAAATGCCAAGCGCCTGCGCAGGTGCAGAAACGCTCAAGTATGCGTCTTCGACGAATTCGAGAGCCGCGCGAATTTCTTCGAAATTTTCGCGCGGAGCGTAGAATGCCATCCAGCCGAGCTTTAGCTGCGGCGAACCAACGGCTTTGCTTAAGCCGTTCAGCCAGAAAATCGGGCATTTTGGACCGTCTTCGGGAAGATTGATAAAGTCGCCTCCACCCGCATCCCAGAGATCCATCGACTCCACTTCGTTTCGCTCAGGATGACACGAGTCAAAAACGTATTGCCAAGTGCGGGAAACTTTATCCGAGAAGGCGTAATCGCCGAAGACTTCATCAACGACGAGAATCATGTTGTTTTCTTCGCAGAATCGCACAGCCTCGTTCCATTCTTCACGCGAGACGCAATGACCCGTCGGGTTATGCGGCGAGACGAGCAACAAGATTTTCGCACGCTCCGGCGCCGCCAAGAGGCTATCGGAATCTAGGACAAAACGGAAACTCGATTTTACTGGATTCTTCGCTCCGCTCAGAATGACGTTTTTTTTCGCCTTAACCGGTTGCCGTACAAGTTTCAAGAAGTACGGTGCACAATCCAAATGTTCAAGCTGCGCAAGCGTATCAAGTAGCGGATAGCCTGGCATCGGCGTCAAAATCACATCGCCCGGATCGCAGAACGTCTTGAAAAGCACAGAATAAGCTTCGCTCGTACTTGCGGTAAGGATGATCTGCCCTGCCGTAAAGTTACCACCGCGTTCACGGTAATATTCCACCACCGCCTCGCGTGCCGATTTCCAACCCGCCGCATCTGGACTCCAGTTGCCAAAAGCTTTACGACCTTCATCAACCGCATCATCCAAATCCACCGGCAAGCCAGCCTTCACAGGCGAGCTCACCGTCATGTCGATAAACGGAAGCGAGTTTGCTCCGACGCACTCTGCAAGAACATCGGCCTTGGCGCGTTCCAATTCATCAAAGAACGGCGACGGAGAAAGATCTTTAGGAAGTCGAGATGAAAGCATGGTAGCTCAAATCTAGCAAATGCAAATGGCCCTCTGAAATCCGACTTCCTAATTCACAATTCCATCAGTCTCTGACGCAACGGACGGAATGTCCGTATTTTTGCTTTATAGAGCGTATATTCGTAGTATTGGATGAATAAGGAATATTCATACGGTATGCATAATCATCATTCTCTGGGGTTGAGCTCCAAAAGAAGGCGTTATCTCCCAAATAAAGATAATTGACTTTATCATGTTCGCTGTCATCAATAAATCTTCCACCTGCAGGCAAAGCCGAAAAACCAAATTCATCGTCGCCATTATTAGAAAGGCTCCCCGCTTGAGCTTTGAGGAACTGCCCCGCCATAATTTGACCACCAAATTTAGATTCCAGCACCTTCCATTCATCATAACTCGGCAGATGCCAACCATCCGGGCAGACATCCTTTGCGGCTGTCCAATTATAAAGGCGCCCTAGCAACTTGCAGTATTCAGGTTCATCATTATAGCACCAGCTTCCATTCGCAAGGCTTGGAGTTTTTGTGCTATCCGCATAATTCAAATTCTGAGCCATCCATACCTGTTTGCCAATTTTCTTTGTCTTATAAACCTGTCCATCTCGAGGATCCACAAGAGAATCATAGATAACATTAGGGTTAAGATATTCCTCTCGAGAAACCACACCTAACCATTCGTCAACATGTTCTAAATACAGCGCAGGAGCTTGGATTTTAGGCAAAGAATCTTTATCCATAACGCAACGAACAGGGAGAGGATACCCCTTGCTGTCATCAATCAAGGATACATATAGACGATCTTCATAAATTCTGAATTGATACGCACCTATGGAGTTTACCTCTGTAGAAGTCCATGCATGCGTTGTCTTTCCGACATCAGCAAAATTACCTGCTGAACCGAGCTTATAGCCCGTAGGCAACGCAGAAAAACCATAATCATCAGCATTGTCTTCAACCGACCATCCTCGCTGGGCACGGAGTTCTGCTGCGACGAATTCATTATTGGTACCGCCGTACTTGCCAACGTTGTCGAACAATCTCAGATACTCGTCTTTCGAAGGCAAATGCCAGCCCGCAGGGCACACACCTTGCACACTTGGTGGCAGCGAACAAAAATTACCATGTTCACAGCCCTTTCTATCTACCGCGGCAGACCACAAATAATAACGACCATACTTAGCACAATCATCATCGGTACAATAGCTATACGCCGTTTCGTAATTCAGGTTTTGAGCCATCCATACTTGATCGTCAATAATAACAGTCTTATAAACCTGATTGTCTCTTTCGTCGAGGATTTCACCATAATCCCCGGCGGCAAGCATTTTCTGATTCAGGTATTCCGTCGTAAAGCACTTGTATTTTTTGCAATCGTAAGTACCAGAGGGTTTTACCTTCGAGGCTGCATAGGTCTTGATTTCTGAAGAACTCGATGAGGCGTTCTTATCCGACGAGCTACTTGACGATTTTGCGGAGCTTGAAGAACTTTCAGTTCCAGATTTCGCATCACTTGATTTTTTCGTTTCACTGCTAGATGAATTAGATTCCTTTTTTTGAGAATCGCTAGACTTTATCGCCGCTTTTTCTGACGAACTTGATTTAACGGATTTTGAATCACTGGATTTATCGTCATCATCTTGAATTTCGGATGATGACGATTCTACATCATTTGCTATGGGATTATTTGATTCATCATCTCCACAAGCGATGAGACTAGACAAAAGAATACAGACGAAAGAAAAATATGCAATGCGTTTATTCATAAACACTCCTTCCTTATTTTGTAAATATACAAAAATTTATTTGGACAAAAAAAAATCCGCACAAAGGCGGACTTTATATGAGGAGCGCAATTGAAAAGTGCGCAGCCAACGTGTTTATTTCTTGCGCTTTTTCAAGAAGCTTGCAAGGGCAAGCGCGAGGACAATACCCGCAGGGAGCACAACAGCTATCGTAAGGAGAATCAGCTTTTGAACGTCGCTAAGCCCCTTGAGTGACTGCTTGAAGTTTTTGAGCTTTGCACGAATGCCAAGCTTTGCAACCTTGCCGTTTTCGCCATCCACGGCACCGTCAGCATCGTTTGCATTCGCCAAGTCTTCGGAACCGGCGAAAGCCTTGAATCCGGGAATCAGAGCAAACAACTTAGACGCCGAATCCTTGACGGGTCCGACAAAACGGCTGACATAGGAGCGCACCTTGCCGTAAACTTTTTTGAAAGGGCGTTTCAATTGTTCTAACATATTTTCTCCTTTATTCCCTCAACAAGAAGGCGATGGCGGATCAAGTCCGCCATGACATTTCAATTACGCGTAACGTTATGCTTTCTTGTAAATCAGGTTCACGCCGCCGAAGAGAGCACGCATGTTGGCCTTGAGCGTATCGCTCGAGACACCGCGACCTTCAACTTCTTCGCCGTTAGCCTTCAAGACAATGCGGCTTAAGCCACGACCTGCCCACAACTTGTCCTTTTCAGGAACAACAAGCTGGCGGTACTTCACGAGTTCAACCGGCATGCCGATTTCACGCATGAGCATAAGGGCAGCTTCAATCGGGCCTTCGGCCGTCACGGACTTCACAAGCGCTTCGCCATCCTTCTTGAAGTGGAAAATGAAGCGGTTTTCGTCCGGGATAACTTCGATGTTGTTGAACACCAGGCGACCGTTCACGTTGACGAACTGTTCGCGGAACACGTCAAGCACGCGTTCGGCACTGAGTTCGCCTTCGGCTTCGCTCAAGCGCTTCAGCACCGGCTGCAACTTGGAAGCTTCCTGCAAGGTCATCTTGTAGCCGAACTTCGTGATGATTTCGTACACGGCGGTGCGGCCGCTCTGGCTCGTGAAGCTGAGCGTATCGTTCTGGTTACGACCAATGATCGAGTAATCAATCGGACGGTATGCGCCCTTCTTCATGTCCTTCGTCTTGGAAGCGCCATCCTGATGAATGCCGCTGCGGTGGACGATAGCTTCGGTACCGATCAACGGAGCACGGATGTATATAGGCACGCCGCTCCAATGGCTCACGAGAATTGCCGTTTCGTAAATGCGTTCGAGGTGCAGGCCCGTATCGACACCGGAGTTATGCAGGCCAATCGCGACTTCGTAGAAGTTCGTGTTACCGCAGCGTTCACCGAGGCCGTTCAATGCGACTTCAAGCTGGGTAGCACCAACGAAGAAGCTTTCGACAGTAGCAGCCGTTGCCATGCCGAGGTCGTTATGGCAGTGGACAGAAATCGTGATGTCCTTGGGCAGAGCTTCGTAAACCTGCTTGACCTGATCGACGTAGAGCTTCGGGCGGTAGCGTTCCACCGTATTCGGCAGGTTAATCGTCGTCGCACCGGCTTCGACAACAGCCTTCAGAACGTCGATCACAAAATCCATGTTTTCGAGGCAGTCGCCAAAATGTTCGGCACTGAATTCCACATCGCCCTTGTCACCAACCAAGGATTTTGCAAACTTCACGCACTTCACAGCCTTTTCCTTGACCTGTTCGGGCGTCATGTGCAGCACATTTTCCATGGACAAGGGGCTTGTGGCGAGGAACGTATGGATGCGCGGATGCGGAGCGTACTGGACCGCTTCCCAGCAGCGCTGGATATCGCTTTCGATGCAGCGAGCGAGGCCGGAAACCACGACATTCTTTGCCGTTTCGTCGCCTTCTTCCGCCATCTGCGCGGTGAGCTTTGCAAGTTCCATGACCGATTCAAAATCCATTTCGCTAGACGCAGGGAAACCGACTTCGGCTCCTTGCACACCGAGCTTCAAGAGCAACAGATAAACATCTTTTTTCTGGGCGTTGTTCCAAGGCTTCGGAAGAGCCTGGTTACCATCACGCAGTGTTACGTCATAGAAGAATGGTTTTCTCGTTTCAGTCATTTTTTATCTCCTTGCCGGCTTCAAGACCGCAAAGTTCCTTTAATTTTTCAATTCCAAAAATAGAATTTCACCATAAAAAAGAACCCGCTTCATTCTCGAAGCGGGCGCTTTTAGGTTTAAATTCTTTGAAAATCTTTGAAAAATCCCTAAAACCTCGCTTCGGTAGCGATGCTAAGTAGAAGTAGAAGGTTCAAGGTTTTTCTCATGTGCATGAATATACAAAGTTTCGAGGGGAATGGCAAGGGGGCACGGAGTGGTTGTTCGGTATTTCCGAACAATCACTTTTTCCGAATCGGATGGCGGATTACGGTCTTTAACTTGTCCGGAGCAACCTTGTGCGCATCGGAAAAGTCATAGTCGCCATGTCATCGACAAAAAGTCCAAAGCCTTCTAATTTCATTGCAAAGCCTCCTTTGCTACATACACAAATGTACACTATTTTATAAATTTGTCAAGCCTTTGATTCTTCCCAAAAGGTCATACAGCTTGCCGTTTTTTTGTGGTTTCTGTTGTGCATTGACTTTGTGGATGCGAATCGTTTTTTGTTCTGGCACTTCCAGTTTTTGCATCGGATCTCCGATAATCGATTCTCCATAGAACCAATCGTAAAGGTCTTCCTTATGGCCGTACTGGTTTCTTTTCACCCTTTCATTCACCCATTCCCGGAACGATTCGCCAATGAACTTGTGCTCAAAAGCGTAGTACATGAAACAATCCATTTGGTCGCTTCCACTGGTTTTGGACGAACCGATACTTA
Source organism: Fibrobacter sp. UWB7 (assembly GCF_900142945.1). Taxonomy (NCBI): domain Bacteria; kingdom Pseudomonadati; phylum Fibrobacterota; class Fibrobacteria; order Fibrobacterales; family Fibrobacteraceae; genus Fibrobacter; species Fibrobacter sp. UWB7. The sequence goes on from NZ_FRCO01000007.1 coordinate 89,448, forward strand.
CAAAACCGCCGTTAATCGTGTTAAAGATATGCTCGCTTCCAACAGAGGCACTATTGGCGTTGCCGTAGAAATCATAGCAGGTAAGTGGACCACAGCAAGCAAAGTGGAAAAATCTCGGTGAGACGCACATGTTCCTTTCCACTTGTGTTATATCCAGTCCGTTTCCAAGGCCAGTTTGGCCTCCGTGCCCACCGTAAAGGGCCCAATCATACTTATCTGATTTTATGTTGTCTAGATATTCCTGCCCGTCAGCGATAGACTTATCAAGGGAGTCTGGGGAATAAAGAAGACTCAAACCATCAACGAATTTTTGGTCTAGAGGATTGTTTAAGCCTCCTTCCTCAGTTAGGAACATGGCACTACGCGTACGTTTCTTGAACAAACCGAGATAGTAGCTGTGGATTTTCTCGAAATATCTCAATAAAAGTGTTTTGGGGTTACCGTAGAAACCGGCCGTGTTGGGGTCAATTCGAGAAACCCATATTTCAAAGGAATCAGAAACTGCGCCACTTTTGGAATAGTGCCCGTCAAAAACTCCATTGGATTTTCCAGAAATCCAAAGGTGCTTTATGTCCTCTTCGGGGAGCGAATCTATCATGAAAATATTTCCGTAATAGGTTTGATTGAGACCGCGTGTGCTCTTGTCATTTTGACGCCAAACGGAATCAGGGATTGGTTGATAGGAGGCATTATCCCCGCATTTCCATTTTAGGGTAAGATAAGCGTCGCCAAATTCTTCTGCATAGTTCAGTTTGAATTTGTAGAGACTGTCTTTTTGGAATTGAAAAGCGCTGTAATAGGGAATGTCCCAGTTGTTGAACCATGCGTCAATGAGCAGGGAATCGTTAATCCAAAGGCGTCTGTCATTGTCCGTGGTAAGTTGCAGGGAACAAAGTGCGGTGACAGGAGATTTGATGTATCCGGAATATGCAATTGAAAAACTATCCGCCGGCACTTTCCCTGGTATCGGAGAACCGTTGACTACATTGAAGTTTAATGTTGTCGTGGTGGTGTCAAACAACTTTCCGCCATAGGCTTCGGGGCCTCCGGCAGCAGTGTCTTTCCAAATACCGTCAAGATCCATGAAGTATAAGTCTGTTACCCAACGTTGGTATCGGAATCCTTCTTCTGTTTTCTGGTAAAATTCAAATTGAGCTCGCGGAATGTCTCCAACAAAAACGGCTCCCGTGATAGAATCCTTCTTGCTTACGAGTATTTCTTTTAGGTCGGTCGCTTTCCCGCCGTTCTTCTGGGATTTGAAAGATACGATAGAGGCATTTACCTGATAAGTATTCCAGATGTCATCTGTATAGGTGTTTATGGCATTCCTGATTTCGTTGTCTTTTATCATTTCGTCGTCAACGACGATAAGGATATCAGATGCTTTACTCCATGCGCAAACGGAAAATAGGAGAAATACCCCTAAAAAATATTCAAGTGTATTTTTCATGAAAGCCCCCCAAGACTTCATTAAAGACAAAATCTTTTTTTTAGGAAATATATATTATTTCAAAAAAACAGTCAAAACCTCTCAAAAAACACTTTTTCAATCGCTTGTTCACCCAAACAAAATAAAGTATATTGAAGTGGGTTTTATAGAAGAGTTATTTCAAGCATAAATAAAATGGTGTTGCGTACTAGTTTCGTCAAAACGGCCGCTATCGGGCTTGCCGTAGCCTGCACTTCTTTGTTTGCAAAGGCCACCGACACGCCGAATCAGTATCAGCAAGATGAGTGGTCTCCCGAATATGGTAGTAGCACCTGGATGTACGAGAACTCGGCAGGATTATTTGAAACGGGTCCGCTCGACGACTACCGCGCCGCTAAGCGTCTTTTCTTGAACCGCCAGTTTTTAGAAGCTGCATACGCCTTCGGTGAAATCCAGACCAAGTACCCGACATTCCACCTTGTGGACCTGGCTGCTTTTTACGAGGCAAAGTCCTTTGAAAACCTCCGTATGCACAAGGCTGCTAGGGAAATTTACCGAGACGCCATCATGCGCTATCCGCAGAGTAACCTACTCGCCAAGTATCACTTTCAGTTGATGAACATGGACTATAAGGAAGGCAAGTACACGGAAGCTTTGAACAAGTACCAGATTTTCGCCCAGAAGTTCGGCAAAAGCGATGCGAAGGTTGACGCAGACTACATTGCCGGCCAGATTAAGTTCGAACAGGGCCTCTATCAGGAAGCTATCGACCTGTTCGCCACAATCCATCCGGGTAACGCGAACTACTTATACGCCCGTTACACCATGGGTATCGCTTACAGCCGTATGAGCAAGTTTGACGAAGCTGAAAACTGCTTCCGCGCCATTACGGAACAGCCGGTTTTCAACAAGTCCGAACGCGACATACAAAATGCCGCCAAGGTCAAGCTCGGCCACCTTTTCTTCTCTGGTGAAAAGCCGGACATCGCAGCTGCCGCTCAGATGTATGGTCAGGTCCAAAAGGATTCCCCGGTATTTGACGAAGCTATGCTCGGTATCGCATGGGCTTTCCTCAAGGTCAACAAGCCGGATGAAGCAATGAAGTACGTCAAGTGGATTATCAACAACCTTCCGGAATCCTTCATCGTGTCCGAAGCTTACCTCATAATCGGTTACTGCTACTTCATGAAGAAAGATTACAAGAACGCTTTCGACGCCTTGATTCAGACTGAAAAGCTCACGGAACAGCCGTTTGTGTCCGTAGCTTCTCGTGATAGCGCTCGTCTGGCTTATGATGCAATGCAGAGCCAGCTCGACTCCGTCCAAGTTTTTGCCTTGGATCTTGCAAAACAGTTACCGACGCCGCGTGTGGAAAGCAAGCGTAAAGCATTTCGCTCGACTTTCGACAAGGTTTACAAGGTTATTGAAGATTACGCAACGTTTATGCAGAGGGTAATCGAGAGTGATCACTTTGAATCTAACCGCAAGCGTATTTTGGATGATGCAGGCTTTACATTGAGTCCTCCTCGAGTACATCCTGGGCCTATGCGTTCCTATAATAAGCCCGATTTTGATTACAGTGAATTAGAAGATGATTTGTAGCGTATGGAATTTTAAGGGATTAAAAGAAATCGATTTTAAAAGTGGTTTGCAATATGCAAAAAAGAAAACCCGACTAAGTCGGGCTAGAATTTGTATATTCTATCTGTTGTATGCAAATAACTAAGATAACAGTATCACAAGCGGTTCAGTTTTTTAAAAAGAATGATTTGTGGGCGAAAATTACCTTTACCATAATCTTTCTTTCATATTTGTCTTTGTGTCACTCCTGTTTTAATCCAATTGAGGGTGGGACTTTTCCCATATATGAGAATAACTATCCTGGAGATGTTTATGGCTTTCGAGTGAAAAATAAAGGAGCCAAGCAATGCGAATTGAATGGCAAAAGGATTTTCCTAGAACGGGAGAATCAAAACGAATCATTTTGGTACGATTTCTTTGTTGATTCTAGGGCCTATTATGTTTGGCATCTCCAGTATCAAGACGATGATAATACTAGAAAAAATATTTTGACATATAGGTTTGCGCCCCGTGGAGGAATTGGGGCTGTTGTTCAAGGAACGGGTATTGGAATTGATGAACAAAAGGATTCTATCGTAATTATTTATAATGCAGAACCATTAGATGGCTTTACAATAGAGCCAAGCCCATTTAGCAATAAAATCGTACTTCAGAAAAGCGCTCTGAGCAGGAATGTCATTTCAGCTCATTGCGCTATGGAGTGGTTCAATTGATCAAGAAATTGATAAATATATTCTTTACTTTGACTGCTTTTATTTCTGCAGTATGCTTGGCAGTTCATTATGCGCCAACGTCCATGATTTTTGTAGATAATAGTCTTGATTCTGTTTCCGACAGACCGGATGCGCTGTTGTTTTCTTTAGTGACGCTTGCGTCGGCTATTTTGTTGTTGCTTGATTTGTTTTCGTTGAAAATAGAGATTGTCCAAAGAAAGGTGTGGATGTTTTTTGCGGCGATTGGAGTTATTCCAATTCTGCCTATAGCCCCGTTTGGGTTAATCTTGTTCGTATTTGATATCATCTACTATATAAAACATTTTTTCGAATTTTTAGTCGGTTTGTTTTAGCGGGTATATTAAAAAAGATTGATAGTCCACAAGTAGACTAAAATCCCTTAAAAACTGAAAAAATTTATATCTTTTCGGCAATTATGATTTTACTCGTCGCCGAAAAACCTTCTGTTGCCAATCAGCATTACAAGCCTATGCTGGAGCGTATTGAGGGTGAAAAGTTTACGCAAGGCGACGGGTGCCTGATCGGCAAGAACCATTGCATCACGTGGTGCGTGGGTCACTTGATTACGCTTGCGCCGTTGGACGCCTACCCCGGTTTCGAGGGCGGTTGGCGACTTTCGAACTTGCCGCTTTTGCCCGAAAAATTCAAGTTGATGGAAATTGAGAGCACGCGAAAGCAACTCGCGATTGTGCGCGACATGATGGCAAGGGCGGATGTTCTTGTGAACGGCGCGGACGCGGGCCGTGAAGGTAATTTGATTTTCGACTTGATTCTCGACTACACGCCAGACTTCCGCAAAAAGCAGATCAAGCGTTTGTGGGTGAACAGCTATGTGGCGAAGGATTTGGACAAGGCTTGGAAGAATCTGGAAGACGCGACAGAGCGTTTGAATTTGAGCTATGCGGCAAGGCTCCGCCAGCGTGCCGACTGGATGGTCGGGCTGAATGCGACTCGCGCTTACACGCTCACCGCCGGACGCGGAAAAATGATTTCGGTGGGACGCGTGCAGACTCCGACACTAAACCTTGTCGTGGAACGCGATGCGATTGTCGAGCAGTTCAAGGAACTGTTTTATTACAGTGTTGTGGGAACGTGGAAAGGGTTCCAGGCGCAGCTCGTCAAAAGCGAAACTAAAGAGGAAAAAGGCGATTCCGGCACGCCTGTAGATGAGAAAGTCGCGGCGGACAAACAAAGCAATTTAAAAGTTGCGATTTTCGAGAAAGAAGAACCTGCCCAAGCTGTTATAGACAAATGCTCGCCGCCGGAAGAAGCGACGATTGCAAAGATCGACATCCAGCAGAAAAAGCAGTTCCCGCAAAAGCCTTTTGACTTGACGGAATTGCAAAAAGAGGGCAACAAGCGTTTTAAATACAGTGCTCAGCAAGTTCTCGACTGCGCACAAAACCTATACGAAAAGAAGTTGCTCACTTACCCACGTACGGACTCGCAATACCTGCCGGACACGATGCAGCAAGAAGCTTACGCACTTGCCCAAAGACTTGCCACGCCGCAAGAAAAATCCGTCATGCGAGGCAGCAACGAAAACTTTGTCTTCATCAACTCCAGTAAAGTTACAGACCACTTTGCCATCATCCCCACAGGAGAAGAACCGCAGAATCTCCCTGAGATGGAAGAAAACATCTACAAGCTCGCAAAAGAACGTTTTGTGCAGGCATGGCTCAAGCCGTATGTCTGGAGCGAAATGGAGGTTCTGCTAGAGGCTGGCAAAAAAGGCGATGCCGGAACGGAGTCCGGCATGACAAGTAGCGAAATTTTCCGCCTAAAGCTCAAGCGGAATGAAGATTTGGGATTCCGCGCACTTGTCAAAGAAGAAAAGAAGAAACCGTCGAAAAAGAAAAAAGGCGATGCCGGAACAGAGTCCGGCATGACAAACGACGCGAAAGGTGCAGATTCCGAAGGCAAAGGCGATGGCGACGATATCACAAACATTGTCGAGACATTCCCGGAATGGAATCTCGGGGACCACGCACCGTTTGACAGCCTAGAACTGCAAAAGAAAAAGAAGAGCAAGCCCAAGTACTTCACCGAAGCGACGCTCCTTGCCGCAATGAAAACGGCGGGCAAGCAAATCGAAAACGAAGAACTTGCCGAAGCCATGAAAGAACGCGGTCTCGGAACGCCAGCCACGCAAGCCGGCATCATCGAAACGCTCAAAAAACGCGGATTCATCGAAGCGCAAAAGAATTACCTTGTCAGTACCGCCCGCGGCCGCGAAGTCATCGCGCTCATGGACGAAAAAGTCAAGTCGCCCGAAATGACCGGCGAATGGGAATTCAAACTTTCGCAAGTCGAAAAAGGCAAACTCACGCCTATCGAATTCCGCGACGGCATCGTGAATTACGTCAAGGAACTCTTTGAACATTTGCGTCAAAAATACGGAAGCCAGTTCGAACGCGAAACCGTCACCGACGCCATTCCCTGCCCGAAATGTTCCAGCCCGCTCGAAATTGCGCCGTGGGGTTATGTTTGCAAGAATGCCGAATGCGGATTCAAGGCGGGCCACACCATTGCAGGCCGCACACTGAGCCACGCCGAAATGCGGACACTCCTGAAAACCGGCAAGTCCGATTTGCTCAGCGGTTTCAAGAGCAAAAAGGGAACGACATTCAGTGCCACGCTCACATTAGGCGATGACGGCAACATTGGCTTTGAATTTTCCGATGACGCCCGGGCCAAAACGCCGACCAATTACAAGTGTCCCAAATGCGGCAAGACATTGCTGGATTCCGGCAACCGCCTGATTTGCGAAGGGAGCGACGTCACGACTTCGAACAACGAAAATGGCGACCCGACGCTTACGCCGAACACAGCCCCGACTTGCGACTTCGTTTTCTACAAGACCATTGCCGGGCACGTCATGAGCGACACAGAAATTGCAGAACTTTTCAACAACGGCACAACGCAAATCATCAGCGGATTCTTGACCAAAAAAGGCACGACTTTCAACGCCAAAGTCGTCTGGGACAAAGATTTCAAGGCGACATTCGCGTTCGAGAACGACGGTCATTTCCACGGCACCGAAACCAAGTTCAACTGCCCGCTCTGCAAAAAGAAACTCGAAGAAAACAAGAACGCAATCTTCTGCCCAGCTTGTAACTGGACCTTGTTCAAATCTGTTGCGGGCAAAAAGCTCCGCGTAGCAGACATCAAGGCTCTCCTCACCGGCGGCAAGACCGAACTTTTAACCGGATTCAAGAGCAAGAAAGGAACAGAATTCGACGCCTACCTAAAGCTCGGAGAAGACGGTCGCACGAATTTTGAATTTGTCCATAGAGACCTCCCCTGCCCTTGCTGCGGCGACCAACTGCGATTCCGTAGCGGCACCACCACGCAAACGCCAAACGGCGAAGTGCAAACACTTGCCGCCTACGTTTGCATGAACCCCGCCTGCAATTACGGGATTCCCAAAACATTCTTCAAACGCGAGTTTTCCGATGAAGAAGTCGAAACGCTCCTCAAGAACAAATCCACACCGATCCTTGAACCGTTCAAGAAAAACGATACGACATTCAGGGCAGCGCTAGAACTACGCGAAGGCGGGAAGATTGCATTCAACAAGCTCACCGTAGAAGTGATAAAGAAAGGGTAAACTTCACTGGATCCTATCGCCTTCGGCTCCAGGATGACTAGGTCGAGGAAGACTGCTTCAGGATGGCGACCCCGGAACAAGTCCGGGGTGACAAGTGGCAGGCATGACAGACCAAGGTAACAAGGACAAATCTCAAACCTACCACATCTATAGGTTAAACCAGAATTGGGGACATTTCCTTTGGAATCGCTCCCACATTTTACTATCTTTGCACTCGTTTAAAGCGGGTTAAAGATGAGCGAAAATTACAAATACGGATTTGTCACTGATATTGAAAACGAAGCCTTCGAAAAAGGCCTTAACGAGGATATCATCCGCAGGGCGTCAGCACTTCGCGGCGAACCGCAATTCATGCTCGACTTCCGCTTAAGAGCCTACGAAAAGCTCAAGACGATGGAACAGCCCAACTGGGGCGAGCTCCACTTCAATCCCGTCGATTTGCAAGACATCGTCTATTACTCCGCACCGAAGACCAAGAAGAGCCACGAAAAGATCGAGGATGTCGATCCGGAACTCTTGGCAACTTTTGAAAAACTCGGCATCCCGCTTGACGAACAGAAGCGACTCGCGAACGTCGCCGTCGATGCCGTGTTCGATTCCGTCAGCATTTACACAAGCCACAAGAAGAAGCTCATGGAAATGGGCATTATCTTCTGCTCCATCAGCGACGCCATCAAAGAATACCCGGAACTCATTGAAGAGTATCTTGGTAGCGTGGTCCCCGCTGGCGACAACTACTTTGCGGCCCTCAACAGTGCAGTCTTTGGCGATGGTAGTTTCGTCTATATTCCGCCTGGAGTCAAGTGCCCAATGGACCTTTCCACCTACTTCCGCATCAACAACAAGGAAGCAGGCCAGTTTGAACGCACGTTGATTATCGCCGATGACGACGCAAGCGTGAGCTACCTCGAAGGCTGTACTGCCCCTGAATTTTCAAGCAAGCAGCTCCATAGCGCAATCGTGGAACTCGTGGCCAAAGAAAACGCCAAAATCAAGTATTCTACCGTGCAGAACTGGTATGCCGGTGACCGCGAAACGGGCGCAGGCGGTGTGTACAACTTTGTCACCAAGCGCGGCAAGTGCGCGGGCAAGAACAGCCGCATCAGCTGGACGCAGGTCGAAACGGGTTCCGCCATCACGTGGAAGTACCCGAGCTGCATCTTGCAGGGCGACAATTCCGTCGGCGAATTCTACAGCGTGGCCCTCACGAACGGCCACATGCAGGCAGACACCGGCACGAAGATGATCCACATCGGCAAGAATACCAAGAGCACGATTATATCCAAGGGCATCAGCGCCGATTGCTCCAGCAACGCCTACCGTGGCGAAGTGAGCATCCGCAAGTCCGCTACAGGCGCCCGCAACTACACCCAGTGCGATAGCATGCTCGTCGGCACCAAGAGCGCCGCCCACACGTTCCCCTACATCACCGTCGCAAACGCAAGCGCCCAGACCGAGCATGAAGCGACCACAAGCCGCATCAGTGAAGATCAGCTGTTCTACTTCGAGAGCCGCGGCATCAAGCGCGAAGACGCCATACAAGCTATGGTAGGTGGATTCTGCAAGGATGTGTTCAAGGAACTCCCGGGCGAATTTGCCACAGAGGCCCGCCAACTGTTGACTTTAAAACTCGAACATAGCGTCGGATAATTTTGGCGCCAAAACGCCGAAAACAGCAACTATTGACTAAAAAATCATGCTCGGCTATGCCGGGCATTTTTTGATTTTTTAACTGTGGACATTTAATTATTAAAAGGAAAGGGCCGGAAATTTTAGTTTCCGACCCTTATTGGTGTATATGGAGTACTTTATATATAGCATTTTTTACAATATAATGTGTCACCTAAATTCAATTTTTAATAAAAAAATATTTTATCGTACAAACATTGTACTTATTGACTAACAACTTAAGAATGAATAAACAAATTATAAACCGTCTATAAAAAAAATCCCCCGCATAGTTACAGGGGAATACCTCAGGGTTTTGTCATGATACAGTATGATACAGACAACTTAGCGAGCAACGATTTGACGTTGGATTTGTTCAGAAAGTTCAGTGCTACCCATCTCGGCAATGCACTTTAGAGCAAATTCTTCAGCTGTACCCGGACCACGGCTTGTAATGATATTTCCGTCAACAACGACGCGGTCTGTAGAAAATTCACTGCATACAAGATCAGTCTCGCAGCCAGGATAACACGTAGCCTTTCTGTCGACAAGAATTCGAGCCTTGCTGAGTACCGTCGGAGCGGCGCAAATAGCCAAAATCCATTTATTATCATCATTGAGGCTGCAAATTGCATTTTCAACAGCAGCGCTTGCCTTGAGGTTCTGCACGCCAACACCGCCACCTGGCAAGAAGACGGCATCAAAATCAGTGGGTTCAAGCTTTTTCAATGCGACATCGGCCTGAATTTTAAGCCCATGGGCACCATCCACAACATCGGCCCCCGAAACAGAAGCGACCGTCACCTTGAATCCGGCACGGCGCCACAAATCAACAGGAACAACGAATTCCGTTTCTTCAAAACCATCCGCCAACAAGACGAGAATCTGCATAATACCTCCAAATGTTTACTTAGTTATTATAGCTTTTTTTCTAATTCAATTACCTTTTTTCATTATTTTTTTTGCGTTCTTAACTCATTTTTAAACAGCACCAACATCAGAGATATCGTGAAATTCTATATTTAAGGTATGAATTTCAAAGATAGAATCATCCGCGCGACGGGCAAAAAAACGCCCTTCCGCCTTATCGTGGTCGATTTGACAGAGACCATGAACGAAATCGGCCGTCACCACAACGCCAAGGGTTTTGCCCTCAAGTTGCTTGCTGAAAACTCTATCGCAAGCATTTTCTTGAGCGCAGGCCTTAAATTTGCAGGTACTGTTTCCTATACCACTACGTTTGGTGGCGAAATCACAAAGATTCAAACAGACTCGACTCCGATGGGTCTTGTCCGCGCCATGATTCCGCAAACTGAGCTCCAGGCAATCGGAGCAAACGAACCCGCCCTCGTGCCTCAGCACGTGCAAGTCGTAAAGTTGAACGAACAGGGCAAGCGCGTTCACGAAAGTATTATCGAAGCTCCGTCCGTTTCCGTGGGTCAGAACCTCGCTACATACCTTTTGCAGTCCGAACAGATTCGCTCCGCCGTTGGAATCGAAGCCCAGTACAACGCGCAGGACCCGAGCGTTCTCGATTACGCCGCAGGCTTTTACATCGAAGCATTCCCGGACCTCGAGGACAAGGACATCAACCTAATCGAAGTCATCGTGCAGAATCTCCCGAAGTTCTGTGACATGTACAAAGCAGACAAGGGCTTTGACCTTGATGAACTTCTGGACCAGCTCCGCGGCCCGTACGACATCGAAGTGGTGCGCGAAATCGACCCGAAGCCCTTCTGCCCGTGCAGCAAGGACCGCATGCTCGCTACACTTGCAACGCTCCCGCTCAAGGACTTGCAGGAACTCAGCAGCGAAAACAAGGACTTGAACGTTGTCTGCGACTTCTGCCGCACAAACTACACGATTACACCTGCCGACATGCAAGAAATTATAGACGAGAGAAATAAGAAAATATAGTGCTAGGTCAATAGTCATTAGTCAATGGTCTTTAGTTTTTTAAAGTTTGGTGCCGTAAGCACAATTATCTACTAACAACTAATGACTAATAGCTAAAGACCCTTAAGCCACAACCACCTAAAACCTACAACCTAACACCTAAAATCATGTTTACTAAGCAATGTGTTGTCACTCTTGACCTGGAAGGCGTTCTTGCACCAGAAATCTGGATTGCCGTCGCCGAAAAGACGGGCATCAAGGACCTCCGCCTCACCACTCGCGACATTCCCGACTACGATGTGCTCATGAAGGGCCGCATCAAGATTCTCGAACGCGAAAACATCAAGCTCTCTGACATCCAGAACGTTATTGCAAATCTCGGTCTCCTCGACGGCGCCCGCGACTTTATGGACACGCTCCGCGACGAAGCCCAAGTGATTATCCTCTCGGATACATTCCAGGAATTCGCCTACCCCATCATGAAGAATCTCGGATTCCCGACAATTTTCTGCCACAATCTCGTGGTTGAAAACGACATGATCAAGGGTTATCACTTGCGCATGAGCGACCAAAAGACGAAGGTCGTAAAGCACCTGCAAGAACTCAACTTTAAGGTGTTCGCCTCAGGCGATTCCTTCAACGATACGGGCATGCTCAAGCAGGCCGACAAGGGCTGTTTCTTCTGCGCTCCGGATTCCATCGTGGCACAGTTCCCGCAGCTCGAAGCCACAAAGACCTACGCAGAACTTTTGGACAAATTCCATAAGTTCCAAGATTCTCTGTAAAAAAAGCACAAAGTATACAAAAACCGTCGACACAATGTCGGCGGTTATTTTTTATAATCAGTCAATGGTCAATAGTCATTAGAAAAAACAACCAATAACTAATAACCAATGACTAACAACTAACGACTAATAATTACTTCAAGCTAGGCGTTTCCCAGTCGATCCATTCAGACTTTTTGAAGTTGATGGTTTGAGTATTCTTGGTGTAGTCAATCTTACCCGTCTTGGCATCCTTGCCGAGCAAGAACTTGTTCATAAAGTCCTTGACTTCGTCAAACTGCCCGTTCGGAAGCTGGCAGTGACCATGACCGCCTTCCTGGCTGTAGGTGTAATTTTCCGTTGCACCGAGAGCGTCATAAACTTCCTTAGAAGCTTGTCCGCAATAGTTCGACGGAACTTCGCCCAACCATTCCTGACCTGCATTGTCGAGAATGAGGAGCGCACGCGGAGCCACCATAGCCACCAACATGTGCTGGTCAAACGGGAGCGTATTTTCCTTGCCATCGTAGTTCTTGAAGCTAGAAATCATCCACTTGCCTTCGGAACCAGCACTGCTCAAGCCCTGAACGAACTGCTTACCCTTCTGCTTGTTCACCTGAGCGCCCACACGCCAAAGCGATGCGCCACCAGAACCGGATTCCTGCGGAATCGTGAGGGCAATACGTTCATCGAATGCACCCACGGCAAGCGTTCCCTTACCCCAACGAGAGCATCCCGTCATGGCGAGGTGGTGCACGTCGATACCGGCTTCAGGCGTCTTTTCAAGAGCATCGATAATGCGGCTCACGCCCCAGGCCCACGCGATAATGGTGCCGTAGTTGTTCGTGTTACCACCATAGATGTTGAAGAACATGCCTCCACCGCTTTCTGGAGCGACGTCATCCGGGTTAAACGTAATCTGAGCGATGTCAAGACCGTTCGTTGCGTTGCCGAGGCTTCCGCAACCGCCCATCATGCCACCGCCAAAACCGATCATCGCAGGCTTCGGCTTGTCCTTGGTACCGGCGTTGCTGATTTTCACGGAGAACGAACCAGATTTGCCCTTGTCGGTGACCTTAATGGTGAGCTTTCCGCCAGAATACGAGCCTTCGACTTTTTCAGGATTGCGCGGCTTTGTACCGAACATGAGCTTTTCGTACATGGCACCGATTTCTTCGCGACGGCATTTCCAATCAGCCTTGCTAGAAATACGCTTGCCATCAAGACCCATAAACGGGTCCGGCAGTTTTGCGTTGTTCACGCTTGAAGGGATATTGCCAATCTGGCATTCACTGCGATGGTCTTCAACAAATTCATTTACCGGAGTCGGAGGCGTTGATTCGCTAGAGCTAGAGACTTCCGGCTTTGCTGCAGACGAACTAGATTGATGATGTCCACGGCTAGAACTAGAGACAGCATCGCTGCTGCTTCCAGGCAAAGCATCGCTACTCGACGAAAGCTGAGGTCCAAGGACACTACTACTAGATGCACCGCTAGAAATAGCGACATCAGAACTACTCGTCGGAGATTGTGCATCTGCAGAAGAATCAGGTCCCTGACTGCCAGAACCGTCATCAGAACTTGATTCTACGCTATTTTCGGCGTACGAACTGGAGCTAGATTCTCCACCAGAAATAATTCCAGCGGATTGACCGACCTGTTCCAAGCATTCTTTTGTTGTACATTGCGCGGCAGAAGTCATAGCTTCATCGCCGCACGCCCATAAGCCAAAGGCAGCAACTGCCACTGGCATTACTTTCATCCACTTATTCATTGTATACCAACCCCAACAACAGCCGTGAATTCGGCGGAATTGTTGTCCTTTAAATTAATCTATTCTAAAAATTTTGGGCGAGGTGTAATAACTTTTTTGTTGTAACAGTTACAACGCACTCATTCAGATGCATCTACCCGCAAACTGGAAATTTTCAATTTTTCCTTTTTTCTAGTCAAGTCGATGCTTTTTTCGTCTTATTTTTGGCATATTTTCGAAAAAAAGCCGCATAAGTATCAAATTATTAGATAAATTGAGAATGATGGATCAGGCTAAATTTACAACGAACCAAGAGCACATTGTAAGTGTGCTCCTTAAGAAGAATCCCAAACTTGACGAAGGGATTCTCAGAAAAGCTATAGCCTTTATTGCCGATGCCCACGATGGTCAATACCGCAAGAGCGGCATGCCCTACACAGAACACCCTTACGAAGTGGCCAAGATTCTTGCAGACCTCAAGCAAGACCAGGCAACGGTACTCGCAGGCTTATTGCACGACGTGGTGGAAGACACCCCGCATACCCTCAGTGAAATTTCTGAACTTTTTGGCGAAGACACGGCGTTCATGGTCGATGCGGTGACAAAGATTACCGCAGTCCAGGAAGCAAGCAAGACGGCGCAAAAGGCAAGTACCTACCGTAAGCTCATTACGGCCATGGCCAAAGACCCGCGCGTCATCATGATCAAAATCGCAGACCGCATCCACAACATGCGCACCATGCGATACATGAAGCCCGAAAAGCGTAAGATTATCGCCCAGGAAACGCTCGACATTTACGTACCGCTCACCCATAGATTCGGTCTATACAAACTGAAAACCGAACTCGAAGACTTGAGCTTCAAGTACGTAAACCCGGACGAATACCAAAAGCTCGTCGACGCCCTTATCGAGAACAAGGAAAAGCGCGAAAACTACGTGCAATCCGTGATTGGCCCGCTTCAGATCAAGATGGCGCTCGAAGACTTCGACTGCACCATCCAGGGGCGCACCAAGAACATATACAGCATCTATAACAAGATGATTGCCCGCGGTTGCGGATTCGAAGACATCTTCGACATTTTCGCCATCCGCATTATCGTCGAAACGATTCCGGAATGCTACCTCGCTCTGGGTTACGTTCACAACCTCTGGACGCCGCTGCAAAGCCGCTTCAAGGACTACATCGCGACCCCGAAGCCTAACCTTTACCAGAGTATCCATACAACCGTCATCGGTCCCGAAAACAAGATGGTCGAAGTCCAGATCCGCACAAAGGACATGGACTTAACCGCCGAAAAGGGATTTGCCGCCCACTGGGCCTACAAGATGGAAACGCAGCACGAAGGTGAAGAACTCGCCTGGCTCGATCACATGGTCAAGCTGCAATCCGAAATCTCGGACTCCAAGGAATACCTCGACTTTTTGAAGGTGGACTTGAAGCCCGAAGGCATGACGGTGTTCACCCCGAAGGGAGCATCCGTTGAACTCCCCGAAGGCGCCATCGTTTTGGACTTTGCATTTGCAGTACACACGGAGCTTGGCCTGCACTGCATCGGCGCACGCATTAACGACAAGGTTGTGAGTCTCGATGAACCGGTACCGCACGGTGCCACCATCCAGATTTTAAAGAGCCCGAACCAGGAACCGAGCCCGGAATGGCTTGAAATGGTCAAGACCATCAAGGCAAAGCAGGAGCTCCGCAAGTGGATGAAGACAAGCATCATCACACAGTCCCGCAGCCTCGGTAAAGAAATCTGGACTCGCGAGCTCCGCCTCCTGAAAATTGAAAAGGACAAACGCCCGAAGGAAGAGGACATCCTCAAGAACTTCGGCATGACGAGCCTCAACGAATTTTTCGAGAAAATCGGCCAGGGCGAACTGCCGCTCCAGGACATCCACCGTTTCTTGAACGGCGGAAACGACATATCCAAGGAAACCGCAGCCATCCGCTTCTATCCGAAATTCGGAAAGGACATGGACAACACGCTCACCGACGAAATGCCGTTGATGATTGGCCAAGAAACCAGTCTTCTCATCCATTTCGCAAGCTGCTGCGGCCCTGTTCCGGGTGATAAGATTGTCGGCGTGATGCGCCCGCAAATCGGTATTGAAGTCCACAAGAGCGACTGCCCTTGCCTCAAGGACTTGCCGACCGACCAGCGCCTCCCTGTCGACTGGAGCGCCGACGTTTCGAAGCCATTTACCACGCACCTCACGATTGAAACAGACAACCGCAGGAACTTGCCGTTAAGCATCCTGATGGTTCTGAAAGACGAGAACTTGTCGCTGGATAGAATGAGTATCGCCAGTGCCCAGTACACGGGACGCATCCGTATGGAATTCAAGGCGTTCCGCAAGGACCAGGTCGATGCCATTGTGGCCAAGATAAGGCAAGTCGAGGGCGTCAGAGGGGTTGAAAAAGCATGATATCTTCCCTACACCATTGCGACTACACACAAAAAAACCGTGCGTTCAACTGCCGCATGAGGAACCGTTATTACGAAGAAGTGTATTACGCGTTCCGAGCGCTGTTCCCGAACGAAATCGCCGAAGCCAAGGACTCTACACCCGAAGAGAACAATGCCTGGTACCAGCATTTGAGCAAGGACATCAAGCGTTACGAACGACTCCTGATGACATGCCTCGAATATGCGCAGGCTGCCATTTTCTACGGCAAGGCAGAAAATTCTTCGCTTTACTCTAAAGACAAACGCTGGGGTATTTTGCAAGAAGAAATTTTCCTCGTGCACTTTTTGCAGGAGCTTCTTTCGACGACACGATACGTTATCGCAAGGATTGATACGGATAAAGTGTTGCAGCAATGGAGTGGGGAAATGCAGGGCATGAAATCAAGCCCTGTCGTTTACGGCTTTGTGAGTGATATTCAAGGCAAGTTGAATACCATGAACGCAGGCACCATTGATGAATTTAAGGACTTGTTGAAACACGTTCTGGACCGATTCCAGATTGGCAATACGCTATTCGGAACCGTTCAGGACTTGCAGAATTTCTACTAATGACCATTGACTAAAAACTAACGACTATGTCTGAATACATCATACTTTCAATATTCCTTTTTCTGGGCGCGTTTATCGCGGCGGCGGCAACCGTCACAGGCCTATTGCTAGGCTACCGCACCAAGAATACAAAGAACAAGATGGCACCGTACGAATGCGGTATGGAAACCATCGGCAACGCAAGAATTCAGTTCAAGGTGGGCTACTACCTGTTCGCCTTGCTCTTCCTCGTGTTTGATATCGAAGCGCTGTTTCTCTTCCCCGTCATGATGAACTTCAAGGAAATCATGGCAGGCCACACGGCGCTCCCGCCATCAGTCGTCGTTATCGACCTTATCATCTTCATTGCGATTCTCGTTTCAGGTCTCGCCTATGCCTGGAAGAAAGGAATTCTCAAATGGGAATAATTAATTTAGCTCCAAAGATTTTGGACCCGATTCCCGGTGGAAAGTACGTTGTAAACGCCATCGACTATGTTGTGAACTGGGCCCGTGCAAACTCCATTTGGCCTCTGACATACGGTACTAGCTGCTGCGCCATCGAAATGATGTCGAGCTCTATGGCCCGTTATGACATTGCCCGTTTTGGCTCTGAAGTGTTCCGCTCGTCCCCCAGGCAGGCGGACTTGTTTATTTTGGCAGGTACGATTACCCGCCGCATGGCACCCGCCATCCAGATGCTTTGGGAACAAATTCCCGGTCCGAAATACGTCATCGCCATGGGAGCCTGCACGATTAGCGGTGGCCCGTTCATCTACGACAACTATTCTGTTGTCCGTGGTGCACAGAACTTGATTCCGGTCGATGTGTTCGTTCCCGGCTGCCCGCCGCGCCCCGAAGCACTCTTCCACGGACTTTTAACGCTCCGCGAAAAGATTCTCAAGGAAACTTGCCGTAACCCCTGGCACGAAGGCGAACCGAAAGACGTTTCGACGATGGACCGCTATCGCGAAGCCGCAAAGACCTGGGCTGCCCTCGAAGAAATGAAAGACGAGCAGATGGCCGAAGCCCGCGCGAAGTTCAAGGAAGAAAATCCAGACTACAAGAGCGCATTCAAGCCGATTCGCGTCAAGAAGCCGGATTTCCCGGAAGTGGAACGCGTACCCGCCAAGCGCTTTGGCATGACGCAACTTGAACTTTTCACAAAGCTCCGCGCCAAGTTCCCGAACGTGACAGTGCATACGCGCGGTGAAGACACTCCTGAAGATGTTGTCGCGAAGATGCCTGCGGACTGCCCGCTCGAAGTCATGCTCGAAAAGGAAGACTACCTGAACGTTGTTGAATTTGTCAAGAACGATCCTGAATTCAAGATGGATTACCTGATTGACGTGACCGCCATTGACTACGACGACCACTTCGACATGGTCACAATGCTCAGAAGTCTTGAAATCGGCCACAAGATTTTCCTTTGCGTGCAGCTCAAGAAAGACTTCTCGATTGACGAAGAAAAACGCCCGACATCGCTTTTGGCAAGCGTCCCAACAATCTCGCACCTCTACCCCGGTGCAGAAATCAAGGAACGCGAAGTTTACGACATGTTCGGCATCAAGTTTGAAAACCACCCCGACCTTCGCCGCATCTTCTTGGACAAGGACTTCGTGGGTTACCCGCTCCGTAAAGACTTTACTCACCCGGAAATGATTAGGAGGCCTATATGAGTCATCAGTTACCTCCGGGATTTCGCCTCGAACGCAAATCGAATACTGAAGAATTTTTTATCAACATGGGTCCGCAGCACCCGAGTACTCACGGTGCTTTGCGACTCACGCTCCGCATGGACGGTGAGACCATTGTAGAAGTTGTCCCGCACTTTGGCTATATCCACCGCGGTATGGAAAAGCAAGCGGAATCGATGAGCTACTTGCAGTACATCGCGATGTCGGACCGTCAGGACTATTTGACCGCCATCCAGAATAACTTGGGCGTCGTGATTGCTCTTGAAAAGGGCATGAACGTGGGCGTTCCGCTCCGTGGCGAATACATCCGCGTGATGCTCCAGGAACTGGGCCGCATTGCCTCGCACTTGGTGTTCTACGGTTGCTTTGGCGGTGACCTTGGCGGACAGACTTGCCTCTTGTTCGGCTTCAAGGAACGTGAAATGATTCACGACATCCTCGAAGAAGTCACAGGCTCCCGCCTCACGACGAACTTCTTTAGACCGGGCGGAAGCCGCTATGACGTGCCGGATACGTTTATCCCGCGCGTAAAAGCATTCCTCGACCACATGGAAGATACGATGAAGGACTACGAAAGATTCCTTTCGAAAAACATCATCGTGTTGGAACGCAGCATCGGCATTGGCGTTTTGAGCAAAGAAGACGCGATCGCTTACGGTTGCTCTGGCCCTGTGCTCCGCGCCAGCGGCGTGAACTTTGACGTGCGCCGTGCAAACCCATATAGCATTTACGATCAGCTCGACTTTGACGTGCCTGTGTTCCACAATGGCGACTGCTACGACCGCTACCAGATCCGCATTGCTGAAATTCATCAATCGCTCAAGATTCTGCGCCAGTGCGTCGAAAAGTTCCCGACCGAAGGTCCGTGGCGTTCCAAGGAAAAGCCAGTGCGACTCCCCGTGGGCCGCTACTACAGCGAAATTGAAACCGCAAAGGGTCTTTACGCCACATACGTTGTCGCCGCAACGACCGGTGAAAAGCCGTACCGCATACACACACGCGGTCCAAGCTTCCCGCATATTGGAGCGATTAACAAGATGGCTCAAGGTCACAAGATTTCGGACCTCGTGACCATCATGGCAACCCTTGACCCCGTGATCCCAGAAATTGACAGGTAATATATGTTTGTACCTTCAGTAACACATCCTATTGGCGACTTTGTCCGTGAATGGGTTCCGCGCTTGGCAGAATATCTGCCCGCAAACATCCAGTCCGAAAACCTCAACAGCGTCGTCGCCTTCCTCATCAACGCTGTGATTTGCATTATCGCCGTCTGCGTGGTGAACATCGGCTCTGCCCCGATTCTCATTTACATGGAACGCAAGGTTTGCGCTCACGTGCAATGCCGTTTGGGACCGATGCGTCTTGGTTGGCACGGCACCCTCCAGACCATAGCAGACGTGATCAAGATGCTCTTCAAGGAAGTGTACGCTCCGAGTGGCGCAGACAAGCTCATGTTCTACTTGGCTCCGCTAATCGTCTTGATTGCACCGTTTATCGTCTGCGCCTTGATTCCGTTCGACAAGAATCTCGTCGTGGCCGACGTCTCGATGGGCATCCCGCTCATCATCGCAGTGAACGGCTTTGGCGTGCTCGGCATCTTGCTTGGCGGCTGGAGCAGTAACAACAAGTATTCCTTGCTCGGTGCGCTCCGCAGTGGCGCCCAGATGATCAGCTACGAAATCTCGTTTGCGATGATTCTCCTGTTCGTCGTCATGATTTCTGGTTCCACGAACCTCATGAGCATTACGATGGGCCAGGAAGGAACCATTTTTGACTGGTGGATTTTCAAAATCCCGGTCCTCGGTTTCATAGCATTCATCCTCTTCTTTATTTCTAGTACCGCCGAAATGAACCGCGCTCCGTTCGACATTGCCGAAGCAGAACAAGAACTTACGGGCGGTTACCACACGGAATACAATGGCACCCCGTTTGCCATGTTCTACCTTGCCGAATACATCGCCCTCATCACGAACTCCGCACTTGCAACCACATGCTTCCTCGGTGGATTCTTCCCGCCGTGCATCGGCATCGCTGCTGTGGACAACGTCTTGAACATGGTACCTGGCGTCGTATGGTTCTTCGCCAAGATTTACTTTATGGTCTGGTGCTACATGATGGTCCGCTGGACGTTTGTGCGCCCGCGCGTGGACCAGCTCATGGACTTTGAATGGAAATTCCTTTTGCCCGTCAACCTTGTTTTGCTGGTAGCAGGAGCAGCGTTCATTGCAATCGGTCTCTAATGACTATTGACCAATGACTATTGACTATGAATAAGCAGATTTCAACATTACAATATATCAAGCGCTACCTGAAGCGTTGCATTACGGGTCCGTGGAGCCTTATTTGCGGATTGTCCGTGACGCTCAAGTATTTTTTCAATCCTAAGCGCATCGTTACGGAACAGTACCCCGAAAACCGCAAGACGCTCAAAATGCACGACCGCTACCGCGGCCGCCTCGAGATGATCGAAGATGCAGACGGCAACAACCACTGCACTGCTTGCGGCATGTGCGAACGTGCCTGCCCGAACGCCTCCATCAACGTGCTTGCCACAAAGAACATTGCAGGCAAGAAGGTTCTCGGACGTTACGTGTACCACTTCGCCAGCTGCACCCAGTGTGGCCTCTGCGTGGAAGCCTGCCCGTTTGGAGCCATCCGCATGAGTCCCGCATTCGAAGTTGCGACAACTGACCCGAACGATCTTGAAATGATTTTAAATAAGAAGGAGGGGCAAGGTTAATGTTCCCGGATTTGCCTTTATCATTCCCGATGGGAGGCATGGACATTGCGTTCTATGTCGTCGCACTCGTGATTTTAATGACGGCAGTTTGTTGCGTTGCCGTGAAAAACATCCTGCAAAGCGCCGTGTTCCTTATCTTTAGCTTTGTCACGACCGCCATTCTCTACATGCTTATGCACGCAGAATTCATTGCGCTTGCCCAGGTGATGGTTTACGTGGGCGGTGTCGTGATTTTCGTGGTGTTTACGATTCTTCTTACGAGCCATTTGGGCGAAGACGCCTTCTCGACAAAGATGCCGCGAATTTTTACCGCATTTGCGCTTTCCATCGCGTTTGTATTCGTGATGGTCAAATGCGTGCTGCCGACTCCGGACTTGGCAAGCGGCATCGTGAACTCCCCCGCCGACTATTCTTCACTCCAGAACTTCGCCTTGCGCTTACTCGGTAACGATCCGAACGGATTCATCATCCCGTTTGAAATCGTGAGCGTGCTCCTCTTGATGACGCTCATTTGCGCTATCACGGTCGCCCGCCGCACCAAGGAAGATGCCGAAGAGGAGGCTTCCAAATGAATCTTTTGAATTGCTTGATTCTCGCATTTTTGCTGTTCGGGATTGGCGTTTGGGGCCTGATGCGCCGCCGCCATCTCATTGGCATGCTCATTTCCATTGAGCTCATGCTGAATGCCGCAAACATCAACTTTATCAGTTTCGCCTACTTCACCGCACACGATGCGACTGCAGGCGCTCTGTTCAGTATCTTTGTCATTGCCGTGACGGCTTGCGAAATGGCCATCGCCCTTGCGATTATCGTGACCATGTACCGCCGCCATAAGAGTCTTGACGTTGACCAGTTGAGGGACCTCCATGATTGATGATATCACTCTCGGCTATTTGATCCTTCTGTTCCCGCTCATCACGTTCGTCGTGAACGGGCTTTTCCTCGGAAACAAGTGCGCAAAAGCCGCAGCGATTCTCGCTGTCATTTGCAACGGCCTTGCCTTTGCCGCCGCAGGCACACTCGCCTTCCACTACTTCAGCTCGGACTTTGCACCGCAAAAGGCAATTCTGTTCGACCATACGTTTATCCCGTTCGTCGGGAATTTGGTCGCAAGAATCGGTATGCTCGTAGATCCGCTCTCCGTGATGATGCTCGTGGTTGTCACGTTCATCAGCTTCATGGTGAATATCTACAGCATCGGCTACATGCGCGAAGACCGCGCCGCCGGGCGTTTCTTTGCACTGCTCTCGCTGTTCAGCTTTAGCATGCTCGGACTCGTCATCGCTACAAACCTTTTCCAGATGTTCATCTTCTGGGAACTCGTCGGCGTTTCGAGTTACTTGCTCATCGGTTTCTGGTACCACAAGCCAAGTGCCGTAAGCGCATCCAAGCAGGCGTTCATCCTCACCCGCTTTGCCGATAGCTTCTTCTTGCTCGGCATTGTGCTTGTGAGCTACGTCGTCGGAAGTTTCGACTTTTCGACGCTCAATTCGCTCAGCCTCATCGATTTCCAGAAGCAATTCATCAACCTCGGCCTTGTGACAATTCCAAAGTCCGAAGCACTCGTTCTCGGTTCCATATTGATTTTCACCGGTGGCTGGGGCAAGTCCGCCATGTTCCCGATGCATATCTGGCTCCCGAACGCGATGGAAGGTCCGACACCCGTCAGCTCTATCATTCACAGTGCAACGATGGTCGTCGCAGGCGTTTACCTTGTCGCTCGACTCTTCCCGTTCTTTGCCATTTGCGATAACGCCCTCACACTCATCATGTGGGTTGGTGCATTCACGATGGTCTTTGCAGCCGTCATCGCTTGCACGCAAAAGGACATCAAGCGCATCCTCGCCTACTCCACGCTTTCGCAGCTCGGTTACATGATGTTTGCACTTGGCGCTTGCAAGATTGGTCAGGTTGTCGCCGTTACCGGTTGGACAGCCTCTACGTTCCACATTTTCACGCACGCTTTCTTCAAGTGCAGCTTGTTCCTCATCGCCGGTAGCCTTATTCATCAGGTCGGTACAAACGATCTCGATGCCATGGGCGGTCTCGGCAAGAAGATGAAGCTCACTTACGCTTGCACGCTTATTTCGATTCTCGCTATTTCGGGCATTCCGCCGTTCTCCGGATTCTTCTCCAAGGACGAAATCATTCTTGCCGCATTCCAGGGGCATCATTACGTCGTCTTTGGGCTTGCACTCCTCACGAGCGGACTTACGACATTCTACATGTTCCGTCTGTTCTTCCTTGCATTCCATGGCGCACCGCGTCACGAAGGCGTCAAGGCTGGCCATGTGCACGAAGATTTCGCAATGACCCTCCCGATAGCCATCCTTGCAATTCCCGCACTTTTGAGTGGCATCCTCGGCAAGGGACTTTTCGAGAAGTTCTTTGAGCCGGGTGCGTTGCATGTTCCGCAGTTGGTGAGATTCGATCATGCCGAATGGATTCCGTTTGTAGCTGTGGGCATTGCCGTTATCGCACTTGTAATTGCTTGGTTGCTTTATGCAAGCCCGTGGGCAAAAGTCCAACGCGCTCTCGACGAAACGAACCGCAGCGGCATTTATAAAGTCATTTACCACAAGTTCTACTTTGATGAAATGTACTACGCCGTTGTCCGCCAGTTCATCTTTGGTGGCATCGCCCGCGTTGCCCGCGCATTCAACGATTACGTGATTGAAGGACTCCTCGCCTTTACGGTCTGGTTTGTCCACAAGCTCGGTGACTTGGTCCGTTTTGCCCAGGCCGGCTACCTGCCGTTCTACTTGGGTACTTTGATTGTTGGCGTTCTCCTTTGGCGATTCTTCGGCCAGCTTCCCCTGTAAGGCGCACCCATGAATACAATACTTTTTAACTCCATTTGGGTCCTCCCCCTCTTAACGGTTCTCGCCTGCGTACTGATTCCCGCCACGTACGAAAAGACGCTCCGAACCATCCACGTCACGTCGGCAACGATTGTCCTTGCAATTGTCTGCTACTTGACTTACGCCATCTACGCCCTCTCGGGAACTCCGACAGATCCGGCTGCCGCACCGCTTGCGCTCCGATTCTTCACGGACATCCCGTGGCTCTCGATGTTCAACGCCCACTATATTGTTGGCGCAGACGGTCTCAACATGCTGTTGCTTGCACTCACGGCGTTTATCGTCTGGGCAGGCGTGCTTGTAAGCCTGAAGATCAAAGGGAATCAGAAGATTTTCTTTGCGCTTATCCAGCTCTTGGCAACAAGCGTTTACGGCGTGTACATGAGCTTTGACTTGGTGCTCTTCTTCGTGTTCTACGAAATGGAAGCACTCTGCATGTACTTGATGATTGCCTGCTACGGCAGTGGCAAGCGCGACTACGGTGGTAAAAAGCTCACCTTGACACTTGCGTTTGGCTCTTCGATGATTCTTGCAACGCTCTTCGGGCTTTACTTCGAAAGTGGCGCCACAAGCTGGAATCTCATTGAAATTGCAAAGACGACACTCCCGATGGATTTCCAGATGTGGGCATTCCCGCTCATGTTCATGGGATTTGCCGTTTCGAGTTCGCTCTTCCCGTTCCACTTCTGGAGCCCGGACGGTCACTCCGCCGCACCGACAGCCGTTTCCATGCTCGCTGCCGGCGTGATGATGAAGATGGGTGCCTACGGATGCTTGCGCGTCGCCATGTTCCTCATGCCCGAAGCCGCCAAGATTTGGCTCCCGTACGTTGTAGCACTCCTCATCTTTAACGTGGTTCTCGGCCCGTTCATCGCCATCCGCCACAAGGACCTCAAGTACATCACCGCTTACAGCTCCATCAGCCACTTGGGCCTCATCTTCCTCGGACTTGCAGCCCTCACGCCAATTGGACTTCGCGGCGCTAGCCTCCAGATGATTTCTCACGGATTCTTGACAGGCCTCTTCTTCGCGACCATCGGCATGATTTACGAACGCACCCACACCCGCGACATCACGGAAATGGGCGGTATCATGCGCAAGATGCCGTTCCTCGGCGTTGGCTTTGTGCTTGCCGGTTTCGCAGGGCTTGGCCTCCCGGGCTTTAGCGGATTCATCGCCGAAAGCACCATCTTCATTGGCGCATTCCAGCAAGATTCCACGCTCACGCGCATCGTGACGATTCTCGCCATTCTCTCCATCACGACGACCGCCGTCTACATTTTGCAAACGGCAAACCGTATGCTTCACGGCCCGCTCCCGCAAAAGTACGAAGGCCTCACCGATGGATGCTTCCGCGAAAAGTTGGTCATCGTCGTTCTCGTTGCCTGCTTGTTGTTCATCGGTATTTGCCCCGGCTGGATTTCGGAACTTCTGGACCAGAGCATAGCTCCGATTTTTGAAAAGATTTCATCGGCAGGTTTATAGTAGGTTTAATTATGACAAATTTTGCAATTCCAAACTTCATTCTACCTGACGTTTTGCTGCTGATTTTCCCGTTCGTCGTGATTGGGATACGCCTTTTCGTGACTACACAATCCAAGGTTCCTTGGCGCATGGCAAACATCGGCTTTATCGCCATTTTCTTCTTGCTGAACTTCATTCCGCTCGCGAGCGGCAATGGTAAGTTCTTTATCTGCAACTGGAAAGTGGACGACTTTGGCGTGCTCATGCGCGAAGTGCTCATGGTGAGCGCACTGCTTGGCATGAGGCTTTCCAAAGATTACTTCGAACACGGCGCCGACAAGAAACCGCCCATGCACCAGATTGCCGAATTCATCGGCGCCATCGCTTTTGCGACGTTCGGCGGATTCACGGTCGTGAGTGCCTGCGACTTGCTCACGTTCTTCCTCGGCCTTGAAATTGCGACCATCCCGATGTACGCACTCGCCGCCTGGAACAAACGCGACCAGTACGGTTCCGAAGCCGCCACCAAGTACATCTTGATGGGCTCTGTCGCCACAGCATTTGAACTGTTCGGCTTCAGCTACCTCTACGGTTTCTCCGGAAGCCTCCACTTCAACGAGATTCAGGCCGCCGTCGCAAGCGGTTCTAGCCCGCTCTTGTGGATTGCCGTGCTGTTCCTCTTCTGCGGAATCGGATTCAAGCTCACGCTGTTCCCGTTCTACACCTGGGCTCCGGACGTTTACGAAGGCGCTCCGACGCCGGTAACCGCCGTGCTTTCTGTGACCTCGAAGGCAACCGCCATTGCGTTCCTCGTCGTGCTCGTCTATGGCCCGCTCTCCCCGATCCAAGACAAGATGGCTCCGCTCATTGCACTCCTCGCAGGCGTCACGCTCTTTGTCGGTAACCTCGGTGCTTTAAAGCAGAGCCGCCTCCGCCGTTTCATGGCTTACAGCTCTATCGCTCAGGCTGGCTACATCATGGTCGCCTTGCTCGGCCCAGCAACAACAGCAAAGACAGCAATCATCTATTACCTCTTTGTCTACGCCGTTTCGAACTACCTCGCATTCTTTGTATTCGGCATCATCGGACATCACCGCGAAGAAACATTCCAGTCGCTCCGCGGACTTTCAAAGCAAAACCCGAGCCTCGCCATCGCCCTTGCGATTTCGATGTTCAGCTTGGCAGGCATCCCGCCTCTCGCCGGCTTCTTTGGCAAGTTCCACCTGTTCTTCAGCGGAGCTTCGACAGGCCATTACACGCTCGTGGCGTTCGCCGTTTTGAACAACGTCATTGCGCTCTTCTACTACTTGCAGCTCATCAAGGCAGCCTGGGTCGATGAACCTGACGGACATTTGAACCCGCTCCGCCTCACCAAGCGCCAGCGCGAAGTCATCATTTTGCTGAGCATCGCGGTAATCCTCCTCGGCTTTGTACCGTTCCTGAGCAACAACATCTTTGCCGGGTTTATGAATTAAGCAAGCTGAAAAGCATGAATACTCCTAACGGAGAATGACAAAAAATTTTTGCCCCCGATTTGGTCGGGGGCGTTTTTTCGTTAAGATGTTTTTTTAGCCTTCAGAAAATAAATACAAACTAAAGTTCGTTCCAGATGTCGTTCGGGAGTTTTCCGATATCGCGAAAGTCGAGTTTGCCGTTTGTCGCAGAATTCATGCTCACAAGGCGCGCCAAAGGCTTACCAGCGCGTTCAATGACGATTTCTTCGTCCTTGATGGCGACCTGGTTCAAGAGCGTCCCAAAATTCTGACGCATATCCATTGCAGAAACTACTTTCGACACGGCGAGTCCTTTTCCCTCTACGTCATCCTCCGCCAGGAGGATCCATAATTTTTCATACAGAATTTAATTATTATTATAATTAACGTCAAAATGTTTGAAAGGAAATTCCCGCTCGGAGGCGGGCATGACAGCTAAAGGCGCCCCCGTCCCCTTTCGCGGATCATGACCACGTAAGCGCTGAAGCGCAAGTGGTCAAAGAGCACAGAGGCCGGGGTGACATCAAAAAATGGATCAAGAAGTTCGTACATATTCGGTCACGCAGTACATGCGTTCGCTCAAGAACACCGTAGAAGCTACGCCTGCGGTGTGGGTGCATGGAGTCATTTCGCAAATTGCGGAAAAGCCGTCGGGCGTTTACCTGAGCATTGCGGACTTTGCCGATGGCGACGTGAAGCCCAAGGCCACCCTCGCCCTTTACTGCTACACCGCCAAGTACGATGCGATTCTCGCCAAGATTTCAAGCCTTTCGCAACCGTTTACACTCAAGCACGACTTGAAGGTCAACTTTCTCGTGCGTGCAGAATTGTACATCCCGTACGGAAAGTTGCAAGCGCAAATCCTGGACATCGACCCGATTTACACAATTGGCGAACTCGCCCTCACCAAGAGCGCCATCTTGAAGCGCCTTGCCATGGAAGGCTTGCTCGAAAAGAACAAGCAGCTAGAGCTTGCCGACGTGCCGCTCCGCGTGGGCCTCATCACCGGCGAGAACACCGCCGCCTACAAGGACTTCACCACGCGCCTCGAAGCTTCGCCGTTCGCCTTCGAAGTCAAAACCGTTTACGCAAGGATGCAAGGGAACGAAACTGAAGGGAGCATCATCGCAGCCTTGGAACAACTCCAAAGCGACCCCGATTTAGATGTTGTCTGCATTGTACGCGGTGGCGGCGCCAAGACGGACTTGAACTTTTTTGATAGCGAAGCGCTTTGCCGCGCGGTCGCCAACTACCCCATCCCTGTCTTTACGGGAATCGGCCACGAAATCGACCGTTGCCTTTTGGACGAAGTCGCCTACCTCTCGTGCATCACCCCCACAGACTGTGCAAAGCGTCTTGTGGAGCGCGTCACGGACAGCTGGAACCGCATGACCGATGCAATGTCAAGCATTGCCGACGGCGCACGAGACCTCCTCACCGACAACAACAAGCAACTCGGCACAATGGGAAACCAGCTCCAGCAAAAAGTTTTCGGACTCATCCAGAACGAGAAATCGAAGCACGTCCTTATTGCGGCCTCCATCAAGAAGGACACCGCATTTTATATAAAATCCGAGCACGAGCGCCTCGACCGCAACCGCGAAGGCTTAAAGCAAGGCTCACGCAAGATTCTCGACCTCGCGAAATCCGAGTTCGAACTTGTAAACGAGAAGGTCAAAAACGCAGACCCCAAGACGACTCTCGCCAAGGGCTACTCACTCACGCTCGACGCAAATGGCAAATTCATCCGCAAGGCAAGCCAACTCAAAAGCGGCGACACCATCAAGACTCGCCTAGCCGATGGCGACGTTCTGTCCGTGGTACAATAACTAGATCCTTCGACTTCGTGCTGCGCACTCCGCTCAGGATGACAAGCTCCGCACAGTCCCTAGCCAAACACCGGCAAGCTTTCGATTTTCTTGAAGCGGTGCGTCACGGAATCCAGTTCAAAATAGCGCACGCAATCGCCAAGCGCAAGCATCACGTAATTCGGTGTCAGCACTTGCAAATACTTGTTCAATTGCTGTTGCAACACTGGCCACGTGTATTCGCCCGGAGCCTTGCACTCCACCAAGAGCCAAGGTTTGTCCAGAGGCGCACCCGCCCGAAAATTATGCACCATGATATCCACGCGGTCCGACGTCTTTACATCAATCGACGAAAGCGGAAATTCCACCGCAATCAAGTGCTCCGGCACCTTTACTACATCGACCAAATAGCGCACCGTCGCCTGGCGAACATGTTCTTCGGGCGTTGCAGGGACATCCTTTTTGCGAATCGGGTCAAATAGCGTTTCGTGGGTCATTGGCGTGAATATAAAAAAACGTGAGGAGAATCACCCCATTTCAAGGCGAAATTACAAAAAAAGTTAAACAAGTCAACCCAACTTGCGTGTTTCATATTATCTTTATAATGACTTTTTATTTACAAAAAGCCTACGAAGGAGCAAATATGGATTTACAGGAATATGTCAATCAGTTCGATTCGATGACCTGCATCATGTCCGTCGAAAAAAAGCCGAACGGCTACGGCAAGATGCGTATCGAAGTCGGGAACAAGGCATATATCGATTCCTTCGAAAAAAATAGTGGCAATCTTATCGACATGCCGTTTGGCAAGAGGTTCGTCCCAGGTCAGGAATACACAGCATATATCCCCAAGGACCTGAACTTCGAACATTTTATCTATAGCAGCGCCGTCCTCAAAAAGCCGATGCACGCCTACATTCACCCGGAAAGGTTCGATGTCTGGTTCAATATTTTCAGCCTGCCCCTCGATTTTGAAGACCCGTTCAAGTGCTACTGCACCTACACACAAGAACTGTCGACCGAAATGAACACGGATTCCTTGCAAAGCCTTTCGGCAAAGACAACAGCCGATGTGCTCAAGACTTGCATCAAGCTCCGCAGCACCAAGAACTTCCTCAAGACCATGGACGAGGTGATGGCCGACATCCGTAACATCTGCAAGGCCAATTACTGCTGCATCATGTTGACGGACTTCAAGGCACGCAAATGCTCCTTGCTCAGCGAAAATGCCGCCCCCGAAATCGGCAGGCACACGCTTGCAGACTTTTTGAACGATGAATTTATCGACTACGCCAAGTCCTGGCTAGACATCATCAACGGGAGCACTTGCTTGCTCATCAAGAACGAACAAGACAAGGAAGATATCAAGGCCCGTCACCCGGCTTGGTATAAGTCCTTGCGGTCAGCAAACATTGAAAGGCTTGCGCTGTTCCCGCTCAAGTACAACGATGACATCATCGGATTCATCTGGGCAACCAACTTTGCACTCGAAGAAACGGACCACATCAAGGAAACGCTCGAACTATCGACGTACTTTATCGCATCGGAAATAGCCAACTACCAGCTGCTGCAAAAACTCGAAAAGCTGAGTTCTACGGATCTCTTGACCGAAGTCAAGAACCGCAACGCAATGAACAACCGCATTCTCAAGATATTATCCGGCCGCGAAAGAGTTCCAAACTGCTATGGGATTGTCTTTGCCGACTTGAACAACCTCAAATACGTCAACGACAGCGAAGGCCACGGTGCAGGCGACCAGTTGCTAAAAGACGGTGCAGAAATTCTCAAGTCGACTTTCGAAAATTCAGAGATTTACCGCGCCGGTGGCGACGAGTTCCTGATTATCGACATGGAGAACACCAAAGAAACTCTAAGCCACAAAGTTGAGACGCTCCGAAAGAAATCGGACGACCCGAACAAAATCAGTTTTGCCGTCGGATTCTATTACGAAGAAAATGGTGGCGACATCCGAAAAGCCATGCGTGAAGCCGACGCCAACATGTACAACGATAAAAAAGCTTTTTATGAAAGGCACCCTGAGTGCAGGAACCGTTAATGATGGATTTGCAGAAATTTGTAGATAACTTCCACACGATGACAAGCATCTTGTCGGTCGAAAAGCGCGATGATGACAGAATCGGCACCATCCGCATCGAGGCCGCAAATGACCTGTATATCCGCGCCATGGAAAAGGTCGACAAAGATGGCAATGTCGTCTTTAAGGAAAAGTTTGTCCCCGGCAGTAGCTACGAACGCTACATGAAGAAGGAACTCAACTTCGAAAACTTCTGCTACGAATGTGCCATCAAAAAGAAACCTGTACACGCCTACATCCGCCCCGAGCGCTACACCTTCAGCATCAACCTGTACATGATGCCGCTCGCTATTGACGACCCGAAAAAGGCGTATTGTAGCTACTCCCAGGAAATTACGTTCGAAGAAAATGTCGACGCGATGTCGAACATTTCGGCTAAGACTTCATCCAACGTATTGCGGACTTGTATCAAGTTGCGCAGTACTAAAAACTTGCAAAAGACCATGGACGAAGTCATCGAGGACATCCGCAAAATCTGTGATGCAAGCTATTGCTGCGTGATGCTGACGGACTTCAATGACAACACGTGGTCCGTATTTAGCGATGCCTTAAAACTAGATTCCGGCCTCCATTCCATTCGTGAACTCAAATCCGAAAACTTTGTCGATTATGCAAGGTCCTGGATAAAGACACTGAACGGAAGCAATTGCCTGATGATCAAGAACAAGGACGACCTCGAAGTCATCCATCAGGAAAACCCGACATGGTACAATTCGCTTGTAGCCGCTAACGTCCGTAGCCTTGTCCTATTGCCACTCGAATACAACGGCCTTACTCTAGGCTTTTTCTGGGCCACGAATTTCGACACGTCGAACACGCTCTACATACGTGAAACACTTGAGCTTTCGGCATTCTTTGTCGCCTCGGAAATTGCGAACTACCAGCTTTTGAACCAGCTAGAACTACTCAGCAGCATGGATCTCTTGACGGGCGTCATGAACCGTAATTCCATGAACAATCGCGTGACGCAGTTCTTGAATGGCGAAGTGCAGTACAAGTCGCTCGGTATCATCTTTGCAGACTTGAACGGCCTCAAGCCAGTCAACGATAATAAAGGCCACGACGCTGGCGACAAGCTTTTAAAAGACGCGTCTCAGCTTTTAAAATTCACGTTCGACGGTTGCGAATTCTACCGCGCAGGTGGCGACGAGTTCTTGATTATCGCCCTCGACAAGCCGAAAGAAGAGCTCGAAGCCAAAGTCAAAGCACTCCGCGAAAAATCGATGATTCCAGGCAAGGTCAGTTTTGCAGTCGGGTTCTACTACGATGCAAACGGTGGCGATATCCGCATTGCGATGCACGAAGCCGACGCCCGCATGTACGAAGACAAAAAACGGTACTACGACCGGTTCCCTGCCAACAGAAAGCGGCTGTAAAAATCACCTTTTTTCCAAAGCCTTCTCACAAGCAAGCTGTATAGCCATAGTCACATCCACGGGGCATTCCACAATTTCT
The DNA here is from genome assembly GCF_900142945.1 of Fibrobacter sp. UWB7. Taxonomy (NCBI): domain Bacteria; kingdom Pseudomonadati; phylum Fibrobacterota; class Fibrobacteria; order Fibrobacterales; family Fibrobacteraceae; genus Fibrobacter; species Fibrobacter sp. UWB7. The sequence goes on from NZ_FRCO01000007.1 coordinate 121,495, forward strand.
ACAAAATAAGGTTTTGCAGCCCGTTTTGCGGAATACTGACCTACGAATAAGGGAGTGTCGTAAAAATTTAATTGGGCACAATACCGTATATTACCGCTTTTCGCATTAGATGTCCAGAAAAATGCAAAAGCTTCTATCGCAGATGGAATCGTATCACCTATTGCTTTTGTTTCAAACGCTCCCAATTGATTATTGTCAAAAAGCCATTGACTATTCTTGAATTCTAGCGTATCGGGAATGTGAAAACCATCTGGACACAAAACTTCATCTTCATTCCAGCTCAAAACAGGGTGCATCCGATACCAATACGCTAGTGAGTGCCACGTAGCAGAATCAACAAGGTTCATCAAAAATTCAGCAGATGATAAATCCATCACTCTATCCGCATAAAAACCACCCGGAAAATTGACTGAATCTATTTGGTTCACTACCTCAGAAGAACACAAGCTATCATAAGCAATGCTGTAAGTTTTATTTTCTGCTGCTAAGATTCTACTTTCCTTAAGGCACCAATCCAATGGATTTGCTGAACTCGAACTCATTACCGAACTACTACTAGAACGGGGGCCTATTTTACGCCATGCACGACCATCGCATTTAAAAAGAGAATCCTTGTAATAGCTTCCTTTTATGTTATTAAAAACAACACTATCTCTACGTGTTGAATCACAATAAGGAAAGCCATAGGCTGACCAATAATGTGAATCGCGGAAAAGGATGTCCGTCTGTCCACTGAACAAGGCGTTATCCACCATTTTCACAGTATCCAAAGCAGATACTTTTTTGTTTTTAGTCAAGACTCGATCAAAGTCCTTGGCTATCGCTTCAACATTATCAGGAAAATCAGGATCAGATAAATAATAGCCTCCATACAAATAAGGATATTCCTTTATCCAAGCTAGGTGTTTCTCTTGACTTTCGATATCAAGTGCACTGCTAAACGAAAAGAATTCTAGCAAGTCACGATTAGCAATTCGAATCGCTGTGTACAACGGAAATTTTTCCTTTTTCACAAGCGATTCTATCCTGTATTTTCGCAAGGATTGGATTAAATAAAATGTCGGATACATTTCCCACGCAATATCGACATAATCCTCAAACGTTGCAGAATCGCCATTAGGCAAAACGCAGGTATAAGAAACTTTTAAATACGAAGACTCGTAGTTTTGTTCTGCAACTTCAAACGACAAACCATCCTTTTTATACCATTGGCGAAATCCACCTATAGCGCGAGATTCCACAGAGCGAATCTTTTTCAGGGAATCATCAAGAACATCGACAGAAGCAGCAACCAAAACCATGGAAGAATCCAAATCTACACCTATGCGCAATTCTCGATTTTCCAAAGAATAAGGATCATTATTCGAAGGCACAACATATACAGTATCAACACTATCGCAGCCCACCAAAGATAAGACCATCACAAGCAACAGAACAAACGAGCAAAGCAATTTCATCATATCAACCCCACACAGAATAATCTGTAACTCGATGACATTTTGTGGAAGTGCAGTCAATGTAGCCGTCTTTAATGTTCCAGTTTATCTTGATATCTTCACCATTGATGACCAAGTTAAAACTCAGTTTTTTATAGACCGTGCAATCACCATCCGTCGAATATTCGAAATCGCCGCCATCTGTAATGGAATATTGACTTTTATCAAAAGCACGGACAAAACGATAGTCACGATCATGCACCACAATGCGACTCGTATTTTTGCAAGTAAAATTATCACACCCGTGAAGTTCTATGATAAGGTGAGATACTGTATCGGCCATAACAAAATTATAATCACAATCATTGTCAGGGGTACAAGCAAATAAATTAAAACGAAGAACAATTCCTTTAACACCTTTGTGGTCAGAGCTGTTATTATACCAATACATATCATACACAAATTTATTGTCATCATAGCCTTTCGAGGGTTTCGTTTTTTCGACCTCGGACGTCGACCACTTATTCTTGGCGGCATACTCATTTTTTAAGGAATCCATGAGTGCAATGGATGTTTCAGAAAAAGTATAGGCAACCAAATCTTCTTTTTCTTCATGATCACCGCAATAAAAGCAACCATTCAAAAGAAGCGTTGCCCAAAGCAAAACAAAAAATGTAAAACGCATTTTCTCTTTCATACATGCTAATATACAAATTTACAACAAATTTTTCTCTTGACATTCGTAAGCCCCAGAACTATATTTTGGCACATGAATATCTTTGGACAGAACACCATCGCAGCGAAAGCGATTGCAGCAAGCCCGGCAGCAGCCCGAGCTATTATGGGGCTGTCCAAAGAAACTGAGATCTGAAAAGCATCGCGCTAAAATCCAGACAAAACGTTTCAAGGGCAGTCCCACAAAAGGCTGCTTTTTTTATTTACCCCCTTTTTAACCACTAACCACAAGGAACAACGGAAATTCTTGAACAATTTTATGCTATAATTACAGCGCAAAAAGAATTTTCGAAACCGCTATAGGAGTCCAAAATGCGTAGAAGATTGTTGAGCGAAGGTGCTAAGGAACTTTCTTACGAAATCCGCGAGATCGTGAAGAAGGCAAACCAGCTCAAGGCACTCGGCTTGCCAATCCATTGGGAAAACATCGGCGACCCGATTGAAAAGAAATGCCAGGTTCCCGACTGGATCAAGGACATTGTTGTGGACCTCGTCCGCACAAACCGCAGCTACGGCTACTGCCCCTCCAAGGGCATGCTCGAGACCCGCGAATTCCTGGTGAAGGAGAACAACAAGCTCGGCGGTGCACAGATCAACGTCGATGATATCGTTTTCTTCAATGGTCTCGGCGATGCAATTGCCACCATTTATAGCCTTTTGTCGATGAACACCCGTATCATCGGACCGGCCCCGGCCTACTCTACGCATAGCTCTGCCGAAGCCGCCCATGCTCACACGGCACCGATTACCTACCGTCTGCAGCCGGAACACCACTGGTACCCGGACCTCGAAGAACTCGAGAACAAGGTGAAGTACAACCCGAGCATCGCGGGCATCTTGATTTTGAACCCGGACAATCCGACCGGCATGGTCTACCCGCTCGAAATCCTCCAGAAGATTGTCGATATCGCCAAGCGCTACGGCCTCTTCATCATCTGCGACGAAATCTACAACAAGATTACGTACAACGGAGCTCACGCCTACGCACTCGCCGAATACATCGGTGACGTTCCGGGCATTGCGCTCAAGGGCATTTCCAAGGAATACCCGTGGCCGGGCGCTCGTTGCGGCTGGGCTGAATACTACAACCGCGACAAGGACGAACAGTTCGACGCCTTCTGCCGCGCTATCGACAACGCCAAGATGGTGGAAGTCTGCTCCACAACGCTCCCGCAGATGACAATTCCGCGCGTTCTCGGCGACAAACGTTTCATGGAACACCGCAAGGCATTGAACGAAAAGATTGGCCGCCGCAGTGCGATCATTAACGAAATCCTCTCCGACATTCCGGAGCTCTATTTCAACCCAACTTACGGTGCATTCTACAACACCATCATCTTCCGCGAAGGTACGCTCAACAATCACCAGACGCTGAAGATCGACAATCCGATTATCAAGAAGAAAGTCGAAGAATGGTGCAGCAAGACGACGAATCTCGACTACCGCTTCGTGTACTATCTCCTGGGCGCAAAGGGCATCTGCGTTGTGCCGAGCACGAGCTTCTGCACGGACCTCAAGGGCTTCCGCGTGACGCTTTTGGAAGAAGACGAAGACGAACTCCGCAGCGTGTTCACCACGATTCACGACGCCATCATCGAATACCTGCATAGTTAGTTGTTGGTCATTAGTCAATAGTCGTTGGTCAATAGTTATTAGTGACTGAAGTCCTGACACACAAAGTGTCAGGATTTTTGTTATAAATTCAAAAACAACGCTCTCATGCAATAAGATTTTTTTATGTTTATCGTATCATTACTAGGCATTGAGAGAACAACTTGAAAAAGACAATCTTCATTATTGCACTTTTCGTGGCAATTGCGATAACCGCCTGCATTCAAAAGCAGGGGGACACAATGTCTACAAAAAATGTCACGGTAATGATTTATAGCGAATATATCGATCCTGCATTGCTTGATGACTTCCGTAACAAGACCGGCTACAATGTGGAGCTGGAGCTTTACGAAGCTCAAGAAGAAATGATCGCAAAGCTTATAACGGCGGATTCCGGCAAATACGATGTCATCATTGCATCGGATGTAGTCATCCAGCAGATGGTGCACCTTGGGCTAATTTCTTCCATTGACACCAACAAAATTCCAAACCACGTGAACGTGGCACCGCAGTTTTTAGGCCAAGCCTACGACCCGACAAACACCTACAGTCTCCCCTATCTTTGGGGCACTACAGGCATTCTCTACCGCGGAGGCAAATTCCACCCCGATAGCGTAAGCTACTCCTTGCTTTTTGACGCAAATAACACCAAAGGTAATTTCAGCCTTTTAAACGAAAGCCGCTCCATGCTCAGCATGGCGCTCCAGGCAGTCGGCTATAACGCCAACAGCATCAAGCAAGAAGAGCTCAATAAGGCCGTGGACTACATTTTGCAGGCGAAAAAAGACAAGCACTTCGCAGGCTTTGACGGTTCCGACATCGGAAAGGACAAAGTAATTGCCGATAGCAACTGGGCAGCCATCGTCTTCAGCGGAGAAGCCATGGATGCCATTGACACTGATTCTACGCTGCATTACGCCATTCCGACAGAAGGCAGCTTTATGTGGGTTGATGCCATGACGCTCAGCAGTCGAGCGAAAAATCCCGAGGGCGCATACGCCTTTATGAACTACATCCTCGATGCTAAAATCGGAGCCCAGCTCGCCAAGGCGATCAACTACGCCACGCCCAACAAGGCAAGCCTCGAAATCATGGATGACGACTTTAAGAACAACCGCGTTATCAATCCGAACAAGCAAGAAATAAACCGCATGGTATTCCTCACGGACTTGGGCGAAGCGGAAAAATACTTCGACGAAGCATGGATGATCGTCAAGACAAAATAAGCAAAAAGCCTCGCTCTTCACAGATGGCGAGGCTTTTTAAATTTTGTGTTTAGCTTTAAATATTTATCGACTTAAATGTCTTCCGACTTCTTGATGGGAATCGGGAGGAACGGCGGTTCGAGTTCCAAGCAAATCGGGCAATGGTCCGAACCCTTGACATCACTTAAGATTTCGGAGCTCACCACATTCGGCATGAGGGCGGCATCAACAAAGCCGTAGTCCAAACGCCAACCGACATTGCGTTCGCGTGCGCCAAAGCGGTTCGACCACCAGGAATAAGAGTCACGGGTATCCGGATGCAACGTGCGGAACGTATCGACAAAGCCGTTTTCGACGTACTTGTCCATCCAGGCGCGTTCAATCGGCAAGAAGCCGCTCACGTTCTCGTTTTCCTTGGGGCGAGCAATATCGATTTCCTTGTGGCAGGTATTGTAGTCACCAACAGTCACCACATGCTTGCCATCGGCGAGCCACTGCTTGGAATTTTCAAGGAACGCATCGTAGAAGCGAAGCTTGTAGTCCAAGCGGTCATCGCCCTGACCACCATTTGGGAAATAAATGCAGTTGAGCACCCAATCCGGGAACACCAGCTGGAGTACACGACCTTCTTCATCGAATTCTTCGATGTCAAAGCCGTAATTAACCGCATCCGGTTCAATCTTTGAATACACGGCAACACCACTGTAACCCTTCTTGCGCTTGCAAGCGTTCCAGTAGGTATAATAGCCTTCACGGCTTGCCACTTCAGCAACTTGGCTTTTTTCGGCGCGGACTTCCTGAAGGCAAAGCACATCGGGATCGGTCGCAGTGAACCAATCTTCAAAGCCTTTTTTCAGTACGGAACGAATACCGTTGACGTTCCAGCTGTAGATTTTCATTTTGACCCCAATCTCAATTTCAACGCCAAAGATAGAATATTTTTTCAAACTCCAAAGGGTACAAAGGCCTCAACACAAAGAAAAAGTTAACAAATATTTACAACTTTTAAAAATTATGCAGAAAATAACATCTATTTAGTTCATTTTCAAAAAATTTTCCGCAATAGCATATAATAAACTTATATTTGAGGACATGAAGAATAAATTTTTGTTGTCGTCTTGCATCCTTGCAGTTTCATTCTTGGTTGGTTGCGCAGGCTCCTCTGCTCAAAACGGCGAAGACCTCGAAGTTCCGACCGACCTCCCCCCCATTTGCCGCGATATCGACTTTGTCGCTAACCCTGACATGCGTGAAGTTTGCGGCGTGCGCAAGGCAAGCAGACACAACATTGCGTATAAGAACATTCCTCAGCAGCGTTACCTGATCAAGCCGTCCGAAACGTCTATCGTAAAAACGAACGGCAAGCTCGAGCTCCGCTTCCAGAACTCCCTCCCGATCAACCTCGAGGGCCCGATTACGAACGAACTCGAATTCAGCCAGGAAAAGCGCCTCGAACGCGTCAAGAACACTTACGACTACTTCGAAATTACGCCTAAGGGTTCTGAACGCCTCCGCATTTTCAAGATGGGCATCCCGACCGACAGAGGCAACAAGTACGACTTCTGCTTCCGCATCCCCGAAAAGAAGGGTAACGACAGGACTCGTAGCAGGGCTATGGGTGTGAACATCGAAACCATGTCTTGCACGGAATTCGATAGAATCGTTTCGAACCGATAAAAAATAAATCGAACAAGTTTTTTAGCAGCTCTTAAGGGGCTGCTTTTTTTAGTGTCATTTTTTTGATTTCCTTTTTTGCTAAATTATCGGGCGGTAAAAAAGTGAACGAAAACAAGTACATACACAACGCTCTGCGGCAAATCCACGTTGATACGCCATGCTCGCCTATTTCCGGATTTTCGATTTCCGGACTGGCGACATACATCCAAATTCCAGAGCTGGATTTTTGCATTGACATGGGCGAATGCCCTCTCTCGGCGATACCTCTGAACCACGTGTTCCTGACTCATGCGCACGGCGACCACGCGCGCTGCCTGATGCGTCACCACAGTTTGCGCAAGATGATGGGTGTCGAACGCGACAGCGTTTATTACATGCCCGAATGCTTGAGCGAAAATGCAAAGGCATGGATTAAGGCAGAAGCTCTGTTCGAAGGCGTTGGCGAAGCGAAATTCCGCTACCCGGAAATTGAACCCGTTACCGCAGGCGAATTGCAATTTTTGAGATACCGCAAGGACCTCGCGCTCGAAGCGTTCGAAGTCAAGCATTCCATCCCGGCGATGGGCGGCACGCTCTACTTTTACAAGAAAAAACTCAAGGACGAATTCCTCGGGAAAACGCCCGCCGAAATTATCGAACTCCGCAAGAACGGTGTCGAAATCACGCGTGAAGTTTACGATCCGCTCGTGAGCTTTATGGGCGATTGCCTTGGCGAAAGCTTGCTCGACAACAGTCGCGTTTTCCAGTCGAAGGTGCTGATTACGGAATGCACGTTCCTCGACGATGGCGAAGAGGCGATGAGCAAAAAGAAGGGCCACAGCCACTTGAAAGATATCGTGCATGCGCTCAACGAGCTTGATGATGAAATCAAGTGCGAAAAAATCATCTTGAGCCATTTCTCGATGAAGTATTCCGAAAGGCACATTCGCGAAATGCTAGACAAGGCAATCCCGGAGAAGTTTAAGGAAAGGATCATAGCGTTTATTTAACAGCGTCATCCTGAGCGAAGTCGAAGGATCCAGTAAAGTTTAATAGGAACAAGAACATGGCAGAAGAAATCAACAACGAAATTTTAGAAGAAGAAAAGGCTCCGAAGGAAGTCGTGATTCCGGAGTTTTATCGAGACTTGAGTCAGGACCCGCAAATGAAGGCGCTGTGGCATTATGTGTTCCGCACGAATGGCGACCGCAAGCCCATCAAGACGCCGGACGGAAAGCCGCACAAGCTTGACTTCACCTGGAAAGACATGTTCCCGAACGAAAACGGACACATCGAAGTCGAAATCGGAAGTGGCAAGGGCAACTTCATGACGGACTACGCCGAGAAGCATCCGGACTACTTTATCATGGGTAGCGAATGGGACTTCACCTGGGCAGCATTTGCACACGAACGCATGGAAAAGCGCGGTATCGTCGCTCAGGGCAATGCTGCCATGTTGCGCGGTGACGTTTTCTACTTCTTGCGCGACGCCGTGAAGGACAACACTGTCGATGCTTTCCACATGTACTTCCCGGACCCGTGGCCAAAGGAACGCCACCACAAGAACCGTTTGCTCCGCCCCGACTTTCTCGATGAAGTCGCACGTTGCTTAAAACCGGGCAAGCGCATTTTCTACTGGGGTACCGACCACAAGGAATACAACGAAATCGCTCTTGAAACATTCGATGCCTATCCGACTTGCAAGGTGCTCGTCCGCAATACGGCTGAGCCCACCGAAGGCATCACGACCGGTTTCGAACGCAAGTACCGCAAAGAAGGCAGACCTATTTACAGAAGTATTATAGAGTTTGAAAAATAGGAATTAGTCAATGGTCATTAGTCAGTAGTCAATAGCAGCAACTAGCAACTAATAACTAATGACTAATAACTAGAAATAATCATGTTAAAGCAACTCACAATAAACAGCTTTACACTCATTGCCGAAGCAAGCGTCCCGTTCCATGAAGGTTTTACCGCAATCACGGGTGAAACTGGCGCCGGCAAGTCCGTCTTGATGAAAGCGCTCCGCATGGTCTGCGGAGACAAGTCGCAAGCGTCGATGGTCCGCACAGGCGAAGAAAAAGCGGTCATCGAAGGAACATTCGACATTTCGAATGAACCCGAGGTCAAACAAATTCTTGCAAAGTTGGAACTCGATGACGACGATGAACTCATCATCCGCCGCGAGATTCTTGAAAACGGAAAGGGACGCGCCCGCGTGAACGGTTCTGTCGTCAGTCTCTCGGATTTGCAGGAGCTTGGCGAATCGCTTATCCAGATGCACGGGCAAAGCGAACAGCTGTTATTGCGCGACATCCGCACGCATGCAAAGATGCTCGATGAATACGCGGGCAACAACGAGTTACTGATAAACTATTCAAAAAGCTATAACGCCTGGAACAACGTTCTCGCCGAGATTCAAAAGACTGAAGCGCACGCCAAAGATCTGGCGCAGCAAAAGGACTTTTTGAAATTCCAATACGATGAACTTTCAAAAGCGGCGCTTCGCGATGGCGAAGAAGAAGAGCTTGAAGAAAAGGTCAACGTAGCAAGCAAGAGCGAAGCGGAACACAACCTGCTAAATGAAATTCAGGGATTGATCGGTTGCGACAACGGCATCTTGGAACAGGTCCAGAACCTTCAGTACAAGTTGCGCAGTCTCGCTCAAAAGATTCCGCATTACGAAGAAGACTTGAACGCACTCGTCGAAGTCGCGGACCCGTTCGAAGGAATTTGCAAGGACCTGCAGAGGCTCCGCCCGTCAAAGTCCATGAGTCCCGTCGAAATCGACCGCGCCAATTCTCGAATTGCAACGATTCAAAAACTCAAGCGCAAGTACCGCACCGATGTGGCAGGGCTTATTGCGCTCACCGAACAACGTAAGCAGGAACTCGACAGTCTCGAGAATCTCGATGCCGACCTCGATGAGCTCAAACGCAAAGCAGAAGCCCACAAAGCAGAGACCTACCGCTTGGCATCAAGTCTTACCGAGAAGCGTAAAGAAGCAGCCCAGCGCTTTGACTCGGCCGTGCAAGAAATCTTGCACAGCCTCGGCATGCCAAAAGCCAAATTCTTTACGAGCATCACCGAACAGGACCCGACGCCAAACGGCGCCGACCGCATCGAATTCTTGCTCGCCCCGAACCCGGGTGAAGGCGAAAAGTCGTTGCAAAAGGCAGTCTCTGGCGGTGAACTCAGCCGTGTGCTGCTCGCCATCAAGAGCGTCATGGCAGAACTCGACAAGGTTCCGCTCCTGATTTTCGATGAAGTGGATTCCGGAATTTCGGGCGAAACGGGCAATAGCATTGGCGAAGCGCTGCGCAATTTAGGGAAGCACCACCAAGTGCTCACCATCACCCACTTGCATCAAGTCGCAAGCCGAGCCAAAAATCAGCTCGCCGTGAGCAAGAAAGAGGTTGACGGAAGGACATTTACGTCCATTATTGACCTCGACAAGAACGGACGTATCGAAGAAATTGCTAGAATGTTAGGTGGGACCTCCGAAACGGTCCGCACCCATGCAAAGCAGCTGTTGGAGAATAATTTATGACAGAACCAGAAAAAACTTCTGATGTTCGTTTAAGGTCACGCATTTGGAGCATCATGCGTGCTCTCATCTTTGTCTGTGTCATAATCTTCATCTGGAAAGACTGGACCACGATGGCATGCTCCTTTGTGGGTATTGCGCTTATCATGGGTTGGGTCAACTTGTTCCAGCTCAAGAGCCAAGAAATTGAAAAGCCCTATTACCGACTTTGGCTCAACACCATCGATGGGTTCTTGCAGTTCATCGTAATGACAAGCATTTTCTTCCGCGACTTGATCCAGAACGAAAGCGCCGAAAAAATTCTCGGTGTCGGTTGCGCCGTCTTGCTTGGACGACTGATAGCCCACACGCTATTTTCGCTCGGCGTTCTCCGCGAAGGGAAGCAACTCCCCCGCAAGCGCCGCTGGAGCAAACTTGCAAATCTTTCTGTCACAATTACGATGGGCGTATACTTGCTGAACTTGGAAAATTACCAACAAATTATGATGGTCATTTCCATTTTGCTCATAGCCGCCTCCACTGCAGCATACGCGTACTGGTACTACCGCGACCCCGCACACCGCAAGCCGCTTTCGATTGCAAGCCAGCTCACCATGAGCCGCATTGTGCTCACGCCGTTTTTCCTTTGGGTGTTCTTCTACGATAACGATCTGGATTACAGCAACAACAACATCGTCTTTAAAGTGCTTTCGCTCGTGATGGTGCTCGGCTTCATGCTCACGGACTTCTTGGACGGCAAGCTCGCCCGCGCGATGGGCGAAGTCAGCACGCTCGGCAAATACCTTGACCCGTTCAGCGACAAGATTTCGAACATGACGATTTTCATGTGCTTTATCGCTACAGGCTATGCGCCCGTGTGGATGGTCGCGCTGATTTACTTCCGCGAATCTAGTGTGGAAACGCTCAGAACGCTCGCCGCAAGTGAAGGCCTCGTGATGCCCGCACGTCGCAGTGGCAAGTGGAAAACCGCATTGCAAGGCATCGGCATTGTCGCGATTCTTCTTGGCGCTATCGATCCGGTCCGCGCATTGATTCCTGGATTTGAAAGCATCTGGCATCAGTTCCCGATTGTCGTGATGGGCATCATAACCACCATTACAATCGTGAGCGGAATTGATTATTTCTACGCAAGCAAGCACATTTTGAAAAAATTCGTATAGTCAAATTCGTGCATAAATCGCGGGAAAACATAAAAAAAACTTACTCCGACAAATACTCTGCTTTTCACTCTTGCCAAACCTGTTATAATTTTCTATATATGGGACAACCTCGACGCGGGGTGGAGCAGTTGGTAGCTCGTCGGGCTCATAACCCGAAGGTCGCAGCGTTCAAGTCCTGCCCCCGCTACTAAAAAGACCTAGATTCACTCTAGGTCTTTTCTTTTTTATATTTGTAGTATGTCTCGCATTTCAGAACAAGAAGCTCTCGATTTATTTTTGAACGCACCGCTCGATGAACTTTGCGCACGCGCCAACGCCGAAAAAGAAGCGCGCCACGGGAAGTCCGTTTACTGGGTGAACAACCGCCAAATCAACTACACGAACGTGTGCGTGCTGCACTGCAAATTCTGCGCCTTCAGCCGCATCAAAAAAGACAGCCCGACCGCTTACGACTGGAATTACGAAACCATCCGCGACAAGGCCGCCGAAGCCATTAGCAAAGGCGCCCGCGAATTGCACATTGTTGGCGGGCTCCATCCCGACCATCCGTTCGATTACTATATCGAGATGTTGCGCAAGCTCCGCAAGGAATTTCCATCCGCAAACTTGAAAGCTTTTACTGCCGTTGAAATTTGCCACTTCGCCAAAATTTCTGGCCAGACGCCCGAACAGATTATGGCAACGCTCAAGGACGCAGGTCTTGACGCTCTCCCCGGTGGCGGTGCCGAGATTTTAGTACAAAGTGTACGCGACAAGATTTGCCCGGGCAAGGAAACTGGCGAAGAATGGCTCGACGTCCATCGTGCAGCCCACAAGCTCGGCATCCCGACGAATGCAACCATGCTCTTCGGCCATATCGAAAAGATTGAAGACCGCATCGCGCACATGAAGATGCTCCGCGACTTGCAAGACGAGGCTCCGGGATTCTTCGCATTCATCCCGCTCGTGTACCATCCGGAGCACAATGCGCTCCACCAGATTGTCCCGAACATCACAAGCGAAGAAGACATCCTCCGCACGGTCGCTGTTTCTCGTTTATTTTTGGACAACTTCCCGCACATCAAGGCTTACTGGATCCAGATGGGCATCGAGACAGCTATGAAGGCACTCCACGCCGGCGCATCGGATTTGGACGGCACGATTATCGAAGAGAAAATCACGCATGCTGCTGGCGCCACGGTTCCCGTGGGCATGAGCCCGGAACGCATGCAAGACCTCATCAAAAAAGAAGGCCTCGTTCCGGTGGAACGAGACGCCTTGTACGAAAGATTTTCTTAGGTCTTACACGAGCACGCCGATTTCCTTGAGGTAACGGCCAAGCGCATCCTGCCATGTGGGGAGCGGCTTGAAGCCAGCTTCCACAAGCTTGCTCTTGTCCAAGCGGCTATTGAACGGACGTGCGGCCTTGGAAAGTCCGTATTCCGCCGTCGTTACCGGCAACACCTTAGTCGGGAGCCCAGCCTGCTTGTAGATTTCCTTCGTGAAATCGTACCAGCTGATGAATCCACCTTCGTTCGTGGCGTGATAGTAGCCGTACTTATCCGTTTCAATCATATCGACGAGGAGGCGGCTCAAGTCGAGCGTGTAAGTCGGCGTACCAATCTGGTCGTAAACAACGCGGACGGTGTCGTGAGTCTCGCCCACCTTGAGCATCGTCTTGATGAAGTTCTTGCCATTAAGGCCGAACACCCAGGCGATACGTACAATGAAATACTTTTCAAGCGTTCCGCTCACGGCAAGTTCACCCTTGAGCTTGGATTCGCCATAGACGTTGAGCGGTTCGTAATCCCTGCAGTCCGGTTTCCACGGAGAAGTGCCACGGCCATTAAACACGTAGTCCGTGCTGATGTAGACCATCTTTGCATCAATTTCTTTAGCAACGCAAGCAATGTTTTCCGTGCCTTCGGCGTTAATTGCAAAGACCTTCGCCTTCTTGTCTTCGTCTTCGGCAAGGTCCACCGCCGTCCAAGCAGCGCAATGCACGATTACATCAGGCTTCACGCTCTTGATGGTTTCTGCAACCGCAGCTGCATTCGTAATATCCATCGGAACATAAGGCATCGTGGTCACAGCACTGCCATCAGCCACACCGGAATAAACCGGAGCAATATCGCTACCGACACCCTCGTAGCCGCGTTTTGCAAGTTCATTCATCACATCGTGACCCAGCTGGCCACCGACACCAGTTACCAAAACTTTCATAATAAAACCTCTGCGTGTGAATATAGCAATTAGCCACTATTTTCTATCTTTGGGCACGATGTTTGAAGCGTTAAATTTCCATTTTTCGGCATACGACTGGCTGCTCGTCTTTATGGTTACCGCCCTCGGCACCTTGAGCGCCTACCTCAAGGACCCGCAACTCAAAGCGGTCACAGCAACAATCCCTATTCCCTGCGGTTTTGCCTACATCGCTGTCGGACTCCCAATGGGCACCGAAAATGCAGTTTCGGGCTTCATGTGCATGTTGTACGTACACATTGTACGCATTCTCCACTACAAAGTAAAAGTACCAATCGTACCGTCGATTATTGCAGGACTCGCCTTTTTTGTCGCACTCGGAACATTTTTGCATGCACGCATCCCGGAAGGCGAAGCGTACTTTATCGGCGCTTGCGTTTTTGACTTTGTCATCGGCGTGATTTTCTTCCAGAAGCAAAAGTACAAAGCAGGCGTGCGCTACAAGACCCCGCTCCCGGTTTACATCAAGGCGCCCGCCATCGCAGGAGTTGTTTCCGGACTCATGTTCATCAAGCGCCTGATGGGCGGTTTTTGCACCAGCTTCCCGATGATGAATTCCATCGTAAGCTACGAGAGCCGTTACTCGCTCGGCGACCAATGCAGACAGCTCCCGCTATTCCTCATTGCAGGGCCGTTCATGTTTGCGACCATGCGCTACATAGAAATCGGTTTCGGGCTCAACCACTGGATTGTGCTCCTCATCGGATACATCGTTTTTGCACTGATTTACTGGCCGCTCAACAAGGAACTCAAGCGCCGCAACGAAATCAACTACAATTCCGACAAACCCGTTGAAACAAAAGCATAAAAAAACACGTTTTTTTGCGTTAAACGCCCCCTCAAAAACAGCCCTATGCATATAAATCTTCATTTTTTCAAATTTTATATGCATTTTTCCATAATTCTAGTACAAATTAATCATACAATTATCCAAACAGGTAGTTTTCCATGCATATAAAAACTCCCCAAAAAGCCTTTTTATATGCACCATGCACCACAGCAAGTAATTAATTTATTCATAAAACACATATAAAAAGCATCATTTTGACCTTTTTATATGCACGTCCCGCCTTTTTAAGCGCTTTTTAAGCGCTTTTTCAAACGCATTTTCACCCCAAATCATCCCAAAACAGCTTTTTAAAGGTTTTTAGGAAAAATTTACTTGAAGAAACCACGCAACATAAATAGATTTAGAGGGATAAAAACAAGGAATTTCACGCAATGCATAAAATTTCTCGCATTTCTTTAGCTCTTACCGGCGCAATCCTCTCCGCCTCGCTTTTGTCAGCCTGCGGTGACGACTCCGCAACATCCCCGATTAGCACAGCCATTAGCCAAAGTTCAAGCAGCCAAATACAGCAAGAACAGCTTTCCAGCTCTTCCACAGATCAGCTCCCGGCAAGCTCTGCCGACGCAAACACCAGCTCCGCCACAGCTCCGATCGGTGAATCCAGCTCTTCCACAGACGTTCCGCCAACCCAGTCCAGTTCCTCGGTAGGAACCGCAGAACTCGATCCGAGCTGCGTTGAAACCCCTGTCGCCGACATCCCCCTTGACACCAACGGACTCGCTGACATCGCTGACGTTTTCAAGAGCGTCCGCTGCAATGAAAAGGCTGTGTTCATCATCCGCCACGGCGAACGCGACGACGCACAGACCGGTCGTGAAACGCCCCTCACCTACTGGGAAAACGAACCCGACTCCGTCAACGGTCAACCGTCTGACGGCGTAAGACAAGCCCGAGCCGTCGGTAAAAAGCTCATCAGCGCCGATGAATTTGTGTATTCGCACACCAACTACGTCCGCACCGAACAGACCTGCTACAACATCAACCTTGGCCGCGGACAACAGACATTCCAGCATGACACAACCAGCCTTTATTCCATCAGCTGGTACAAGAAAGACAGCGAACGCTACAAGTTCTATGACGACTCCACGACAAACGTCCGTCTCGTCATTGCGGGCTGGGCATACGACAACCTCTATGCCGACGCCTTCTACGACCTCAAGGAAAAATCCGAAGAAATCATCAAGAAGGACATCGCCCCAGGCTACGCCTCCATGAACAAGTACCGCGTCATCTGTACCCACGACGACTTTGTTCTCCCGTTCAGCGTATTCGTCTCTAACGGAGCCGTGAACTACAAGTTCCACGTTACAAGCCACTGGCCGTACTTCCTTACCGGTGTTGCAGTCATTATCGACAACAAGGAACAGCTCCGATACGTTCCGTTTAGAGGTCTCGGCATCGGAGTAGAATAACATCCCTCGGCTTCTTTGCAAAAAAAACGCCCTTTTAACAAGAATCCCCGAAAATCAACTGATTTCGGGGATTTTTTTGATTAAAAAGCAATCACTTCAATTTCAATGCACTCACTGTTTCTGATCAAGGGAAGCCTTGAGAGCCAGAACATCAGAAACAGAGAGTCTAGTATACTCGACAATTTTATCAACAGGCTCGTCTTTTACCAGCATTCTCATAGCCATTTCGCGAGCCTTGTCTTGCGCACCCTCATACCTGAGGACAGCCTCATCATAATCTTTCATCCATGAATTTGACATAGTTCTAGGACTAAAATTACTCATTTTCACTTCGTTTTGCAACACCTT